>NZ_OY781616.1:3582500-4258610 GCF_963677005.1 Maridesulfovibrio sp. | reverse complement strand
GCATCCACGGTTCAAGCGGGACAACCGGGAAACGCAAGATACTTTCCTATACGCAAAAAGATCTTGATACCTGGAAAAACATGTTTGCCCGCTGCTACGAACTCGCCGGGTTGAGTACTTTGGACCGGGTCCAGATATGCGTCGGTTACGGTCTGTGGA
Source organism: Maridesulfovibrio sp. (assembly GCF_963677005.1). NCBI lineage: Bacteria > Pseudomonadati > Thermodesulfobacteriota > Desulfovibrionia > Desulfovibrionales > Desulfovibrionaceae > Maridesulfovibrio > Maridesulfovibrio sp. The sequence continues at coordinate 4,258,451 of NZ_OY781616.1, read as the reverse complement.
CGGCCGGGGCAGGCTTTCAGCTGGGATCGGAACACTTCGGGGCCATGACTGTTCCTGTAGGACCGGGCATGCTTGAAATACAGTTGCAGATACTGGTCGATCTTGAGGTCACCTGCCTGTGCTCTACCGCTTCAATGGCTCTGCTGCTCGGCGAAGAAGCTCAAAAAGCCGGTATTACCGACAAGCTGAAACTGAAACGCTGCATTTTCGGTGGCGAGGCACATACACCTAAAATGCGCAGACAGTTTGAAGAAGCTCTCGGCCTTGAATCCAGCTATGACATCTCCGGCATGACCGAACTATACGGGCCCGGAGCCGGGGTTGAGTGTCCGGCACATGAGGGAATACATTACTGGGGAGACGAGTACATCGTTGAAATCATCGACCCGGTCACCTTGAAACCGGTCCCGGACGGCGAGGTAGGAGAACTGGTGGTGACGACCCTGCACAAGGAAGCTTCACCCCTGATTCGCTACCGCACCCACGACCTGACCCGTAAGCTTCCGGGTAAATGTTCCTGCGGATGCTCCATGCCGCGCCATGACCTTATCTCGGGTCGCAGTGACGACATGTTCATTTTCCGGGGAGTCAACATCTATCCCGGACAGATCGCCTCCGTGATGGAAGGATTTCCTGAAGCAAGTTCCGAATACCAGATATATCTGGAACGCAGAGACGGTCTGGACCACATGACAGTGCGGGTGGAACGCAAGCCGGGTGTTTCGGAAAGTAATGATGATAATCTGGCAAAGTCAATTTGCGATGATATTCGCAAATTCATCCTTGTCCGCTCAACAGTGGAAATACTTAAGCCGGGCCAGCTGCCCAGAAGTTTCGGGAAGACCAAAAGAGTTTTCGACGAACGGGGTTAGCAGACTGAAGATTTAGGCCGGCGGATTATCCCCGGCCCATGATATATTTGGCGGCATCAAGCAGATCATCGGCCACGTAAGTTGCCAAATCCGCGCATTTGGATTCTTCAGCGGCACCTTTGCCGGTCCGGACCAGTATGCTTTTCGCATTCCGGGCACGCCCGAGTTCAATGTCGCAGATCTTGTCGCCGATAACGTAGCATTCCTGCGGGTTCATGCCGAACCGCTCTACAGCCTGATCGAACATCCCGGGGGCCGGTTTACGGCATCCGCATTCACGATCCGGTGCGTGCGGACAGAAAAATATGGCCGAGAGTTCAATCCCTCTTTCAGCCAGCAGTTTTTCCATGCGCGCATTTACAGCATGCATGTCCGATTCCTGATAATATCCCCGCCCTATGCCGGACTGGTTGGTAACGACTATCAGACCGAATCCGGCATCATAAAGCTTTTTGAGTCCCTCAAATGCGTTGGGAAGCATTTCCACCTTTTCCGGATCGCTTAAATAATGGGTGTCCACAATTATGGTTCCGTCACGGTCCAGCAGTACATATTTCATTATTTTCTCCGACATAAAAAAAGGAGAAGTCACATGCGGACTCCTCCCTGTAATTTCTTTTCCGGCAGGCACTGCAGTCTGTATCGTACAGGCTATGCCTTGCCTATTTTTTTCATGGCAAACTTGAGCATTTTTTCAGCTTCTGCAAAACCGGGATTTATAGCGACCGCTTTTTCCGCAGCCTCGGCCATCTTGTCCCATTTCTGCCAGTCATAGTACAGTCGACCGGTGTTGAAATAAAGGTATTCATCCTTGTCGTTTATCTGCAATGCCTTCAGATAATATTTTTCAGCAGCTTCAAAATCCTTCATTTTACGCAGAACAATGCCGATACGGTTATAAAGGAAAATAGCATCCGGATCATTGGCAAGAGCCTGTTCCAGATATTCAAGAGCCTCGTTGTAAAGTCCGGATTTGATGAACTTATCGGCGATTTCAGCCCGCAGCTCCGTATCATCCTTGAACTCACGGATAAGCTTGTTGAAAAGCTTCTGGGCCTCGGAAACCTTGTTTTGCTCAATCAGGGCCTGCCCTTTTTCAAGAGCATCCCTTTTCTTCTTTTCCATTGCAGCAAGCAACTGCTGGGCATTGGCGCTCACATTTTTCTGCAGTTCCTGCAGAATCTCTCTAAGAGTTTCAAGCAATGACTTCTCATCACCACGGGTGTAGTTGATGATAAGCGGGTAGTCTTCCCTGAGCTTTTTATCACTGTTCAAAATGTGAACGGTATTTTCCAGCAGTTCCTGAAACTCTTCCCGCTCCGACTTCATGAGCCCGCCCTTGAGTATTACAAGGACGGCATCGTAAACGGCCTGAACGGCAGCCATTGCTTTCTGCTGCTTCAGCAGAGAGGTAATACCGGACAGTTTCTTTCTCGCATTTGTAAGTTCACCGGACATCTTGGTCTCCGACTTTTAGTTGCTCCGCTTCTATTTTCCGGTGGCTTCTTTTACCAGAGTGCGGAATCTGGAAAAGAAGTAACAGCTGTCGTGCGGACCGGGAGCTGCTTCCGGATGGAACTGGATTGCGATGATCGGCTTGGTCTTGTGCGCGAATCCTTCAAGGGTTTCATCGTTCAGGTTCTTATGGGTAATTTTAAGATCGGAACAGTCGGAAATGTCAACGCAAAACCCGTGGTTCTGAGAAGAAATTTCAATTTTACTGCTTTCCATGTCCATAACCGGGTGGTTACAGCCATGATGACCGAATTTCAGTTTGAAAGCCTTTCCGCCCAGTGCGAGCCCCAGAATCTGGTGCCCGAGGCAGATACCTGCAACCGGGAGGTCTTCACAGAAAGAACGGGCATTGCTTACCGCAAGGTCCAGAACGGCAGGGTCGCCGGGACCGTTGGAAAGAAAAATAGCGTCAGGCCCAAGAGCCCTGATCTGCTCCTCGGTATAATTGGAAGGCACGGAAAGGACGTCAAAACCCTGCTCTTCAAGAAGACGCAGTATGTTCCATTTAAGGCCGTAATCCACAAGCACCAGACGCGGTCCGTTGCCTTTCCATTTGTAGCCGGAAGAAACATCCACAGGAACAGGTTTGTCATCTGCCCAGGCGTAGCAGGTTTCACAAGTAACCTTATCTGCGAGGTTCTGGCCTTCCATGGTCGGCAGCTGTTTTGCCTTTTCCACCAGCTTGGCAGGATCGCTCTCTTCTGTGGAAATGATTCCGCGCATGGCGCCGTTGATGCGCAGGTGACGGGTAAGAGCACGGGTATCAATACCTTCAATGCCCATGACCCCGGCCTCCTGCAGGTATTCAGGCAGGGATTTTACGGAACGCCAGTTTGAGGGATGCTTGCAGCATTCCTTCACTATAAACGCGGCTACATGAATTCTTGAGGATTCAATATCCTCCTGCGTAATTCCGTAGTTACCGATCAGAGGATAGGTCATACAGACCATCTGTCCCGTGTAGGAGGGGTCGGTGAGGACTTCCTGATATCCGGTCATGCCGGTGTTGAAGATAGCTTCTCCGCCGGATTCGCCGGGACCGGTAAAGGACGAACCTTCGAACCAGGTGCCGTCTTCAAGTGCCAGTATGGCTTTCATATTAATTCCCTCTCAAGAATCTTTATTGCTGTATCCAGGTCTTCAGGGCGGTCGACTCCGTGGCAGGAGTGGCCTGTGATTGTGACGTGGATGGGTATTCCGTTTTCCAGCAGTCGGAGCTGTTCCAGCCGCTCGCGTTTTTCGAGCGGAGAAACTTCCATGCCGGCAAAGGTTTCAAGGGCTTCCATGCGGAAACCGTACAGTCCGATATGCAGTAGGTAATTCCCGTCTCCATCATGGGAATATGGGATTGGTGAGCGGGAAAAGTATAACGCCCGGCCGTCTTTTGCAAGCGCAACTTTCACCCTGTCGGGGCTGGCTGCCGCTACGGCACTGATAGGCGAAGCCAGAGTTGTTACCCTTACATGGGCCTCCGCAAACGGGCTGACCAATTCCGTAAGCATTTCAGGAGCAAGGCAGGGTTCATCTCCCTGAATGTTCACTACCACAGAATCTCCGGGCAGTCCCAGCTTCTGCGCCGCTTCCAGAACACGGTCCGTGCCGCTGGTATGCTCGGTCGAGGTCATCACTGCCGGAACTCCGTGCTTTTCCGCAGCTTCCATTATCAACTCGCTGTCCGTGGCCAGTACCACCCTGTCCATTTCAGGACACCTGGAAGCACGATTCCAGACATGCCAGAACATGGGTTTGCCGCAGATTTCGGCCAGCGGCTTTCCGGGAAAACGGCTGGAGTCATACCGGGCGGGGATGACGCCGTAGCAACCGTACACAATGCTCATCTGAATTTAAATCCTCACTAAAAAACGGGTACTCAAGTCTGAAAAAGAGCGCATAGCCGACATCTTCCCGGCATCGCAATCATGCTTTACCACGAAAATCTGATTACATTCGAGGCAAAAATAAAAAAATACCGAGGCTATCCCAGATTGCGTTTGATTGCCGCACATGCGGCCGCCGTCCCGCCACGCATTTCTCCAAGATACTTCTCAAAATCCTTCTTGAGTTTCTCAGGCTTCATGGGCCGTTTGCTTACTTCAAGCAAGGCCTGCAGAACAGACTGCCAATCCTTTTCCTGTCTGGCCATCCGGGATTCGAAGATCCCCTCACCGACCCAGGTGAAATTGGACCAGTAAGGACCTATGATGGCTGTTACGCCGTGGGCCAGAGGTTCAAGAAAATTCTGTCCGCCCACTGGGGCCAGCGACCCGCCGATAAACGCAGCCCGCGCCAGAGGAAAGGCCGAATCCATCTCTCCGAAAACATCCCAGAGCACCACGTGCCCGAAGGGAGCATTACCCTCTATCTCGGAACGCAGTACCCAGGGAAGTCCGGCTTCTTCAAGCATGGACTTCCAGGCATCAATACGATGCATATGCCTCGGAAACAGCCCTATCACGGTCTTTGGCCGCTCCGCCTTTAATCCCTGCACAACTTTCAGGACCTGGGATTCCTCTTCCTTGCGGACGGAACCGAGAATGATAAAAGGTGTCTTGGGACGGAAAATAGATGAAAGCGGGTTGGCAGTGTAGGGAAGCGCTTCCGCGGTAATCGTTCCATCAAACTTTACATTGGGCATGGTCCCTATCTTGTCGGTTTCGAACAGAGTCCGAAAGCGGGTGGCATCATCTTCTGAAATAGCCAGAACTTCCTCCGGTGCCACAGACCGGAAAAAATTGTCAAAAGCCATGTATCCGGCCAGACTTTTAGTGGTCATGCGTCCGTTTATGATCAGGACCTTTACACCGCAATCCTTGCAGGCAGAGAGGAAGCCGGGCCAGATTTCTGTTTCAATCAGGACTACCAGTTTCGGCTTCACGGCCTCCAGAGCTTTCCTGGCCAGATCCGGACTGTCGAAAGGGAAATATGTGCAGGCGAGGGAAATATTCCTGAAATTGGGAGTAAGCCGACGTGCTGTGCGTTCAAGCTCGGAAAGCCCCTGAGAAGTGGTGGTGGTCAGCAGAAACCTTGTGGGACGATCCATGGAAATGGCATCCATGATTCTTGTCACAATCCGGGACTCACCGGCTGAAGCCGCCTGAATCCAGACATCAGCACGGGGAGGAAGACTGTGCTTCAAAGTCCTGCGGTCGAAGCCCTCCCTTAATCTCTCACTGCGCTTGAGAAAGGGAATGGCTGCCTTCCAGCCGAGGCCGTAAAGAAATGAGGCTGTCCTTAATTTGAGGGATTTTGACATGTGGTGATCCTGACTTTTCCGTTCCGTGGTCCGCCGCACCGGCAGTCCCGCTGTGTTAAAATTACTTCCGCTTCCTCTGCCCCAGTTCAATGAGTTTCGCTATCAAGTCATTGAACGAATACCCCGCGGCCCGGGCGGCCCGGGGGACAAGGCTTGTGGGGGTCATGCCTGGCAGTGTATTCACTTCCAGCAGATACGGCTCTCCTTCTGATATTATGAAATCGGCCCTGCTGTAGTCCGCAAGCCCGAGCAGCCTGTGAACCTTCAAGGTTATCCGCTGAATCTCTTTCGTGATATCAGCGGGTATGGGTGCGGGGCATATTTCCTCCGCCCCGTCCGGGGCGTATTTGCTGTGGTAATCGAAAAATTCAGCGCTGTCGGGAGGAGTGATGAGAATCAGCGGCAGAGCTTCCTCATCCAGAATTCCGCAGGTGACCTCAATCCCGGCCGTGTACTCCTCGACCAGGGCGCTGTCGCCCATTGCGAACACGGTTTCAATCCCCTGCGCCAGTTCCGCTTCCGTCCTTGCGAAAGTCATCCCCAGACTGGAACCGCCTGAATTGGGCTTGATGAACAGAGGGGGCTTGATTTTTTCCACGCCCCTGCATCCGTCAGCAGGACAGACCAGTTCCCAGCGGGGAGTGCGGATTCCATTGCGGTCGAAAACGGTTTTTGCCGCCCCTTTGTTCAAAGACAGGAAAGAACTTTCCGGTCCGGCTCCCTGATACGGGCAGCCCGCCTGATTCAGCATGGCCTGGATCAGGCCGTCTTCACCGGGCGATCCATGCAGATTTATGAAAGCGAAATCGGCATTTCCGGCACGGGTTAAAATCTCCGGAAAATCACTTGCAGGGTCCAGTCGTTCCACTTCATGCCCGAGTTCGAGCAGAGCGGTGTGGATGCCCTCCGCCCCGCTCAGCGAAACGTCGCGTTCATCAGACCAGCCGCCCGCTATCAAAAGAACATGCATTGAGGTCTACTCCGATCAGCTTACCGAGCCGTTCCTCAAGGACGAGGGCCTGCTCGTATGTTTGATGTATTCTCTGGATAATTTTTTCGGTTTTCCCGTATCTGACCTTCAGGTCACCGAATCTTTCATCGAGAGTAGTAAGGGTGTCGTGCATTACGCGTTTATCGGCGTAGCTGACCACCAGAGGAAGAAAATATTTATCCGCTTCCGGCTCGAACGGCCAGAATACGTGATGCAGCACCCCCATGGATACAGCCGGATTACCGGTCAGGTGCATGGTCCATGCTGCGCCGAGCTGGCTGTGGTTGCCGCCGTGGTGAATGCAGTAGCTCTTTGCAATGTCGTGCATCAGGGCAGAAGCCTGTATGGTGGGAACATCCACATCAATCCCGGACTCTTCGGCCATAAAAGCTGCCTGAACGGCCACCTTGGCCACCTGCGTACTGTGGGCCTTGATATTTTCGAGCATTGAATAATCATCCCACCAGGAGATACACTCGTCAGCGGAGGGAACAGGCCATGAAGGGTCGATTCTCACCGGAGGGGGAGGCTGCAGTGATGCCTGCATGGGGGGATAGCCGGGGGAAGGTCTTTCCGGTATTTTTTTCAGTTTGATTTTGTCCATAGGAATTTATTGCGACCTGTTTCGAACTTTAACTTTCTTATATTAGCACTTTGTGAACAAAAAGGCAAAGCCCCGAAAACAAGAATTCCGGGGCTTTGCCTTTCGCATCGGCGCATACATTCTGCCGGGAAGCAGAGCTTGTGTTTAAAGGCCGTTACACCTTGTATGACCGGAAAAATGTCAAAAACTTGAGCAGTTTTTTCCAGGAACTTCGGAGATCAAATATCTTCCTGCAATAGAGGATCGGAAAGAAGTGCCATTATCCGGGACATATTGAAATCATGTGCGTCACTGATTGAATTACCCGCAGCACCGGCTTCCATGGTCTTTTCCAGGAGTTCATCAGGATCAGCATCAGCTGCGCGCAACCCTGCAACTATTCCGCCGGAAACAGTGTCCGCACGGGCCTCGCGGGTTTCAGGCCGGACATTTTTTTCCCTGGCAATATTCTCACTTGTATTGGCATGCACGCCGGACGCTTCTCTTGCAAAACTGATTTCCATTTTGTTTCCTCCTGGTTAGTCCCCAAACAGATACAATTTCCATACCTTTTGAAAAAAATATCTATATTTCAAAATATTAATAAAAATAAACGGTCATTTTTGCCCACTAAACATTTGTTTTCGAACCATAAGACAAAAAACAGTGCACTCCTGTTTATTTCAATGGCCGAATATCTCTAACATTAGGAAACACATCGGAAACATTTCCCCGTTAACGGACAAGCGCCTCAATCATCCAGTCTTACAGCTTGAAAAAAGCGGACTCATCAAACTGTACGAGCATTCATTTTTTATGAAATGTTTCGACTAGCTCAATATTTTCCTTGAATTTTTTTCCCCTAGGTTTTAATTCCCAATTTGGGTAAGTGAGAGACTTTCCCGAAAATGTATTTCGCGGAAAGTCACTGGAGCCTGTATGGTAAAACGGCCTGGCCGTTTCTACGATTAATTTTTAGGAGGTTTTACATGGCACTCGTTGAATATCAGGGCAAAAGCTTTGACGTTGATGAAGACGGTTTCCTGCTCAAGTTCGAAGACTGGTGTCCCGAATGGGTAGACTTCGTTAAAGAAAGCGAAGGCATCAAAGATCTGAACGATGAGCACCAGAAGGTTATCGACTTCTTGCAGGACTACTACAAGAAGAACGGTATCGCACCTATGGTCCGCATCCTTTCAAAAGTAACCGGTTACAAACTGAAACACATTTACGAACTGTTCCCCTCCGGACCCGGTAAGGGAGCTTGTAAAATGGCTGGTCTGCCCAAACCTACCGGCTGCGTTTAGTTTTAGACCGTTAATTACAGTTTGTGAGATACGGAATGGCCACGGTGGCTGTTTCGTTTTTGTTCCAAAGTCAGAAAAACCCCGGGGATCGGCTCCGGGGTTTTTTTATATTTATTACCGCGTTGTCAGTATGTTGTATTGAGTGCTTCTTTCCCGTCCCAGTCTGTGCGCCCGCTTTTTTAAAAGTCACCCACCTTTTATCTCTCCAAAATGAAAGACGCGCTTGCAGGACAGGTCTTACACCCTCAAGCAGATCGAGCCTGCGTATATCAGCGGGGCAGGTAACACCAGGAGGTGATCCTTCTTTGCTTATATTCGAATCGTTTCATGAAAAGGTGTTGTTATTTTTTTGTAACATTTAGCTAAAGCTTTTATAAAGTCATCCGATAATAGTGTGTATAAGCATGGTACGGAGGTCTACTATGAAGATTAGATCGGGTGCTAATATAAATTTAATGAAAGTTAATGTCGCTAACATAGAAGACCAAAAAGAAGATTTACCAGAGCAGACACAGGATACAAAAACAGAAGCTGGAACCCCTGAAAAACAAACAGATCGTATTACTTTAAGTGCAAGACCTTTAAATATGATGGCTGGTAGTTTTGTTCATGCTGATGGAGCGAATGATACCGATAACTACAGTCTGCTGAATTTAAATGGTATGAAGAGCAACCAGAGTTTAATGACCAAATTTGGTAGTTTTATGGTCAATCTTATTGATAACCGTATGGCGTTCACAGACGATCTGATAAAATCTGGAATTGCGCCTATAGACGCTAAATATATAGCGGCAGCAGAATTTGAGAAAAAGGGTCTTGATGCGCATGATAAGCTGGGTAAAGAGATGGAGGAAGAAGCGCTTGAGAAGGAAGTAGAAGAAATTATTGAGGACATCGAAGAACGCACCGAAGAAGTAGTAGAAGAAAAGCAGGAAGAGAAAGCTGTCGAAACGAAGGAGGCTGAGGAAAATATTCAAGAAAAAATAGAAGAAAAAATAGCTGAGAATTCGGATCAGTCTGCCGCAGGTACAAATGCTGATGAAGAGGTTGATTCTGATTCAGCATTAGTTGAAGGTAGGCCAACAGGTGCTGATACATCATCTGTGGCTGCTGATAACGCTCCAGAAGCAAAAGGATCAGGCACTGGAGAAAATGTGGATACATTTGTTTAAAATGAGAAGGGCTGCTTGGCAATTTGAAACTCATCACATACAAATAGACTTAACATGATCCTTCTGCAAAATCATACTCACTTTTTTAAGGCCACCCTCTTTTTTTCCCCAAAAAGGCCGCGCCTGCAGACAGGTCTGCCAATCTAAAATCGGGCTAACCGGCGTCTGTCAGGGAGCTCAAAGCGGGGCTAGACAAAACATAACAACTGAACTGAGCAGAAACAATGCCCCTTATTCGCTTTCCTGTCTCGAGGCATGTTGATAAGCAGTTATTCATATTTTATTTACAGTCCGGATCAAGTTTTAACCATCCTTCATTATCTCTGTTTTAAATAAAAGGTCCCGGTCAGGATAATTGCCTGACCCTGGCTTTACTCGCAGGCTGTTGTGTAATAAAAATCTAGATTATCATAAATTTAATGAAAATAGTTTTGGAGTAGCTATGTACGATACTCAGTTTTTTCAAAAGACCTATGAGTTGAAACAGCAGATAATTGCCGGCAAAAAGAATTCCCTTGATTGGCATGAGATTTTTGATGAGTTTGAGAGACTGCGTAGAAGACAACCGATGGTTTTCAATATTGAAACCACAAGTTACTGCAATATGAAGTGCGTGATGTGTCAGAGAACTACCGACATGCAGCGCAAGCCTTCGCACATGAGCATGGAGGTCTTCCAGCGCATAGTAGAGCAAATGCCCGCAATGCCCGCAACTCAATTCGAAGATTGGCAGCGGTTTGTGGACAGCAATCTGCGCACCGACTCCAAGCCATCCGAGAACAACTTTTATTTTGATGTCGTTGCCAACGGAGTTACCCTGCACGGTTTTGGAGAGCCTCTTCTTGATCCCCTCCTGCCCGAGCGGGTTGCAATGTTAAGAGAAAAGAACATCAACTCTTATTTTTCCGCAAATCCCTGCAATATAAAACTTCCTTTCATAAAAAAACTTTTCGAGGCCGGAGTAAGCCATATCAAGTTTGCCATGGACAGCCTAGATGACGATGTTGCCAGAAAAATCCGAGGAGGTCCGGCCGACTTTACTGAATCATACCGGAAAGTTCTTGAGGTCCTTAAGCTAAAGAAAGATATGAAGGCTGAAACAACAATTGTCATGACCATGCTCGACATGAGCGGCGACCCCGCTGTGCTTCCTTCATTCATTGATCTCTGGAAAGATAAGGATGTGTATGCCTATGGTAAAAGTATAGACAATCAATGGCTCCTCAAGACAAAAGAAAAAGCTGAAGCCAAGACCGCTGCAGAAGCAAGTAATAAAAGCCACTACCAGAAACAATACTGTGAATTTCCATGGACCTCTGTCACCATCATGGATAATGGGAATGTTGTTCCCTGCACTCAGGATATAAACTGTACATGGACTTTTGGAAACGTCATGGAACAGAGTCTGGAAGAAATCTGGAACGGTAAAAAATTTGACGAATTCAGAAAACTTCATATGTCAAAGGATTATCCTCAAAATTTTATGTGCCATGAAAAATGCGACCTTAATCTTTTGTCCTATTTTTACAGCGATCGCGATTCTGAATAACCGGCAAAAACTCAAATAGGAAAATGTGTTATGGTCACAGACTACAATCGTCTATTCGATGTGACAGATAAGGTTGTCGCCATTGCGGGGGCAACTGGCATATTGGGTGCCGTTTTCTGTAAGGCTCTGGCTCAGGCAGGTGCCATAGTTGCTGTCGGCGGCCGGAATTGCGAAAAAACCGGCAAGCTGGTCGCTGAAATTGATGAGCAATATCCCGGCAGGGCCAAGGCATTCAATCTTGATGTCTCAAGTGAGGATTCGGTAAAATCATGGGGAAAAGACCTTTACGAGGAGTTCGGAAAAGTCGATGCGCTTATCAACAACGCGGCCTTTAAATCAAAAAAATATTTTGCTTCTCTGGAGGAATATGACCTCGCGGACTGGCAGGCGGTGGTTGATGTAAATATGACCGCTATATTTCTAACTGTAAGGGAAATAGGCTCCCGAATGGCAAGGGACGGCAAGGGAACCATCATCAATATTTCGTCAATTTATGGGATTGCAGGTCCTGACCAGCGTATCTACGAAGGATCGTGGTACGAAGACGTGGGCGGTGCCATAAATACCCCCCTTGTCTATTCTGCAACCAAAGGAGCAGTGGTCAGCATGACGAAATATCTGGCCACATACTGGGGAGATAAAGGAGTAAGAACAAACACAGTGACTCCCGGTGGTGTTTCGTCTGGGCAAAATGAGGAATTTATGAAGAACTACGGCAACAGAGTTCCTCTGGGGAGAATGGCTGAATCCCATGAAATAGTGGGTGCGATTATGTATCTTGTCTCGGATGCTTCAAGCTACGTTAATGGAACCAATCTGGTTGTCGATGGCGGCTGGACTGCGTGGTAAGCAGCGTTTCAAAGAGTTGCGTATTGGTGAACTGACCGGGGAACCTCTCTTTGCAGAGCAGGCTGCAGCATGGGACCACGGACCGGTAGTGCCTGTCCTTTATCAGGAGTTCAAGAATACGGTTCTGCCCCGATTCCTCCTGTTGCCAAGGGGAGCGCGGACGATAAGTTTACCTTCGAGCAACTTGGAATACTGGGATCAGTCCAGGAAATGTGCGGACATTTCTCTGCGTTGAAATTGCGTAACCTGACCCATGAATGGGATATGTGGATTATAGAGTAATTGCCTTTTATCCCACCTCATGTAGCAGATGCCTAACGCCATCCATGTAACGAACAGAGGCTGAAAAAGCCCCATTAAAACGGCCAGTTTTCCCGGAACTCAATCGGGAAAACCGGCCGAACATTTTTATATACGCGAATGTTAAAAACAAGTAACCGGTCAGAGCGTAACAGACTCAACGCGGTTGCGGCCGCCGTCCTTTGCCTTGTACAGGGCCTTATCTGCGGCTTCAAGAAGCTCTGCAGGAAAGATCTCCTTGTTCGGAGGAACCGAAGCCACTCCGAGAGAAATAGTCAGAGCCCCGCCTCCGCTCTTGTGCATGATCCCAAGCGATTCTATCTCCCGTCTCAGATCCTCTGCCGTTTCCACGGCCAGCTTCGCATCGGTATAAGGCAGCACTGCTGCAAATTCTTCTCCGCCGTAACGGGCCAGAAAATCTCCGGCCCGGCGCAAAGCTTTCGACAAAGTCTGCGCCACCCTGCGCAGCACTTCATCACCCTGGGCATGTCCGTACCCGTCATTGTAGCCTTTGAAATCGTCTATATCCATGATGAGGAGTGACAGTCCCTGATGGGAACGCAGGGAACGATTGCACTCCTTGCGCAGGACATTGTCAAAATGGCGGCGATTGGGAATCTCCGTCAGGGCATCAAGGTACGCATACTCCTCAAGCAGCTTCTGCTTGCGTTTCAGAGCCAGATGCATCTGCACGCGGGCCTTGACCATGGGCGGGTGAAACGGCTTGGTGATGTAATCCACCCCGCCGGCTTCGAAACCGCGCGTTTCATCCATTATTTCACTCACGGCAGTAACGAAAATAACCGGAATATCTTTTGTGGAATCATCCTCTTTAAGCCGTTTGCAGACCTCATATCCGTCCATATCCGGCATGACTATGTCCAGCAGAATCAAATCCGGGTGCGGTGTTGTCCGCGCCAGCTTGAGGGCCCGCTCGCCGTTCAGAGCCGCCACGATCTTGTATTCCTTGCAGAATAAATCCATAAGCAATTCAAGATTCTGCTTGCTGTCGTCCACCACTAATATTTTCTGCCGCTCGCTTCGCGATGCGTCGTCTATGGTCATCAGTATATGCTCCCCACTTAATTGCCCTTCAAATGCTTGGTATTTTATCGGCCAAGGTTCACAGAAACTCGCGCACATGGCCCAGCACTTCGCCAGCCTCGTCAAGTTCGAAATTTTCCACGTGCTCGCCCAGTCTGGTCCCTTCATCCCCGCCGGTTATTGAATTAACAGCTTCCCGAATTGTTTCAACCAGATTTCGAGCCAGATCAAGGTCATCGTCCAGAGCCCGCTCCAGCACATCCAGATGCCGTACCAGTTCTTCCCTGCCGATAACGCTGCTGCCCTCTTCCTTTTCGGGAGTGCTATCATGAGAAGACATGCCGAATCCAGCCTGATCAAGACTGACAGCCACTTCCGTCAAAGCAGATACGAATTCGTCCCAGGCCGGACCTTCGGTTTCCAATTGACCTTCCCGGGCTGCGGTTTCAAGAGTAAGGGCTGCGGCCTGAAGACGCCGGGCGCCGAGCGAACCGGCCATTCCTTTGGCCGAATGGGCTACGCGATGAGCATCGGGCTGTGAACCTGCTTCAACGAACCGGGCAATTTCACGATCAGCCCCGGCGTAATCCACCAGAAAGGAACCAAGTAACCGGCGGTACAGCCTTGCATTGCTATTGCACCGAAACAATCCTTCCTCCACATCCACGCCGCTGAGATTCAATTCGGCAAGAGCCTCTGCGTCCCCTGTCTCAGACGCGGCAACGACTGCGGGTTGTTCCTGCGCGACTATCCCGCCTTTATCAGACACACGGGCCCCCAAAGCCTGGAACAGCGCATCCGGATCAATCGGTTTGGTCACATAGTCGTCCATACCGGCATCAAGACACCTCTCACGGTCTCCTTTCAGGGCATGGGCTGTCATCGCGATTATGGGCAAAGCCGCAAAACGTTCGTCCCGCCTCAACCTGCGAGTAGTTTCAAGACCGTCGAGTTCCGGCATCTGGATATCCATAAGCACCACATCGGGCAGCTCTCCGGCTTCGGCCATGGCTTCGAGCCGCTCAATGGCCTGAATGCCATTATCCGCCTCTTCGATAATAATCCCGGCAGAAGACAGCCATTCCCGCGCCACTTCGCGGTTTATGGCATTATCCTCCACAAGAAGGGCTTTAGCTCCATTTAAATGGGCAGGAGTTCTTGAGGTCTCATTTTTGCGTTCCCGCTCCGTTACCAGAGCTTCACTGTGGCCGAAAAGTTCCATTATCGAGTCAAACAGAAACGACTGGTTTACAGGTTTATGCAGAAAGGCATCCAGAAAATTCCTGTCGCTCTGACGGAGGAGATCCTCGCGCCCGTAAGCAGAAACCATGCAGATGATGGGCACCTTGTTCAGCTTCAGTTTTTCCTTGATATTCCGCGCAGTTTCAAGACCGTTCATGCCTGGCATCTTCCAGTCCATAAGCACCAGATCAAAAGGAGGAGAGGCCTTCTGCATGGCCTGCAGGGCTTCCTGCCCGGAAGCTGCGGTTGCCGCCTCCATCTGAAATGAATTGATCGCCGATACCAGAATCTCCCGTGATGTTTCGTTATCATCCACCACCAGAACCTTGAGACCGCGCAAATCCTTGGGCGCACTCAGGCGAAGCTCTCTGTCTTCCGGCTGACGGCCGAAACAGGCTGTGAACACAAAACGGCTGCCCTGTCCCGGTACGCTTTCCACGTGAATGCTTCCGCCCATAAGTTCCGTCAGCTGGCGGCAGATGGTCAGCCCCAACCCTGTTCCGCCGAATTTACGTGTAGTGCTCGTATCGGCCTGGCTGAAAGAATCGAACACGGAACCGAGGCGCTCTTTGGGAATGCCGACGCCTGTGTCCACCACAGCGAATTCAAGCATCACATGCTCATCATCCGCAGGCTGCTCCCGTGCCGGGCGTACTTCCACGACCACTTCACCTTTTTCCGTGAACTTAAGCGCATTACCCAGCAGATTGATAAGCACCTGTCCCAACCGAACCGGATCACCGCACAAGGCGGACGGTGTTCCTTCGGCAATGGACACCATGAACTCGATGTCCCGCTCATGCGCTTTCTGGGAAAACATTTCACTCAGATTGGCCATGGTCTCATGCAGTGAAAAATCCGTGACCTCCAGTTCCATACGTCCGGCTTCAATTTTGGAAAAATCAAGAATGTCATTGATTACTGCTAAAAGGGTCTGCGAGGCGCCCTTGATCTTGCCCAGAGTAATACGTTGTTTCTCCTCAATATCTCCCCGCAGCATGAGATCGGTAAATCCCATTATCGCGTTCATGGGTGTTCTTATCTCATGGCTCATGTTGGCCAGAAATTCACTTTTCGCAGAACTGGAAGCCTCCGCCGCCATCCGGTCCTTTTCGGCCTGTTCCCTGGCCAGACGCTGCGTAATGTCTTTGACCATGCCCTCCAGCAGCATACCGTTTTGCAGACGCCGCATGAGAATCGTCAGTTCCACGTCCACAGTGCTGCCGCCCTTGCGCAAAAACCGAGTCTGCATCCCTTTGATCTGTCCTTCCAGTTCCAGAGTCCTGACGATCCTTTCATAATCTTCAGCCCTTGCATAGAGCATGGTGGACATATCCGTAACGTTTTCCATAACTTCTTCCGGCGAAGCATATCCCAGAATATCAGCCATGGCCGGGTTGACGGTTACAAACTTACCATCGGGCGAAGACTGAAAAATACCATCCGCAGCTCCTTCAAAAATGGAACGGTATTTCTCCATAACCTCGGTAAGCTTGTCCCGATTTCTGCCAAGATTTTCCGCCATGCGATTCATGGAATCAACCAGTACACCAAGTTCATCGTCGGAGCTGACATGAATCCGTGCATTCAGATCGCCGCTGCCGATGCGTTCAGCTCCCTCTTTTGCCGCCACGATAGGCAACGAAATACGCCGCCCGACCCAATAGCCGGCAAGAAGGAATAACGGAAGCAGAAGACCGAAGACGCTCAGGGCCTTCTTCATGAATTCACGTTTGTATGCAGCTACTTTGGCCGCAGAAATATCCACCCCCAGAACGCCGACCCTTACTCCCTTGGCATTGAAAATGGGAGCATAGCCGGACAGCCATGTTCCCCATTGGTCAGTGTAGCACTGCTCCTCCACGCGAGGTTTGTTCTGGCGCGAAGTAAACACCTGCCTCAGCAGAGGACTGGCCTCGTCGTAAACCTTTCCCAGATGCGCCATATCTTCCGAATTTTCCTCGGCGTCCACGACAAACACAATCTGCCCGTCCGCACTCTGGCGCATGGTATAAATAAAATGGATATCCAAAGAGGCATCGCGCACCTTTTGCAAAGCACGCTTGATTATCATGTAGTCCGAGCCTGCTTCCTGGGAGGGCTGCTGAAGTTTTTCATGGATTTGGGAATCGACAATCTGAGGAGCAATGGCAACAATATCCCCGAGACGCTGGCGAATATCTTCCATCACTTTAGCGGAAGCAGTGCAATACAGTACGTAGGAAGTCAGACCGCAGGCACAGGTGGAAAAAAGAAAAAAGACCAGAGCCAGCTTGAAAGAAATTCGCATACGCATAAATCAAATCCTTTTAAGAAAGAACGGCTGCTGCAAAGTCGCTCGGGACCCGGCTGATCAGTCAACGGTTGCAACCTGTTTTAAGGAAACTCAAAAATATATTAATCCCCTGATCGACAAATCTGAAAAGACAATCAGGGGCCATTACAACGGCAGGCAAAATCCTGCGCCGAGATTAGTCTCAAACCGGGCTAAAAGCAATTACCTGCGCAAACCGAAAGGCAAAAACGAACAAGTATACAGACTGTAAAATTATTTATACACGAGGAGTAAATATCTCAACCGGTCAATCAGATGCTGTGTAGGTCTTCAAGTATGGCATCCGCGGTTCTGGACGCAACTCCCGGGGCTCCGAGCATTTCCCTCAGTTCCGAAAGTTCGCTGCGTACGGCGGAAGCGGTATGCGGTTCTGCCACCCACTGCCTTACCTGTTCAAAGAAATTCTCCGCAGTGGCATTATGCAGCAGGAACTCCGGCAGAATGAGTCTGTCAGGTATAATATTGGCAAGGCTGACGTATTTTACCTTAATCACCTTCTGTGCAAGGAAAGCCGTAAGCGGGGCCATCCTGTAGGCCACCAGAGTCGGAGTTCCTATCAGGGCACATTCAAGCGTCGCAGTTCCGGAAGCGGCCATGATAACATTCGATCTGCGCATCATCCGGTACCGCTCGTCAGGACCGCATATGGTCACCGGCAACCGCTCCGGCCAGAAACTGCGCAACTTCTCCTCACGCACTCCCGGAGCACGGGCAATTGAAAAATGAAGATCGGGAAACTCTCCGGCAAGCATTTCTGCCGCCTTGGCAAATTCCGGCAACAGAGAAGATATCTCCCTGCTGCGGCTGCCCGGCAGTATCCCCACAAGATTCGGATCAGGTTCAAGCGCATCAAGATCGGACAAAGGGATAATATCCATAAGCGGATGCCCCACATAAGTGGCGTCCACCCCGCGGTCCTTGAAAAACTGCTGCTCAAACGGAAGAATGCACAGTATCTTGCGAGCATATTTTTTCAGGAATTCGGCCCTTCCCTGTCTCCAGGCCCAAATCTGCGGCGTTATATAATAATATACCGGAATTCCGAGCCCATGTGCAATTCTGGCCAGCCGGAAATTGAAGTCGGGGCAGTCTATAAGCACAACACACTTCGGACGCTCCCTCTTCCATACGGACTTTATTTTTCCGAACAGCCGAAGCAGGCTGGGCAGCTTTGGAAAAACTTCCGTGAAACCCACCAGATTGATCATCTGCATGGAGTAATGCAGCTCGCAGCCGGCCTTTTCCATATCCGAGCCGCCCATGCCCATAATCCTGAGGCCGGGGTCGCGCTTGACCAGTTCTCGTGCAAGCATTGCCCCGTGCATGTCGCCTGAGGCTTCTCCTGCGTTTATCCAAATGCTATTATTGAATTTATTCATATTTATTTCCTCCCGCTCTGCGGGAAGCCAGACAATACTTGCGGGACGGGCAAAAAGCAATGGTCCCGGACAGATGGCTCAAAAGACTGAAAATAATAACCAGTAAATGCTCCGGGCATTGCCGAACTACTTGCAATTATGAGGAATATAGTGTTAACAGCAATATGGCTGACGAGGTTAACCAATTATTACTTTTTTTTAAGGAGTGCGAAATGGCTCAGAAGAACGTAAAAAAAATGATGGGCGTTCTGTCCGGGGTCTTTGTCCATACCGGTCACCTTTCCAAAGAAGAGGCCATGAAAATGGCTGGAATGGACGAAGAAGAATTCAAGGGTGTATACGATAAGGCTGCCAAAGTCGTAAAAAAACTTGAAAGCTACGACACAGCAGCTGAAAAGTACGACAAGTTTTCCGAACACCTCTGGGAAGAACTTCAGGAATACGTCAAGAAGTTCGGCCCCTTCGGCGTTTAAGTTTTCTTTACTGCAGCGGAGCCCGGTGAGGCTCCGGCAGACAAGAGGGGAAGACCAGTAAGTTGGTCTTCCCCTCTTGCTTTTTTACAGTAAAAAACGGTTCATCCTCTCTTATCGAAAACTCCGCCTGCTCAGGCGTCCACCATCAGTTCAGCTGCCTCCATAGCGGCTTCGAAACTTTCCAGAGAAGCCCTGCCGGTACCGGTAATATCATAACCGGTGCCATGGTCCGGCGATGTCCGCGGAAAAGGAAGGCCCAGAGTGATATTTACCGCCTCGCTGAAATGCAGCAGCTTCAGCGGAGCAAGGCCCTGATCATGATACATGGCCAGCACGGCACTGTAGTTGCCTTCTGCGGCAAAATAGAAAACCGTATCACCGGGGAATGGCCCTTCCACATTGAAACCGCGCTTCACGGCCTCACGTATTGCAGGTTCTATTACCTCGATTTCCTCCGTACCTATCCTGCCGGACTCCCCGGCATGAGGATTCAGCCCGCATACTGCAATCGGCCCGTCCAGCCCCAGTGATTTGATCAGCCCGTCGGTCAGTTCAATGCAGCGAAGAATTCTTTCCTGAGTGATAAGCCCCGGAATATCCACAAACCGTGGATGAGTTGTAACAAGACTGACCTTAAGTTTCGGACCGCCAAGATGCATGCAGACATTCTCCCTGCCGACACCGGACCTTGTGGCCAGAAATTCCGTATGTCCCGGAAAATCGAACCCGGCAAGCTGAAGCATGGCTTTGTTGAGCGGACAGGTGACAAGCCCTGCAACAGTCCCGCTGTTGAGCAGTTCCATGGCCGTCTCAAGAGATTCTCCGGCACAGCGCCCGCCTTCCGGATCGGCCATACCAACCTTCAGTTCGAAATCATTCAACACCGCTGGACAATACAGGTAGTATCCCGGCTCGGCCCCGGCGATTTCCGCAGGATTGTCCAGAACTGTATAAAATTTTTCCAACCCGAGCTTCTCCATATGCCAGAGCAGACCGTTTTCCGGACCAAGCATCAGGTATGCCCGGTCCGTCCTGCGGTCAGGAAACAACCTGCACACAAGCTCCGGGCCAAGCCCGTTAGGATCACCAAGAGTAACGCATATTTCTTTCTTCATAATCAGTACCATCTAATAAAAAATCCCTGACCGACTGCCAGGGGATAACTTTTGATGAGCTTCGCGCTTTTTACAACTTGATTTCGCCGCCAGCGGCGAAGTCAGATTATCAAAAGCGCGAAGCGCGACAAATCCAACTCCGCAGGTCAAACCATGCTGTTCGGCTTAAAACCGGCCGCCGATCAACCTTCCGGCTTCAGGGCAATGGCTGCCAGAGGCGGCAGGGTAAGCTCCAGATAATACGGAAATGCACCCACGTCTCCGGCTTTGCGTGCTTCGACCATCCCTACGTTCCCGACATTGGAACCGCCGTATATTTCTGCATCCGAGTTGAATATTTCTTTCCAGTAGCCGCCTTCGGGAGCGCCGAGGCAGTATCCTGTCCGAACAACCGGCGTGAAATTGAAAACCCAGAGCACAGGTTTATCGCCGTCACTCTTACGCAGAAAACTCATGACCGAGGACTTGTAATCGCTGAAATCAACCCATTCAAACCCGGACCAGTCCGTATCATGCCTGTACATGGCCGGATTATCCAGCATCAGCCGGTTAAGGTCTTTCACGGTATTGCGCAGACCCTGATGGGAGGGGAAATCCAGCAGTATCCAATCAAGTTCCTGCCGGCAATTCCACTCGTTCCACTGCCCGAACTCGCAGCCCATGAAAAGCAGATTCTTACCCGGATGGGCCCACTGATAGCTGAAAAGAAGGCGCAGGTTGGCCATCTGCTGCCAGGTGTCTCCGGGCATCTTGGAAAGAAGCGCGCCTTTGCCGTGCACTACCTCATCGTGGGAGAGAGGCAGAAAAAAGTTCTCGCTGAAGGCATAGATCATGGAGAACGTAAGCTTGTTCTGATGATAGGAGCGGTGAACGGGGCTGTGCTCCATGTAATCAAGCGTATCGTTCATCCAGCCCATGTTCCACTTGAAGGTGAAGCCTAGTCCGCCGGTGTAGACGGGCCGCGACACTCCCGGCCAGGAAGTTGATTCCTCAGCTACCATTATGGCTCCGGGAAACTGCTTGTGTACCACGGTGTTGAGATTCTTGAGCAGTTCGATGGATTCCAGATTCTCGTTGCCGCCATGCTCGTTTGGAATCCACTCACCCTCGTTCCGGGAATAATCCAGATAGAGCATTGAGGCCACGGCGTCTATACGCAATCCGTCGATGTGGAATTCCTTGAGCCAGTACAATGCGTTGGCAAGCAGAAAATTGCTGACCTCATGCCGCCCGAAGTTGAAAATATAGGTACCCCAGTCGGGATGTTCTCCCTTGCGCGGATCGGCATGCTCGAACAGGGCCGTTCCGTCAAACCGCCCCAGTCCCCACTCGTCCTTGGGAAAATGGCCCGGAACCCAGTCCAGTATAACGCCTATCCCTTCCCTGTGGCACCGGTCGATGAAATACCGCAGGTCGTCCGGGTTGCCGTGGCGGGAAGTGGGAGAATAGTAATGGGTGGTCTGATATCCCCATGATTCGTCAAGAGGATGCTCGGCAATGGGCATGAGTTCTATATGGGTAAAGCCCATATCCTTGACGTAGGGAATCAGTTCTCCGGTAAGTTGGCGATAGGAACGGTAGTTCCAGCCCTCACGCCGCCATGAACCGAGATGCACTTCGTAACACGACACCGGCTTGTCCAGAGGAAGACCTGTTGCGCGCCGCCTTGTCATCCACTCTTCGTCATCCCAGTTGTAGTTGTCCAGCCCCCAGGTCACGGCGGCATGCCCCGGACGCATTTCCGTACGAAATGCAAAGGGGTCCGTTTTCATTACTTCATGGCCATCGCCGGTTACCACATTGTATTTGTAAAGCAGACCGGGGCGGACACCGGGAACAAAACCGGCCCAGATACCGGAAACCCCGACCGGAAAAAGACGGTTGGCTTTCGTATCCCAGTCGTTGAAATCTCCGGTGACGTATATATTTCGGGCATTGGGAGCCCATACGGCAAAACGGTAGCCCTCCATCCCTTCCTGCACATCGAAATGGGCACCGAGAATACGATAGATATCCCAGTGCTCTCCTTTACCGAACAGGAACAGATCAAACGGAGCTATGTAAACTGGCAGAGTCTCAGGCATCGGCGGTATTTTCCTCGGAATTGGTCGAATTTTCCATGCATTCTGTATAAAAACAGCAACCGGTCTGATCGCAGAAGCCGCTTTCAGCCCGTGCAAAACAATCAAAGTGTCCTTCTATCCGCTGCAGCAGACGCACAGCCTCCACAAGTTCCAGACCTTCGACATCCACATGCAGCCTTTCGGCAAGTTTTTCAATTTCTCTGCGGGACATTTCAACCCCTAAATTCTTGCACCGAGTTTGCGGTACAGGTTTATGTATTCGTGCGCCGCGCGGTCCCAGGTGAATTCTTTGCGCATGGCCCGCTCAACCATACGGACCCACTCCTCCCGGTTTTCCCAGGCACCGAGGGCCTGCATAATGGCATCGTAGAAAAGCCCGGATTCGGGACGGGCAAAGGTGAATCCGGTAGCACCGTCAGCGGGATAGGGAGTAATGGTATCGCGCAGGCCGCCGACTGCGGTAGCGACCGGCGGTGTACCGAAACGCAACGCGTATATCTGGGTCAGACCGCATGGTTCATATCGGGAAGGCATAAGGAAAATATCCGTTCCGGCCTGAATGAGATGCGCCAGATTTTCAGTATATCCGACCAGAACGCACAGCCGTCCGGGATAATTCTCCATCAGTTCCTGCAGCCGGGCTTCATAGGCAAGATTACCTTCGCCGAGTACGATCACTCCCAGGTCCTTCTCCATCAGCCCGGGCAGGATGTCAATGAGCAGATCAATCCCCTTCTGGTCACGCAACCGTCCGATAAACCCGAGCACGGGCTTATCTTCAAGCTGCTCCGACATGGAGAATTCCCTGAGCATGGAAATCTTGCACTCCTGCTTTCCCTGTACGGCGTCCGGTCCGTAGCAGCACGGCAGAAACTTGTCGCTGCCGGGGTCCCACACCGAATAATCCGCTCCGTTTAAAATTCCCTCCAGCTTGTGCGCCTGGCTGTTCAAAAAACCTTCCAGACCGCAGCCGAATTCAGGTCCGAGAATTTCCTGCGCATAAGAGGGGCTGACCGTAGTCACAGCGTCGCTATAAGCGACGCTGGCCTTAAGCATGTTCAGGTCTCCGTAAAACTCCGCACCATGCATGGACCATGCTTCGGGGGGCAGCCCGGATTCGTGAAAAAGCCTTTCGGAAAACCGTCCCTGAAAAGCCAGATTATGAATTGTGGTAACTGTTTTTGTATGGGTCCAGAAGGAATCTCCGGCACGCTCAAAATACAGGTATGGCGGCACCAGAGCAGACTGCCAGTCGTGGGAATGGATTATTGCCGGGGGCGAAGGCAGCATCCGCGCCAGCTTCAGGACTGCTTTGCAGAAAAAGATGAACCTTTCGCAATTGTCGAAGTAGTCCCCGTTATGGGTGTTGTAGTAATGACGCCGATCAAAGTATTCACCGCGACCGACAAAATATACCGAAATACCTTCGTAATCTGTCTGGTAGATTTCAGCCGTTGTGGAAGGCCATGGGTAACCGATATGCAGATCAGAATAAACCAGGCGGAGTTTGTGTCCGTCCAGATTCATACGCCCGTAGAACGGGGTCACCACCGCAGTCCGAACTCCATTGCGGCTGATTGCAGGCGGCAGCGCCCCCATAACGTCGCCGAGCCCCCCGGTTTTGGAAAAAGGATACATCTCCGATGTTACATATAAAACCTCGTACACCGATCCTACTCCGTTTTTTTACCTGTTAGTCTGTGCTGCAGACGGTAGAAGAAGTTTGCAACCTCAAGATTTTCGAAGAGAAATCACCAAGTATATCCCTGTGATCAAAGACCAGATCCGGTAGAGCGTCCAACTGAAAAAAACGGGCGTTACCAGCATCGTCCCCGGCTGCCAGCGCTCCCGGATCACTGGCAACGGCACTGTATGTTATGCTTATGGTATGCTGGCGGTCGTCCCGCCACGGCATGGAATAAACACCTACAAGACCGGTCAGGGAGACTTCAAGCCCTGTTTCCTCCCTGGCTTCACGCACGGCAGCATGTTCCAGGCTCTCCCCATAGTCAACAAACCCTCCGGGCAATGCCCATCCAAGAGGCGGATTATTACGCTCTATAAGCACCACACCGCGTTGCGGATCAAAAATTATTATGTCTACAGTGGGAACCGGATTGCGATATATGACCACATCTTTCCCGCAATGCGGACACGGTTTTGAACCTAGCATACAAGACACCCTTATATATTATATTGATACTCGTCATGTACATTCCTGCGGTCAATTAAACTGTTGCCGCACTCACTATTGACAATTAACCGGAATGAAGTTTCATGACAAGAGGATTTGCATTTTCTTACGATCAGTTATCGCTTTAAACAATGCGGTATAATTTATTGAACTCTTCTAACGCCGTTTATACAGATTACACCCCAGCTAAACCATAAAGGTTAGCAGATGAATGTCCGCAGGAACCTTATACAAGGTTAAGAACCTGTTGCAGACCGGCAAATATACCATAGCGGCACAGGCCGCAGCGGGGAAAAATTTCGAGAGAAGTGCAAAAAATCGAAAAGGCCCCGCCGGTCATTTCCGGCAAGGCCTGTTTCGATACTATTTCAGCAAAAGAATGAAGGTAATTTTGATTTAGCAATCGGCGTGCCAAAAACAGAAGCACTCCACAATACGCAGCAACACATTGAAATAAAACGCTTTTACAAAAACTAATTAGTACACCCACTTTTCAGCACGGTAAAATATTTTTAACTGTCCGCAGTATATACCGTTCAGAACGGCTTTTGCGGTTAAATATTTTTAACCTATAGAAAAAGTCTAGAAAAATCGAAAAGTGATGACCAAACGAAAAAGGCCTCGCCAGTTTTCTGACGAGGCCCGTTTTCGGCATTATCTCAGCAAAAGAATGAAGGTGATTTGAATATTGCAACGTGCGTGCCAAGTAATTCAAGCAAACTTTTTCTAGAACAAGATACTTAAATAAAAGACAAAAATAAAATTCAGCAGGTTCATACAGCAGGAGCTTGGAGTTAAATTTTTTTTACTGACTGACGAGGAGAGCTTCCATACGGTCAACTGCGGTAAAATATTTTTTACCCTTCATACCGGAGTTCGCAACTCCAGACCGACCGGAACACGCATCGAAGGATACAAAAAAGTCCCGCACAACCGGGACCGGATGAAATGAATCCGGAAAAACAGGCTGCGGAGCCGCCCTTCACCAGTACCGCGGACCGGACGGTGCAAAAATTTGAACACAAAAAAACCTGCCCCGAAGGACAGGTCCAACTGCTTGAAAATACAAAAAAATTAATCGGCTATGGAAAATCCTGCTCTGACCAGTGTTGAACGGGGAATGACTCCGTCCCGGTAAATCTTCACAACTCCACCTTTGAGCGGTTCGACGACTGTGGACGGAGCCCCGCCCCTGGGACCGGGAGTTCCGTCATAGACTCCCTCGACAGCCATTACCAGATCTTCGTCCAGATCTTCGGCCCTGGCAACGGCCGGTTTACCGCTCATATTTGCACTGGTGGCTATAAGCGGAGTACGCGCTTTTACGCATAATTTACCG
The DNA here is from genome assembly GCF_963677005.1 of Maridesulfovibrio sp. NCBI lineage: Bacteria > Pseudomonadati > Thermodesulfobacteriota > Desulfovibrionia > Desulfovibrionales > Desulfovibrionaceae > Maridesulfovibrio > Maridesulfovibrio sp. Next base: position 4,232,855 of record NZ_OY781616.1, on the reverse strand, counting down.
GCCAGAGGATGGTCCGTCCAACGGACGGATGTATAGCCGCGCGAATCCTTGACCACGGAAGGAAGTTCCGAACGGGCCTTTACAAGAATCGACAGAGATCCCGGCCAGAACTGACTGGCCAGCTTGAGCAGTTCTGCCGAAGCAAAATCCGTCACCAGATCAAGCTGTTCCATACTGCCGATAATGAGCGGAAGAGGCTTGGAGACAGGTCTGCCCTTTATGCGCGAAACACGATTGGCAGCCCTTTCGTCACAGGCGTCTGCGCCCACGGCAAAAAGGGTTTCGGTGGGATAAATCAGAACCCCGCCGGTTTTTATTATCTCTATTGCTTCCTGTTCGGTCATTGTTAAACTCCATTGAGCACAAGGCGTGCGGAACGCATAGTAATACCAGCTTTAGACATTATGTCCAGCATCTTTTGGTATGTCTCGGCCATCACGGCTTCTGAAGCACCGTGCAATCCGGCATGACTTTATTGCCGGTTTATCATATTAGTGGACGGACTACAGCACCAGCAACCGGAGTGAAAGATGAACCTGCAAGACCCGCCCTCGGTTTCCAAAGCCGCAACTACTCTGAATGAACTGAAAAAGATCATTCCCCTCTGGGTTCTGGGCACCGAAGAGCCCGGAAGACAGCTAGGGCTGATAAACATGCTGGACAGCCGTTCGAGCGCAAGCAAAGAATTGGCCGACATATCCGGGAAAGTAGCCAGACTGCTGTGGACCCAGAATCCGCTGGACATGCAGGCTGCGGCCGCATGTTTCAATCATGAAGGCAGATCGGGACAGGGTACGGGGCTGCTCAAGACTCTTCTGTCCTCCCCTCAGCACGAAATACCGCAGGAAGATCTGGACAACCTGCTGCTCTCCGCAGATTCAAAACTGATAATAAGGCATCTTTTCCCGTTTCTGCGCGGGCCGCACAGTCTTTCATGGCTGGCAGGGTCATGGGACACTCTGCTGCGCATGGGGAGCCCGGAACTGCCCTTGAGCATTCTGGAAACAATTGAATGGGATGAGGGATTAACCCAGTTGCGGCAGCGGCTCTACGCCGAATACAGATTTTTATACGGCACTCCGGAAGAAGCTCTCAAGGAAGTAGAAAATCTTGACGGTGAAGTCTGGTCCTTATGGAAGGACTACATGCGCGCCGAACTGCTGCTGCGTTCTGATGCAAAAGAGGAAGGCATCAAGGCACTGCATGGACTGTGGACGGAAAACATGTGGAATATAAACTGGGGGCTTAAGCTGCACGCGCTGAAACATCCCATCGACATCCGGGGGGCTCTGGACACTTCCGATGATGTAGTCATCCTGCTTTACTCCTGGAACAACGGTGCCCTCATGGAAAAAACCCTAAAGAACGTGGCCGCTTCAAACATCGGAGGCGCCAGGGTGCTGGCTCTGAATAACGGATCAAACGATACCACAGCGGAAGTTGTAGCAAACGCGGCGGAACGGTTTCAGGAAGGCCGGTACCGGGGAATACAGCTGCCGATCAACGTGGGAGCTCCTCCGGCCCGCAACTGGCTTCTCAGCGAACCGGAAGCCCGCAAGGCCAAATGGGCCGTCTTTCTCGACGATGATGTGGAGTTGCCGCAGAACTGGCTGGAGCATCTGCTGGCCACGGCAGAACATCATGGAAATCCCGGAGCCGTGGGCTGCCGCATAACTTCCACCAGCGAGCCCAGATCGCTCCAGTCCGCCGACTACCACCTTTTTCCGCCGGATAGAACCGTATCCCAGATAGAAGGACTGGAAGAAAGGGTCATGGTCTTCGACAGCTGCCGCAATGCATTCGATTACGGGCAGTTCACCTACACCCGTCCGGCTGTGCACCTCTCCGGCTGCTGCCACATGCTCAACATGGAAGCTGTTCACCGGTGCGGCGGCTTCGATGTCCGTTTCAACCCGACCCAGTTCGATGACCTTGAACGCGACCTGCGGGCCTACGCGGCAGGATACACACACGTCTACGCAGGCCAGCTTGGAATAGGCCACATCCAGCATTCAAGTCTTGCCAAGGCCTCCAGCGCAAAATCCATGGCTCAGGTTTTCGGCAATAAAATCAAGCTGGAAAGCAAGTATTCGGAAAAAGTACTCAATTCCGTTTTCACGCGGGACCTGGAGTCACTCTGGGCCGACGCTGAAAAGAAATGGAGCGAATTAGCGGGCTAGCCAGCGCTCCGCAAGGGCTTCCATTTCATCCGGATCGAATGAAGGTGAATCATACATCCCGGCGGCAAAACGCTGCGTGAATCCATGATAAAGGATAATGGCCGCAGCAACGGAAACATTGAAACTGCGGATCATGCCCTGCATGGGTATGTAGACTTCATCGGGAACGAGTTCCGCAAGCTCGGGTGCCGTACCGCTGTGTTCGTTACTCAGGATGACAGCCGAAGGCTTGCTCAGGTCGAAATCCATCAACGGTCTGGCGGAATCCGAAAACCCGGTCCTCAAGACCTGATATCCCTGCTCACGCAATCCGCCGATCATGGCAGCAGGGTCGCTGTGAATCTTCCGTTCAACCCATTTCTTGCCGGATGCGGAAGCTTTACTGTCCAGTTCCGGCCATGAGGACTCGGTGTAGTATAAATGTATCCCATACACGCCGAATGCATCACAACTGCGCAATATGGCGGAAACATTATGAGGGTCCCAGACATTATCTATAATCAGGGTGAGGTCCTTCTGCCGTTTGGACAGCACCTCCATTACTCTCGCTTCTCTCTGCGGTGTTCTGTAGCTTTTCATGCGGAATTAGGTACAGCACACAGATGAACTTGGCAAGGTTGCCATAATCTCAATCAGAATGGACAACATTTTACTGAAATAAATTGACATTGGATTGCCAAAAAAACCATCATGTGCAATTCTTTCAAAGAATATATCATTCGGAGGATTCAATGCGCGCATTAATTGCGGAAGACGAATTCGTGGGCAGAAAACTGCTGTCCACTTTCCTGGCCCCGCTTTTCCAGATAGACATTGTCGTAAACGGCGAAGAGGCCATAGAAGCATACAGACTGGCGTACGAAGAAGGGAATCCTTACGGACTTATCCTCATGGATATAATGATGCCCGGAGTGGACGGCCTCACCGCCCTGGCGGAGATAAGAAAGTTTGAGAAATCCTCCGGGACCAGAAATCCGGCCAAAGTTGTGATGACCACGGCTCTGAATGATGCCAGGACGGTCATTAAGTCATTCCACGATGTCGAGGCCTCAGCCTACATAGTAAAGCCGGTCGAACGGGACAAACTTTACGCGGAACTTGAGAAGCTGGGTCTCCTGCAAAAATAATATCCGGCTTGATGGGATATATAATATGAGTGAAGACGATTCCCTTGTCGAAGAATTCTTTTCAGAAGTAAACGACAAATACTATCCGCAGGTGCTGGAAGGCATAGACCTTCTTGACGAGCAGTGCATTGAAGAGGGCATAGAAATACTCTCAAGACCGCTGCATACGATCAAGGGGGTAACAGGATTCATGTCCGGTTTTGAACCGGCCTCAGCCTTTACGCACAAGGTGGAGAGTTTCCTGAAAAAAATGCAGTCCGGGGAAGTTGACCGCAAACTGCCCCAGATCGCGCTGGCCATAGAGTCCGTAAACTCCATCTTCATGCTCATAGAGCAGTTGCGTGAGACAGGAAGCTATGACAAGGCGGCAACGGATGACATAGAGTCCAGACTTTCCGGAGAAGGCAGCCCGTCTTCCGTGGCAGGTCCGGAAACAGGGAGCCCGGTGGAAGTGGAATCCCTGGAAGATTCGGAAATAGTCACCGTAAAGGCCAGAAGACTTTTCCATCAGGATCAGCTGCAGGCGCTGCGCGAGAAAATGGACTCCATGGATGCTGGCAGGCCGGTTCTGTTCGATTTCAGCGAATCCGTTTCGGTCGGTTCAACTTTTTTTGAACTGATTGCCGAATATGCCGATTCCAGAGAAATAGGCCTTACCGGAATGAACAACCAGAGCATGGGCATCTTTTATTCCTGGGGTTTTCAAAAATACCTGCCTGTTTTTGAAAGCAGAGAGAGCTTCTTAAAGTAACGCCGGAGTAAACGGATAATGAAAGACAGTATTTCCAGCTGTATCAGCCAGCTTCAGGAATCAATCATCAACCTGGAACACGGCTCGGGAAATATTACACCTGTCCTGCAGGACCTGGGACTGGAGCATGTGAAAATGCCCTCGGCTCAGGTCATCGCCCTGATGGACATGCTGAACGACGGCATAACACCGATCACCCCGGAACTGGTCTCCACTCTGCTCGATATCACGGAAGCTCAGAAAAGATTTTATTTCTGCATCGGCGGCCTGCTGGACAAGGGCGCTGCCAGAATAGAATCCGGAAAGACGACAGACAGTGCAGAGTCCGCATCGAAATCTTCTTTCGACCTTGAAAAAGCCGAGCGGGAAATGATGGCCGAAATGGCGGCCATGGTCGGTGAAACCCCGGACGAGGCGGACGGCTGGGAAAAGATGGACCCGGTATCCCCGCCGAAGGATGAAAGCGAATCTTCCGATGCAGGCGAAACCCCGCCCCCGGCAGAAGAAGCCCGCCAGGGTGAACCCGAGAAGGCAGCCGCAAAAACAATGGGAACCGGTGAAGTTTCAAGCCCGGCAAAGCCCCAACCCCGCAAAAAGGATGCTCAGGCGATTTCCTCCATCCGGGTTTCAACCCAGCAGTTGGACTCGCTCATTGAACTGGTCGGCAAACTGATGGTCACCTATGCGGTCATAGCCCAGACCAAGTCCGATAATATTTCCAAAATTTACTCCAGTCTGTCCGAGCTGGACAAGGTTATCCGCAATCTGCAGTCCGAGGTTGACGAAATCAGGATGGTCCCGCTCAAACAGATTTTCATGCCCATGCACAGGCTGGTCAAATCTACATCGCAGAAACTGGGTAAACGTATCAAGTTCACCATAGACGGAGATGATCTGGCTCTGGACAAAACGATTGTCGAGTGTCTCAACGAGCCGCTGGTACACCTGCTGCGAAATGCCCTCGACCATGGGATTGAATCTGCGGACGACCGCCAGATGGCCGGAAAGGATGAAATGGGCAGTGTCCATCTCGCAGCTTCCCGCAAGGGAGAATTCGCATACATCGAAATCAGCGATGACGGAAAAGGACTGGATTCCGAAATACTTCTGACCAAAGCACTGGAGAAGGGAATCGCAGACCCGGAAAAGGAATACACTCAGGAAGAAATCTATGAGTTCATCCTCCAGTCCGGGTTCTCCACAGCCAGCGCCGTAACCGATATCTCTGGGAGGGGTGTAGGTATGGATGCCGTGGTAACGGCAATCAAGAATACCCTGGACGGCAAGATATCAATCAAGAGCGAACTGGGCAAAGGATCGACTTTTACCATAGCCATCCCCCTGAGCAGGTCGGTCAACGAAGGCATCGTGGATGCGCTGATCACCACAGTAGGTGAAGAGACATTCATCTTCCCCAGCCGGGAAGTGCTTGAGGTGTATGAACCATCGGAAAAGGATTTCACCGACCTTCCGGACGGCCGGGAAACAGTCTCCATTCGCGGAAAGGTTCATCCTCTCATCCGGATGTACAAGATATTCGACCTGCCCGAACCAGGTCCGGGAGTCATACCCAAGGTAATTCTCGTTAAAATGGGCGAGATAAAAGCCGCCATCATGGTTGATGATGTCCTGCGTCAGCAGAAGGCTGTCGTCACCGGATTCACCCTGCCTGTAAACAGCATCTACAAGCTGCCCATCCTCGGTTTCGGGATGATGGGCGAAAAGGACGCTCTGGTAATAGATACGGAAACGCTTATATCCAGCCAGATGAACGATTCTGAAGACTAACAGGAACTGCTCCCAGGATTTTTTTCCAATCCTCCTAAAAGGCTTTTCTATGCAGGAATTGTCTGCTATGGGTTCAAGTCCTCTAACCCCAGACAAAAAATAATACAGGATCAGTTGATGAAAAAAGCCATCTTGTTCGCGGCACACGGCTCAAACAACAGAGCTGCCAGCTCTGCGCTGGGCAATATTCTGAAGATGGCCAAGGAACGTTACCCGGATACTATCATTCAAAGTGCTTTTACATCGGGACACATCCTCAAGAAGTTGAAAGAAAAAGGGCAATCCCTTCCAACAGTCAAACAGAATCTGGAAATACTGGCCCGGAACGGTGTCACCCATGTTGTAGTACAGTCCCTCCACGTTGTTGCCGGAACGGAATTCAACAACATCAGCCGACTTGTAAAGAGGGTGGAAAACGGAGAAACAGGTCTTGAAAAGGCCGTTCTGGGATATCCGCTGCTTACCGGGGAACAGGAAATAGACGAAGTATCAGACCTGATCCTGACCCTGCTGGAAGAAAGGGACCCGGAAAAGGAAGCCCTGATTCTGGTTGCCCACGGTTCGAAATATTCCGACAGCGGCAACGCCCTTTATGACAGATTCAAGCAGCGTCTGGAATCCAAGGACAAAAACGCGTACCTCGGCAAACTCAATTCCGAAGACGCCGTAGTGGACATAAGTGAACGCATAAAAAAATCCGGCATAAAAAAAGCCTACATGCTTCCCCTATTCTTCGGAGCCGGAAACCACGTCAAAAAAGATATGGCCGGGGAGCATGAAAACTCATGGAAAAGCATTGTTGCTTCCAGAGGAATAGAGGTTATCGCCATCCCCAAGGGGATAGGGGAATTCGATATTTTTGCCGCCCGCTGGATGGAAAATCTGGAAAAGGCCATCAAGAAACTGGACAATTGAGCCCCCTGACTGCTCACCTGCCTTGCCAAGACCCCGCACCGCATATAGCATATGCCGGTGCGGTTAATTTTTTTACGGAAGCATGAATATGGAAAAATCACTGCATGTACGTTTCGAAGACGGAAGCGTCACGGAAATTGAGCCTTCTGCCGAACGGAGCCTTGCGCAGGTGCTTTTCCTGCACGGGGCGTTCAGGGAAGTTCCGCTGTGTTCAGGCATGGGCAGGTGCGGACTGTGCAAAGTGAAATTTGAATCCGAGCCTCCGGAAGCACGCAAGGAAGAACAGAAAAAGCTCAGTCCGCAGGAAATCGAAGCAGGTTGGAGGCTTTCCTGCCTGCACAGGGCCGAAGCCGCACGGGTGACCATTCCCCCGGCAAAACGGGTGGTCCCCAGAATTACCGACACATCATCTGAACAGATGAACGGTGAACTGAAACTGGCCGTGGACCTTGGCACAACCGGACTGCACTGGGCTTTTACCCTTGACGGAGAGACGGTAAAATCCGGCCGGGAACTCAACCCCCAGATGGGACTTGGCAGCGAGGTCATGTCCAGACTGGCTTATGCTTCCATTCCGGGACAGTGCACCGTCCTTTCAAAGCTTGTCACCAGCAGGCTGAAGGAGATCATTGCCGGAACCGGACAGGTCGAAGAAATGGTCGTTGCCGGCAACCCTTCCATGACTTCGATTCTTTCGCAGCATAACGTAGAGGGGCTTTGCCGTGCACCATACACCCTTCCCGATCGTGGAGGGAACATTGTAAACCTTGACACAGACCTCCCGCAGGCTTACATCCCGCCCCATCTGGCTCCGTTTGTTGGTGCGGATATAACCGCCGGGATAGTGGCGCTCAACTTTTCAAAGGAAAAACCGGAATACCCGTATCTCTTTGCGGACCTCGGCACCAACGGAGAATTTGTTCTGGGATTATCCGAGAACAGGTACATTGTCTCCTCTGTGCCGATGGGACCGGCTCTTGAAGGAGTCGGAATGAGCAACGGACGTACGGCCGGACCGGGTGCAGTCTCCGCCTTCACTCTCAGCCCGGCAGGACTTGTTCCGTCCTTCATAGACGGAGAGCAGAAGGATGAAATTCCGGGTATAACCGGCACCGGTTATCTTTCACTCTGCGCCCTGCTGCTGAAAGCAGGTGTGCTCACAAGGGAAGGAAACTTCGCCCCCGGCAATACGCCGCTTGCCGCGCGACTGGCCCGCAACATAACCGAAATACATGGCACACCGGCACTCGATCTCGGCAGGGACGGGTTTTTCCTGCCCGCCGCAGACGTGGAGGAAATCCTGAAAGTCAAGGCCGCCTTCAATCTTGCCATGTCCGCACTGCTTGAGGATGCCGGGCTGGCCCCTTCAGAACTCCGGCAGATAATACTCGGCGGAGCCATGGGGCAGCATGTCAACATAAACGATCTGGTCAGCACCGGATTCATTCCTGCGGAAACATACGGAATCACCCGTGCCGCAGGCAACACCTCCCTTGCGGGAGCTATAATTCTAGCCAACAATCAAAAAAGTCGGGACTTCGCCGCAACCCTTCCGGACAATTCCAAAGTACTGGAACTGGCCGGGAACGAGGATTTCGGGCGGAAGTATCTCGAAAGGATGATTTTTCAATATGTCTATTAAAGTAAGTTCGCTGTTCCCCCTGCCCTCGGCAGACGTATCAGAGATACTGGACGGCTATCTGGCCGTTCTTGATCGGATCGTTCCGCTGCGGGCAAAACACATGGCTGAACTGCACTACGCGATTCGCGATCTCTCCCGTTCGCTTACCGGGGAACGCTCCAGCCTTTCCAACGACTACATGGGCGATCCGCGCAGTCTCAACGCCTACCTGCGCTACTTCCTGCCCTGGAACCTTTATCGTCTTTCCAGACTCTTTCAGGGTCTGGATATCAGGCTGCCGGAAAACGGGACCGTAATCGACCTTGGAGCCGGACCGCTCACCGTGGCCCAGGCCCTGTGGATAGCCAGACCGGAACTGCGCACCAGAAAACTGACCTTTATAAATGTGGACCGCACGCCGAAATCAATGCGTGAAGGGAACTCGTTGTTTGAAGCTCTTGCCGGTCCGGACACTCCTTGGCGCATGGTCAACGTCAAAGGCGGTTCAACCTCCAAAATACGTGAAAAGGCTGATCTGCTGGTCTGCGCAAATATGGTCAACGAAGCATCGGCGGGAACCCGCATTCCCCTCCCCGTCTGGGCTGAAAACTTCTGCAGCTCCATGGTGTCCAAGCTGGCCCCGGAAGCCAGAATGCTGATTATCGAACCGGGCATTCGCAGGTCCGGCAGGGTTCTTTCTGTCATTCGCGAGGAATTCATCGGTTCCGGATATTCCATACTCGCCCCGTGCACGCACGCGGAAGAATGCCCCATGAACGGGGAACGCGGAAAATCCTGGTGCCATTTCAATTTCGACTCCGACCATGCTCCCAAATGGCTCCGGGAGCTCTCCATCCGCTGCCGCCTGGAAAAGGATAATGTAAGCCTGAGTTTCCTGTACGTGGGCCTGCCCGAAGATTCTCCGGAGCAACCCAGAGAAGGGGAAATGCTTATCCGGACTATCTCGGACTCCTTCCGTCTGGATGAAGGCGGATTCGGCCAGTACGGATGCGCGGAGCAGGGACAGATTCTGCTGAGCGCAAAAAATGGTGCGCGGACCTTGTTTCCCGGCGGACTTATAGGTATGCCTGTCCCGGAAGAAGAAAAGAAAGACGCCAAGTCCGGCGCAATGATCGTAGACCTCCCTCAGCGCAACAAAGATAAAAAGCCCGGCCCGAAGACTCCAACGGAAAAAGTCCGCAAAGATCAACAAAGGGATACAGCCGAAAAACGCGCTCGCAGCCCGAAGGGAGATTCAGGTAAATCCGATTACCGGAGCAAGGGCAAAAGAAAAGGATAAAATCTGATGGAATTCATAGATCTGGGTCTGATCAAACACGGGGAAGCTGAAAAAATCCAATTGGAAAGACTCGGAAAGGTTATGGAAGGATCAGCCCCGGAAGCGCTCTTCATGCTGGAACATCCCCCGGTGGTCACCCTTGGTCGCCAGGGTGGCATAGAAAACCTGCTCATCAGCGAAGATCAATTACGCAGCATGGGTGCGGAGGTTGTCCAGACCGCCCGAGGCGGAAACATCACCTGCCACTACCCCGGCCAGTTGGTTGTATATCCGGTCATGCGCATTGAAAAACGGCCCGGCGGAATAAAAAAATTCTTCTACGACATGGAAGAAACCGCCATCCGTACGGCAGCCGCATTCGGAGTGACTGCAGCCAGAAGCGAAGGGCGCCCCGGAGTCTGGGTAGGTCCCGGAAAGCTCTGCTCCATCGGGATCGGGGTCAAGAAATGGATTACCTACCACGGCCTGTCATTCAATGTGTCCAGTGACATGAAACTTTTCGACGCCATAACCCTGTGCGGGCTGCACGGCGCCCATCCTACCTCCCTGTCCAAAGAAACAGGACGGGAAATAGACATAGAGGAAGTGAAAAATGTCTTCAAAAACGAATTCAGAGGAATATTTAAGGATTCCGCCGTGGCTGCGAGTTAAACTGCCCACCGGCAATACATTCAACAACACGGCGAAACTTCTCGCGGACCTGAATCTCAATACGGTCTGCCAGAATGCCAAATGCCCCAACTGCTGGGACTGCTTTTCTCGCAAGGTAGCCACCTTCCTGATCATGGGCAACAACTGCACCCGCAACTGTGCCTTTTGCAACATTGCAGCAGGACGGATAGATCCGCTTGACCCGGACGAACCGCGCCGTGTTTCCGAAGCAGTCGGAAGACTGGACCTCAAATACACGGTAATAACCTCGGTAACCCGTGACGACCTGCCTGACGGCGGAGCCGCCCACTATGCCGAGACAATCGAACGCATCCGCCATGACCACCCCGGTTGCATGATCGAAGTTCTCATTCCGGACTTTCAGGGTAATCTTGATGCCTTGAAGGCAGTCATCAACGCAGGACCTGACGTAATCAACCACAATGTGGAAACGTCACCGGACCTGTACGGGACAATAAGACCTCAGGCGGACTACAGGCAGAGCCTGGAACTGCTTGAACGGGTTAAACAGCTCAGTTCCATTCACGCCAAATCAGGCCTTATGGTCGGGCTTGGGGAAACGGATGAACAGGTCTACGGGGTCATTGACGATCTTGCCGGGATAAACTGCGATATCATAACAATCGGACAGTACATGCGCCCGTCAAAGGCCCACCCAGCCGTAAAACGCTATGTGGAGCCTGCTGTTTTCGATGAATACGCCGAATACGGCAGAAAACTGGGTGTACCGCACATGTTCTGTGCTCCGCTTGTAAGAAGCAGCTTCAATGCCGCCGAGGCGTTTGAAAAGCTTAAAGAAGTGTAATTTACACGCTGGTCGCGGCTGTGCATCGCTCACCGCGACCAGCGTAATAAAACCCCGAAAAGCATTCCGGCAGCAATTTATATCAGGTAATGCGGTTGTGTGGTTTTATGCGTTTTCCAACTCGTCAACAACACGTTTGAGGACTTCCGGAATTGCTATCTGCTGCGGGCATTTTTCAAGACACTCCCCGCACTCGATGCATTGAGATGCGAATCCGGGCTGACGCTGAAGGACAGTGCCCTCGGCAAAGGCGTTGTACATATGTTTAGCTTCCGCCAGATTGCCGAACATGTGCAATTTATTGAACATGTCAAAACAGGTGGGAATCTGGACCCCGAGGGGACAGGGCATACAGTATGAACATCCGGTACAGCCAACCTGCATGAGTTCACGGTATTTCGCAGCAACACGGTCAACCAGAGCAAGCTCTTCCGGCGACAATGAATCCGCATGGGCTTCACCGGCAATAGCCATATTCTGCTTCACATGTTCCTCAACGTTCATCCCGGAAAGGACCACAGTCACTTCCGGATGATTCCAGATCCAGCGCAATGCCCATTCAACAGGGGCAAACCTGGTCTCAGCTTCATCCCAGATTTCCGCTACTGCCGGAGGCGGAGTAGGCAGCCCGAGATTGCCCCCGCGCAGGGGTTCCATGATGATGACCCCCATATCCTTGGAGGCTGCATATTCCAGACCTTTGGTTCCGGCCTGAAATTCCTGATCAAGATAGTTGTACTGAATCTGGCAGAACACCCAGTCATAGTCATCAACAATAGGTTGGAAATCCTCGGACAAACCGTGAAAGGAAAAACCGGGATTAACTATGCGCCCGTCTTTCTGAGCCTGATCGAGAAAATCCACTGCCCCCTGAGCCTTAATTTTGTTCCATGACGGACCGCTCAAGGCATGAATCAGGTAATAATCGATATGGTCGGTGCCCAGTTTTTCCAACTGGGCATTCAGGAACTTGTCCATATCTTCACGGCTCTCAACCATCCAGGTAGGAAGTTTCGTGGCGACCTTTACTTTTTCCCGATAGCCGTCCTGCAGGGCTTTGCCCAGTATAGTTTCGCTCTCCCCGTCATGATAGGGCCATGCGGTATCAACATAGTTGACCCCGTTGTCGATGGCTTCGCGAATCTGGGAGATGGCACGTCCTTCATCAATTTTTCCATCAACCATCGGCAGGCGCATGCAGCCGAATCCCAGAATGGAAAGCTGATCGCCATTTTTGGGCATTGTTCTGTAGAGCACAATAAATCTCCTTAAGCTAATACATTACGACAGCGTTATAACTGTCAGAAAACTTCACAGACATTATTAGTCAATCGACAGGACCGTAGAAATAAACGATTCTCACTTATTCTTGCCTGATCCTCCGATTCAACGGATCAATTCCGATCAATCAAATCCCGGACTTGGGCAGTAAAGAATGAGCATGCCGTTTCACTTCAAGACAGTGGCATAAATGCTCACCTGAAACGCAGTTCAGGCTATCGTCCTAATTATTTATTTTTTGATTTTTCCCACAACCATAAGAAACGCAGCTGAAGTAAAAAGGAGCATTATCCATGTCATTGTCCATGGAGTTCCTTTACTGAACAAGGCCAGAAGGATGGAGGAGATGATACCGCTACCATACTGCAACGATCCGATCAGGGCTGAAGCTGAACCGGCAATGTGAGGGACTTCATCCAGCGCAGCAGCAGTTGATGTGGCAGCAACAATGCCGTTCATGGAGAAGAACACAAAAACCATCCCTACGATGATATACATTCCGCCAATCTCAGACTTCACAAAAAAGGTCATGGCGACAACGGCGATCAGGGCGACAGTTGTCGCAATCTGCAACAGCCGCTGTAATGAAAAATGCCTTACCAGCGATCTGTTCAGAAAGCTGAGAATCATTACACCCACGATATTTACTGCAAAAAGCCATCCGTAGTGCTGCGGGTCCACACCGAAGTAGGAGATATAAATCCGTGGCGATCCGGTAATAAAAGCATACGCGGCAACATAGTAAAATGTGACGCACAGGGTAAAACGCATGAAGACCTTGTGTTTCAGCAGAAACCAATAGTTGATGAACGCGTTACCCAATGAAACCTCTATCCGTTTTTCCTTTGCCAGCGTTTCCGGCAGCCAGAATAGTGAAACGAACATCATCAGGCCGATCACGGTAAGGAGCCAGAATATGCTGTGCCAACTGCTGAACCGGACAATCTGCCCGCCCATCAGGGGCCCGATAATCGGCGCAATCGCCATTATGATCATCAGTGTGGACAGCATCCGAGCCGCCTGGGTACGGGAAAACAGATCACGTATCATTGCCCTTGCCAGCATCGGCCCTGTGCATGCGCCGAAGGCCTGAAAGATGCGCCAGAACACGATCTGCTCAATGGAGTGGGACATGGCGCAGCCCGCAGCCCCTACCGCAAAGACCAGCATACCGATATAGAGCGGTATCTTCCGGCCTATGCTGTCACTGATCGGTCCCCAGAGAAGCTGGGCGAATGTAAATCCGATCAGAAAACCGGTAATTGTTAGTTCGGCGTTGCCGCTCAATTCCTCTGCCATTGCCGGCATTGCCGGAAGATAAATATCCGTGGATAAGGACGTAAATGCCATCAACGCCCCCAGGATGGTCATGAAGACAATCCCGGTGGCAATCTGTCCGTTGTTTTCCATGGCTATAGTATTACTCATAATCTTCTCTTTTTATTTCTGCTACTTGTGTGCTGTAGAAAACCGCGCGGGCCTATCCCAGATCCGTTTCCCACCAATTGGCGAAAACCTGCTGCCGATCTGCAAGATCGACGACCTCACCTATTTCAGGTGTGATGTGGCGGTACGGTTTGTCACTGCTTGCCTTCACAAATCGTTTGAAGGGATCATCCCACGAATGATAGGCAAGGCAGAATTTACCGGTATGGGACGGCAGGGCCGCAGCGGCGTTCAGGTCCAGAGCGGCCTGAGCGGAGCTTTCCGGGGTCATATGAACGTATTTCCAGTTTTCGTTGTATTGACCGCTGTCCAGCATAACCAGATCAAACCCGCCGAACCTGCGCCCGATCTCCTTGAAATGCGGGCCGTAACCGCTGTCTCCGCTGTAAAAGATACGTCGGGAAGGAGTTTCCAGTGCGAATGAAGTCCAGAGGGTCTTGTTCCTGTCCAGCCAGCGACCGGAAAAATGCCTTGCAGTCAGCACATGGACAGTCAACGAATCATCAAGCTTCAAAGACGAATCCCAGTCGGCTTCATGAACCATATCGTCAGGAAAGCCCCAGCGAGCAAAGTGTTCACCAACGCCGAGTCCGGTCACTACTTTTCCGGTTTTAGGCTTCAGGGCCATGACTGTGGGATAGTCGAGGTGATCCCAATGGTCATGGGAAATGAGCAGGTAATCAATATGCGGCATATCGTCCGCAGTATAGATATTGGTTCCTGCAAACGCCCTGGTGCTGAAAAAAAACGGGGAAGCATAGGAACTGAAAACCGGATCGATAAGAGCAGTGCATCCGCCTAGTTGTACGAAATATGAAGAATGGCCGAGCCAGATCACCACATCCCGGTCCCTGTCCAAGGATTTCAAATCGGTTTTGACCACAGGCATCGGTCCCGGCGGTTCGGGGTTTTCCCTCTCATGAAAGAAATACTTGATGAAACCTGCTACGGAAGGACCGCCCTTCACTATTTCCTTGATGGCAACCTGATTATGGAACTGCCCTTTGCTGTAATTTGGTGACTGCTGAATCTTTGACAGACGTGCTCCCTCAGGCAGCCTTCCGAATTTCTCCTGCTGAAGATAAAGACAGCCGGATAAAGACGGCAGAGCAATTCCGGCCAGAACACCGGGCACCGCATACTTGAGAAACCTTCTACGTTTCCGGTCAATCCGGTTGTTGATTTTGCCTGCATCATCCATAAAAACAGCTCCTGTAACCAAAATTATGCAGCAGGCATGACCAAGAGAGATGATCATGCCCGCATTATGTGGAGGGAGGACGGCCGGGGCCTGATCCGGCTATGCAGTTCAGCTCAGCCTGGCAGTTCCGGTGTCCTGCAACCATTCTTTTATTTCGCTATGTGGACGGATCAAAACATAACAGTCGGGACTTCTATCGCTATCAGAGTAATTGCTGGTTTTTACAAAAATTTCGCAGCGGTCTTTCTTCATTTTTATTGAATGGAAGTAAATCGGGGTAGAACGATCCTGCCGAATTATTGCCTGATCGCCCGAAAGTTGCGGAGAACAACCTATGGATAGCCTGAAAGAGATGGCAGCTAATAGAACTGCGAGGAATGGCTTGTCAGAGAAAAAACCCACCGGGAACGGTCAGCCCGTCCCGGTGGGTTTTGAAAGCCCTTCACAGTTCAGTCGTGAGTATACAAGGCAGTTTGGAGCACCGCCTTTGCGGGACATAAAACAACTCCACCAGACAGTACATCCGGAGGGCACGGCATAACCGGCAGGCGAATAAATCTGAACAACTATCGCAATCCGTGTTCAGCATAAGCAATCAACCTGCCGGGGCCAAAATTGATTACTGCATGGCCAGTTTGTGTTTACTAAGAGCCGAGCAGGCATTCAGCACGTAATCGGCCACACTCCTGATTTTGAAATTGGCCCGCTCATCAAGTGAGGCCCTGTTGGTGTAATACAGCCGTTCCAGAAAAGTATGCAGTTCGCTGTCGGACATATTACCCAGTTTATCGTACATCCCGTAGTAATCATAAGGTGCAAGCCGTCTGTTTTGTGTAGCTGTCTGATTGACTATGCCCACCATATCCGAAGCACCGAACATTCTCAGGACAGCTTCAGAATCTTTCAACCCTCCGTTCTCTTTGAGGGCGAACATCTCCGTACGGATTCTCTCCACCGGGAATTGTTCGTGCAGTGCGCTGAACAGGTTTGCAATAACTATTGTTGTTTTTACTGCATCCTTACGCGTTCCTCCGGTAGGGACGAAATCAAGTATCTGCGGCAAACGTATAAACAGATCGTATATACTTTCACTCAGGTAGATAAGCTCATCGCGATCAGATGCGTACCTGTCATCATCGGCACACATTCTGATATTTTTCGAAAGCATCTCTCCCAGAGGAACAAAATACTGTCTAAAATAAGATGACCAATCCATGTAATTGGTATTGGTTGCAAATTCCACAACGCTATACAGGTCAAACGGATCAAGCATGGTGGCGTAGGTCAGGAAATTGTAAGCCGAGCGAATATTGTCCTCGGTAGGACTACTCATTGCCCTTGCGATGCAGGTCTTTGCCAAAGCTGCAACATTGTAGCTGGCGCCGAAATACGCTGTTACAGGAATTATATCCCTGTACCCCTCACTGCCAAAGTAATGATGGGCAAAAACAACCTGTGCCGCATGGTCTGATTCCGCCCAGTCAACAAGGTCAGGACGCCCGCTTTTTTCCAGATACAAGCTCTGCAAACGAACAAGTTCACTGTTCGCGTTCCAAAGCTCCTTCATTGTGCTTACGTACTCGTCGGCCTCGGGCAAAAAGCCGTTATCATGAATAACCTCTTCGCGCTGCCCCTGCTTTCTGGCAAGTTCGGAATAAAGAGAATAAAATCCAGTTATGCTTTCCTCGCTTACAGAGGTCAGGCTTGAACCGAAATATGCTGAATCGGCAGCCTCCCTGCTGTTCAGCTTGGCTGTCCAGACGGAACATAACAACACAGCCTTCTGCACCTGCACAGCAGCTTTGCCCTTATCCGTATCCGCCCATTTATCCGCCAGGTTGAAAAGATCAAGCGCTTCCCTGAACAGTTTTTCGTATGCTGCCGAGCTGAGAGAATCAGCCAGAGAAGCGGATTTAACCTCTCCGAACACCAGAGCCACGGTATAGTTCAGGTTCGCCGAGTCCGTGCCGCGTCCCTGAAAACGTTTCATGAGATTCCTGTAATATTCCTCATTTTCAGGGAGCATATCGGTAACATCAAGGACCACAGGACCAAGGGGATAAAGACCGCTCATGCGCTTGTCCACAATGGCATTGTTTACGATAAGATTCAGCAGGTTCACGCAGTGGTAATCAAAATCAGAAGAAAAAATACCCTTGTGGGAAAAACCGGCCTTGCGCTCCTCATGCAGTGGAGTGAGAACTTCTCTCCATATGGAATAGACTGTACTGATAAACTCGTTTTCCTTGTTTCCAGCCAACTGCTTGTGCGCGTTTATGAACAGAGCCCAGAAATCGTAGTCCCGCCGGGCGGAATAAGAATCCTTCAGTTGATCTATCAGGTAGGAGGCGTTGCTTAAGTACTGGCGTTGATCGCTTAAAAGATATTCCAGAAACTGCCCTACTGCCGCGCGATAATACATGGAATCATCAAGCCCGGGCCTGATGTCGGACTGCCCGAGTTCTACCGCTACTCCCGACTTCCCCTTTTTCGAGACCTCGCCGAGAAGTACGTTGTTGTAATCATGCAGACTGATGCCGAACTCATTCTCATACTTAAGCATGTTCTTCCGCAACAGATCCCGGTCCCCGAAGGTGAACCTGTATGCCCTGTCCAGGACAGGATCCCAGTCGCGGGCTGAAGCAGGATATGCTCCGGCACATAAAAAAAACAAAAACAACATAATCGACAGCAGCTTCTTATTCATTTCAGGTCCCGTATTACTTGTTTCAGACTGTTCAATGCAAACTCCAGAAGTTCGCACCGGGTCACAAATCGTTTTGTTCCGTTGGGCATAAACCGGACAGACATGGATGCCCGGCTCTGCCTGTCTGCAAAAACTATTTTTCCCGCGGATGTATTGAAACCGTTGATCTCCGGACGGCTGTAAAGCCTCCGGTAAATATCATTCATAAGATAACCTTCGCGGGAAGCATCCTCGCAGATGGCCAGTTCCTTGTATGAAATTTCTCCGGACTTTCCGGCCGATTTCTTTATGGCGGAAGGTTCCGCAGAGGCTTTGCTGCCCGCATACGCGCTGACCTTGACATCCGGGTTGCCGGACTTCCCGTTGGAAGCAGTTGCCGCATGTTGCAATGTACCTGTATCCGGACCGCCGTCACCGGGTCCTGCGGGAGCAGTTCCAATTCCGCTGATTTCTTCTCTCCCGAGCGTAGAGTCTACCCTGGCAGGTCTTACTCCGTTGCCGGCCAGAGCCAATCCTCCGTCCGGTATTCCGTTTATCGGGCCGTCTGTTTTCAATGAGCCGGATCTTATATTCGACTGCTCACTCCCAGCGGAATAATTGGTTCTGGAAGGTTTTCGCTTACCGGGCACGGGCAGATTCATCCGTATATCGGGAGTTTGCTCGCTGCCGTCCATTCCGTCCGGACGAACGGAGATCGCGCTCTTCTCGCTGGAAGGAGTATAGTAGTGCTTTATGGATGTTCCCGCAGCCAGACTGCCGGTAACAGGCCCTTCACTCGGTAAATTTCTATTACCGGACCTTATCAGGGAAGGCTCCCGGTCACCGGAATGGGCGACCTTCTCTGTATTCTTTTCCGTTACAAGCTGCCCAGTATACGGACCGGAATCGTCATCCGGAGGCATATCTACAATTCCGGACGCCGGGTCGGCGGGAGGAGCCTCTTTTGGCGCAGACGGCTTGGCTCCTGCGGTATGGGTCTTTTCAATAACAGGCGGAGTAACTTCTGCTTTTTCCTGCTTTACAACCTCCGCCTGCTCAACAAATGTTTCCTTTTTCTTTACCTTGGGCTCAGGTTTGACCGGTTTTTCTTTTTCCACCTCTGTGCGTACGGCTTCCTGCGGCTTTTTCACAGGCTCTACAGGAGCTGAGACCGGAGCTTCCCCCACAGCATCCTCTACCTCAGCGGTCTGCGAAGGTTTCGGTTCAACTACGAGAGAAAAAGCCATCGTTTTTTCCTTCGGCTTCTCCTGCACAGGAAGATATTCCATGAAAAGAACAACCGCGATAAGCACAAGACCCAATAGTAAAAACAGAATGGGGTCCGGACGGTTATCATCATCTCCGTCCGCAGAATAGGAAACAGGAAGAAGAACGTTTCCGACTCCGTAGGAATACCTGCTCAAGGCCCAGTTTTTATCAACCATATTCAAAGCTACTCAAGCTTGGTCTGGACAGTTGTCCATATCTTTGTTTCCGGCCAGACTTTCTGCAGAACAGAAAGAGCCATGAGCATATCCCCGGTAAGGGACCCCTGCGAAGCGACGAATTCAGGTCGCAGACCGCCTTTCTTGATTTCGCTGAGCCTGGCCTCAAGGACGTCAGGGGAGTCCACGCCGTCTACATCGGACCACACATCGTCCACGCCGCGATGCTGCAGATGAATCCCCCACTTTTCGCCTTCGGAATCAACATAAAGACGAAATTGCGGTTTATCTCCCGGAGCGCTCTGCAGAGCTTCGCTTTTGACCACATCGCTGAGCTTGAGCTGCACGTAATCCTTGTCTGTGGACGGAATAATGATCAAAGCCATAACCAGCAGAAATGCGAGGTCGGCAAAGGAAAAAATCCATACCTGGCTTGACCTGCGCCTCATGATGTTTTTCCTTCCGCGGCACATTTCGACTTGGCATATTCAATTGACCGCCGAATGCACTTTTCAGCTCTGGGCTGAAAACCCATTTTAAATGATTCGAAAACAAGATAGGCCACGAGGGCTATAATTGTGCTGAACAAAGCTGTTCCCATACCGGCGGTGCTTAGACTGCTCTTTACGTCTCCCTTAGAGTCCATAAACAGCATGGTCATCCCTATAATAGTTCCCAGAAAGCCCAGCGGGGGAAACAGGTTGACCAGATTTTCGTAAGGAATGAGAATCTTGCTTTCAAAAACATCAAGTCCGTATTGAAACACAGCGTCCTGCAAAAAGGCTTCTGGAGGAGTCAAAGCCGATTTCAAAGACCGGGCGATATCTTCAGAGGAATTTGTTTTCTCAATGCTGTCATTAAGATTGTTGTAGTTGTCAGCAGGCTCCCTCTTTTCACCCGATTTAGAAATCTCATCCGAATAGCGTTGCCAGGCCTGATAATAGACCTTCTGAATCTTGACGCACAGCAGGTCTCTATCGGAAACAGGTATTTCAAAATCTTTGCAGGGTTCGTATCCCAAACGCAAAAACCACTTGTACCCAATGAAATATCCAACCAGAAAAACGGCCAGAAAAAATATCCCGCAGAACATGACGTACTGAAGAATAACGGCCATAGAACTGATGTACCCTGTGAGGCTGGTCAGCATATTACTAATCTCCTATTTGCGGTCAGCGGTTATTTCTTCGAACTCGGCTATGCATTGCCCGAGGTTGCCGCAGGAAAGCCCCAGGTCTCTGATATCAAGGCCGACACGGCCCGGAGCCAGTTCCTTGAGGCTTTCAAGGTTCTCGCGAGCCAGCCGGTTTTCTTCGGACTCGCCCTCGGCATCGGCCAAAGGAATATCCGTATCAATACGGACCTGTACCACCAGCAGAAGAGCCTTTATCAGCCGGTCGCGCAGTTCCACATCCTGCCTGTCTACTGCCAGTCTGTATTCACCCCTATCGAAGAGCATTAAATCGAATGTTTTATTAAATTGATCATTCAACTGTTTTTGATAGACAGTGCTATTGTGGAGGTAAAAATTTTTTGATATCTCGCGCATGGATTTTGATGTGGAAATGACCCCGTCAAGCCAAGCGGAAAGACCTTCCACCGTAGGATCAATAAATCCGTACGGGTCGCTGTACCCTGCGGCAGGACCGCTCAATGCTCCCGGCTCCGCTGTCTTGCCCTTTTTAAGAGAGGCACAACCTGCGAGCAGGAATAGAATCAGAACAGGAATCAGTTTTTTCATGATTTTGTATCCTTGGGGTTAGGGGCTGGTGTGGTATTGCTGACTTTACAAATTTCAGGCTTTGAGCTTGACGATTCATTCATGTATTCCAAACACCTGCTTTGCCATATATCTTGTGGCTTCTTATTTTCACTAACCAGCTGGAGCAAAAATTTACTTACAAGATATACAAATGCGATTGTGATAATTGGAAGCAACATTCCCCAGGCCAACTCACGCAATGGGGGCATATCGTTATCGAGAACGTCAAATATTTTATATTTGCTTATCCTCATCGGAAGGTAATAAATATATGCCTCATATAAGCTTGTAACCGCCACAACCGGCAACAAGATCAGGAAAAGAACACGCACAAAGCAGTGCTTATTACAAACATAAGCAAACTTAATCTTCTCTTTAATGTATGCTCCGAAAACAGTAACCAAAAAACCAAAAGCCACTGTAAATGTAATAAGCAAAGGAGATGATTTCACTAATACATTATCATAATTAATGAGCGGAGAGAACAAAGCAACTTTTTGTATATTGGTAAGGACTTGCGCATTATCTATTATTTCACCTATTTTTTTGCTATGGTACTGCAAATACTGACGTGGAATTTCAATTCTGCACTGCACAATCATATCATGACCATGCTCATGATCCTTAAACCTGTATTTTGAATTGCTTTTTTTGGTGATACTGCTTTTTGACAAAACTTCATAAAGTCCTCCCGGCTCAAATTTGACTTTGACAACAATATTCGTATTCTTTTGAAGAAATTCATATACAAAATATGCAACCTCCGCCCCTCTGACATCAATCAAATTGAGATACGTCTTTGAACTATGCTCATAACGAGATCTGAAATCGGTACTATTGAACCAAGACCGCTGGACGACATTGAAATTTACACTACGCCCTGTGTTCCTGAAATTTTCAATTTTTCCTTCAGCATTGATAATGGTAAAGCCATGACCATCATATTTAATTAACGCTTCATTACTGTTCACTTTACCAAGAACATGTTCTTTTGAGCTATACGGCTTTAAAAAAACATTCATTTCTTTATTTAAATAAGAAAACAGCTCCGGTACAGACGTACTGTTAACACTGACAGGGAAATAACTTTGGTTTAATATCTCTTGAAATGCTGAACAAAAATATATTGCTATAGCAACAGTTATACATATGTACAGACTAAGCTGACAGGTAATTGAAATTATAAACGCAACACACCGTGGGTATCTTAATTTTAAAGACATACTATTTCCTCAATGCAAAAGTTATTACAGGATTATACATATATCCTGACATATGTTCCTTATCACACTGCTTCCGAGCGTCTTCTATCCTTAGATATTCATATGCAAAAGCCGTTGGCAAAGCATCTGAAGAACAAAGATGAGGCCTATCTTCATTTTCTGAATACAAAAATCTTTCACTTTCAATATAAACTACGGATGCGATATTATAGTTTCTACTAATACCCTCCTTAGCTATAGCTAAAAGATGAATATTTTTATCCTGGCAAAAATACGCTTTATAATTAAAATTTGATCCATCCTTTTTTTCTTCATCTTTGATATGTATAACCAATGGCACACACCCAGGGGGCAATTTAATCTTCTCTGCAAGCCCGTTGAGCACACCCATTTCCCCATCTCCCGGTTCACCACCCACATCACCATCAGCAACATGCAGTTGCCCCTCAGGTTCTTTTTTTTCCTGCTGCTGGTCAGTTGCGGACCCTCCAACCTGTTGCGTATCTCCTATCTGCTGAGGGGAAGAAGGAGCTGTTTCTTTAAGCGAAGCGGGCGGGGACGGCTTATCGGACTGTGAAGAAAAATCCGGTTTTCCTTCTCTACTTACTTCAGCATGCGGCTTACCCGAACGACCAGACGTAGCCATTGCTACACTAGTGCTGTCGCTTGGTAGTTGAGCCTTTTCCGGAACAGGCGTTTCTACCTCAGCTTTTTGCATGGCAGCACGGGGCTCAGGCTCCTTCGGTTGAACAGGCTCAAGTCTTGCCACGGCAACATGGGCTGACCCATTGAAAATTCTATCCAGCAGACTGCGCTCCGTCTTCCCCAACCTATGAAGACCAAACCCCATAAACCGAACATGACCGGCAGCAACAACAGCCTGTGCTCTATGCTGGAGAGATTTCTCATTACCGGTAAGTTCCTTATTAAATTTTTCCTCATCCACTACCGGACACCGAAAAGAATAGTAGACGTACGTAGTATCCGTTTCTCCTTCCAGATTCTCCAAAAGGGCACGGTAGGTGTGGATTCCCTCATCGCCCCCCCTGGCCCCGCCTATAGTATGCAGCGTCTCCACTATATCTCTTCGCGAAATATCACTGACCTGCACACACCTGCCGTCCACGCTTCCGTAGCCGTAGGTCTTAACCACTCCGAGCCTGCCTTTATTGAAAACAGACTTGAATGTGCAGCTGACTTCCCCGGGCATTGAAGTAAGTTTCCTGTAAATACTGTCTGCCAGAGCCTCCATCTTCAGATAAGTCCTGCCGCTGGCCTCCACATAAACCACCACCGAACGGCATGAATTAGCCGCCGCTGTATCCGAATTTAGCTGAACAACTACTACAGCAAAAAGGATATAAAAATAGATCAGTCTATTGCTAAACTTATACACTTAAATCCTCTACTATTTTCGACCGATAACAATGATTTTGTGGCTGAACAGCCAGTCCCCCGACTTTGATATCGCAATGGATTCAGGAATCAATTAAAGCGATTGTCGATATAATGTCAACAGTTATATTTTAATTTAATTAATATTGATATAAAAATATAAGTTAGTCGATTAGATAGGGCGTAACAAAATACCGGCAGCGAATACCGGGCAAAGGCCTAACGGCGGGAGAAATCGCGAACAGTGAGTTCTATGGAGGGTATGCCGTTGAACTTGTCTATCTTGGGAGAAAAAGCGAAACGCATAGTGGTGCCGATAAGCTCCGAGCCCAACTGGTCAGCCATGCGCCATGCCTTTGCGGGCATACGCCGGGTTCGGTCCTTGTCGGCCAGGGTGAGCTTGACGTGATCCCGGCCCATGGGACGGCGCTCAAGCACCTCCACCGGAGGGGTGGTAAAGATGGGTTCCGGGTTCCCCATGCCGAAGGGCTGCATGAGTTCCAATTCCTTGAGGAGCACGTAATCGATATCGCCCAGAGGAAGTTCCCGGTCGACCTTAAGTGTGGCTTTAAGAGGGTCGCTACCGACTTTCTCAATCACGGCCTGATCGAATCTTTCGCGGAATTCAGATAAAAATTCCGCCTTGAAAGACATTCCGGCTGCAAGCCTGTGGCCGCCGAAATTTAAAAACAGCTCCGACATGGAAGTCAGAGCCTCGTGGATATGAAATTCCTTGATGGACCTGGCGGACCCTTTGATAATGCCGTTATCCTCGCAAAGGAGTACTGTGGGGCGGTAAAATTTTTCGACCACGCGGGAAGCCACAATGCCTATGATACCGGCATGCCAGCTTGAGGAATAAAGCACCAGTCCGGCTCTGCTGTCGCGCCGGATGTGCTCCTCGGCCTGAGCCAGAGCTTCTTCGAGAATGCGGTCCTCTTCGGCCTTGCGTTCGGTATTGAGTTCATCCAGCACCTTGGCTATGGGCCGGGCAGTCTCCATCTCTTCGCACAGCAGCAGTTCCAGCGCCTTGTGCGGATCACCCATTCTGCCGGACGCATTGATGCGCGGGGCCAGACCGAAACCGACCTGCCCGGCACCGATGGCCGCGAACATGTCATACCCGCTGACCACCTTGAGTGCTGCAATCCCCGGCCTGCGGGCATCCTTGAGCAGCAGCAGACCGTTCTTGACCAGAATACGGTTCTGTCCCTGCAGTTCGACCACGTCAGCAATAGTGCCAAGCGCAACAAAATCCAGATAGGCCCGCATATCGACAGGTTTTCCAGGCAGCAGCCGATTGAGCCGGGCCATGAGCATGAAAGCCACGCCGACCCCGGCCATTGTGGCACAGGAGCATTCGCCGAATTCCTTTCCGTTGTACGCTGTCATGCGCGGATTGCAGACTGCCGCCGCAGGGGGCAGTTCCGCTCCGGGAAGATGGTGATCCGAAACCACTACATCCATGCCCATCTCATTTGCAGCCGCGATCTCGGCATTATTGCTTATGCCGCAGTCAACGGTCAGCAGAAGCTCGATACCAGCTTCGCGCAGTCCTGATATTCCCTTCACATTAAGGCCGTAGCCTTCTTCCAGCCTGTTGGGCAGGTAGTAGGAACACTCGTATCCGCGATCTTTGAGGAATGATTTGACTACGGCCACGGAAGTGACACCGTCCACATCATAGTCTCCCCAGACGGCCATCTTCCTGCCTGCGGAAATCCCCTCGGCCAGCACAGCAGCAGCCTCTTCCAGACCGGGAATCTCATCCGGCTGACAGAGATTGCGCAGTCCCGGAGACAGAAACAGATCCATTTCCTTTCCGGACCTGAATCCCCTGTTCCAGAGAATCTCGGCCAGAACCTCTGTTATGCCCAGTTCCTCGGCAATTGCCGGTATTGAGGGAGAAGTATCGTCCTCACTTCTAAGCTTCCATATCTTGGGCAAAGGAATCTCCTGCGGAGTTTTACGCCGGGGGCGGCAATAATTACGGACAAAAATTAAAAATCCAGTTTCAGATCGGAGCTGCGGGAAGTCTTCCTGTCCTTATCAGCGGAGGAATCCTTGAACGACTGCGGAAAATCATCCTTGCTGACTTTTGCAACTTCGCCAGCACGGTAGGTCTGCAACGTTTCCGAACTGACCGCAGGCTCTCCAAAATGATTCATAAACCCGTTTATCTTCAGAAAATCCCTGAACATGCAGGCCTCGTCAAAATCAGTTCTGAGATCAAGGGATTTGTTGAGGTAGGTTATGCAGCCGTCAATGTCGCCCTTTTCGAAGTAGGCTCGGGAAATGTTCAGAAAAAGGTTTTCGTCATCCCGGCACAGCACCTCGGCCTTGCGGTAATAATCAAGAGCATGGTCATACATACCGTTTTTGCGCAGGCTGATGCCGAACTCGTTGAACAGGTGTTTGTGTTCAGGGGCGTATATGGCCTGCATCTTGATCAACCTCTTGAATACATCCACAGCGCGCTCAAGCTCGCCTCGGTCAAGATATGTCAGGCCGAGCCCGAAATTGGCCCGGACATTTTCCTCATCCACCTCGACGGCAACACTGAACTCATATTCGGCGCTGTAGACCTCTTCCTTGTGCCGATGCCCTTCCCCGCGTGCTATGCGCTCGTCCTGCCTGCGCATGCTTGGCAGCACCTTGTAGGCATAGTATTCCGGTTCCGGCTGGTAGTTGGATAAAAAACGGTCCTCGTCAATATGCAGCTTCGGCCCGGATGGCATGTCGTTACTGTTCAGAGCCTGAACTTCATAACCGCCGCCACCGAGTTCCTGAACAAACCAGTAGGATTTCCGAACATCTCCCTGCTCGGATTCAACCCCGGCCCCCTGGCCGGTACGGGAAGAAAAAACCCCATGGGTCAACGAAGAAGACATCCGCAATCCAACCTAACCTTCCATTTCTGCGATTATCCTGCGTGCGGCTTCGGCGGGATCATCCGCACCGGTTATAGGTCTCCCGACTACCAGAAAATTGGAGCCGTCACGAACGGCACGGGCAGGGGTAACCACCCTGCGCTGGTCATCGGAAACACTGGCCGGGCGGATACCCGGAGTCAGGCACAAAAATCCGTCCCCGCATTTTTCCTTGATGGCCGCAACCTCAAGCCCGGAACAGACAATCCCGTCCAGACCGGCCTGCGAGGATGCCAGAGCAAGATCAAGCACAGCCGAACCGATTCCTTCCGGCACGGGAAAAGGGATGTCCTCTTCGCTCATGCTGGTCAGAATTGTTATGGCCATGAGCAGCGGACCTTCACCGCCGACAGCAGCTTCCGCACGTCCCTCACGGGCAGCAAGAGCCATGCGTTCCCCGCCCAGCGCGTGCAGGCTGAGCATATCGGCCCCGGCGATGGTGGCGGAGCGGACCGCCCCTTTTACGGTATTGGGAATATCGAAAAATTTCAGATCGACAAAAACCTTGAACCCCATTTCCTTGAAACGGGTGATGATCTGCGGCCCTTCAGCGCAGAACAGTTCCAGACCGACCTTGACCCACGGGGCCACGCCGCGCACTTTTTCCGCCATTTCAAAGGCGCTTCCGGCATCCTTGAAATCAAGAGCCACTACAAGTTCAGACATATTACTCCCAGGTGCTTAAAATGCTTTCGAGAAGTCCCGGATTGCTGCAGGGACGGTTTTTGCCGGCAAGGTAAATGGATTTGAGTTCGCCGTAAGCCCTTTCCAGATCATCATTGACTATCCAGTATTCAAATTTCGGGGCCGAAGCCATCTCCTTCATGGCATTCCTCAATCTTCTGGAGATTACGGATTCCGAATCGGTATTGCGCCCTTCCAGCCGGGACTTCAACTCTCCGTAGGAAGGGGGCATCAGAAAGACAAACACTCCGTCCGGCATGGATTCCATAAGCTGCATGCAACCCTGGAAATCGATGTCGAAAAGGATGTCCATGCCTTTGAACAGCATCTGCTCAACCGGTTCCTTGGGGGTTCCGTAAAAATTGCCGTGGACCTCGGCCCATTCGGCAAAATCACCGTTTTCCAGCTTCTCGTTGAACTGGTCAACCGTGAGGAAATAATAATCCCTGCCATCCTCCTCCCCCGTGCGGGGCTCGCGAGTGGTACAGGAGATGGAAAAACCGATCTGGGGGAATTCGGAACGCAGTTTCCTTACCAGCGTGCTTTTGCCCGTTCCGGAAGGGGCACACAACACCAGCACCTGTCCTTTGCGTTCCGGTTTTCGCATATCAGTCATTCTCACCCTCGTCGGAAATAAAACGGTGTCCGATTGTCTCCGCCTGAATGGCCGAAAGAATCACATGATTTGAATCCGTAACTATTATGGAGCGGGTTTTGCGGCCCTGAGTTGCATCCACCAGCCTCCCCTCCTGCCTCGCATCTTCGCGCAGTCTGCGCATGGGCGAGGAGGAAGGGTTGACGATAGTGATCACCCTGCTGGAAACCACGAAATTACCGAAACCTATATTAAGTAGGGTCTGTTTCTGCATCACTATGAAATTATTCTATGTTTTGTACCTGTTCGCGACATTTTTCAAGCTCGGCCTTGAATTCCACTACGATCCTGCTCACATCCGCATCCTGACACTTATTGCCGCAGGTGTTGATTTCCCTGAAGGTTTCCTGCAGCAGGAAATCCAGACGCTTTCCAGCGTCCTTGTTTCCGTGCAGGACCTCGGAAATCCTCTCCAGATGAGCGTCAAGACGGGTTATTTCCTCGGAAACATCAAGCTTATCGGTAAGTATGGCCACTTCCTGAACCATCCTGTCTTCCACGTACTCCGCTCCGAGAGTCTCCATGTTGGAGGTCACCCGTTCAATCAGTGCACTGCGTTTGCTTTCCAGAATTTCCGGCACCCGGACTTTAACCTGTTCCGTATATTCCCTGAGCAGGCTGAAACGTTCCTCAAGGTCACGTACAAGATCATTACCTTCTTCCTGCCGGGAGTCCCTCCAATTGGCGAGAGCCTTTTCCAGCCCTTCGGTGATGGAGGCCGCAAGCTCGGGATCAGGTTCGCTCATGGCGTCACGCCACAGAGCGGAGATACCCAGCAACCGGTTGTAATCGGGAACAAACGCTGTTTTGTCCTCACCGGCCATGTCCCGAAGCTGATCGAGCATTGCCTTGGCCTGCAGTCTGTTCAGGCTGACGCCCAGCAGCTCCGTGCTGAAAACTTCAAGATTGAGCGAAAGATCCACCCTGCCGCGGGAACCGTATTTACGGACAAGCTTTTCCCAACGGCTTTCATAACCGCGCATGGAGTTGGGCAGACGCCATTTCAGATCCAGAAAACGGGAGTTCACGCTGCGAATCTCCCAGACATGGCTCCATTTATCCTCGGTTATTTCAAAACGACCAAATCCAGTCATGCTAACAGGCATTTATATAATTCTCCTTAATATTGCATTCGCGTATCAACAGGCGGCCTTACGCTGCCGTCAAAGTTTTATCAAAATCGAGTTCCGGCTACAGAAGTTTCACGAGCAGTCTGTCCTCAAGGACTTTTACCGGCACCACGTCCACCAGTTCGCGGGGAACAGTCCCTTCAAACGGGTGCTCCAGTTCGCAGGTGGAATAAAATTCACAGATACCCTTGCTCTCATCCTGAAAAAGGACTTTCAAACTCTCCCTTTGGCAGAGTTTCTTCAGAAACGCAGTTTTCTTGAGCTCTATCGCTTCGCGCAGTATGCGACCGCGCTCCTTCTTCAATGCCCCGTCGAGTTGTCCTTTCATTTCTGCGGCAGCCGTACCCGGTCTTATAGAGTAAGGGAAAACGTGAGCATAAGAAAGAGGCAGCATGCTACAAAATTCCAGAGTATTCTTGAATTCCTCTTCGGTTTCTCCGGGAAAACCGGTCAGAATATCCGCACCAAGCCCGAAAACAGGCCATACCTGCTGAAGCTTATCCAGAAAAACAATAACGTCTTCCGCCTTGTAATGCCCTCTTCCCATCCGCTTAAGCACCTGATTATCCCCGCTTTGCAGGGAAAGATGCAGTTGCGGGCAGATAAGTGAAGAACCGGAAAAAATTTCCAGCGCCCTTTCGTCCAGTTGGCCTGGCTCAAGGGAACTGATGCGCAGCCGAAACCGACCGCCCCATTCACGGCCGAACTCGTTTTCGATCTGTTCCATCAGGTCCCAGAAGTCCATGGGAGTGGGAAATTCCCGCCCGTAATGGCTCAGATTGATTCCGCTGACGACCATCTCACGGAACCCGGCAGCAAGCAGCCGTCTGATCTCACTCAGCACATCTTCCGGATTGCGGCTGACGCTGGGACCTCTGGTTATGGGCACGATGCAATAGGTGCAGCGGTGCGAACAACCGTCCTGCACCTTAACAACCGCCCTTGCGCGCTGGTAATCCTTGATTTCAAAAGGTTGGAAAACGGTCTTTTCTGATTCATGTCCTGAACTGTCGCCGAGCCTCAACAGGTCGGCCTTGCGTTCCTGCGGTATTACTTCCGTCACTCCGGGGAGATCGGCCAGATCTTCGGCAAAGACCTGTGCGGCACACCCGGTTATGATGATTTCCGCAGAAGGATTGCGGCGATTGAGAGCCCGGACAGTCCGGCGCAGGTCGCGCAGGGCCGAAGCTGTCACAGCGCATGAGTTTATAACCACCTCATGCGCTTCGGCATCGCTTTCAGCCTGTTCATAGCCCAGCCCCAGCCAGCGCTGGCGAATGGACTCGCTCTCATATTGATTTATTTTGCACCCCAGGGTGGTAAGCCAGAATTTTTTCATCAGTTATATTCCGTTTGATCAGAATCTTATAGCACGGACGCCTTCAAGATTAAACAGTCAGTCCGCGCAACGCGTTAATACACTGGAAAATATTATTTTTTATTAAAACAAAATTTTGTTTCAGACTCCGGTTCAATTGAAGGCGGAGCATCATAGTTGAACGAGTCTATATTATACAAAGGCAGGCTGTAACCCAGACTTTCTTCAATCTCAACCAGTCGTTCCCTTTCCTCCGGAGCGCAAAGCAGGCATGCGGAACCGGATCGTCCGGCGCGCCCGGTCCGGCCTATCCTGTGAATGTATATTTCAACGGAGTCCGGCATATCATAATTTATTACGTGAGAAATTCCGGAGCAATCAATGCCCCTTGCGGCCAGATCTGTCGCTACAAGTATGTTGAATTCGCCGCTCTTGAAACCGTCAAGCGCCCTGTTTCTCTTGCTCTGCGAAAGGTCTCCATGCAGGTCTGCGGCCCGGAAACCCCACTTGGAAAGCCTTTGCGCCAGTCTTCTGGCCCACCGTTTTGTTCGCACAAACACCAGCACACTCTCAAAATCAAGCTCCCGCAGCAGAAATTTAAGTAAACGCTGTTTTAGATGCAGTGGAACGGGACAGCACATGTGCTCCACTCCCTCGGCAACCGGAGCGGCGTCCACCCGGATAAATTCAGGATCGGCAAGCACCAGCCCGGCAAGCTCCGCCACCCCGTCCGGCAGGGTAGCCGAAAAAAGCAAAGTCATTCTTTCTTCAGGAAGCTGATCCAGAATTCTGCGGACTTCATCCCGGAAACCCATGTCGAGCATACGGTCGGCCTCATCAAGCACCAGAATATCCACTGCGGAAAGATCAATCTCGTCTCTTGCCATCAGGTCAAGCAGCCTGCCGGGACAGGCGGTAACTATTGCGGATTTTTTTACGTCCCGGGCCTGCGGGGAAATTCCGGCACCACCATAGACAGCAGCGCACCTTATCCCGGTCTGCCGGCCCAGAGTAAAAAATGTTTCGTGAATCTGCAGGGCCAGTTCGCGGGTGGGCGCAAGCACAAGCACCCGTACAGGACCGCGTTTTCCGGCATCCGCATCCAGCAGACGCTGCAAAACAGGAAGTACGAAAGCAGCGGTCTTTCCTGTACCGGTCCGTGCGGCAGCCAGCACATCTCGCCCGGCCAGAACGGCAGGGACAACCTTTTCCTGCACAGGGGTGGGACGAGTATAACCGGCACTGCGAAGCCCGGAAACAAGACGTTTATCCAATCCGAAATTTTCAAAGCCCAAAAGTAAGCTCCGTTAACCGATTTTTGCTGTTACAATACGGCTGAATACATCCGGTCATACCGCAGTCAAGGCATTTTCCGGCTAAAAAAATGTTACAACTAGTTACTGCCTCAACTCGCATTTTTTTGATTTATAACCGTGCCTTTAGAGGCAACAAAATTAAACCGCCAGGGTTTCCAAAGGCCCATCAGCCCTTAGGCGAGAAGCTTTGCTTCGAGTCTTAGGGATGTGAAGAGCAGAGATGGATTATCCCCTTTGGCCGTCGGAGACTAAATCAAATTACCAAAGCGCGAAGCGCATCAAATTCAGTCTTTAAAATATGTTTTTTGCGGAGTTAAGGGAATAGAACCGCTACAATAAGAAGCAAAAAAAAACGCGCCCTGAAGGGCGCGCGACTATGATATATTTATGGAGCCATGTAAAGCTGCGGCTGCTCCGCTCTCCGGGATGATACTCCGAAGACCGGGGCAGAACGCGGACCACATTACCAGCGTCTGGGCAGGCGGACCTGAGCCCACTCGCTGAGGTATGGAAGCAGTTCTTCACCGAGCTTGTGCAGCGGGACTATATTGCCTTCAATGATAATGCCCTGCGGAAACAGATTCATATCATGATATTCCTTGGGGCCCTGAAAAGCAGTGTTCTTGGCCAGCAGAACGGAAACGTTCAAATCCTTGCAGAAGGCGATAAGACCTTCCGGGAAGAATGCGGCGTCCTTGATGTTCCTGCCCAGGGTACGGAAAAGGGTGTTGCATATGCAGACAAAATGCTCCCGTCTCAGGGGCTGATGCATGGCGGCAACGGTTTCGTTTGAAACAAAGGTCAGAGTCTTGTCTTCCAGCGGAGCGTAATTTCTGCTGTCCCTGGCGTCTCCGAGGATAATTTCGGCAATGCCCAGTTCCTTGAAAATCTTGTAACTCTGGAGCCCGACCATCTTATCATATTCAATGCCGTAGAGGATTATGTTCTCAAACCCGTTCCTGCGGGCATGAATGTGCTGGGCCAGAAGCAGTATCCCGGTTCCGGTTCCGATATCCAGCCCGACGTACTCATCCTGCTCCATGAGTTTAGGAGAAATATTCTGGGTAATGATGGAACGTATGATGTGGCTGGTCTTGGTCACATCCGCAAGCATGCGCAGTGAGAAGGACCACTGGCGCAGATAGTTCATGAGTTCGATGTCATCATCCGGTTCATTGAGACTGCGATGGCGGCTGAACATCTCGCAAAGACGGCTGACTTCCACCAGGTCCACAGGCTTATAAAACCCTTCCTTGTGCACATAGCAGTAGAAAAACTTGAGAACCATATTTATAATCAGAACATCGGTAATCTCGACATTCGGATCGCTCAGCATGTCCACATCGGACATTAAAGGACGGTCATCGTAGTTGGACGGGTCGATGACCATTTCGTCCAGAGATATGAAAGGATGGTAGACCTTGCCGACTTTCATTGCACTCTGTTCCTGCATCTGTGATTCTCCTTATCGAACATCAATATATTTTCATGACAAAGGCATGCTTTACCTACTGCCCTCCCGATGCACAGAGTGTTCCCAATTTGACCGCGACTACCGCAAAACCAAAAAACAGTGAGCCAAATTAGACTTCAATCATCTAAAATAATTACTTATTTTTTTAAAATACCAAAACAAAAAAGGCCGTCTCCAGAGAAGGAAACGGCCTATGAAGGCAATATTTTCCTGACAACCTCAAAAACGAAACAACAGCCTAAAACCTCCTGAAAGACCCGGTGGCCATGTACTTGCTTCTGATGGCATCCACAACAACGCGATGCGCCTTGAATGGATTTTCCGGTTCCGGCTTTTCGGCTATGGGCTTGAGATCATGCTGGGGAAAACGCATTATGTGCATGTTGTAAGCCCTGATCATGAGATTTTCCAGGTTCACGCTGTCCAGCACATTATAGGCCAGAAGCGTTTCAAGAGCCTGTTCATTGCCGTGCATTTCGTATTCGTTCCAGAGAAGCACGGCAAAATAACCGTCAAGACCTTCGGCATCTCCGCGGTCCATGCCGAAATAGTGCTCTATGCCCTTCAATCCTCCGGTGATGCCCAGGGCCCGGAAGACAAAACGCAGGTCTATGTGCGCCGCCTCTATCTTCATTCCGAAATATTTTTCAATGAAAGGAACGTCAAAGCACTTTCCGTTAAAGCTGACTATAAGCTGATAGCGGGATATCTCTTCTTCGAAATCGTACAGATTGCGGCCCTGAACGTAGGTCTTCACTTCACTGCCGTTCCACAGGGCAATCGTGGTGATGTCGCAGCAATGGGCATCCGTACCCGTAGTTTCAATATCGATGTAGGCCACGTTCCCACGAAAATGGGAATACAGTCTCCACTGGTCCGATGCGGGCAGACGATCCGCAAACCAGTTGGCATCGCTCTCGTCCAGTTTTTTCAACGATTCACCGCATCCGCGTTCCAGCTCACTGACCTTTGCCGCGGAAAGAGGCAGGGAAATTCCTTCTACAGCATCATGCCAATTGTTCACCCCGGACTCCCAGAGTCTGGCTTCCGTGGTAACTCCGATTCCCTTCAGGTGACAGAAAGTTTTCTCAAGCATTAAATTCAGCCTGTATTGAGGTTCCGATTCAATAAGCGGAATCCGGTACGATAAAATAATCAATCACCGGACAATATCCGTCCGCTGCAGAGGTGATTATCCGCTATCCACGTCAGAGTCCAGAGCTAACTGACTGTTTGACAGGTCCCCGGCACAGGCTCCGGACACTTCAACAGCTTGCCGGGAACACGGAAAAAACCACAAGCAGTGCGCACTCCATTTGCGGCAGACAGACTCTGCCGGATAAATCAAATGCACTTCTGTTACGCAGAGCAAAGGCAAGATTGACATTGACCAACCGCAAACATACATAACAGGATGCTGGCAGATTTTTCCAGTAAGACATCATACCAGTTACAGGAAAATTGACAATGGACAATTTAGACTTCAGCCGGATCATGGACACCCTGAATACAACTGTAATCGATCCGGCTCTGAAATTCCTTAACTCCATGCCGCCGGACGCCATGCCGCTGATTCTCGGCGCAGCCGGATGCATCGCACTGCTGGCTGCAGCTCTGGTTTACCTTGTACTGCGCCCGGCAACTCCGAAAGACACAATCAGGCAGAAAAAACCGCAGGATCTGAATTCCTTTTTCAAAAAAAGCGGCACCATCATGGATCTGGCCGTTTACGGAAACAACGAAAACGTCATAGGCCGGGCCGTGGTAACCAGAGCCAACGAAGAAGGAATACGTCTCGAAATAATAGATGATACCGGGATATCAAAAATGTCCGCACCGGCTGAACTGAGCCTTCTTTTCGCCCCTGAGCAATTCGGAGCGGTAAGGATAAACTCCTTCAAGGCGCAGATACAGAACCTTGAATGCGGGAGCGACGGCTGCGGAAGAATGACCATGTCCCCCCCTTCCGAATTCGCACTGGTGAAACGTCGCCGTCACAAAAGAAAAAGAGTCATAGACCAGCAGTTTATCCGGGTAAAAATCTGGCGCGGAACTCCTGAAGGGGACGAAACAACCTTCGCGGATGCTGCACCGGACCTCGCAGTAAATTCCTACGATCCCCGCGCAACAGGACATGAGAACAACCATGTCATTAATATTTCAAACGGGGGAATCGGGGTCAGCGCCCATGAAGCGTTGATACACAAAAAATTCAGCATAAACGATGATGTTCTTATCAACATATTCATGTTTAATTTCAGACAGAAAATCTTCAAACCATACTGGTACGCAGGAAAAATACGTTCCATAGAAGAACTTGACGGAACATCTTACAGAGTCGGCGTGCAGTTCACCATGCACGGCACAATCCGTGATGAAACCGAGCAGCATATCGACTGGGCGGAAATCTGAAAACAGAACAAACCCGGAGACAGAAATGAAAGCAGTAGCATTCAATGCCAGCGCCAGAAAAGGCGGGAACACTTCAATAATGCTCAAGGCAGTACTGGCCCCGCTTGAAGCGGCAGGAATTGAGACCGAACTGATCGAAATCGGACCGAAACCTCTTTCCGGCTGTATCGCCTGTTACAAGTGTTTTGAGCGCAAGGATGGCAAGTGTGCAGTAAAGGACGACATGAACGAGTACATTGCCAAAATGGTCGAAGCCGATGCCATCATACTCGGTTCGCCGACTTATTTTGCGGATGTGACCTCCAACATGAAATCCCTCATCGACAGGTCCGGGATGGTCACCCGTGCAGGCGGGAACCTCCTTTCCCGTAAAATAGGGGCAGGCGTTGCTGTTGCACGCCGGGCAGGTTCGATACATGTGTTCAATTCAATCAACCACTTCTTTTTCATAAACGGCATGGTGGTTCCCGGTTCATCATACTGGAATGTCGGGTTCGGGCGCGAACCCGGCGATATCGACAACGATGCCGAAGCATTGTCCACCATGAAGACACTTGGCGAAAACATCGCATGGCTGCTTGAAAAAACCGTCGGTTAAAAGGAAAGTCAGTCCGGCAGCAGCAAACATTGTTCGCAAAACATTGCGCAGGGCTGTTGACGTGCCGTAAAAAGATCAGGCCGCAATAACTGACGTTATTGCGGCCTGTTTTTTGATCTGAATATGAAATTACCTAAGCCGTCCGACTTGCGGGAACTGGTTAAGCAGTTGGCAGAACCGGAAGCAGTGTTCGGCAACGGCTACTTGGCGAGAAAGTTCTTTATGCCTGTGCCCAGACGTTTGATGCCTTCCTCAATGTGCGCCTCGTCCGAATTGGAAAAGTTGAGGCGGAAGGTGTTTTCACCGCTGCCGTCAACGTAAAAGGGGCGTCCGGGAACAAAGGCGACCCTGTTCTTGATCGCTTCGTCAAAAAGATCCATGGACGACATTCCTTCCGGCAGGGTAACCCAGAGAAACATACCGCCCTCGGGACGGGTGACCTTTACTTCTGCGGGGAAGTATTCCTCAATTGCCCGGACCATGGTCTCACGCTGCTTGCCGTAACACGCCCTGATTTTCTCGACATGGCTGTCTATTGGATAATCACTTACATAACGATGCATTACGCGCTGGGCAAAGGTGCTTGTGTGCAGGTCGGATGCCTGTTTGGCAATAATTGCCTTGTCACGCATTTCGCCGGAACAGACCATCCATCCGAGACGGAATCCCGGAGCCGCCACTTTGGAAAACGAACCGAGCAGCACGCCGTTATCTTCCAGATAGCCGCGAACCACGGGTTTGTGGAAGTCACCCATAAAACGCAGTTCACCGTATGGATCATCCTCAACGAAAACCACATCACGCCCGCGCATGAGGTCGGCCACACCCTGGCGCTTTTCACTGCTGTAAGTAAGGCCGGACGGGTTCTGGAAATTGGTGACCGCATAGAACATTTTGGCATCGCTGCTGTCGAGAACTTTCTCAAGTTCATCAAGGTCGGGGCCGTCATCTTCAAGACCGACTGTCTTGAACCCGGCCTGAAAGATGGAAAAGGACTGGATAGCACCGAGATAACCGGGACGTTCAATTATCACGTTATCCCCGGCATTCAGAAAAATCTTGCCGAGCAGGTCCAGACACTGCTGTGACCCGGCGGTAATCAGAATCTCATCCGCATCAACCTCGATTCCTTTTTTCTCCCTGTAGCGATCGGCAATATACTGACGCAGGGGCTGGAAACCTTCAGTGGTTGAATACTGCATGGACTGGGGACCTGTCTCTTCCATGACTTTCACGGCTGCGGCCTCAAGATCGGCAACAGGAAAAAGTTCCGGATTAGGCAAGCCGCCGGCAAAGGAAATAATGGAAGGATCCTCTGTAACTTTGAGGATTTCACGGATAAAAGACCGGTGTACTGTGGACATGCGGTCCGCAAATTTAACAGGCATCATGGCCTCCTTACAGGATATGGTAACACCGAAATCCGCAGCATGAAGCGGAACACGCAGTTCCACCACAATGAAGGGAATCATCGGCGAATTTTGAATATATGGAAGCGGCAGTATACTGAAAGGATGTCAGCACTGCCGTAAAGAACAGGATTACAACGTTGAAGGAATCAAACCCTACTCATTTTCGTACGGAAGGCAAGTAACAAAACACGATTTATCGGTAGGAACAGAGTTAGCGGACAAAGCAGACTAATGTTCATTGTGCGCAACCACGGATCAGGTCACCCGGATCAATATGATATTCCCGGACCCTTTGCATGGCGTCTTCCAGATCTTCCTTTAAAACAGGCTTGGCCAGATAACCGTTTGCGCCTGATTCCATGAATTTATGATCATCCCCGGTCATGGCGTATGCCGTCATGGCTATTATCGGAACCGAGCGGCAGTGCTCTCCGGCCTCGCCGCTTCGTACTGCTTTTATTGCCGAGACTCCGTCCATCACAGGCATCTGGATATCCATCAGCACCACATCGAACTCCGCATCCACCAAGGCCTGCAACGCCATCGCACCGTTATCGGCAAGCTGTACACGGCAGCCCATTTTCTTAAGAGTTATCGAAGTGGCAAGTTGAGTTATCTTGTCGTCATCCACATACAGAACCCTCAGTCCTGTTTGCAGAGCTTCAGTTTCAGCGGAATGCTCAACCCCGGTATCTCCGGCAATCTTAAGCGGCAAGACAAAACGGAATGTGGCCCCGCTGCCCTCGGTGCTCTCCACAGTGATGGTTCCGCCATAAAGTTCCACCAGCCTCCTGCAGATTGAAAGCCCGAGCCCGGCTCCCTGAAAATTACGGACATAACTGTCCTCCAACTGGGTAAACGGCTCAAAAAGACTTTCAACCCGATCCTCCGGAATTCCGCACCCGCTGTCATGGACCGAAAACGAAACATCCATTATC
Source organism: Maridesulfovibrio sp. (assembly GCF_963677005.1). Classification (NCBI taxonomy): domain Bacteria; kingdom Pseudomonadati; phylum Thermodesulfobacteriota; class Desulfovibrionia; order Desulfovibrionales; family Desulfovibrionaceae; genus Maridesulfovibrio; species Maridesulfovibrio sp. The sequence goes on along the minus strand of NZ_OY781616.1, from coordinate 4,194,390 downwards.
CCGCTCTCTCCGGTCTGGATCCCATCTACTTCCACAACAACGATGCCGGTTTCGGTGAACTTGATAGCGTTACCGACCAGATTGCCGAGAATCTGCTGCAACCGGGTAGCATCGCCGTCAAATCTGTCCGGCAGATCGGGATTGATCCTGAAATCCAGTGCCAGTCCCTTCTGACCGGCCTGAATGATGAACATCTGCCGCACTGCATTCAGGGAATCCTCCAGATCAAACGGCTGATTTTTCAATTCAAGCTTCCCGGCCTCCACACAGGTCAAATCCAGAATGTCCGAGAGCAACCGGTTCAGCCGGGTGCTCGCCTGCAGGGCATACCCGGCGTATTCCTTCTGACTGCTGTTCAGTTCGCTCGCCTCCAGCAGTTGGAGCATTCCGACAATACCGTTTACCGGCGTCCTTATCTCATGACTCATGTTGGCCAAAAATTCCGATTTGGCTCTGCTGGCTGATTCAGCCTTCTCCTTGCTGCGGAGCATGGATGCTTCCATAAGCTTGCGCCCGATGGCATCAACCACTGTAGTTGCCAGCTGTTCCAGAATTTCAAGATCGGAACGCCCGTATCGCCCGACTCTCCCCGCCACCCCCAGCACGGCACATATCCTTCCCAGATAAAACACGGGAGTGGCGATGAAACTGCAGTCACGATCAACAGAAAACGGGTACCGGGTATGATCCGGGTTATCGGATTTACCGCTTCCGGACATGACCGGACCATTTTTTTCCAGACACCGGGTCCATATTTTTTCAAACGGACATTCGGTATTTTTTCCTGCCTCTGTGCTCCGGACAAGTGAAAAATCTTTTGCGGACCATCCCTCAAGAACTATATTCAGATCCGGAGGTTCAGTCAGCTTCAGGAACGACTCCGGGCTCGCGGTAAGATGTTCCGCCTCCTCAAGCGCCCGGACCACGATATCCTCAATGGAGTGAAAATCTGCAAACTCGCGCAACGCCAACCTGGACTGCAGCAAGAATTCCGCACGCTTTCGTTCGGTAGTATCAATTCCCACAGCCCGCACCAGCGATAATCCGCCGGAGGAATCAAAATATGCCCTGACAGTCCACTCCTGCCAGTAGACTCCGCCGTCTTTCACCACCTCATACAAATCCGTACTTGCCGGGGCATCAACGACCAGATCAGGAAAATTGACCCCGCGCACAAGCCGTTCACCGGTACCCGGATCAAGAAACCGCCGTCCGGATATTTCTTCGGCGTCCAGATTGAAACAGTCACGATAAGCCCTGTTGGCATACGTTATGATTCCTTCAGCTGAAAACTCGCAAACCATTGCGGGGAGCCCGTCAAATATATCCCGATAGATCTTGGCGCTTGTCATTTATTCCTCCGGCATAAGTTAAGATCCGGCAGTGCGAGGAAGGTGGCACATGGTACGAAGCACAAATATTACATTATCCGGCGGAAAAATGTCCAGAAAGGAGTAACTGCTATAAAATATCAAAGGGGAAGGCAGGCGTGCACGCCTGCCTTCCCCAGCGGTAGATGATAAGGAGATGGGAGCTAATTGTTCATTTGAGTTTCAATCCAGGCCCTTACTTCTTCATTAATCGGGTAGGTTCCCTTGTGCCCGCCTACAGAAGCCTTGAATCTTTCGGCAAGTTCACGGGGAAGATCAATGCTTAGAAGTTCTCTGGCCTCTTCCGAATTCCTGCGGACGAAAATAACCCTCGGCTTGTCGTCCCACAGGTACACGGTAAAATAGTTTGTATAGTCATTCTTGGATGTTACCGGTGAAAACTTTGAATCCCACGGATGGTTTCCCCATTCCAGGTACAGGGTTACGGCATCTTCGGGGGTCATTTCCCAATCAATATCCCAATTCTTGTAGTCTCTAAGGCTTCCCATTTTTCTCTCCTTATTTATCAAAATTGGCTCCGTTTCCTCTCACCTTGATTAAATAGTAACAATTCCTATTTAGAAGTCAAGCAAAAAACTTTAAAACTTGACTCCGATGGTATAAAAACTTTTGGAATAAAAAATTAGCAAAACAAAACCGGGAAGATAATGTCTGAAAAAGCCTATCCCGTTCCGTCCGGGAGCTTGAGAACAGAGGAAACAATCAAGAAGAGCAGATTCATCTGTGATCTGTCCGTTTGTACAGGCAGGGACGAAGCCAGAGAATTCATTGCACAGATAAAAAAAGAATTTCCGGATGCCAGACACCACTGCTGGGCATTTATTGCCGGGAATCCGCAAAACGCTGATATGGGCATGAGTGATGACGGCGAACCGCAGGGAACGGCAGGCAAGCCCATGCTGCAGGTTCTGCAGGGAAGCGGACTCGGCGATATTGTTGCTGTGGTGACCAGATACTTCGGGGGCATCAAGCTTGGCACAGGCGGGCTGGTCCGGGCATACTCCGGTGCAGTACAGCAGGGACTTGAATCATTGAGCGTGGTGATGAAGGTCCCCATGCGCCGTGTAAGCGTGGAGATAGGCTACGCGCAGGAAGGAATGCTGCGGCGGATGCTGCCTGATTTTTCCGCTGAAATCGAAGAACAGACCTTTGGTGCGGAAATCCTGTTCGGCCTGATCATGCCTTCCGACCGCATGGAGGAATTCTGCGCCGCCGTTACAGAGAGCAGCAACGGTACTGTCGAATTCATGGCAGAAGACGAGGACTTCTGGAGGTAACTGGACGGAGCGGTCACCCATACCCCGAATAAAAACAAAATGAAAAGGCACGCCTGATCTTATTTCAGGCGTGCCTTCTTGTACCGTTCCAGCGCCAAAGGAAAGTCCCTAGCGTTTTTGCGCTGTCAACCGACCTTGTGGATATAGCGATTCTGAATCAGGGGAGTGCCGCGAACGGCCTTGCCGTACCCCTTGAACCGCTTATTTTCCTTTTTGGCCCTGTTGATGTCCTGCTTGAGGGACTCCTGGAGCTTTTTTGCTTCAACAGTAAGATTACCCTGCAGGATTTTAAGCTGTTTCAGCTTACCCAGAAGCTGGTCCAGACTTACTCTTTCCTTGATTTCAAGGGCCTGACTGGTCAGAAAACCTCTTCTCTCTGCCGCTTCGAAGGCTTCGTCAACCTCCCCGGCCATAAGATGCCTGAGCTCTTCATTTCCTATCTCAAGAGCCTGGTCCAAAAGCTTCAAGGTATCAGCCATAAACATTACCCCTCACGAGCCTCCTGAATATCCTCGCGGATAGAGGAGATAACACCCTTCCACTTATCAACGGAAGGCAGGAATTCATACTCAAGCAGATCAGCCAGCAGAATCCAGTCCTCGTTTTCAAGGACTTCGGTCATTTCGGTGAAAAGGCTGGAAAAATCTTCTATGACCTTTTCAAAACCGGAATCTTCCTTCAGGGAAAAATGTTCACGCAGGCTTCCCACCATGCCGAGAAAATCGCGGGTAACATCAAGAAGGTCCTGATAAAGTTCAAGGGCCTCGGCATCATCGGCCTGTCTGAACAGTTCGGCAACCTGCTTGCCGCCGCTCGCCATGATGTTGATAACCTTGTAGAGTTCCATGGAAATAGCCTCGGCCATTTCAACAGCAGACGCGCTCTTGATTTCAAGGCTGTCCACTTCGGAAGCATCAATGTCTTCGGACTGGTTGGGGTAGATTTCGCTGAAAGGCTCTTCGTTGACCAGAACATCGGTCACGATGCGATCGTCAAGGCAGCCGCTTTCCATGACTTTTTCAAAAATTTGTTCGAGATTTTCAAAACTGCTGATGTCTATATCAGTCTTGGTTCCATCTATAACGATCATTTTGACTCTCCTCCTGAATTAGGTACGTAAAAATTTCCGGTCAATCCGGTACGCACATATCAATACAAGAGTCATGCCAGAATCATTCAAAAGAGGCTGACAAGGCCCCCACTATGGCCGAATAGGATTTGAGCTGCGTGACAAGACCATCAAGCGATTCCTGGCCCCGCGATTCCAGCTCCCAGAGAGCGGCAAGCACCGAAAGTTCCGGGCAGGACGACAAAATATCATGGATTCTCTGGAAGTTAGCGAGGAATTTAACCTTTATATTCTTCATAGGATCAGACTGCAGCAGCATAACCTGCCTGCTCAGCAGGAAAAGCAGATCGCGGCATTCGGAAAGAGGAACGGAAAGCCTGGAAATAAATTCCGAAGAAAACCGGTAATCACCAATGCTGGCACCGGAAAGATCTTCATCGTCAAGAAAACGACGGTAAATCTCCCGCTGCAGAAATATCCATCTGTAAGGGTCTGTTTTTTCATGCCCGGACAATGAACTCAGAAGCATGAACCCGGCATCATCACGCCCGCTCAGATATGCCCGCACGCCCATATTTTCCATCTCTGGCCATTTCCCTTCCCGGATAAAAGCCGTCACAGCATGGAATATACTATCCGCGCCGATTCTGTGCCTGCATTCGTTCTCCCGCGTGCACTTAACGCCGAACGGGCAGGGATGGCACTCGATATCCGGCTCCAGACAAAGACACCCTTCCGCAGCAGGGCCGGTATCCCACGGCTGCGCCGTAGCCAGAAAAACCGCGACAACAGGAGTTCCGGCCCCGGCGGCAAGATGCATTGTTCCTGTATCATTGGTAACCAGCAGGTCCAGCCTGCGCAAAACAGCGGAAAGCTCGGGAAGAGAAGTCCTGCCCATAAGATTAACGGCCGGAAAATCCGCCCCGTCCATTATCCGGTCACCAAGCTCCCTCTCGGACGCAGTTCCCAGCAGAACCGGCACCCTGCGCATCTCCTTCCAGACCCGTGAGCCAAGCTCTCTGAAACGCTCCACCGGCCAGCGCCTGCGATCTTCACTTGCGCCCGGCTGAAACCCGATAAAGCCCTCCACTCCGGGAGCATCCGTTTCCAGAAGATTTACCGCCGCAATCCGGTCGGTTGGGGAAGAATCGGCAAGTCGGAAAGGAACCGGACGTTCTATTCCGGCCACCCTGCTGAACAGATCTACGATGTTGAACGGGCTGGCACCGCGGTTGGCTGAGGCCATCTGCAGAAATTGAGCCCACCTTGATGTATCGGCATTAAACCCGAATGAATCAACCGCAAAACCGCGCACGGAACACCCCTTCCCCAACCGCAGGGCGACCAGCCTGGCCGGGATTGAAGGAGTGAGGTTAATGACCAGATCAGGCGCAAACCGTTCAGCTATCTCGGAACAATACGAATCGTATATCCTGAGGGCTTCATGCCAGTCGCGATCTAAAGCGGCGAGCAACGCTGCACCGGGCAGAGGGAAAACCTCGTTTATGTCGCGCATCAGCCCGGTTGTGGATGCAAAATTCTTCAGACAGACCATTGCGGTCTCATAACCTTCAGCCGCAAGTGCTGATATGACCGGCTGGGTCTGAAGCAGGTCTCCGAAACGGGTCAGGTTGATGACAAGGGCTTTCATAGACAGGATATCCTTATATATAATGCCTTCCGGCATGGTATTGTGAGGATGAACTTGATACGCATGGTACGTCTTTATTTCGCCGCCATAGGAAAAAACAGATCACAGAATACATATCATTTTCACTGCATATCAGCCAATAGCGCAAGTATGCAGGTTCAGGCAACACCAGCAAGCGGCATGTCGGGAGGATGAACGGACGATAGGTTCCGCCAAACGGCATTGCCTTTCCATTCATGATTTTCTCCCGCCGTTTATCGAAAAGCGTGTGCACTGTCCTGCAAAAAAAGCTATAAACTTTTCACCCGGTCGGAAAAATGCCGTGAGCAGCATAAAATCCACCGGCCCCCTTTTCTGCACAACTAGGCATCTTAAAACCTTTCAGGAGGCCATCCAAATGACTGAAGAACAAAAAATCGAAAGCCTGTCCACGGAAAGCAGACTCTTTAATCCTCCTACCGACGTGAAGACCGCATGCGTAAAAAGCCTTGAAGAATATAAAGCCATTTATGACCGCTCCATCAACGACATGGACGGTTTCTGGGCCGAGCGCGCAGAGGAACTCCTCACCTGGGACAAAAAATGGGACTCTGTTCTCGAATACGATTTCGACAAACCGGAAATCAAATGGTTTGACGGCGCAAAACTGAACGTTTCCGCCAACTGCCTTGACCGCCATCTTGAAAACGGCCGCCGTAACAAGGCCGCTCTCATCTGGCAGGGCGAGGAAGACCATGAAGTCAAGGTTTACACATACGATATGCTGCACAGGGAAGTATGTCGCTTTGCCAACGTACTCAAAAAAATGGGCGTCAAAAAGGGCGATCGCGTATCCATCTACCTGCCCATGATCCCGGAACTGGCCATCGCCATGCTGGCCTGCACCCGCATAGGCGCTCCGCACTCGATAATTTTCGCCGGGTTCAGTTCCAACAGCCTGCGCGACCGCATCAACGACTGCGAAGCCAAGATTCATATCACCGGTGACGGCGTGCTGCGCGGCGGCAGAACCATCCCGCTCAAGCCCAACAGTGATGAAGCGCTCAAGGAGTGTCCTTCCATTGAACAGTGCATCGTTGTTCCCCGCGCCGGAAACAAGGTGGAAATGGTTGAAGGCCGCGACCAGCTCTGGTCGGACCTCATGTCCGACCCGGACATCAGCGACAGTTGCCCCTATGAACTGATGGATGCGGAAGATCCCCTCTTCATCCTTTACACATCCGGCAGTACGGGCAAGCCCAAGGGAGTATTCCACACCACCGGAGGATACCTGACCTATGCAGCGCACACCTGCCAGTGGGTTTTCGATCTCAAGGACGATGACGTCCATTGGTGCACGGCCGATATCGGCTGGGTAACCGGACATTCATACATTGTTTACGGTCCGCTCGCACTGGGAGCCACAAGTGTTATGTTCGAATCAGTGCCCACCTACCCGGACCCGGCAAGATTCTGGCAGGTATGCGAAAAATTCAGAGTAAATGTCTTTTATACCGCCCCCACCGCCATCCGCGCGCTGATGCGTGAAGGCGAGCAGTGGACCAAGAAACACGATCTTTCCAGTCTGCGCATTCTGGGAACAGTCGGCGAACCGATAAACCCGGAAGCGTGGATGTGGTATCACCAGAACATCGGCGCCGAAAAACTGCCCATCGTGGACACATGGTGGCAGACCGAAACAGGTGGGCACGTTCTTTCTCCGCTGCCCTACGCCACACCGCTCAAGCCGGGCTCGGCCACCCTGCCGCTGCCGGGCATCGATGCTGCGATTGTGGACCGGCACGGAGATGAGGTAGGTCCCAATGAAGGCGGATTTCTGGTCATCAGGAAACCGTGGCCCGGAATGCTGCGCGGAGTCTGGGGAAATGCCGAACGCTTCAAGCAACAGTATTTTGAAGGCTTTCCCGGAACATATGAATCCGGTGACGGAGCCAGAAGGGACGAGGACGGTTACTTCTGGATCATGGGCCGCGTGGATGACGTCATCAACGTTTCCGGTCACCGACTGGGAACAGCTGAAATAGAATCGGCACTTGTCTCGCACCCTGCTGTATCCGAAGCCGCCGTTGTAGGCATGCCGCACGAGGTCAAGGGCCAGTCCATCTATGCCTATGTAACGCTCAAGGCCGAATATGATGAAGACGACGACCTCATCAAGGAACTGCGTACCCATGTCCGCAAGGAGATCGGCCCTCTGGCCGCTCCGGAAGTGATCCAGTTCGCCCCGGCCCTGCCCAAAACACGCAGCGGTAAAATCATGCGCCGCATCCTGCGCAAGATTGTTGAGGGAGATACTTCGAACCTCGGTGACACCTCGACACTGGCTGATCCTTCAGTAGTGACCGACCTCATCGAAGGTTATCAGGAGATCATGAATCCCTAGATAATAACAGGTTGTTCCGGAGCCGCCCGGTCCCCATGGAACCGGGCGGCATTCCGACAGCCGCAATAATGCCGGATAAGACCGGAATGCACGCAGCGCTTCTCTTTTTCAAGGAAGGTGGCATCAGGAAGCAGGCGGGCATTCCGGTCTTTCTTTTTTCCGCCGTCCTTTTAAAGAATGTTCTCCGCAATTATTTTGCACTTTCTCCCTTGAAAATATAATTTATACGTTTACCATAGGAAATATCCATCTATCATGAACAGGCACTGTTCGGGAGAATCCAATGCGACGCGCGATAAATCACATTTTCTACGGAGAGCCGGTAACGGAAGGAGGCGGAGTAAAACTTCACCGCGCCTTCGGATATTTCGAGGCATCGCTATTCGACCCATTTCTCATGCTTGACGACTTCCGGTCGGACAATCCGGAAGACTACCGCAAAGGTTTTCCCTGGCATCCCCACCGTGGAATCGAGACCATCACCTACATATTGAAAGGGGATGTTGAACATGCCGACAGCCTTGGAAACAAGGATATGACCCGGGCCGGGAGTGTTCAATGGATGACTGCCGGAAGCGGAATAATTCATCAGGAAATGCCCAAAGGCGACCGGAACGGGTCAATGTACGGTTTCCAGCTCTGGGCCAATCTCTCCGCAGCCGACAAGATGGTCGACCCGAAATACAGAGAAATTCATGCTGATGAAATCCCGGTGATCCGTAGCAGAGATGGAGTTTCAATCAAGATAATCGCCGGAGAAATCGACGGTCAAAAAGGACCGGCCAGAGGCATAGGCATTGACCCGCAGTATCTGGACATAACTGTTCCGCCCGGCCTTGAATTCGTCCACTCCGTTAAAAAAGGCTACACTGCTTTTGTATACATAACCGGCGGTCAGGGCTCGGTGAACGGCAGCCCGGTGGAAAACCGCTCTCTGGTGCTCTTTGATGACGGAGACGAACTGGCGGTGGCTGCGGACAGTTCCCCGTTGACATTTCTGCTGCTGACCGGAAAACCGCACAATGAACCGATTTACTGGCGCGGTCCCATAGTCATGAACACCGCGGAGGAATTGGATAAAGCATTTTTCGAGTACGAAAACGGAACTTTCATCAAAAACAAATGACATGGAGGAATTCCTATGGACTTCACTGATATTCTGGAAAAAAGACGTGCGGTCAATTTCTTTGATCCCGATCGGGATGTTGAAGACGCCCTGCTCAGAAAAATTGTCGAGCAGGCAGGCAACGCCCCGTCCAGCTACAACCTTCAGCCCTGGAAGCTGAAAATACTCCGTGATCCCGAACGCAAGAAAGCCCTGCGCGCACTGGCCTTTGACCAGCCCAAAATAACCGAAGCCCCGGTGATACTCATGGTACTGGCAGACAGGGACGGCTGGAAAATCGACAGCCCGACAGCACAGAAGGTTTTCGCTGATTTCGTCAAGGTGGGAAAAATGCAGGAAGACCAGCAGGAATGGTTTTCCGGTGTTACCAATGCCCTGTACGGAAGAAGTGAAGACGCCGTTCAGGCCTTTGCCAACAAAAACACCGGCCTGTTCGCCATGTCCCTGATGTACGCGGCGACAGCCAACGGTCTGGAATCGCACCCGATGGACGGATTCGACCACGACGCGGTCTGCAAGGAATTCGAGATTCCGGACAACTACTGGATTCCGATGCTCATTGCCATCGGATACCTGAAACCGGGCATCACAGTTTACCCCAAGAGCTGGCGGCAGTCGTTCGAGGAAATTGTCATAGATTAGAATTGATTAATTTCCAATTTGATGCGCTTCGCGCTTTTGATTGTTTGATTTCGCCACCGGCGGCCAAAGGCCCAGTAACCCTTAGGCGAGAAGTATTCTTCGAGTCTTAGGGATATGGAGAGCAGAGATGGATAATCCCCTTTGGAATCCCTAATCGTTTATGGTTTTGATCAGAGCATCAGGTAACTTGCTGGTGAACGGCTGAACACACAAGGCAAACGGTACAAGGCCGGGTCGATTATCGATCCGGCCTTTTTTGCGCCCGTTCACCGAAAATAAGATGCAGTGCTCACACCTCTATTGTAAATACCAACATAAGGAAACGCCCTGTCCGTACGTCAGGGCCGGATTGCAGAAAAGGGTAAAGTATCGGTTAGGGCAGCGAAATGAAACGGTTGTACGCAAAAGGGCAAATCATATACGCGGCAATCACAACAAGTGGGGTGAAAGATGGATGAAAAAAAAGTAATGAACAGATGGCTGGCTGTCCTCGGGGCAGTTCTCATACAGTTGGCACTCGGCGCGATTTACGCATGGTCCGTTTTCACTCCGCCGCTCATCCAGGCCGGTTGGACCAGATTACAGACCCAGACGGTATTTTCCATCGCGCTTGTCTCGTTTGCGCTGACCATGGTCTGGTCCGGTAAAAAACTTAGCGCATGGAGTCCGCGCAGACTCTCCATGCTGAGCGCACTGGTTCTGGGCGGCGGCTACGCCCTGGCCGGAATGATCGGCAAAACATCTTTTCCGGCAATGTGTGTATTCATAGGACTTATCGGCGGTGCAGGAATAGGACTCGGCTATGTTGTTCCCATCGCCGTGGGCATGCGCTGGTTTCCGGACAGGAAAGGTTTCATCACCGGGCTTGCAGTGGCAGGTTTCGGATTCGGGGCCATGGCCTGGGTCAAGCTTGCCGGTGCCTGGGGCAACCTGATCGGCACGCTCGGGCTCTCGACAACATTCTCCGTATACGGGCTGGCCTTTTTCCTGATGATTTCCATAGGCAGCATCTGGATGCGCTTTCCCCCGGAAGGCTGGATACCTGAAGGCTTCAGTTCAAGCACAGCAGGCTCCGGCGCAGACAGTAATGACGGCAGGGAATTTTCCATCAGGGAAATGTTGAAAACACCGCAGTTCTATCTGATCTTTATTACATTCACCATCAGTTCCGCTGCCGGACTCATGTCCATCGGGCTGATGAAACTCTATCCCATGGAGGCCCTGCAGGCTTCCGGGTATACGGCAGCAGAATCCAGCGCCATTGCGGGAACGGCCATGGCAGTGTTCTTCAGTCTTTCAAACGGCATGGGCAGAATAATCTGGGGATCGGCGAGCGATAAAATGGGCCGCAGAAATTCCATACTGCTCATGAGCGCCATACAGGGCGCAACACTGCTCGCCTTCTCCTTCATGGCCGGAAACCAGTTTCTGCTCTATGTCGGCGCCAGTATAATCGGGTTCAATTTCGGCGGGTAACTTCGCACTGTTCCCGACTATTACCGCAGATGTTTTCGGCACCAGGAGCGTGGGCAGGAACTATCCGTACGTCTTTCTGGCCTACGGGGCCGGAGGTCTCGCCGGTCCGATGCTCGGCGGCAGACTCGGCGATCTCGGCAATTTCCCCATGGCCTTTTCAGTCTGCGGAATATGCTGTCTGGCCGGAGCTCTGGCCATCTACATGGTCAGAAAACCATGCCGGGACGTTGAAGCATACACGGAGCCGAGCAGCAATTAATCCGAACGGCAGCATAGCAACAGGAGACGGATTTAAGGAAAGGCTGATTAAAGCCATATTGCGATATGGATATTGCTTTAGTCTACAAAACCTTCGGTTTAAAAAATTGACTTTAATGAATTAATTTTAAATATTTAGGGATTCCAAAGGGGATTATTCATCTCTGCTCTCCATATCCCTAAGACTCGAAGCGGACTTCTCGCCTAAGGGCTACTGGGCCTTTGGCCGCCGGCGGCGAAATCAAATAACCAAAAGCGCGAAGCGCATCAAATGGGAAATTAATCCGTGGTTCCTTAATTCCGCCTGTCTGGCGATCAAGAATCCGGCCCTTCGCAAACAGCGAGGGGCCGGATGTTTTCTAGCTCTTTTCAAATCAGCACGTATTGAATCTTGACACACCACCGACCAGGAACTACTTCTCACCAGTTGGACCAGACGACAACGTAAACCGGAAAAGATTCCACAAAACTCTTCCGGTTTATTTTTATTAAAGCGACCTAATCTTCAAGGAGTATGCAATGGGCTACGATGTAAAACTTTTCAAACTGATCAACGGTGACATGGTCATCGGTAAATGGGACGAAGCCAACAACAAGATAAATGATCCCGCAGTACTGCAGACCGTCCCTTCTCAGCAGGGCGTACAGATGATGATCCTGCCCTTCGGCTATCCCTTCGATAACGACATCGAAGGCGAAATTGACGGACGCCACATCATCTATACTTACAAGAACTGTCCCGAAGATATTTCCACCAAATATCTCGAAGCAGCCAGCAACCTGACTCTTTCCGCTCCTTCCGGCGGTCTTGGCGGACTCGGCGGCTCCATGGGCGGAGGAAATGTTTCCGACATTTCCAAGCTGCTCAAAAAATAATATCATCTGGGCCGGAAACGGCCCTTTTTTTTCTTAAACACTAAAATATCCAGGGTTCGACTCTTGAAAAAACTGCTTCCTCTCCTGCCCCGCCCGACCAGATACTTAGGTTCGGAATGGGGAACCGTTCACAAGGATCCGGCAAAAGTCCGGGCACATCTGGCCCTCGGCTTTCCGGACCTCTATGAGATCGGCATGTCCTACCTGGGACAGAAGATACTCTACGAAATCGTAAACACGCGCGATGAGTTCTACGCGGAACGGGCCTATGTGCCCTGCGAGGAAACAGCGGCAATTATGCGCGAACACGGAGAAACGCTGGCCACAATGGAAAGCGATACTCCGCTTAAGGATGTCGATGTGCTGGGCATAAGCCTGACCCATGAACTATGCTATACCAACGTGCTGTTCATGCTGGATCTGGGCGGTATTCCGCTTAACGCGGCAGACCGTGATGATGACTGTCCGCTTGTCATTGGCGGCGGAGGAGCCTGTTTCAACGCCGAACCCGTGGCCCCGTTTTTTGATGCGGTCATGCTGGGGGACGGCGAGGAATCCATCATCAGGGTCATGGAAGTAATCGCCGACTGCAAGGAAAAGGGACTGGGCAGAAAGGCCGGACTCGAAGCCCTTGCGGACCTGCCCGGAATATATGTCCCGGAATTTTTCGATCCTGCCGATCCCGGAGATTTCTTTGTTGAAAAGTCCGTGGTTGCGGACTTTGAGCCCATCCCCTTTCCCAAAGACCAGATCGTGCCATACGGTCAGGCCATTCACGACCGGTTGACCATGGAGATAGCCAGAGGGTGCACCAGAGGATGCCGCTTCTGCCAGGCCGGGATAATCTACCGCCCGGTGCGTGAACGCACCCCGGAAACGCTCACCTCCACCCTCATGGACGCACTGGACAGGACCGGCTACGAGGAAACCTCATTCCTCTCGCTCAGCACCGGCGACTATTCAGCTCTGGATACGCTCTTTGCCAAGAGCTTCGACTACTGCGCCGCACAGCAGATTTCCATATCCCTGCCTTCCCTGCGAGTAGGATCTCTCTCCGAACCGATAATGGAACGCATAGCGACCATCCGCCGGACCGGTGCGACCCTTGCCCCTGAAGCCGGCAGCCAACGCATGCGTGATGTGATCAACAAGGGCATAACCGAGGAAGCCCTGCTGGACCACGCGCTGATGCTTTACAACAACGGCTGGCAGAACATCAAACTCTACTTCATGATCGGCCTGCCCACGGAAACATTCGAAGACCTCGATGCAATTCTCGACCTTTGCGTCAAGGTCCGTGACGTGGCCGGGAAACACATCAAGAAACTGAACATCACCGCAGCGGTATCCCCCTTCGTGCCCAAGCCGCACACTCCTTTCCAATGGGAACGCCAGATCAGCCTTGAAGAAATATACGAACGCCTCGACCACCTGCGCGCCAGATTCAACGGCGAAAAGCGCATAAAGCTGAAATCCCACATTCCACGCATGACCTTTCTTGAAGGCATCTTCTCCCGCGGAGACCGCAGACTCGCTCCTGTAATAGAAAAGGCCTACCGCAAGGGTGCTCTCTTCTCCAGTTGGAAAGATCATCTCGACCTTGAGCCGTATCTTGACGCCATGAAAGAGGAAGGATTGACCCCGGAAGAATACACCGGCCCCCGCGACATTGATGCGCGCCTGCCCTGGGATCACCTTTCCTGCGGGGTAAGCAAAAAATTTCTGCTCACCGAGCGCAACCGTGGTTATGCGGAAAAAATCACCGGCGACTGCCGCTACGAAGCATGCCGCAACTGCGGAGTCTGCAGCTTTGAAGGCCACGAATCTCTGCTCAAAAAGCAGGCCGCGGAAAAAGAGATCCGTCCCAAGGTTGTTTTCGAAAGCAGAGACCAGACCGGAGAGGTGCCGTCCTTCGTACAGGCTGAAAAACCGGATCTAGGAGCAAAGGGCTGCCAGTACAGGCTCTGGTACACCAAAACCGGAACAGCATCCTACCTCTCGCAGCTGGACCTCCAGCCGGTTCTTGAGCGGGCCATGCGCCGGGCTGAGCTTGACCTGAGCTTTTCGCAAGGATTCCATCCCATGCCGCGACTCTCCTTCGGCAAGGCTCTTCCTGTCGGAGTGGAAAGCCTCAAAGAATGGTTGAATGTTATGCTGCGGACAAAAATTTCAGCTCCTGAACTAGTGGAAAAACTCAACAGGCAGATGCCAATAGGCATCAAAGTCATCGGAGCCGATCCCCTGACCCTGTCCAAAAAGCAGGTTCAGCCATGGATTGAGGATTACACCCTGACCTTTACCTGCGCCCCGGAACAGGCTGCGGCAAAGATGGAAGCCGTGCGAGAGTTCGCTAATTCCGAGAGTTACATTGTATCCCACACAACCAAGAAAAAGGTCCGGGAAAAAGACATACGGCCTACTCTGGCAGAGTTTCAGGAAATAAACGAACGCACAATCAAGATGACCTTCGACTGGTCAGGGCTGTACATGAGCCCGGTAAAAATGATCGCCGCCATCTGCCCGGAAACCACCCTGCTGGATTACGAACTGGTCAAGACTGATCAGCGGTTCGGGTAATTATTTGATGCGCCTCGCGCTCTTGATAATTTGACTTCGCCTCCGGCGGCCAAAGGCCCACTAGCCCTTAGGCGAGAAGTCTTCTTCGAGTCTTAGGGATATGGAGAGCAGCGATGTCCGCGACCCTTTGGAATCCCTGACATGAAAAAGTCCCCCGAAAGCATCTGCTTTCGGGGGACTTTTAAATTACCTGTACTGAAAACGACTTATTCGTCGTCTTCTTCAACGGCGTCGGAGATTGCGCATTCGGTGGTCAGGAGCAGTCCGGAAACGGAAGCTGCGTTCTGGAGAGCGATGCGGGTAACCTTTTTGGGGTCGATGACACCGGCTTTGATGAGGTCTTCGTAAACACCGGTTCCGGCGTTGAAGCCGAATCCGTCGGTGCCCTCGGCAACCTTTTCTACTACTACGGAACCTTCGAAGCCTGCGTTTTCGGCGATCATGCGCAGGGGCTGCTGGGCAGCGCGGCGGATGATGTTGATACCGGCCATTTCGTCATCGTTTCCGGCCTTGACGTTGTCGAGGACTTTGGCGCAACGAACCAGAGCGGTACCACCACCGGCGACGATGCCTTCTTCAACAGCTGCGCGGGTAGCGTTGAGAGCATCTTCCACGCGGGCTTTCTTTTCCTTCATTTCAACTTCGGTGGCTGCACCGACTTTGATTACGGCAACACCGCCAACGAGCTTGGCAAGACGTTCCTGAAGTTTTTCGCGATCGTAATCGGAGGAGGAATCGGCGATCTGAGCTTCGATCTGCTTTACACGGCCCTTGATTTCATCGGGGGAACCTGCACCGTCTACGATTACGGTGTTTTCCTTGTCGATGCGAACACGCTTGGCAGTACCCAGACCTTCAACGGTCATGGCGTCAAGGGACAGGCCGATGTCATCGGAAACAACGGTTGCACCGGTCAGGGTTGCGATGTCCTTAAGCATTTCCTTGCGGCGGTCACCGAAGCCGGGAGCCTTGATGGCGCAGACATTCAGGTTGGCGCGCAGTCTGTTGACAACGAGAGTTGCCAGGGCTTCGCCGTCCACGTCTTCCGCAACGATGAGCAGGGGACGGGACATTTTAAGAACCTGTTCAAGAATGGGCAGAAGATCCTTCATGCTGGAAACTTTCTTTTCGCAGAGCAGGATCATGGGATCGTCAAATTCGCAGACCATCTTGTCGGTATCGGTAGCGAAGTAGGGGGAAAGATATCCGCGGTCGAACTGCATACCTTCAACAACGTCCAGTTCGGTCTTCATGGACTTTGCTTCTTCAACGGTGATGACGCCTTCCTTGCCGACTTTGTCCATGGCTTCGGCGAGGATTTCGCCGATGGTGGAATCGCTGTTGGCGGAAATGGTGCCTACCTGTGCGATTTCAGCTTTATCGCGGGTGGGTTTGGCGAGATTACCGAGTTCTTCGACAATGGCTGCAACAGCGCTGTCGATACCGCGTTTGATGGACATGGGGTTACGTCCGGCGGCAACGAGCTTTACGCCTTCCGCAAAGATGGACTGAGCCAGAACGGTAGCAGTGGTGGTACCGTCACCGGCGATGTCGTTGGTCTTGGAAGCGACTTCCTTGACCATCTGAGCGCCCATGTTTTCGAATTTGTCATCAAGGTCGATTTCCTTGGCAACGGTAACACCGTCTTTGGTGATGGTGGGAGCGCCCCAGGATTTTTCGATAACAACGTTGCGGCCTTTGGGTCCGAGGGTTACTTTTACTGCTTCAGCAAGAGTATCCACGCCTTTTTTGAGGCGGTCACGTGCAGTTACATCGAATTCGATAGTTTTAGCCATTTTTATTGATTCTCCTGAATAGAAAAAATGAGTTTTAACGGATGTGCTGATTATTCAACGATGGCGAGAATTTCTTCTTCGCGCATGATGATGTATTCGTCTGCATCGATCTTGAGTTCGTTTCCGGCATATTTGGCGAAGAGAACGATGTCTCCGGCCTTGACGGTCATGGCAACTTTGTCCTTGCCGGGACCTGCGGCAACAACTTCACCTTTCATGGGTTTTTCTTTGGCGGAGTCGGGAATGATAATGCCACCGGCGGTTTTCTGTTCGGATTCCAGACGCTTGATAAGTACACGATCCTGTAACGGCTTGAGATTCATGATTCCTCCAAGATAGAATAACTTTTTGTGATAATAGTAAGTAATCCGCGACATTCGGCGGATCAGACTTTTAAATTTCAAAAGCCTGCGTATTGCAGCAGGCCCGGGCTCCCATCGGGAGGCAGGCTTAAATTAAGACAGGGAGATGAGAAGTCAACACCGACAGTTGAAAAAAAGATTAAAAAAAATACTCTCTCACCCCCATCTATACATCAGGAAGCCTTGACTGTAGGACATTTTGACCGTTAAAGATGTTTTCAGCTTGACAATATCCTGCTGTTGCCTGTACTCCGCGACCTCCGACCTGAATTTGTACTGTCCCTTGTATGACGCGGAAGGATATTCCGGCAATGTATTTCTAGTTTGAACATTACGTCACCAAGTTAAGATTTGTCTTTGACTATGGCTTTTTCTTTACATCTGGTGTAGGGCCATCTGAGGGGACGGATATTCTGCCGCGACTGCGGACAAAATCACTTTGAAGGAGTTAATTATGAGTAAGACTGTTCTTGTCAAAAAAATCCGGGAAAAACTGGATCTGAGCGCAAAAGACGCTACCGCCGCCCTTGAAGGAGTTCTTGGAGCAATCGAAGACGGCCTCAAGGAAGAAGGCAACGTTACCCTTACAGGATTCGGCACATTCAAGACCGTAGAGCGTTCCGCCCGCACCGGCCGCAATCCCCAGACCGGCGAGTCCATCCAGATCCCCGCATCCCGCGGAGTAAAATTCACCCCCGGAAAGTTTCTCAAGGACGCAGTTAAATAGTCGCTGATAATTTGACCGTCAAAAGCCGCTTCCGGGATTTACCGGAAGCGGCTTTTTTGTTGCATAATTAAAAATAATAGTTAAAACGTTTCTTTTCATCATCAGGCAAAGGGCAGTTCTTCCTTTTTCGTAATCTGAACATATCTATTTATACACCATTCAACCATACCCGGATATCACGGAGCTAATACAAATGCCCTCTTCCCTATGGAATCAACCCTTCGGCTACAGAGATGTGCTCAAAATAAGCATGCCCCTTGCCGTAAGCATGGCATCAACCACAATCATGCAGGTTACGGACCGCATATTTCTCGGACGTTACTCTGTGGAGGCAATTGCCGCAGCACTCCCTGCCGGCATAATGGCCTTCCTGTTCATCTCCTTTTTTATGGGAGTGGCCAGTTATATTAATGTATTTATCGCCCAGTATACAGGAGCAGCCAGACCGGACAAAGTAGCGGTAAGCCTCTGGCAGGGACTTTACTTCTCACTTGGAGGGTGGGTTGTGCTGGCCTCCCTTGCATATGCACTTACCCCGGTGCTGAAAAGCGGCGGCCATCCCCCGGAAGTACTGGAACTTGAGATACAGTATTTCAGAATACTCATGCTCGGAGCCGGACTGCCGCTGCTGGATACAACTCTTTCGGGTTTCTATTCCGGCAGGGGGCTGACCAGAACAGTAATGATCGTGAACATGATCGGGGCCGCTGTTAACATCCCGCTTGATTACGCGCTGATCTACGGAATAGGGATATTCCCTGAAATGGGCATAAGAGGGGCAGGGATAGCCACGGTTACTTCATGGAGCCTGATCGTACTGATCTACCTGCCGCTTATTTTCAGCAAGGCAAACGAAGCCACATACAAAACAAGGAGCCAGTGGAGATTCGACTGGGAATTTTCAGTCCGTTTCATCAAATTCGGTTTATCCAACGGACTCCAGTTCTTTCTGGATATTTTCGCGGTGACGTTCTTTGTTTACATGGTCGGACGGCTCGGAACCATTGTTCTGGCCGCAAGCAATATCGCGCTTTCAATTGACGGAGTTTCCTTCTTCCCGGCATACGGGCTGGCCGTGGGGGTAAGCACGCTTGTGGGACAGGCTGTGGGCCAGGGAAGACCGGACTATGCCCGCAGAGCTACCAAATGCGCCTTTCACATTGCCTGCATATGGATGCTGCTCATGGGCTGCATGTACATGCTCATCCCGGACACGCTCATCTCGCTGTTCCGTCCTCACGAGCTGAACAACGCCCAGTTTTCCGAAGTTCTGCAACACGGCCGTGTCTACCTGCTTTTCATGGCGGCATACATTCTGTTCGACGGGCTGGCCCTTGTATACTCCGGGGCGCTCAAGGGTGCTGGAGATGTTGTTTTCATCATGAAATCGGTAGGCTTGTTCTGCGTGGTCCTGATGGTTATTCCATGCTATCTGGGAGTGGAAGTATTCGGATGGGACGACCATTTCCTCTGGTCAATTTTCACCGCCTATGTGCTGGTACTCAGCCTGATATTTTACTTCAGGTTCAGAAGCGGTCGGTGGGAAAAGATGAAGGTTATCTGATTACCAGAACAAAAACGGATCTCGCCCGGCCATTAATAGCGGGAAGAAATGATCCAGCGCCGTATTGTAATAAAAAAGGCTGAAACTCAACGCATTTCAACATGCGTGAATTTCAGCCTTTTATTTTGCACTCTGAACTTATGCTCCGGCCTGCAGTGCCCGAATGTGCTGCCGGTTATATTTCCTGACTGATAAGCAGAATTTCCGGCCTTACTTTCTGGAGGAATCCGTAAGCAAACGCGCAAATGAAGCCCTCAATGATCATGATGGGAATATGCCCGTAAATAATGAGCTTGGCCACGGAAATGAAGCTTTCGTCGGTAAAGGAAAGAGCCAGAGCGGTAAGCACGGAAGACATGGCAATGGACAATGCTCCGCAGAGAAAAGCCCCCATGCTCATGCCTGCGCCCGGTTTGTTCAGCAACGGGCGGAAAATGTAATGACAGGCCACGGCCGGAAGAGCCATTGTGGTGGTATTAACTCCAAGAACCGTAAGCCCGCCGAACTGGAATAGGATGGCCTGCAGAAGCAGCCCGATCATAATTGCCGGGAAAGCCGCCCAGCCCAGCAGAAGTCCCATGAGGCCGCTGAGAATAAGGTGCGCGCTGGACGGACCTATCGGAACATGTATGAGCGATGCTACAAAGAATACAGATGAAAGCAGGGCCACGGAAACAAGCTTTTCCGAATCCAGCTTTTTAAGTCCGATGACAGTTCCCACCAGTGCAACGGCAGCCCCGCTTGCAAGGACAGGAATGGAAAGAACACCTTCCGAAATATGCATACCCGCAACCCCTTTTTATTACTCTGCTTTAACCTTTACATCCGCCGTAATCCGATACTCGCATACACGGCCTGCGGCACTGCTCAGCCCCGACTGAAACAGTCTTGCCTCGGCTTATCAACCGGAGTCTATTACTGAAAACCGCCCCGCAACCCAATCTCTGGAAATCTGATGCGTTGCATACGCAGCATACATATTGCTGTTATTTACCGGTTCTCGACTGTGGACGGAAGACAGACGGCATTGCGATCCAAGAACCTTTTTTAATTTTACAGCAGCCCTTACTGCATACATTTTTTAGAATTATAGCACCCCATAGTTCATGTCAAGACCATCTATTTAGCGGCTGAGACTGGCATAACCGATTAATGCCGCGGAGATAGCCGAACGAATTACCTTTTCCCATCCAGCACCCTTAACCGTATTAATGCTGTTCCTGCACTCATTCTACCTGCTTCTTAATTAGAATATTTCACGGTCAGCAATTTGACACCACCCTTTGCTATGATCCTCTGTGAACAAAAATTATGCTTAAAAATTAATTTGTTATACATCTTAATATACACTGGCACACGAGTTGCTTTTCCTTGGCAAGGAGGAAAAAAATGCGCAAAAAAAGACTTATTGAAAAAACAGTACCCGTTATTTTCGATGTTGTTGTATGGAGCGGATTTGCCGCATTCCTTGTCGCAACCTACATTGCCTGCCATACCCTGCTGCAGAGATTTCCGGAGCAGGTTAACAAGATAATCGGCCTGCTGCAGAGCTTTACAGCCTGAATACGATTTCCGGGCAACTCCGAAATATGCAAAACGACAAACAGGCCGGGGACTCTGTTGCAACGGTAAAGCCTCGGCCTTTTTTCGGGTGACCGAATATCGTGTATATTGATTATGAGTCAGTCTGGCAGTTTTTCCAAATGGAAATGCCTCATAAAACTTTCATGGCTGCGTAAGCACAAAAGACTGATTATGACCGCCACCCAATATCAGACCTGCGCGTCTTGACATCTGAAGAGAAGGAACTAATATCTACCTATTGAAAATGACATTCTATCTCATTGAGGACAAATAATATGCAGGACTTAATTGTTTTTTTATTGATTGGTGCGGCTGCCGTATTTCTGGGCTGGAAGTGGTTCGGAAAATCCGGGTCAACATGCGGATGCGGGTGCAACTGCTCAGGAGCAGGAAGTTGTACAGACTCATCCTGCTCTGAAAAGAAGGGAAAAGACCTTCCTCTACAAAAGTTGTAAAAAACTTTAAAAACAAACTGTTAGAAAAAACATCGATTCAATACAACTCAGAATAACTCCTCCGCCCAAAAGCATTCATTCCCGATTTTCAGGAATCTGCTTTTTGGCGGAGCTCTTTTTGTGGTCCCACCATCTCCAGGAGTGCGCGCCCACAGCCATTCTTTTTCATCAAATTCCATTTCCCATATATTTTAAATTTTTTGACGGCAAAATCGTCAGTCCTCGAAAAATTCAATTTCAATTTTTCGCAATTAGCTACATTTTAAGTCGGTTTTTGTTCGCTATCGCAAGAAAAGTACACATTGGAAACAAAAATGTTAATCCCCGGAATCAGAACCTTCAAAAATGTTGTTTTTCGCACAGCACATAATTCATTTGTGAACTTTTTAACGATGTACCTTGTCAAAGCTCAAAAATGAGACACCGTCTACAGCATGCGAAAGCAGTCCGGGGCAGCATAAAACTAAAAAATAAAAATTTCACAAATGCAGCATGTTACCCAACATTTAGAAACGGTAGACGAGAAATCCAACCGCTGTCGTTATCCTCAATGAGTCAAATTTCTAAGTGTATCGTACTAATTTTTTCTAAGCCACTCTTTTTTGCTGAAATTGTCAGAGCATTGTGCTATCACGTAAAAACTTTCAGCTCGTCACATTGCCTCACTTTAATATCTGGCTAGACGAAAAGTTCTCGTAACATACTGGTTTCCTTTAAAAAATTTGGGTTTAACGCGAATGTGGAACTGTAAACTGTTCTGTCTACAGTCATGCCTACATTCTCAAACCATAGGGAGGGGAAGTGGCCAAGAAAAAGATTAGGTTCATGTGTACTGCCTTTCGTGACGGTTTCCAGTCCGTATACGGAGCCAGGGTCAAAACCGATGATTTCATGCCTGCCGTTGCAGCGGCTAGGGAAGCAGGAATCGACTGGTTTGAAGCTGGCGGGGGTGCACGGTTCCAGGCCCTCTATTTCTATTCCAATGAAGATGCCTTTGAAATGATGGACAGGTTCAGGGAGACGGCAGGACCCGACGCGGATCTCCAGACACTCGCTCGCGGTGTCAACGTAGTCGGTCTCGAATCCCAGCCCAGCGACGTCATCAAGGCCCATGCCGACCTTTTTGCCAAGCATGGAATAACCACAATCCGCAACTTCGACGCCCTGAACGACGTCAACAACCTGATCTACAGCGGCCAGTGTATTGTAGACGCAGGTCTTAAACACCAGGTTGTGGTTTCCATGATGGAACTGCCTCCGGGATGCTCCGGAGCACATGATGCTGCTTTTTACGAAAAGACTCTGCGCCAGATTCTGGACGCCGGAATCCCTTTTGATTCCGTCTGTTTCAAGGATGCCTCAGGAACATCCACTCCGGCCAAAGTTCACGAAACCATCAAGCGGGCCAAAAAAATGCTGCCCGCTGATGTAATGCTTAACTTCCACACCCACGAAACAGCAGGGATCGGCGGACTCTGCTATATGTCGGCCATTGAAGCCGGTGCGGATGCCATCGACCTTTCCATGGCACCCGCTTCAGGCGGAACCTGCCAGACCGACATAGTGACCATGTGGCATATCCTGCGCGGCACCGATTACACAATCGATGTCGATATCGACAAGATTATAAAAGCAGAAGACGTCTTCCGCGATTGCATGAAAGACTACTTCCTGCCACCCGAGGCCACCCAGGTTGACCCCATGATACCGTTCAGCCCCATGCCCGGCGGAGCTCTCACCGCGAACACCCAGATGCTCAGGGACAACGGCCTCATGGACAGGTATCCCGAAATCATCCGGGCCATGAGTGAAGTAGTGCGCAAGGGTGGATTCGGAACATCGGTTACCCCCGTTTCCCAGTTCTATTTCCAGCAGGCGTTCAACAACGTCATGTTCGGACCCTGGAAAAAATTTGCTGACGGATACGGCAAAATGGTTCTCGGGTATTTCGGTAAGACCCCGGTATCCCCCGACGCGGAAGTGGTTAAACTCGCTTCCGAACAGCTCGGACTGGAACCGACAACCAAGACTCCCCTTGAAATCAACGACGCCGACCCGACCAAGGGTCTGGGTGTTGCCCGCGAAATATGCGAAAAAGAAGGTTTCGAACTCACCGATGAGAATATCTTCATTGTCGCTGCCTGCAAAGACAAGGGTGTCACCTATCTTAAGGGCAACGCTCGCATCGGCATCCGCTATAAAAAGGATGTTGAAGCAGAGCAGCTCAAAAAGCTCGGTGCCACAGTCGGCGGTGGTTCCGGCTCCGGAACCGTCAATGTAACAGTGGACGGAAAATCCTATACTGTTAACGTGGACGGCTCCACCGCAACTGTCAACGGCAAGTCCTTCAACGTGGGCGCAGGAGATGGAGCCGCTACGGCCTCCAATGCTCCGGCTGCACCGGCAGGGGCCACAGAACCTGTGGCAGCTCCCATGCCCGGACTCATCATCCGCCTGGCAGTGGAACCCGGCTCCGCAGTGCAGGAAGGCCAGACCATCGTGGTGATGGAAGCCATGAAGATGGAAATGGAAGTCAAGGCGCACAAGTCCGGCACCGTCACCTCTTTCGCTGTAACAGCGGGAGACCAGGTGCAGCAGGGCCAGCCTCTGGCGCAGATGACCGTCTAGCTTCGCCAACACTAAACGCAAAAGGAGATTCCAATGCAACAGGTGTTGTTTAGCTGGGACAACGTGGTCGCCGGAAACGGTATGTCGCTTTCCATAACGGGCATGAGCATCGTGTTCGTGGCTTTGATCATGATAAGCGTCTACATTGCACTGTTGCCCAGTATCGCCGCATTGTTGAACAGGATCGTCCCGCCTTCGGCCCATCACCACGGGCCGGTGGCCAAGGCTCCCGCCCCGGCGGTAAAAAGCGGGCCGTCTGAAGCCGAAATTGTGGCGGCTGCAGTGGCATATCTGCACAAAAACAAGGGCTAGACAGACGTTATGGACATACTACTGCACTTTTTTAACACAACAGGCTTTGCATCAATGACCTTTGGCAACTTCATTATGATTGTCATCGGTATCATTTTCATAGCCCTGGCTATTGTAAAGGATTACGAACCGCTGCTCTTGCTGCCTATCGGCTTCGGGGCCATCGTGGGCAACATCCCGGTCATCGCCGGGATGCCGCTTAGCGTCTACGATGACGGCAGTGTTCTCTACTATATATACTTCGGGGTCAGCAAAGGTGTTTTCCCCCCGCTGATCTTCCTTGGTATCGGAGCTATGACCGATTTTTCGTGCATGCTCTCCAACCCGAAACTGATTCTGCTCGGTGCGGCCGCCCAGATGGGTATTTTCATAACCCTCATCGGAGCCCTGTACCTGGGATTCACACCGTCTGAAGCAGCTTCCATCGGTATTATCGGCGGAGCGGACGGCCCCACGGCCATATTCCTTTCCTCCAAGCTGGCACCGCACCTTCTGGGTGCAATCGCCATCGCGGCATATTCATACATGGCACTGGTTCCTGTTATCCAGCCGCCGATCATGAAACTGCTCACCAGCAAGGAAGAACGGCTTATCCGCATGGCAGCCCCCCGTCAGGTCAGCACCCGTGAAAAGATTCTTTTCCCGGTAGGCGGGTTCATTATTACCGCACTGATCGCTCCAGGGTCACTGGCTCTGGTGGGTATGCTCTTCTTCGGAAACCTGCTCAAGGAATCGGGCGTAACCGAACGCCTTGCCGAAACGGCACGTACCGCGCTCATCGACTCGGTAACCATACTGCTCGGCTTCTCGGTCGGCGCCTCCACCCAGGCACAGACCTTCCTTACTCCGGACAGTCTGCTGATCTTCGGGCTTGGTGCAGCTTCCTTCTGTGTTGCCACAGCAAGCGGCGTGCTCTTTGCCAAGTTGATGAACGTGTTCCTGAAAACAAAAATCAACCCGCTGGTCGGAGCCGCCGGAGTTTCGGCTGTTCCTGACTCGGCCAGGGTTGTCCAGACTATTGCCAGAAATGAAGACCCGCACAACTTCCTGCTCATGCACGCCATGGCCCCCAACGTAGCCGGGGTTCTTGGTTCCGCTGTTGCAGCCGGTGTGCTCTGGTCAGTTCTGGCTATGTAAGGAATCAGCGATTATTATGCTCAAGCCTGATATTCGAATGAAACCCTGTGGGAGCAAACGTACAGTTGCGCCCGGGGTACGCATGAAAAAGGCGACCGGGCAGAAAACCGTTAAAAGATATTAATATGGAAAGGCGCATTCTCGCTACGAGAATGCGCCTTTTTCATTACTGCCATCTCAACAGGGAAGGCATTTGAAAATGCATTGCGGGGATATTTGCGCAAGTCATCAGGGAACTGCTCACCAGGGAATTCCGTTTGTTGATAAACGGAGAAATGAGTAGTGGCTTTTTAGCGCAAATAGAGTTACAGGCCGTTTAAAAAATGGCGAACAGCCGACATTGGTGTTAAATTTTGCTCCGACAGGGAATGCGTAAAGCAAGGAGCGATATTTATCGGCACTTCTCCTTTTTTTAACGGCCTGTAAATTCAAACAATCAGAAACAAGTCAATCAGGGACGGTCCTGCAGGATCGTTTGACTTACATTATCTTTGGAGGAAAAAGTGGCCAGTCAGTCAACCTATGAATTCTACAAAGACGATCTTTCCAAAATTCCGCCTCTGCGTGCCATTGCGGAAACCCTGCTTGTCGACAGGCGGGTTCGTAAAATCAATGCGGCCGAGGCATACGAACTTGCCAGAAAACAGTGGGACGTAACCGAAACAGACCAGTTGGTATACCCCAAGGCAGCTAAGCGTCTGGGTCTCCCCGAGGGGGCGAAACTTCTCAACAACTGCCAGGGCAAGATTGTCGGGCGCACCGCCATGGCCCGCAGATTCTACAACCGCTTGAGCGGCCCGGATCAGCGCAAAGTCCTCGCCGACCTGCGTGAAGCCATTTCCGACATGCAGAAACGCCCGCTCATCAAGGCAGAAGCTGTTGTCGGACTGGACAAGGACCTGATGATCAAAGCCACCATCCTCGGCGGCGAAGACGATGCAGCCAACATATTCAACTGGCTGGTCAACTTCACCCCCTTTGATGAACTGGCTGAAGAATACGCAAAAAGTACCGGTCTCCCCATTCAGGACATTATCATCATCGGCGACAACCTCTGGCGCAATGACGATCCGTTCTACCACAATCAGGGATTTCCCCAGTTGGCTCTCGTGGATGAAGAATGCAACGTCATCTACAATTTCGGCATGCGCTATTTCGGCGAACGCAAAAAGGGAACACTAACCCTGGCCTGGACATCCGGAATACGTGTCGGCATGGCAGCCTGCCACGGCGGCATTAAGGAGATTGATTTCACCTCCTGCAAGGACGAGGAAAGCAAAAAGCTCGGCAGAAAATCCATTGCCTTCTTCGGACTTTCCGGAACAGGCAAATCTTCCCATACCAACTCCCACGACAACGGCGGCACCCTGCCCGAAGGATTCAGCAAGCAGGTCCTGCACGATGACGCCTTCCAGATCGACATCGAAAACCGGGTCTGCCGCGCATGGGAACCCACACTTTTCGACAAGACCGATTCCCGCCCCCTGGGCAATCCCGACTGGGAATACATGGTCTCGCTCATGAACCATGCCATGCTGGAAATCGACGGAAAAATCGTTCCTCTGGGACAGGACATCCGCAACCCCAACGGACGTGCGCTCATTGACCGCGACGTTCTGGGTGAATACGTAAACCGCTGCACATTCCCGGACTCCCTGTGCTGGCTCATGAAAGACACATGTCTGCCCCCCATAATCCGCTTTACCGACACTTTCCTGGCGGTGGCGATGGGTGCAGCCCTCATGACCAAGAGAAACATGGCGGAAAACGTATCCGAAGAGGAACTCAAGAAGCTTGTATTCATCCCCTTCGCCAACCCATTCAGGGTTTACGAACTCTGGAAGGACGTTAAAGCCTTCGCCGATGTATTCGACAGCGGAGCACACGGCTACAGCTTCAACTCCATAGGTTTCTGGAAATCTTCAGACAGCGACCTCAACCCCATCCCGCTGCAAACCTCTCTTACCCTGCAGTCAATGATCCTTACCGACCAACTGGAATGGGAAGATTGGGCACTGCTGCCGGGAGCCCAGATTCCAAAACGCAACTGCATGGAAAAAATCATTCCCGGCTACTACGACACCTACAACCCGGAAAATGTGGACAACCGGTCCGACTATATCCAGACCCTAAAAGACCGTTTTGCCCAGCGCAGACAGTTTCTGGAACAGACCGAAGATCTCAACTGCAAGCCTGATCTGCTTGCAAAACTGACCAAGCTGCTCCACATAAACGCCTGATCACAACCAGACAGAAAAGCCCCGGAAAGTTAAACTTCCGGGGCCTTTTTCTATATTTTTTTTAAAAACCTATCTCATCCCTTTTCGTGGACTTCCCAGTCCTCGGCCTTGTAGTCTTCCGGAACTTCTTCCCAGCCGCTGAACATGGCCGCAATATGTGCCGTTACCGAATGACCGGTGGTAGTCATATAAATATGAACTATCAGGAAGGCCAGAAGAGCGTAGGCACAGGCGGTATGGATCACCGCCACGGTCTGCAGGCTTAAGAAACCAAGCCCGTATGCCGCCCAGTCATTGTAGGTCCAATACAGCAGCCCGGTAACCATCTGCAAAGGCAGCAGAACAGCCGACAGCCCGAGGTAAACCAGACGCTGCAAGGGATTGTGCTTTGCATCCTGACTCTTGCGCACGGGATGCTCTTCTCCCTTGAAGATGCCGGAGGCATAATACCTGGCGACTTCGAACAGCTTTCTGGAAGTAGGAACATACTGCTTCCACTCCCCGGTGGTAAGCAGCCAGAATATGATGAAGACGAAGAGCACAAGCCAGCTTATGCCCAGCGTGTTATGCAGGTCCACAGCCCGTTCGAACCCGAACAGTTCATAGACTCCGTGCACTTCCAGTCCGGTTATCATAAGCAGAATGATCAGGGCAGCCTGAGTCCAGTGCCAGAAACGTTCAAAACGGGAATACAGATAAATCTTCTTCATGTTGTGTCCGGTCATGGCTAGTCCTCCTTGCGTCCCTTCATGAAAATGCGTCCCAGGGCATGCAGCACCACGCCTACGGCTGATGCCAGCACTATGAACCATCCTCCGGCATCGACAACGGATGAAGAATCACGTCCCGGCATGTAGAAACAGGTCATCTTGGCAAGGCGACCGTTCTTGCTGTGACATTCCTCACAGGCCAGGGCATCGTCCTTGGGCGCTACCATGTGGGTGGTCGGGTAGACATATTCGGTGTCCACGAAACCGACTTCACCGCTGAACGGCAGCCCTGCGTACTTCATTCCGGCCTCTGCGGCCTTGGTCCAGTCATACCCCTTCCAGTATGCGGCATCGTCCTTGCCGAACAGGTGAGGAATGATCATGTTCTTGTTAACCTTGTCGTAGGGAGTCCTGCCGCGATGGACCTTGAAAGGCATGATCCGCGAACGCCTGTCGCCAATGCTGCCCACAGGCATGGAGACACGTACAGGCTTGGATGGGTCGATTACGGTGCGCGCGGTAATGGTGTCTATGGTCCCGTTGAACCAGTAGTATTCCGGCACCACATTCTTTTCCCAGCGCATTTCACCCTTCTTGGTCATGTAAACCGGCTTGCCCATGTCATCCTTCACCACGTAAGGCTTGCCGTCCTTCTTCTTTCCGGCCTTGGACCAGTCCCACCACATCTTGGTAGGCAGAACACGTGCGAAAGTGGGAATATGGCAACTCTGACAAGCGACCTTGTCGGTATGGTCATTGAGCTTCATACCCAGTTCGCTCTTGTGGGGTCTGGCGCTGTGGCAGGATTCACACATAATCTTGGAACCGAGGTCATCCTCAAGCAGCGACTTGCGTTCAGTCGCCGCCGGAGTGGAATAGATACGCCCTGCAATATCATGCCGGACAGTGGAATGGCAGCGGGTACAGGTAAAATTCTGTCCGTCCAGCCCCATGTGAACGTCCAGAGTCTTGGCAGGCTTGAGCATTGAGGAATCGAGGTCTCCGTGCTTCACGCCGTCTCCGCCACCTCCGAAGAAGTGACAGGTTCCGCAGTTCTTGCGGGTGGGTCTGCCCACGGACTGAGACACCTTGTTCCAATCCGGCGCGGCATAGTACTTTCCGTTGCCCTTGAACTTCATACCCGGAGGAGGTGCGGGATTACCGGCCCCGGCAGGAAACTTCTTATAGGTTCCGGTCTGTTCATGACAGACAAGACAGTCTATCTTTTCCTGCGATTCGAAATCGAAATCCTTGTTCTTCCATCCGTACCCTGCGTGGCAGGAAGTACAGCGAGGCTCGTTTGATTGGATGTTGATGCAGAAATTGTTGACCACCAGACCGCCCTTACCGACCTTGAGTTCCTTTTCGGCTCTCGGATCAAGCCAGGTCCAGTGAATGGTCTTGTGAAACTGATGTCCCGCCTCGGTGTGGCAGGTCAGGCAGGCCTTGGTCACTTCCGGCCCGCTTGCAAAAGGTTGCTTCAATGCATCGAACTTGGAATGATCGGCTGTAATCCAGAGTTCCTTGCCCTTCATCGCCTGACGGGCCATCTCCCGGCCGGGAGCAGTGTCACCGGCAGCAAATGCCGGTACCGCCAGGAACACAACCGCCGCCAGCAGCAGTATCGAGTTCCGCATGATTCTCATCTCCACCCTCCATACGTTATAAATGACCGGGACGGCCCGCGACCGCCCCGGATACGGTTCGCAATCATCCGGCCGGATCGGAATTACCGGCAGGAATATTTCTGGCAGGCGCCTCGTAACTCTTCCTGCCCGAAAAAAAGAAAACCATGGATACGATTCCGAGCAGAATCGCCGACCCGAGATGGGTCCAGTCAAAAAGCATAACGAAATAGGGATCAAATGTGATGTCCGGCAGGTTCTTCAGAACCCTCAATCCGCCGGTGATAAACACGGCCAGATAAAGGAGAACCCGCCAGATTCCCGATGCAGTAATCCGGGAAACACCCCTGTTCCGGGCAATGAACCCTACAGCCAGGTAAAATGACAGATAAAGGAGCACTGCAGCAAAAATATAGTGCAGCTTGTTGGTCAGATAAAAATCGGCCAGCCAACCCAATCCCGGCAGATCGGCAATGTAATACCGCTTGAAAATGGGCATCTGGGCAGCGCCGGTAAGGGCCATGAAAAACAGGGTGATCTTGAAGCAGAGAACGGCGATTCTGTTATTCATTATCCTTCCTCCCTGCAGAAGAAAGGTAGTTACCGGCCTTGATCAGGGCTGCGGCAACCCCGGCAAATGGAGCCACTCCGGCAGCATAGGCCAGCTTTTCCTCATCGGCCATGGAGTCCGGCACTGTTCCAAGTCCCGGCCTTCCGGGCCCCTTATCAACCGCCTTGTCCAGAAGATCGAATGGAACCGGGGAAACATAGATGGTGTTGGTTCCGCCGTTTTCCTCCTCCCCGTATATGAACCAGTTGTTCTTTTCAGCCAGTTCGTGGGCTCGCGCCAGAATCTCGCTGCGCGGGCCGATGCTCTGCACATTCTCCGGACAGGCTTCTATGCAGGCCGGGATCTTGCCGTCAGCGATGCGGTTGTAACAGCGGTCACACTTGTACATGACTCCGTTACCCGCAAAATTCGGAAGCAGACGCAGGTAAAGTCCTACGCCGGTCTGCCGTTGCGGAATGTGCCACGGACAGACCGAACGACACTTGGCTCCGCCCAGACACACGTTATCGAAAATCCGGACAATCCCGTTTTCCTGCTTTGCTGCCGCGCCCCATGGACAGAGATTCGCGCAGGGAGCATTACGGCAGTGCAGGCAGCGGCGGGGAATATTAATTTCGTGCGTTTCGCCGTTGTATTCAACTTCCGCACTCTGGATATACAGCCAGTTGTAGGGAGTCAGCCGATCATCAACATCGCGCCTGTCGGACCAGTCCTCCACCTTTGCCCGCGAAACCGGATGCATAACCGGAAACGGCTTCCTGGGTTCCGGGTACTTGGCACCGTTGGCCTCACCGCAGGCCGCCACACATTCTCCGCAGCCCACGCACTTCGAAAGATCAAGCAGAGTACACAATTCCTCACTCTGTCCGGATGCAGCAGCATTTCCCGCAGGCAGGAGCACGGCCGCGCTGCCGACCCCGAGTCCCTTCAGAAAATTTCTTCTCGATATTCTGTTCTTATCAACATTCATAAGCGATTCCTGAATACAGATTCTGTTAATTAGGTCGTAAAAATTCAAAACCACTCATGATTAAAGCAGAAACCATGCCTATTACGACTATTAACACAATAAACCCCTCAGGTGTACCTTTTTCGCTTTTTCAAAGCCAAATAAGCAGTTGCGGGGAATTAACCGGCAGGCTTTTAATTGGACATATGTTTAAACATATGTTCAAACACTTAAACACAACGATTAAATTTGAACACTTTTTGAGCAAAGACATGACGGAACAAGAAATAAATCTGTATCTGCGGGAAGTGATAAACACCATGAACGACGGGCTGCTGATAATCAGGCCCGACGGAA
Organism: Maridesulfovibrio sp.; assembly: GCF_963677005.1. Lineage (NCBI taxonomy): Bacteria > Pseudomonadati > Thermodesulfobacteriota > Desulfovibrionia > Desulfovibrionales > Desulfovibrionaceae > Maridesulfovibrio > Maridesulfovibrio sp. Next base: position 4,162,647 of record NZ_OY781616.1, on the reverse strand, counting down.
CCGTTCTGCTGGTAAACGATGCACTGCTGCGCATGACCGGTTTTTCAAAGGAGGACATCATCGACAAGCCCTGTTCCGTGCTGGGTTGCGATGCGTGCAGACGGGTCAGGGAACAGACCGACAAGCACTGGTGCGGGTTGTTCGAAAAACGCAGGGAAAGCCTCAAAAACTGCCACATTATCCGCAAGGACGGAAGCTACCTGCACGTAATCAAAAACGCATCCCTTCTCCGGGACGACAGCGGACAGATACTCGGTGCGGTTGAAACACTTACCGACATATCGGAACTGGACCGCAAGGAGCTTAAAATAAGGGAGCTTTCGCAGAAGATACGCCATAGGGATGAAGGTTTCTGCGGTTTTGTGGGAGATTCATCCCCCATGCGCAAGGTTTACTCCCTGCTGAAGAGAGCGGCCGGAAGCGATGCCCCGGTCATAATCTACGGTGAATCCGGAACCGGCAAGGAGCTGGCCGCCCGCGCCATTCACGAACTGGGGCCGCGCAACGACAGACCGTTCGTTCAGCTGAACTGTGCCGCCTTGAACGACTCCCTGCTGGAAAGCGAACTTTTCGGGCATGTCAGAGGAGCCTTTACCGGAGCAATCCGCCACCGCAAAGGCCGCTTTGAGGAAGCCGCTGACGGAGACATCTTTCTGGATGAAATAGGAGATGTCCCGCTGCCTATTCAGGTCAAGCTGCTGCGGGTTCTGGAAACCAGAACTTTTGAAAGGGTCGGGGAAAGCATTCCCCTTTCCATGGACGCAAGGCTCATTACAGCCACGAATCAGGATCTGCGCGCACTGGTGGAAGAAAAACAGTTCCGAGAGGACTTTTTCTTCCGCATAAATGTGATTCCTGTGCACCTTCCGCCGCTCAGGGAGCGCAAAGAGGACCTCCCCCTGCTGGTGGAACATTTCATAAGTACCAACAAACACCTGGCAAACAGCGAAGGCCCCACTCCGGAAACCATGCGCATGCTCACCGATTACAACTGGCCGGGCAATGTCAGAGAACTGAAAAGCGCGCTTGAATATGCTGCAGTGGTCAAGGATAACGGCCCGATACAGCCTGTGCATCTGCCTCCGCATATCGGAAACGGTCCGGCCGGAGAATGCGTATGCACGGAAAATTTCATACCTGCTGCGGTTTCGAATGATCCGGATGAAAAACGGGCACTGATCAAAGCTCTTGAGCAGACCGGGGGGAACAAGAGCCGCGCCGCGGAAATACTGGGAATAAGCCGGGGAACTGTTCACAACAGGATGCGCAAGTACGACATCCGTTATTCCATCCGTGAAACATAGTTCACCTTAATAGCATCACAAAGGCCTTTTACGACCAGCTTATTCGACGTCTAATATAATTATGTCCACCCCCTCCCACTGGACTTTTTACCGGATTTTGGGTAAAGCTGACACCAACATCGGGAAATCATATTCTGTATTTTCCCAGCAACTCAGCAGTGCAACCTTTTACACTGGAAACTCTTCATGCCCGTCACAAGGGCTGCTTCCAGTTCAAAAATCACATATTCTGCCCGCTTAACTTTCCGGTTCCCTATAGGAACCAGGACCTTTGGAACCGGACCGCAGGACACCGCACATTACGGGTCAACGCAATAATTGCGTCCGGCCCGGAACAGTTCCGCGCGGAATTCTGCCCAGGAAACACACATCCATAGCGCGCACAGACCAATTAACCGGAGGATTATAGCACATGAGCGACAAGAAGACGGCAATTCTCAAATATGACGGAAAAGAATACGAACTTCCCGTGATCACCGGCACGGAAGGCGAGACAGGCATTGACGTCACCCAGCTCCGGGCGCAAAGCGGACTGATCACCTACGATCCCGGTTTCGCAAACACAGGTTCCTGCACCAGTAACATCACATTTGTAGACGGCGAAAACGGAATACTGCGCTACCGCGGATACCCCATTGAAGAACTGGCCGAACACGGAACCTTCACCGAAACGGCATGGCTGCTCATCTTCGGCGAACTGCCCAAAAAAGAGGACCTGACCCGCTTCAGTGCCCTGCTTACCGCAGAGGAACTCATCCACGAGGACCTGCGCCACCATTTCGAGGGCTTCCCGACTCACAAAAATCAGCCCATGGCCATACTTTCCGCGGTAATCAACGCACTCGGAAGCTATCATCCGGACCTTTACGACATTAACAACAAGTCGGAATTCTTCCTGGCCGTGGGAAAAATCATATCAAAAGTACGTACCATTTCGGCCTTTTCATACCGCAAATCAATAGGGCGTCCTTTCGTATACCCGGACCCCGATCTGAGCTACTGCCACAACTTCCTGCACATGATGTTCTCCATCCCCTACAAGCAGTATGATCCGCCGAGGGAAGCGGTCAAGGCTCTCTCCCTTATCTTCCAGCTGCACGCGGACCACGAACAGAACTGCTCCACCTCCACCGTGCGTATGGTAGGTTCCACACAGGCCAACATATTCGCATCCGTATCTTCCGGCATATGCGCCCTTTGGGGCAGACTGCACGGAGGGGCAAACGCTGCCGTCATCAGTATGCTTGAAAGCATATACAACGGAAACTATACCATTGATGAATACATAGAAAAGGTTAAGAACAGGGAATGCAGACTGATGGGCTTCGGCCACCGCATTTACAAAAGCTTCGATCCGCGCGCCAAAATCCTCAAGAAGGCAACCCACGAACTGCTTGAGCAGGGATTCAGCGACCACCTGCTGGAAATTGCCATGAAACTTGAGGAGCGAGCCCTTTCGGACGACTATTTCGTGGAAAGAAAGCTCTACCCCAACGTGGATTTCTACTCTGGAATAATCCTGCGGGCTCTCGGTATCCCGGTATCCATGTTCCCGGTTATGTTCGCCATAGGCAGAATGCCGGGCTGGATCGCCCACTGGTACGAGGATTACACCAACCCCAAAACCAGAATCAACCGCCCCAGACAGATCTACACCGGGGAAACCACCAGGCATTACGTGCCTATTGATTTCAGAAAATAGCCAACAACCGAAAGATATACCTGTCAAAACCGCCCGGAATGAGTTCCCGCATGGGATTCGCATTCCGGGCGGCGAGTTTTTTACGCCAAAGAAAAGTTATTTCACTTAAAATCGATTTTTATGCAGAAAAAGCTTGCAAAAGATTCTGCATGTACCTATACAGGTTCTCGCCGTGCCGAAGTGGTGGAATTGGTAGACACGCTAGGTTCAGGGTCTAGTGGGGGTTCCCCCGTGGAAGTTCGAGTCTTCTCTTCGGCACCATCCTGCAAATTAAAAGCCGCAATCATCTGATTGCGGCTTTTTGCATTTTCACACACCGCCAACCTTTATCACCGCCACTTTCTTCGGTGTAGCCCCACAGACTTCCATCCAAACGATCCATACGCGGAAAAGACAACAATTCAGCCACGCTTACATAAATCCCCCCTTAACCATCCTGTAACAAAAAAATAATTATACAAGCTACCAATTTTATGGTTTAAATAAGACAGAATACCCTAATAGGGATTCTCATTAAGTCATGCACAACAGGGATAACTATCAAGCCAACAATCTGTTCAGCGGGGGGAGGAATGAATTTCAAAAACTGGAGCCTGAAGAATAAGATCATAATCCCGACATTTTGCATTGTCCTGCTTATACTGGTGACAAGCACGTGGATTATGACAAGCCAGTCCCGTGATCTGGCCGTCCGACAGGCTGAAGAACTGGCCGATGACAAGGCCCTGGGGTTCAGCAATGAGATTGCCGACACCCTTGGAAGGGCACTGACAGTGACCAGAACCCTGGCAGCGATGTTTGAAGAGAGTGCCAACTACAAAACCATTCCGGACAGGGAGCTGCTTGATTCCGTGCTGATAAAGACCCTGGAAAAACATCCGGGACTTGCCGGGGCGTGGTGTACTTTTCCACCAGATACTTTTGACGACAGGGAAGATGAATATCGCGGCAAATACAAAGGAGCTTACCGCAACTGGTATTACCGCAACGAGGGGAAAATAGCTGCGTCATTCGCCGGAGATGAAAACATAACCGGTCAGGAATGGTTTGAAAGCCCCATGGCCGGTGATGTGGAGACCATAACCGAACCTTACCCCTGGGAAGTAGACGGGAAAACATTCTGGCTCTCATCAACGGGCTACCCCATAAAAAAACACGGAAAAAACATCGGCGTGGTCGGAGTTGATTTCTACCTCAGCGACCTTCAACAGAAAGTTCTTGAAATAAAACCTTTTGAGACTGGATATGGTTTCCTTGTAACCAACAAAGGTATGATAGTAGCCCACCCGGATTCCGACAAGCAGGCCAAAAAGCTTTCAGAAATACTGCAGGGCGAACATAAGGAGCGCATACTCGAAGCTATCAAAAACGGCAGTAAATATTCCTACGTCGGCCCGTCACCGGTTACCGGGACGATGGAGTACGTGACCTTCGCCCCCATTAAAGTCGGCAAGACAGATTTTCCATGGAGCCTGGCCGTTGTCATTCCCATGGATAAAGTAAAGGCGCAGGCCGATGCCATAGCTACGGTCAGTATGATGAGCAGCGGCGTATCGATCCTTGTACTGCTCGTAGTACTCTGGCTGCTTGCCAACCTGATTTCAAAGCCGATCATCAAAACAGCCGGGTACACGGCAACGGTAGCCGACGGCGACCTTGATGCGGTTCTGGACATAGAGCAGAAGGACGAAATCGGACATATGGCTCAATCACTGAAAGCCATGGTAGGCGAGCTAAAAAAGACCATCCATAAGGCGGAAGAGGAAACACGCAAGGCGGAAGAGGAATCCGAAAGAGCCCGCAAGGCCACGTCAGAAGCGGAAGAGGCGCGGGAAAGAGCCAACAGGGCGCGGCAGGAAGGTCTATCCCAGGCTGCGGAACGTGTTCAGCAGGTGCTTGAACATGTTGTTTCAGCTTCGGAAAAGATGTCTGTTCAGTCCAATGAGCTTCAGCACGGCGCTGAAATTCAGAGCGAAAGAATATCCTCCACGGCCACGGCAATGGAAGAAATGAATGTGACCGTGCTGGAAATAGCCAAAAATGCCGGGGACGCATCCACTGCCGGCATAGAGTCTCAGGAAAAGGCAAAAGAAGGTGCAAATGTTGTTGAAAAATCGAGGGAATCTCTTTCCCAGACAGTCTCGGAAATCGACAACCTCAAGAAGACCATGGAAGAACTTGACCAGCAGGCCAAGGGAACAGGCGCAATCATAAGCACAATTACCGATATTGCGGACCAGACCAACCTGCTGGCGCTCAACGCGGCCATAGAAGCCGCCCGTGCAGGGGAAGCGGGACGGGGCTTTGCGGTGGTTGCGGATGAAGTACGCAAACTCGCGGAAAAGACCATGACCGCCACCAGCGAAGTTTCGGCTTCAATAGGGGCTATCCAACGCGTGGCCACGGAAAATATCGCATCAATGGAGACTGTTTTCAAACGCATTGCCGAGGCTAACGAACACTCGGCAAACTCAGGCTCCATGCTTGGTGAAATAGTGCAGGGAGCGGAAACCAGCGCAATTCAGATACAAAGCATAGCCACGGCAGCAGAAGAACAATCAGCAACATCGGAAGAAATAAACAGGGCTATAGACGAAATCAACCGGATAACCGAGGAAACAACCCACGGTGCCCGTGAACTTGCCGAGGCTCTGGAATCATTGGCCGAACAGATTGCGGAAATGCAGCGCATCGTGGACGACCTGAAAAACGAATAAAAACCAAAACCCTGATAGACGAAAATCCCCCGCACGTGAAAACATGCGGGGGATTTGTTTAATGGCGGGGCTTAACGACTTATCCTTACGTATAAAACCTCGTAATCATATAGTTAACGACCCGTAAATCAGATTAGTTCCCACCCTTCTTCCCCTTCCTCTTTGCGTAAATTTTATGTATGCAGTTCAACTGAGAATAACATGTCATATTTACGTTTAGTTATATGAAGGAATCACTATGTCGTTTAAATGCTGGAACTGCGGAACCGAACTGCCGGAGGGCACCGGAGAATGCCCTGAATGTAAAACTTCCCTTGATGGGAAAACCTTTGAAGGGATGCAGACAGCAGGACCGGAAGGGAACGTCGCACAACAGATTGTTCCGGGCGTGACCGTTGCCGGGAGATATAAGATACTGCGCGAAATAGGGCGCGGAGGCATGGGCATTGTATATCTTGCCCATGACCGAACCATGGACCGCGAAGTTGCTTTCAAGGTCATTCCGCAAGCCCTTGCCATGGACCCCACCGCCATTGCCGATTTGAAACGCGAAACCTCCATAGCCCTCGACCTTACCCATGAAAACATAGTGAGGCTGTACAACCTTGATACATGGGAAGGACAGGCTTTCGTAACCATGGAATATGTGGAGGGCGGCAGCCTTTCTCATCTGCGTGCGGAACGTGGGGGCAGAATTTCAATTGATGAAGCCCTGCCCATATTTGAACAGATCGCCCAGGGTCTCGATTATTCCCACCGCAAGAATCCGGCGGTGGTTCACCGTGATTTGAAGCCGCTAAACATTCTGATCACCAAAAACGTCCAGCCCAAGATTGCCGACTTCGGCCTTGCACGTGTCATGCGCGATTCCGCTTCCCGTGTATCAGGCAGAGATTCCGCCGGGACACTGGCTTATATGGCCCCGGAGCAGATTCGCGGTAAAGGGATCGGACCATGGACGGATATTTATGCTTTTGCGGCTGTGGCATACGAGATGCTGGCCGGAGAACCGCCCTTTTCCACCGGCGATCTGCGCTGGCAAATTCTGAACGAAGAACCGGAACCTATTGCCGGTGTACCGGAATATGTAAACAGGGCTTTGTTTGCAGGGTTGGCGAAGGATAAGGCTGGTCGTCCTGAAAATGCTGCGGAACTGGTAAAGATGATTAAATCAGGCCCTGAAACATTCACCTTTTCAGCTCTTGCCGGGCATGAAACAAACACTACGGGAGTTAATGTACAGACAGGTAAACATTCTACTTGTGTCTCTCCGGAATTAAAAGAAACGGAAGCAGGGCAAAAAATTGTCTACAGAGCAGTAAATGTCTTTTTATTACTACTGGTAATATCTATGATAATCTTATTCAACAGTGACTGGTTAGCATCATTAATACCAACTGAAATTTTTTTTAAAATTAATCCTAAAAGGCTAATTACTCTAATTTGTTTTACATTTTGTTCATATACATACTATTTTTTTGCCCCAAAATATCAAACAGCAGGATATAATAAAACCAGAATTAATTTTTTGAGATCTTTTTTAGGGCTCCCATGGGTATTCTTTAATATCGCATCTTTTCTAGACTATGTAAGATTTTATTTAACACCATACTTAAATCCTTTCTTTAACAACAAAGAAATAACTTCAATGGAATTATATTTAGCTTATACAGCTTCAGCATGTGTCATATTGCATATGAACAAAAATTTTATACGCAGACACTACAAGAACCCTATCTATATAATATTTTCCCTGTTGAAAACATGCTTAAAAGAAATACCGCTGCTGCCATTTTGGATATTCAAGACTATTTATTGGGATTTGAAAACAGCTATACTCTATATTATTAAGTGTTGTAAGAATCCTCAGAACATCAGTGAATCGGAAAGAACTCTTTAGCCGGAACAAACGACAAGGCACAAAACAGGGTTACCCGTTCCTCTAAGACAAATGACTTTCCTAAAGAGAAATCCCGCCCCCTCACCCCCGCATGCCGTCAAAACAGCAGGCCAGCATCATCAGGGAGAAGAGTTGCCGCGAACAGTCCCTTGCGCCGCACTGATGACGGTCCCAAACTCGCTGCACACCCTTGCGGTTCACTACCGAGAGATACCCTGCACCATCATCCAGAAGTACGGAATGCAGATATTCCTTCCAGCCGGTACGCGCCAGCGAACCGAAGGGAATGCCGAAACCTTTTTTCGGCCGGTTCACAATTTCCGAAGGCAGAAATTCAAGGGCCATTTCCCTGTGCACAACCTTGCGGCGGCCCAGCCGGACCCGGAACTCAAGGGGCAGGGAATTCACAAAATCCATCAGCCGCAGATCAAGCATCGGGACACGCGCTTCAAGGGCCACGGCCATGGTTATCTTGTCGCCGTACAGCAGCAGATCGTCCGGCAGGTTCATGTGCATATCCACACGCATCATCTTCTCTGCCGAGGCCATATTCATATCCGACAGAGACTCCAGCCAGTAGCGGATGCCACTCACCGCGTGTCCGCTGTCTTCCCTGCCGGTCAGTTCCCTGCGCTCATCAGCGGAGAACAGGGCTCTGGCCTCGCAGAACCGCAGCGCTTCATCGGGAATGCCGACCATGCGCACTCCCCGGTAGACTGCATCCGGCAGTCCCGGAATACGACCTACCAACCCGGAAAAACAGCCCGCAAGCCCCGGAAAAGGAATCATCCGGCGCAACAATTCGGCCTGATACAGCAGATAGCCGCCCCACGGCTCATCACTGCCCTGCCCGGTAAGCACCACAGTAACATCACGCCGGGCCAGCGCGGCAAGGTGCCACATGGCCAGCATGGAAGTGGTTCCCAGCGGTTCCTCCACCGAGGAAGCAACAGACTGCACGCACTCCAGCAGCTCCCGCTCACCGAGACGCACGTATTCGTGCTTTATTCCAAGCACTTCGGCAGTGCCGGCGGCATCATCTATTTCGCATTCAGACACATTGTGCTCAAAACCGACGGTGAATCCGGTAATCCCCGGCATCCGCCTTGCGGCCATGGCCGCCACTAGAGCCGAATCGATTCCACCGGAAAGAAGCACTCCCACCGGAACATCGGAAAGAAGCTGCCCCTCCACCGCCTGAGCGAGCCTCTCCCGATACGCATTTCGCGCATCCGCAATTGAGCCCTCAAAAACCTCCCTTGACTCCCCGGCATAGCGATAGGATTTCATCCGTCCGTTATCCAGAGAGAGTTCCAGCACATGTCCGGGCCGCAGTTTTGCAACCCCCTTGTACAGAGTCTGTGGAGACGGGACAAAACGCAGGGTAAGGTAGGTCTGCAGGGACTGCATGTCCATTGCCGGATCAAGCCCGGAAACAGCCAGCAGAGCCTTTATTTCCGAGGCGAAACAGAATGTCTCGTGACCGGTATAGTAAAGGGGTTTGATGCCGTAGGGGTCGCGCGCAAGGTAGAGTTTCCGGTCCACGGTATCCAGAGCCGCGAAGGCGAACATTCCGTTCAGCAGCTCCAGAGTACGCCCAAGCCCGACAGCGGCCAGGGATTCAACCAGCGTTTCAGTATCCGAAGTTCCCCGGAACGGCCCTTCCAATCCTCCACGAATGGAAAGATGATTGTAGATTTCGCCGTTAAAGGTCAGCAGCCAGCGCCGGTCGCGGCTGAACATGGGCTGCGCACCGGCCGGGGAAAGATCGAGTATGGAAAGACGTGTATGGCCGAACTCCACCTCATTTCCGCAGACCTGAAGACTTTCGCAGCCCCGGCCGTCCGGCCCCCGATGTCCGATCAGGTCCAGAGCCGCAGCCACGCCGTGACCGGATGCCCCGCCCCCGGAACCGTCATTTAACAAAATTCTGCCGATAATACCGCACATACGTTACTCCCCACTCCGAATAACCCTGTCCAGCCGGGCACTGTGATATTTGAAGGGCATGATTCCCCAGCGCAGAAAATTCCAGCCCCAGCGGCGCCCGAACCAGTCGATACGGCACCACCAGTCATTTCCATTCGAAAAAATACGTCTTGAATTTTCCCTGAATCCTGCAGCTTCATCCAGACGCCCCTGATCAATCAGCACCCCCAGATATTCGGCCTGATCATAAATATCCCAGCGGTAGGGATCGTGACGGACCCTGTGCACGAATCTCCGGCAGAGATTTCTTTTACGGTCCAGAAAACGGGCATCCAGAAAATCGATCGCCTTGCGCATGGACCCGGCAGCCGTTTCGGATATTTCCGGCACAAGACTCATAACCTTGCTCACATTTTTAATGATGAAGCAGGTATGAAAACAATCCATGAAATTACCCGGAGCCTCATCGGCGTAATACAGCCAGCTACCGTCCGGACGCTGCTCACGCAATATCCAGTTAACGAGCCGAAGGCAGAGATCGACTGCTTCCCCCCGGAGATTCGGGTCACCGTGCACCGCGTGCAGGGCACAGGCAAAAGCCGCATAGGACTGGGCGTTGTTGACGATGCGTCCCTCCTCTACCGGAGAATAGGACAGGGCCGTTGCGCCGTTCCCCTCAGCCATTACCCGCAATGCGGAAACAAGTTCCCAGGTGCCCCGGAACATGTCCATGGCCCGCTCCGCAATATGATCATCGGCGGCAAGCTCAAGCAGAGCCTCCATCACATAAGGAGTGTGGGTGATGTAGGGAATCCTGTCGCTGTACACGGCGTGCTTGGAGTACCACCGGAAAGGGAGCCCCCATCCGAAACCTGAATCCAGCACGTTCATGGAAGCAAACCGGTCCAGCACCGCCGACCTCTCCGCCGTGCTCATGCGGTCATTCTCCATAAGCGCATGCATGGCCAGCACATGAGGCGAAAGCGTCTGCGGACACTTCAAAATACTGCGCACAATCTGCGGAAAAGCATAATCGGCAAGGTAACAGCAGGCCAGCAGCGGACGGCTTGCGAGCCTGCCGTTGTTGTAGTCCATTTTCAGCCTGCCGAACAGCGGCGTGGCCCAGACATCGTAAGGGTCATATGAAATAAGAGCGTCTAAATCATTCATTGCATATATTCCGTCCGCTGTTCCGAACGGAAACAGGATTCGTAAGTTTCAGAATGAGCAGATCGACCACCTGCCACCGGACACATAATCAGGGCAAAAGCCATGCGGTGACAAGACTTTTCTCATGAAACACACCATGGCCGGGCAGCCTGCGACCCCGGTCACAGCCTAAAAAACGGACCGGACATCATAAGCCTGACCTCAACCTTTTTCAATGCGCGGGCAAAGAAAAACCTTGACCGGACTGTGTTTCAATGCTTATGGCTCGTTGCGTCCGTCCAAATCCGGTCGTTTTGAGCCAAGAGCTCAATGTTTGTACCAAGGGCAGTGTACCAGTATCGTACTCCGTCCTTATTGTGACGATTCCCCTGAGACCTCATCTTGAATCCGGGACCAGTTATGCAGGAAAAGAATCCTGCTGTTTCAGGGAAAGTACGATCTGCCTTTGCGTTTCCCGCCTATCAGTAGATCGAGATGACCGGACGGTCCCCCCAAACATTACCGGACACGCCAGCTACGGTACGAAAAGCCCTCCTCTTTTATGTGCGGGGTGGCTTTTGATTTGTTGTCACCCCGAAATTCCGACCTGCCGGAATCTTACGCCGGACCGCTTGAAAGAAAGCGTTCCGTGTTGCTGTTGCCGCATTCTTGAAGAGTGAAGACAGCTTTACGAAAACCAAGCCAGCCCGGCCGCTGCCGGATATACGGGATAAAAACTCCGGACCTGCTGAGAACAGGGTTCCGGCCATTGTTTTTTGCCCTTTTATCAATACATATTTTGTATCCACACATCCAACAATAAATAGAAATATCAATATGGAAAAATTCAGAAATTTAGGTCTGTCGGATTCTGTCATCGAAGCCCTTGCAAAAAAAGGTTTTGAAGCCCCCACTCCCATCCAGGAAAAAACCATTCCCATGCTCCTTTCCGGAGAGAAGGACATCGTGGGCCAGGCCCAGACCGGAACAGGAAAGACCGCAGCTTTCGGGCTGCCCATCATCGAAAGCGTACGCGAAGGAGCCGGACACGTTCAGGCCATCATCCTGACCCCCACCCGCGAACTCGCACTGCAGGTTGCCGATGAAATAATTTCATTCAGAGGACGCCGCAAGATTTTCGTAGCCACTGTCTACGGCGGACAGGCCATGCTGCCCCAGCTCAAGGCCCTCAAACGCGGTGCGGACATTGTGGTCGGTACCCCCGGCCGTGTTCTGGACCACATCCGCCGCAAAACGCTGGACCTTTCCAACGTTTCCCACTTCGTTCTCGATGAAGCTGATGAAATGTGCAACATGGGCTTCCTCGATGATGTCTCGGATATCATGGAAAACGCCGGCGAAGATCACCGCACCCTGCTCTTCTCGGCCACCATGCCCCGCGAAGTCATGAATATCGCCAAAAAATTCATGGGCGACTACGAAGTCGTTTCCGTGAAGCCGGAAAAAAACGAAATTCCGCTTACCGAACAGATTTTTCATGAAGTGGGCGACAGGGATCGCCTTGAAGCTCTTTGCCGGGTCATTGATGCCCAGAGAGAATTTTACGGACTGGTCTTCTGCCGCACCCGTGCGGACGCCGATCAGATCTCCGGTATTCTGGCTGAACGCGGTTACCCGGCGGAACCCATTCACGGCGATCTGTCACAGTCCCGCCGCGAAGACATTCTCATGCGCTTCCGCAAACGCAAATGCAAAATTCTAGTGGCCACCGACGTTGCCGCACGCGGCATTGACGTGCCGGACCTGACCCATGTGGTCAACTTCGCCCTGCCGCAGGACCCGCAAAGCTACGTGCACCGTGTAGGCCGCACCGGCCGTGCAGGCAAAAGCGGTGTTGCCGTTACCATCATCACTCCCCGCGAATTTGGCAAGCTGCGCTACATAACCAAGATCACTAAAATGCAGGTCAAAAAGCAGCCCCTGCCCACTATCGATGAAGTGATAGAGGTCAAGAAAAACTGCATGGGAGCCGAGCTGAGTGATATCGTCAACAGCGGAAAACACCTCTCCTACCTTGATCTGGCCAACGAACTGCTCGAGGGCTGTGATCCGGTTGAAGTGGTTGCCGCACTGCTCAAGCATTCACAGGGCAGCGTTCTGGATAAACGCAGCTACCGTGTAATCGACGAGTGCACCAAGCCTTCACGCGGACGTGTCCGCCTGACCGCGTTTGTAGGCCGTGCCCACGGCATGACCCCGCGCAAACTCGTGGACATGATCTGCCGCCGTGCACGCATCAGCCCCATGCGCATCCAGCATGTGAACATTCAGGGCCGTCAGTCCACCTTTACCGTGCCTGCCGGAGACTTTGACAACGTTATGCATGCGGTGAACAACAATTCCAAGAACGAACGCCCGCTGCTCAAGCGCGCGTAATCTAAATTCCTTAGATAAAAAAGCAGCCCCCTTCCGAAATAATGTTCGGGAGGGGGCTTTCGTTTATTCAGGCAGATACGACTTTATCCGGTCGGCTACTCCAACCCCATACCGGGATGGTGAGCCGGGTAGCCCATATCTTCTTCATGGCACACAGTACAGGTTCCACCGGCCCCGATGGGTTGCGCCTCACCCATGTACTGCAACGCGCGCAGGTTGTCGCGCTCGTCCGCGGCAGGGAATATTGCATGCGGCGCATTGTGGCAGGCCGCACACATGACTGCGCCCATTTCGTCCTTGCGGTTACGGAATAATCCTCCCCTGTTTTCGGTCCATTTGTTGAACGCCGAATCCGTCTCGGGCGGACCGAATTCAGCATGGCAGGTCAGGCAGTCCGGTTCCTGCACCCACGGTTTGCGCGCGTTGATTTCAGCAACGTCCAATTCAGTGGGCATAATGAGGGACATCAACCGCTTTGCGGCGGGCATGTCCGCTTCCGCCTTGAGCAAAGCGAGTGAATGATCTTCCATGGCTCCGTGGCAGTTTACGCATTCCATGCCCACATCCAGATGCAGACCACGCAGGCTGTCCTGAGGATGGCACATCATACAGGCATCATTGCCATGCCCGGAAAGATACACCGCATGAAACCCATGCAGGGCTGCAGAAGCCTCAAGCTGGATGTAACCATCGTGGCAGCGCAGGCAGTCTATACCCTGCCCTTCATTTATAAGGGATTTAAAATCGGTATGATTGTCGCGGTCATGCAGGGAAACAATATCCATGACCGTAGATTCAGCCAGACCGCCCTGACCGTCATCAGCCCAGTTCCCCCCGTGGCAGTTATTACAGCCGGGACGGGTGGATACGGGCAGAACGATTGTGGTCTCGGCCAGTACCTTACCCGACTTGTCCAGCGCCTTGACCTGTACAGAAGGAAGAGGCTGGTATCCGTCAGTGGTGACTGGATTAACTTCAATTTCCGGAGACTGGAAAAAGCCCTCGGCCGCCTTGAGATCATAAGTCTTGTTCTGCCAGCCCGGCACGCAGACAAGTTTTACATCCTCGCTCACAACTTCTGGCGGATCACCGCGCAGGATCAGCTGGGCGCGAACGGCAGCGCGTTTTTCAGACAACAGCAGAGTGCCGTCCTTTTCAACCGCGAGGTGCAGTCCTTCCAACGGCCAGGCCATCAACGAGTATTCCTGATCATTCTTGAACGGCCCCGGAGCAATGTCAGCCTCCACAGGTTCCGAGGATGCGGGATCATGTTTCGGTCCCAAGGAATATATATATTGTGCCAGAGCCTTTCTTTCCGCCGGAACTCCTATGAATTCGGGCATGTACTTATTGATCCTGCCCATGCCGGAGATAAAGGCATCAATACCGGCAGCCGTGTATTTGGCGGTGCGGGGCACGATGTCGTTCATAGGGCCGTTAATGGAATGGCAGGGAGCACACTGCATCTGGTAGAGCCATGAACCGGCCTGCAGCATATTTTCGTCCGTTACTTCGCGCAGATTTTCCGGAACCCACTTCGCATTCTGCAAAATGGGTTTTCCGGCAAATTCACGGGCCTGTTTCACGGTAATGTTAGTGGAATAGACTTCCTTCCAGACCACGTACGGCTTCCTGCCGGCCTCACGCATGAATTCGAATGAACCGTAAAAAACAAGAGCCAGACAGAGCAAAAGCATGGCCGAAGGAAAATTTACCCTGCGCGGTGAACACACGGCCATGAACAATCCTCCGGCAAGTATCAGCGGAGCCGTGTACATGAAAACCTTCATAAAAAAAGCCACCCGGTACGACTTGTACATGACCAGCATGGCCTGATCCGGGGGAAGCGCGACCAGATACCAGTAACCCAGAGGCAGAACCAGCAGCAGTCCGCCAAGAGTCCACAATCCGCAGAAACGGATCATGAGACAGCGAATCTCATCGCCCTTGAGCAGGGCCGCGGTCACGAATCCGAACAGACCTGCCAGCATGGCGCAGAGGGCGGAACGGAAAAACAAGGATGGCCAGAATGTGGGGTTGAATACCGCGTCCCAGAAATCCCTTGTCTCAACCCAGTTGCCGGGGGTGAGCATGAAGGAAATAACGCCGTTGATGGTAAAAAGGGAAAGCCAGGCGAAGAGGAAATAGAACCAGCCGATTTTGACGTGGTCCTCCCTCTTCATGCGGTCCCAGTAATAATAGTAGATAAGCAGGGCCACTATCTCGCCCACAAACCAGACCCATTCCGTTGCCCAGGCAAAAAGGAATTCGCGCACCAGCACAATGGTTCCCTGCGGACTGAGCAGCGCCATGGTGAACCAGAGTGCAACCCCGGAAACTCCGCCGAAAACCATGGTCAGCAGCATGAAGAACCGGGAATGTTTTTTCACGTAGTCGAGAAGTTCCGCCGATCCGGTTCTTGCGGCCATCTTTTCCGCAACAACCAGAAACAGCCCGCCGCCGACCGCAAACTGGGCCACGAAGACATGCAGCGTTGCTACAGCCGCTATCCAGAATCCTCCGCCGAAAGTAGTCAGGTGCCAGATTGGATATTCCATGGTTAACTCCTTTCAGCCCTGGACATGAGGCGCAGCATGTATGCAACACACAGACTTCCTACAGCAAGTGAAATCACAAACAGCAGAAACGGCTGCCATTGCCCGGAAACAGGGGCCGTATCAAGAGAGAAATACGGGGACAGATATTTCTGACGCACAAGGTGGCGCATGGTGGCCATTACCGGAACAATGAGCACCGTGGCCACTGCCGCGAAAGTCACATTGCGGGTAAAGGCGGCATGGAGCATGGCAAGCAGCAGAACCAGCCCGGCACAGAACAATACGGTTGCAGCCATGTTCCTACCCATAAAGATGAGCATAACATCCTTCGGAAGCGACATGAGAAACCAGACTCCCATGAGAACATTCGCCAGCGTGGAGCGACGGAACCACTTCATTCCCGTGTCCACGGAATCATTATCGCCTTTGCGCCGACCGAAAAAAGCTACCGTAAGTCCGCCCACGGCCAGTGCCGAAACCGCAAAATGCATAAATCTGGGGATAAGAACCGGATCATGCAGGTTCAGAAGATATCCGTCCGGATCGCTGAAATATCCGCTCCAGACCTCAGGACGCAGCATCAGGGTCATTTTATTGGAGAACATGAACCCGGTGTAGACGATAAGGCAGAGCACGACAGTCATTACCAGCCTGCGCCCGGAAACACCGAGCCTTTCGTATCTGAAATTATGGTAATACAGGCCGTAGTATCCGATCATCAGCGCGGCAATAACCGCCAGCCAGAATACGGCCATCAGAATGGAGGAAACATAGCTGAACTGCCCGTAGACGGCCTGCAGAAAAAGCAACGGAGGGACTCCGGCGTTTATTGCCAGTGCCAGCAGGGTCGGCAGCCTGCGGGACATGCTGCGTGAAACAGCGCTGCCCCCGGACAGGGAATGGACAAAGACGATGACTGTTCCACCGAAAACGGCATTCATGAGCAGCAGGTGGACGGAAAGCGTTATTATCGACAAGACAACCGGCCATACAGGGGGCACAGATATGCCTATGGCCTCCGGAATGAGAGCGGACGGGTCCATATGATCTCCATTTTTTATACAATTTTTCCCTTTATATCAGGACAGCCGATCCTCCACAATATCAAAGCATTTTTCATACTCCGGCACTGACCTCGCCGGACGTCACGGATTGGCGGCATTTTTGACGACTGCGCAGCGGTTTCAAGAATTTATTTACGATTTAATCAAAAAAAAGCTTGCAAAACAAACGACACATACCTATACAGAATCTCGCTGTGCCGAAGTGGTGGAATTGGTAGACACGCTAGGTTCAGGGTCTAGTGGGGGTTCCCCCGTGGAAGTTCGAGTCTTCTCTTCGGCACCACCCTGCAAATGAAAAGCCGCAATCATGTGATTGCGGCTTTTTGCTTTTTAATAGGCTGGAATTTAATGAAAATGATGGGTGGCGGCTGAAACTACAGCTTGTCAGGGCACAGAAGTCATTGCTCTGGTTAATACTCATGCCCCCGAATGCTTCGGCCATCCCCTTGCTTTTGTTCTTTCATTTGCCGCGAACATCAACAAAACGGACATCTCCCTGTTCGCGCTAAGCACTAGAATGATTAATTTATTTTGAATCCAGCCTGTTGAAATTCGAGGTAACACCCTGAACCAAAGTAAATCCGCCTTTCAGTTTACTGGAAAAAAACTACCTATAGCGCGAACGCGCCACACAAGAATCGACTCTGAGCAAATCAATGTCCGTCTCCACTAAAGGAAAATCCGAAAATCCATTTAATACTGGAGCCACCACGTAGAGTCGTTCTGCGCGAACATAAGGCGTTGCTTTGAAGATATTTTGGCAACGACAGTGGTAAATATGGAGAGATTAAATTTGCAGAAGGATAATGTCTTGTAACGATATGGCAATTTTAATATCATTTTTAACAGTACTATGACAAATTAGGCTATTCGCTAGTTATTCCAATATAAAAAGGAAGGAGATGATATGAAAATTTCTAAAGAAGCTGCGCAAAATGAATATAAGTATCTTAACGATCTTACATTAGCACGAATTCGCGACACAAATTATTTTTGGATCACTAGCATGATAATATTGACAGGAGTTTGTGCTTTAGCAAATGAATTAAAAGGATGGTTTATCGTTATCCCAGGAATGCTCTCTATAATCCCCATTTGTTATGCTTTGGCATGGAATCTTGAAGGTATTGTCAGAATGAGAACATATATTGCCTGCATGTTGGAACCAAGCACACAAGGGGGATGGGAAAAAGCTTGGTCAAATCATCCGCTTTTGACGAAAAAAAAAATATTTGCTCCAGAAGTTGTGCCGGGAATTTTTATAGCAATGTATGCAATTATGCTTGTTTATATGTTGATGATTGCAAAATGCCATTGGCCATATGGGTTATTTTTCTTTATTTTAATATTTTTACCAGTAATTTTATGGGTTGCATATGGGCTTAGAGTGCTGTACTTATCTTTTGCATCAACAACATGGAAAGAATACGTTAAAGGATGGGAAAAAATGGAAAATAAGTGTAAATACAAAGTAGGGATAATTATATTTATCTTTTTTCTTTTTCAATCTTTTCCAACATACGCCCAAAACACCATTGACCTAAATCAATTGAGCATAAATCAAAAAAAAATAAGTGTGTCAGGAATATCGGCGGGGGCATATATGGCCGAGCAATTGCAAATAGTATTTTCAAAAATTTTTTCAGGTGTAGGCGTTGTTTCAGGAGGTTTTTATGGGTGTGCCCAAGATGGTTTAGATGGGGCTCTAAAATACTGTATGCCGGGCAAACAGCTTGAGGATAGATATACAAAATCATTGCAGTTAACTAAGAAGTTAGCAAATAAAGGTCTCATCGATAACACTTGCCATTTAAAACAGGACAAAATAGTAATAATTTATGGTTCTGATGATAATGTAGTAAACCCCAAATCGTCGCAATACACAAAAAGATATTATGAACACTTTTGTGACAGAAGTAACATATCAATCATAAAAATAGACGGCATGAAACATGGGATGAGCACTCTACAAGGCCCACTACAATGTGGGAAAATTGGTTCTCCTTTTTTATATAAATGCGGGATTGATTCTGCTAAAATAATTTTATCCACGATTTATGGTGATGTTAAATCTGGAAAGCCTAACATGAACAACTTGTATCGGTTTGATCAAAAAAAATACTCTAATTCTAATTCATTTGATGATTTTGGTTATGTGTATGTTCCCAAGCAGTGTTTATCTGGCAATTGTAGTTTGCACATCGTATTACATGGCTGCAAACAGGGCAAAGAATTTGTTGGCGAAGATTTCATTCAATACTCAGGCTTCTTAAAATATGCCGAACGTAATAATCTCATTTTGCTTTTCCCTCAAAATAAATCCTCAAAAGTTAATCCATCAGGCTGCTGGGATTGGTGGGGATATACCGGCAGTGATTTTTACAACAAAAAAGCCACACAATTAAATGGAATTAAAGGCATGGTTGAAGACATGTTACACAATCAAGTTAACTGATTTTATAACTGACAATTTATATATCCGGAGACAACGATAAACATTTTTTTATTCATGTACCCCCAGACAAAGCTGGGGAATTTCTCAGGAAGATTAGTCAAAAATCTGATCATAAATCAATCTTCCTTGCTGCGGCTGTATAAAAAGATATGTCAATGGACAAGGGCAAAGGAAATGCTGGGCTGAATAGGGACACAAAATCAACCTATTGACGACATTCGACAAAATCGCACTTCCGAGTCTTCTCTTCGGCACCACCCTGCAAATGAAAAGCCGCAATCATGTGATTGCGGCTTTTTGCTTTTTAATAGGCTGAAATTTATTGAGAATGGTAAGAGGTGCTCCTCTCGAATGAAACGGCAACCATATTTTCAACCTTGACATTCTCTCAGATATCCGCACAGAATTTACCCCGGCAATTGCTCTTCAATAATTTTTAGATCGGATTTTCCATCGGCGGCGATTATTCGCCCTGCTCCGGCGTAAACAAACGGTTCTACAAATCCTTCCCGACAGCCTGAGCCTAATTACAACTCAGCAAACACTATCAATAAAATACACCGATCAGGATAGAGCCGGATTCATCCCTTCCCATTGACAGCATACGTACTCGGGAGTACGCATTTTTATGCCACTTAATACAAAAAGATATACACCTAGTGCATACTAAAAATTAAAGGTGCTCTTTTGCATATAACTTCTGATTCAAAACAAGTGTGCCGCACACTCGACAAGGGCTATGTGCCGCTATTTCAGGAAGACGAGACAGAGCCCGTCGTTTCCGCAGATTCCATAAATGCCGGTCAGAACCATATGCCGTGCAGCCGAAACAAATGGGCTGGCAGGTTGACCAATGCCACTCTGGCTGCATTGCTGCCCGGCGCATTAGTGATAGCGTGGTGGCTGCTCGGCCGCTGGAATATTCTGAATCCGTACCTGACGCCTCCTCCCGGAAAGGTCATTGACGCTGCTTTGAATGCCATCTCCTCGGGTGAATTATGGATTCATTCCTGCGTAAGTATGGCCAGAGTATTCGCCGGTTTCACCCTCACAGCCTGTCTGGCTCTTCCGCTGGCCGCGCTCATCTATTTCTTCCCGCTCAGCGAGCGCTTGCTGCGCGTGCCTCTTGAACTGCTGCGCGTTACCCCGCCGCTGGCCCTGATCCCCCTGCTCATCCTCTGGCTTGGAATCGGCGAGGGCTCAAAGCTTGCCATCATAGTTCTGGCCAGTTTCTTCCCTATCTTCCTGAACGCCTTGGACGGACTCAAAAATTCCGACAAAAAGCTTCTGGAAATGGCCGAGACCATAGACCTGACCAGACGGGATACCTTCGGCAGCGTTCTGCTGCCTTCCGCCCTGCCCTCGGTCATAACCGGCCTGCGCATAGGTTTCGGATACAGCTGGCGGGCATTGATCGGTGCGGAACTGATCGCGGCTGCATCCGGGCTGGGCTACATGATTCTGGATGCGGAAGAACTGGCCCGCACGGATAGAATGTTCGTGGGCATCATCGTTATCGGCGTACTCGGATATTTTTTCGATGCGGTTCTGTCCCGCACCGCAATCTGGGCAGGACACCGCCTGCATCTGTCCAGGGAGCCCCGGAAATGATCGGAATCCGCGTTTCGGATATGAGTAAACGCTACATGACCGGCGACCGTTCCGTTCAAGCGCTGGACAGGGTCGATTTCCGGATCGAACCGGGGTCGTTCGTGGCTCTCATCGGTTACAGCGGATGCGGCAAGACGACCCTTTTCCGGCACATTTCCGGGCTGGAAAAACCGGATTCCGGGGCGGTCACCTTCCTCAATAAATCTCGGCAGGACTCTACGGATCGCCCCCGGCTGGGCATGATGTTTCAGGAACCGAGGCTGCTGCCGTGGCTGACCGTTCAGGAAAACCTCCTTCTGGCTTTACGGCGAACGGAACTGGAAAATCATAAGCAGGCGGTAAGAGAATCCCTGATTCAGGTCGGCATGCAGGACTTCGCGCAGGCCTACCCGGAGCAGCTTTCCGGGGGTATGGCCCAACGCGCGGCGCTGGCCCGTGCTCTTTGCCGCAAACCGGAACTTCTGCTTATGGACGAACCCTTCGGCGCGCTGGACGCGCTGACCCGGCTGCAACTCCAGATGGAACTGGCCCGCATCTGGTCCGAAAATCCAATGACCGTCTTATGCATAACTCACGACATCGGCGAAGCAGTAACCCTTGCTGACCTGGTGCTGGTAATGGCCGACGGCCGCATTGCCGCAGACAGAGCAGTAACCCTTCCTCGACCCCGGCGTCCGGGACAGCCGGACTTCGAAATAATGAAGGGGGAAATTCTCGATTTCATACTCACAAACAAAAAGGAGCTGACCCTATGAACACCGTGCTCAAGAAGCTGACTATATCCTGCGCCGCCCTGATCATTATGATGATAACCGCATCCGGGGTAATGGCGCAGCCGATCAACGCAATCAATGTTTCCTACGTAAAATCACCCTTCAACCTGCAGATCATGGTCATGAAATCCATGGGCATGCTTGAAAAGGAATTCTCCGGGGATAACATAGCGATAAACTGGCACGAGATAAACTCCGGAGCCAAACAGTCACAGGCTCTGGCCGCCGGTTCACTGGATATCGCCTCGGTCATAAACACCACTTCGGTTCTGCTGGCCAATGCAGGAGGCAACCCGGTAAAAATTATCGGCGGGGTAAGTCATCCGTGCGAAACCTTCGCCATCGTGGTCCGTAACGACGGTCCTGCCGATGCGGCAGGTCTCAAGGGCAAAACCGTTGCCGGTCCGAAAGGGACCGTGCTGCACCAGATGCTGGTTGCCGCTCTGGCCGGTGCGGGACTCAAGGAATCTGACGTAAAATTCGTGCACATGGGGCTGCCCAAATCACGTACCGCACTTCTGGCCGGACAGGTGGACGCGGCACTTCTGGCCGCCGGACTGGTCATAAAATCAAAGGAAGCGGGAGCACGCGTTCTAACCACCGCCAAAGGGCTGGTCAATCCCATACTTGTAAGCGCAGCCTCCGAAAAATTCATTTCCGAGCACCCGGATCTCGTGGCCCGTTACCTTAAAGTCTTCCGGCAGGCCATGGCCTTCATCAACGCAGATCCTGAAAAGGCCATCGCCATCGGGGCAAAGGAACACGGCATTTCCATGCAGGATGCCCGTACATTGTACGGTTGGGCAGGCTTCACCACCCACCTCACGTCAACGGACATAGCGGACATGAAAAAAGATGTACTTTTCCTGAAGGACAACAACATGATCAGCACATCCGTAGCCCCGGCTTCAATCTGCATGCCTGCGGCCTTCATGGAATAACAGGGGGCCAATTCCAAAACAGAAACATCAGGCTCAAGCCCCGGCTTTAAACCTGGACCTGAGCTTGATGACAAGGTCTAAATGCCCGGACTGTTGAGAATAAAAAAGCATGGAACGAAACGTATAAGGCATACGTAAGTTTCATGCTTTGTAGCAGCAACACAGCAAACGGTGCGTTATCAGCAGTCTGAGGCCCCGGCATTAAGCCGGGGCCTTACTAGCGGCATACGTGTTAGTACAAGACAGTAAGCCAGCCTTCTTCAGCAGGCTGAAAAAACGGTTTTCAGCAATGCCTGAAACTTAAGCCTACAATGCTCCGGCATAAATGGCTGCAATTTCATCATCCGTGGCATTACGCGGGTTGGTGAACTTGCAGATATCCTTCTGGGCATTGGCGGTCATGGTCGGGATATCCTCGGCCTTCACTTCCTTGCCGTAGCGTTTGCCCAGTTCCACCAGAGTTGCAGGAATGCCTACATCGGCAGAAAGCTGACGGATGGCATCAATAGCCACTTCAGCGGCCTTGCGGGGCGACATTCCGGTTGTGTCTTCACCCATTATGGTCGCCATTTCGGCAAATTTTTCAACATTGGCAATCAGGTTGAACTGCTCAACATGGGGCAGAAGCAATGCGTTGCACTCGCCGTGGGGCAAGTTGTAAAAACCTCCGAGCTGGTGAGCCATGGCATGCACGTAGCCGAGGCTGGCGTTGTTGAAGGCCATACCGCCCAGATACTGGGCAAAGCACATGCCTTCCCTTGCTACGAGGTCCTGCCCGTTGGCAACGGCCTTGCGCAGATATTTGAATACCAGCTTGATGGATTCCACCGCGCAGGCATCGGTCATCGGAGTTGCAATTGTGGAGACGAATGCTTCCACAGCATGTGTCAGGGCGTCCATTCCGGTTGCAGCGGTAAGTGCCGGGGGCATACCCACCATGAGAACCGGGTCGTCTATGGCAATGCCCGGAGTGATGCGCCAGTCCGCGATAGCCATTTTAACATGGCGGGAAGTATCGGTAATAACCGCGAATCTGGTCATTTCAGATGCTGTTCCGGCAGTGGTGTTAACAGCCAGATACGGCATCAAAGGCTTGCTGGCCTTATCCACACCCTCGTAATCATGAATCTTTCCCCCGTTTGAAACGATCAGGGCAATGCCCTTACCGCAGTCGTGAGAAGAACCGCCGCCGAGGGTGATAAGGCTGTCGCAGCCGTTTTTCCTGAAAATTTCCACGCCGTCATGAACATTCTTGTCCGTGGGGTTCGGCACGGTTTCATCATAGATAACGTAAGGCATTGAAGCAGCGTCAAGCAGGTCTGTCACCTGTTTGCAGATACCTACGGCAACAACGCCCTTATCGGTAACAAGCAGAGGCTTGCTGCCGCCGAGGTCCCTGATCTTTTCCGGAATCTGTTTGGATGCTCCGATTCCGATCAATGTCATACTGGGAATGAAAAAACCGTAAACCTGTTCCTGAACTGCCATTGTGTCCTCCGACTGTTTAGCATGGTGATTATTCAACGTGACCTCACATCTAGAACCAGTACACCCTCAGGCCTGCCGTAAGACAGACCATGCGCCCTGTTGCGTCCACTTAAGCTTCCCTCGCTTCCGGTCCGCCCCCAGTAAGCAGACCGAAAAACAGCAATACGTGCACGCACTGTGTTTACATTTCTGTATTAAGCAAGAGACAGGCCAGTTGAGGAAACAGCTCTACCAAACATATAATGTACCGATATTTAATGATAAATGTAAGAATAATGATAAAATATTACATTATGACATATGTCCTAAAATCGGACATGTATTCAATACATGTATGATTTACAAACATGATCATAATAGCAGCAGAGCCTTTCTTTCAGGCAGATAGGCTGGGTGGTCGGTGCAAGAGGAACGACTCAGGCCTCCGCAGTAAGGCCGAAAAGGGAAATGGTAGCGAAAAAGGTAAAGCTGCTCCTACACGGCGCGGAAAGCATCCACCTCAATGTGATACTGCTTTATTTTCGCGTAAAGGGTGGAACGGGATATGTTCAGAAGGGAAGACGTCCGGCGCAGATTGCCGCCTGTTTCGCGCAGGGTGTCCAGAATATGCGCTTTCTGAATGTGCTTAAGCGACATGGAAGGACCGGTGGTGCGCACGGAAGGCAACAGGACCATGTCTCCCACTAAATCCTGCGGCAGGTCCGTCATGTCGATTATATCACCACGGGTCACGTTCACCAGCCGTTCAATGCAGTTTTCGAGTTCCCGCACATTTCCGGGCCAGTGGTACGCTTCCATTGCGGACGCGGCTTCTTCCGACAGCCGCAGATGTTTTTTGTTCAAAGTACCTGCGAACTTGTCCAGAAAAACTCCCGCCAGTTGTGAAACATCCCCTTCACGCTGCCGCAACGGCGGAATGTTAATGGTCAATACGTTCAGACGATAATAAAGGTCCTCGCGAAACGACTTGTTGCGTACTGCACCGGGCAGGTCCTTGTTTGTGGCGGCGATGATGCGCACGTCAATCCGCTTGGCCTGCTTGCCTCCCAGCCGGGTCACCTCGCTCTCCTGAAGCAGGCGCAACAGGCTTACCTGAGCTTCCAGCGGCATTTCCCCGATTTCATCGAGAAACAATGTTCCACCGTCGGCCAGTTCAAATTTGCCGGGACTGCCGTCCTTGAGGGCACCGGAAAACGCACCGGAAACATAGCCGAACAATTCACTCTGCACCAGATTGCGGGGCAATGCGCCGCAGTTTACCACAACAAACGGTCCTTTCCGGCGGTTACCCGCATTATGAATGGCCTGAGCGAACAATTCCTTGCCGGTACCGGATTCCCCCACCAGCAGAGTGGTGGCTTCACTGTTGGCGGCAACCCTTGTAAGCCGGATGGTTTCCTGCAGCACGGCTGATTCTCCGATAATATTATCGAATGTATACACAGCCTTGGAACCGGCCACTCTGGACGCATAGCTGCGCATGCGTTTGACCCCGCGCAGGGTCAGGATCACCCCGGTTTCGCCGAACGGAGCACAGGACAATATGCATGAACGCCTGCCCTCACGCAATTCGAACGAGACCTCCCGGTCATGGAAGGAAACGCGCTCGGCAAGAACGGACTGGAGAATTGAACCGGGTTGGAAATATTCCAGTATGTTCCGGCCTTCGGAATGCTCGCTGATTCCAAGCATCCTGCAGGCCTGCGGGTTGATGCTGCTGATCACTCCGTCACTGGCGAGAACGATTACCCCCTCGTCCAGCAAGTCCAGAATCACCTTCTGGTTGCGGACCAGTGTGCGCAGCCGCAGATGCTCCTCTATGGCGTGGGCGGCTGCCTCGACAAGCCCCAGCGTGTGCTGATGAAAATTTTCGGAACTGATAGCCAGATTTATGGCTCCGACAAACCGGCCGGAAACATCGTGAATGGGCGCGGCGGAGCAGCTCAGATAATGAAGTGAAGAATTGTAATGCTCGGACGCGATAACATGCACAGCCTTCTTTTCAATGGCACACAGCCCCATACCGTTGGTGCCTATGGTGGCCTCATCGCAACGGCGACCGGGAACACCGTAGGGAACATTTTCGAGATCCTGACTGGTGGCCGATGCGTGCAGGACAAGCCCGTCCGTATCGACCAGAGTGACCACGCTCTTGGAGAGATGTATGGAATGGACAAGCTTGTCCATCAGGTGCTTGGCACTTTCCACCAGACTCCTGTTCCGGGCAGTGGAGCGCTCAAGCGCTTCGGCATCAATGGGACACAGGGCAAGAGAATCGCGGGGAAGCT
This sequence comes from Maridesulfovibrio sp., assembly GCF_963677005.1. Lineage (NCBI taxonomy): Bacteria > Pseudomonadati > Thermodesulfobacteriota > Desulfovibrionia > Desulfovibrionales > Desulfovibrionaceae > Maridesulfovibrio > Maridesulfovibrio sp. The sequence goes on along the minus strand of NZ_OY781616.1, from coordinate 4,136,371 downwards.
CCGCCCTGCGGCAGCGTTCCCAGGAGGCAAGAATCATGGGCCGGACTATTGATCTGTCAACCGTGCCGGTCTCCTGAAAAGACTGCCATTGATCCAGAACCTCGGCCTTGCGTTCACTGGACAGAGGGTGATGAGATACTTTTTCCATGCGTATTTCCTGCCGATGCGGCGGACAGCCTTGCGGTTTCCGGTGCCGGAATATTTCCGGCACCGGTTCAATTGACACCGCATACCGCCTGCTTTGTCAAGCGGCCTTGGAAAAACTATCGGGGAAAAAGCGAACCGGGAAGAATCAATTACCCTTGTGCGAATGCTATCCCTCAACATGATCAATGATGGCCTGTGCGGACCGCTTGGAGCAGCGCACGGCCTCGGCAACAGTGCGGGCACCGGTAACCACATCCCCGGAAGCGAATATTCCTTCTCTGGTTGTGCGTCCTTCCTCGTCGGTAATGACAAGTCCGGTCCTTCCTATCTCTATGCCCGCAAGATTGTTGCGCGGATTCTGGCTGACTGCGATGAAAACCGAATCGGCCTCAAAGAGATGTTCCGATCCTTCCACGGTTTTCAGACGACTGTTTCCTTCAGCATCCTGTTCCATGGCTGTTCTGACGCAGACTACACCGTCCTCGGTCAGTTCCACCGGTGAACGGTAGAATTCAAACCGGACACCGTCCAGCCGGGCATACTCACGCTCGTACCCGGTTGCGCTCATGTCCTCCTCGCCTCTGCGGTAGAGAACGGTTACCTCACGAGCACCTTTGCGCAGAGCGGTGCGGGCCACGTCCATAGCCACATTTCCGGCCCCGATGACCGCCACTCTGTCTCCGAGATCGTACACATCCGGATTTTTCAGATAGTTGATGGCGTAATGAACATTTCCCAGAGTTTCGCCCTTGAGCCGCAGTGGTTTGGGGTTCCAGACACCTGTTCCGATAAAAACGGCTTCGTAACCGTCACGCAAAAGATCATGCAGACTGACCACCGGACCGATGAGCATATTGGGACGGATTTTCACTCCCAGTTGCACGAGAACACGGCGAAGCTTTTCCAGAATATCCTTGGGCAGCCGGAAATCCGGAATCCCGTATTGCAGGACCCCGCCGATTTTCTCTTCAGACTCGAAGATAGTAACCCTGTACCCTTTCAGGGCAAGTATGAAGGCCACGGTGATTCCGGCAGGCCCGGAGCCGACTATGGCTATACGCGCTTTCTTCGTTTCCGCAGGTCTGGGTGGAATGTACTGCTCCAGATAATATCTTGAAACGTATTGTTCAATGTCGCTGACCTGCACAGGGGAACTCTTGCGTCCTAGAATGCAGTGCCCCTCGCAGAAATTTTCATGCGGGCAGATAAGTGAACAGACTACGGAAAGCGGATTGTTTTCAAAAAGCAAGGCCCCGGCCTCGCGCATTTCGCCCTTGAGCAGAAGGCCGATCATTTTGTTGATCGGTGTTCCGAGCGGGCACCCTTTGCTGCACAAAGGCTTCTTGCACTGCAGGCAGCGGGAAGCCTCTTCAATGATATGTTTTCCCATTTAATGTCGTGTGCTTCGCTCCGCAAAATACGGAGCCTGATTTTTCATGAAGGAGGATATGACAGGAACAAGTGCGTGGAGCACGTTGATATCAGGACGCGGACCCAAGGTCCAGATGTTTAACCGCACCGGCTGATCCGTAAAAAGCCGGAACCGATGAACATAAAAGAACGCCGGTTCCGGCCGTTTATTCTATTAAGGTTGCAAATCTTCCCGGCAGGCCGGAGCAACGAGAGGCTCTCCGACACATCATTCCGGAGATTGCACAACTATCCTAGAGCGTTCAGCAATGCTTCCGTTCCCAGTCGGCGCAGCATGGCACTTGAGCGCTCGCGCTTGTTGCCGTTCTCCCTGTAGAACACAAGAGCCTTGCCGACCAGTTCAAGTGCATCATCCATACCCAGCCCGCTGCCGAGCTTTACTCCGGGTACGGCATCCTTTCTGGAAGATCCTCCGAAATGAACATCCCAGCCCTTGGGGCCGCCGATCATACCGATATCGCGGACAAAGCTGTGCGCACAGGCCATCTTGCACCCGGAAACGCCGCTCTTTACCTTGGACGGATAAGGACCGTTCTGTTTGATCAACGCAAGGAGTCTGTCGGCCATTTCGCCGCTTTCCTGCATGCCGTATTTGCATATCCCGGCTCCGGCACAGGCTGCCACTCCCGGAGGTATTTTTCCCGCAGCGGTACCCAGTGAAGCAATAACCTCATCAACCCTGTCCGCAGGGATTCCTTCAAGATTCATGCGCTGTCCGGTGGTGGACCGCAAAAAAGGGAGGTTGAACTCCTCCATGGTCTTCATGACGGTTTTCATCATTCCCGCTGTGATCCGCCCGTGGGTGATGCACAGCCTCAAGGCATAGGTGCCGTCTTTGCGCTCAACCGGAGCGACAACCAGTTTTTCAGCTTCAATATTATTCATACCAGCTCCTTTCATTATTTCATCCGGAAGTTGATAGCGCAGACGCAAATGTTCTGTAAATACGAGTTTATGCCTAAACGGCTTCCGTTTGCGCATATTTCACGGAAATTGTGTAGTCTGCCGCGTGATAATGTGCTACGGAAAAACAAAAGCAACCTGTCGGATAAACAGCCGTTTGTCCTTTCGCTGGAAAGGTTACCCAACCCCACCGACCCATGCTGCCGAAACGAGACCAAAAGGAGCACCCATGATCGAAACGGATTCCCGCATACTGGATTATATAGGGGCATTCATGCTCATATTCGTCTTTCTGGCAATCGTGTACGGAATCATCTATATCCACGATATTCCCTACAACATTGCCAAGAAACGAAACCACCCCCACCAGGACGCCATCCACGCCGCAGGCTGGGTCAGCCTTTTCACCCTGCACGCCATCTGGCCCTTCCTCTGGATCTGGGCGATGATCCACAAGCCGGACATCCAGCCGGACAATGAATTTCTTGAGGCAGAACAGGACGGGCCGGAAACTGACGCCGAACCGGAAAGTAGGGAGGACTAGGCATGGATATCCTTATTGAACTGACATACGCGGCCATTGTTTTCGTTGCCTTCAAAGTCTTCAAAATCCCTGTCACCAAATGGACGGTGACCACGGCTGTTGTCGGCGGAATTTTCGTGGTCGGCGGAATTTTCCTGTGCATGGCCTACTACCATCCCTACACCCCGGAAGCACGAATCTATTTCCAGACCACCCCGATAGTCTCGCAGGTACGCGGCAAGACAATCGCCGTTCACGTAAAGCCGAACACCCCGCTCAAAGCCGGGGACAAACTCTTTACCATAGACCCCACCCCATTTCAGGCCAGAGTGGACGAGCTTACCGCCCGTCTGGAATTCGCTCAGCGCAGACTCAAAGAATCCAAAACTCTGGCCAAGGCCTCGGCCGGAAGCAAATACGATGTTGAACAGTACCAGCAGGAAGCGGACAGCCTGAAAGCGGAACTTGAAAAAGCCCGCTTCGACCTGAACAGCACAACCGTAGTCGCCCCCACCGATGGATGGGTTACCCAGTTGCGGCTCCGGCCCGGCATGATGGCCGTGCCCCTGCCTCTGCGGCCGGTCATGACCTTTGTCCATTCCGAAGACCCCATGCTGGTGGCGGCCTTCAAGCAGAACCCGCTCCAGAACATCAGGCCCGGATTCAAATGCGAAGTGATTTTTCCCGCCATTCCGGGCCGGGCCTTCAAAGGCGAAGTAACCAAAGTCCAGTCCGCACTGGCCGAAGGACAACTCCAGCCGTCCGGCGATCTGCTCAGCGTGAGCACGGAAATACCGGAAGGCCGGGTCCCGGTGTTCATCAACATCACCGATGACATGTCCGCGTACAACCTGCCTCTGGGCAGCGCCGCGGCAGCCAGCGTATACAGCGATAAAATGGAACCGCTGGCACTGATCAGGCAGATACTGCTGCGCATGGTGAGCTGGAGAAATATCATCTGCTTCGAAGGGCTCTAAGTTGATGCGCTTCGCGCTTTTGGACATCTGATTTCGCCGCCGGCGGCCAAAGGGCCCGAGGCCCTTTGGAATCCCATATTGTTTTAAGTTGCGAATTCTTGTGCTCAGAGTTGAAGTTTTCACCTCAATAACCCTAAACTATTAGGGTTTCCAAAGGGGATTATCCCCTTTGGCTGCCAGAGGCGAAATCAAATTATTAAACGCGAGAAGCGCATCAAAACAAAAAATATCAAATAAACAGGTCATACAGGGAGGAATCACATGAACAGGAAACAACAACTGCTGCTGCTTGCAATTGGCGCATTCCTTATCCTGTGCGGATGTAAACGCGACTATACCCATGCGGAGGCCACGGCTTCCGTAAACGGCACCGGGCAATCCGCTCCGGAGGATTGGACCGCCGGGGTGAAGGATACAGGACAGGTCCGCGACGGCTGGATTAAAAATTTCCATGACATCGAACTGGACAGCCTTGTTGACGAAGCCATGAAAAACAACCCGAACCTTCAGGCCGCGGCAGCACGGGTGGACCGCGCCAATGCCCTGGCCAAACAGGCCGGAGCGGCCCTTTCGCCCACGGTTGACCTTGGCGGCCAGCTGGCCGGAGGATCAGGCCAGCCCTCTGCTTCCGCACAGGGTGTCGGCTTGGGCATTTCATGGGAGGCGGACGTCTGGGGCCGCTTGGGACTGACAGAAAAATCAGCCGAAACATCGGCCCGCGCCGTTGCCGCAGACTATGAATTCGCACGCCAGTCTCTCGCCGCCTCCACGGCACGAGGATGGTTCCTGCTTTGCGAAACCAACCGCCAGATAGAATTCCTCAAAAGCATCGTGGGCATGCTTGAAAACATGTACCGCATAGAACAGAAAAAGCAGGAGACCGGAAAAGTTACTGCCATGGAAGTCAGCCAGGTACACGCCAGCCTTGCAGAAGCAAAGGATGCTGTGGTCAAGGCTGAGGCTGCCCGGCAGGAATCCGCAAGAAGCCTTGAAACGCTCATCGGCCGCTACCCGGCTGACAATATGACCGGGGCGGACACTCTGGCGGCCACTCCGCCGCCCATTCCGGTTGGCCAGCCATCAGCAATTCTGGAACGCAGGCCGGACATCATCGCAGCCGAAGACCGAGTTGCTGCCGCATTCTATGCTGAAAAGGGCGCGGAACTTCTGCACCTGCCCCGCTTCACCATTCAGGCCGGAACGGGAATAAACGCTCTGGGGGATGCCATTGCCGGGCTGACCGCAGGTCTTTTCGCCCCGCTTTACACTGGTGGAGAAATCGAAGGGCAGATAGAACAGGCCACTGCCGAACAAAAGGAAGCCGTTGCGAACTATGCCGCTGCAGCGCTCAAAGCGTTCAAGGAAGTGGAAACAGCCCTGACCAACGAAGACCTGCTCAAGAAGAGGGAAGAACTCCTCACCAGCGCAGTGGAGGACAACCGCAAGACCTATGAGCTTTCAAAACTGCAGTATGATGTCGGCAAAATAGACATGTTCGAGGTGCTCTCGCATCAGGCCGCCTGGACAGGATCGGAAATATCGCTGCTGAACGTCAAGCGCCGGAGACTGGATAACCGGATCAGTCTGCATCTGGCCCTTGGGGGAAGCTTTGAGGAAGCGAAATAGATTCAGGCCCTTCTGAATCTGCCGATTGCCATGCTCAAAATCACGGTCAGAAGAATAAGCAGTGTTCCGTAGGCCATGGCCAGTCCGGTATCGTACTCGAAAACCGCGTTGACCATGGCTATGGACACGGGCTTGTTGCCCACGGTGTAAAGGAAAGCCGAGACTGTGTATTCGCCGATACTGTGCACAAAAACCAGTATGAACCCGGCCAGAATACCGGGATATAGCAGCGGCAGGACCACCCGCCTGAAAGTTGTCACGCCGGACATCCCCAGACTTCTGGATGCCTCCAGAAAACTGTCGTTCAAATCCTGAAACGCAAGCTGAACCGTCTTGACCGCGATGGGCAGCGAACGCACGAAATATCCCACCGGAAGCAGAACATACGTACCCACCAGAACCGTGTTGAAGGTAAAGACTCCGGGCCGCGCCGCAGCATTGATGATGTTGACGGCAATGGCTGTCGCCGGCATGGCCCACGGCAGCATTACCAGTATATCCAGCGCCCAGCGGAACCTGAACCTGCTCTTTTCCAAAAGCCATGCCGAAGGCAGGGCCACACAGGCACACACACCTGCGGCGGCGAGAGACATGGTCATGCTGTTTACAAACGGTTCAAGCACCCTGCGCCGGGAAAAAACCGCCGCATAGTTGTCCATGGTAAACCTGTCTGGAAAAATGCTGACCATCAGGGAACCGGAATCCACGAAGGAAAAAATGATGATGACGACGAACGGCAGCAAAATAAGTATGACCGTGAGCCAGGTCAGCGCAAGGACAAGTGTCCGCGCAAAATGACTGCGTATGAACACGGGCCGTAACGGAACGCTTCTGGCGGTCGGATTTGTGATCTTCCTGCGCTCGTACCAGCGGAAAAAGATGAAAAACAGCAGGGACACGGCGGTCAGAATCATGGCCTGTGCAGCGGCCAGTTCCATGTAGTTGTTCGCCTTGGAAAGGAGTATCCGGGTGGTCAAAACCTTGAAACTGCCGCCGATGATGCTCGGTGCGGTAAACGAGCCTATCCCGGTCATGAATGTAACTGCCGAAGAGGTGATCAGTGCAGGGGCGATGAGCGGCACAATGATGCTGAAAAAGACTCTGCGCCGGGAAGCTCCGAGGCTTCTGGCACTCTCAATGACCGCCCAGTCCATCTGCTTTAGCGAGATTGAAACCGCAAGATAAAAATACACGTACTGGGTGTAGGTATGGACGAACAGAATTCCGGACAGCCCGTTAAATTCATAGGGAGTACTTTTCAATCCGAAAAGGATTTCAATGGACTTGGTTACCAGCCCGCTCTCCCCGTAGAGTTGCATGAAAGCAAAAACAATAATGATCCCGGGCATCATTATCGGAAGCAGAAGCAGTTTATCCACCACGGACCGACCCGGAAAGCGGAAAAAATTGACGAAAAAAGCCAGAGCCGTTCCCACAAGTCCGCAGCATAGCACCGTGAGCAAGCCCAGAAGGATGGAATTGCCCAGCACTTCCATACCGGAAGATGAAAAAAGAAATTCCCGGTACCAACCGGTTGAAAACACCCCCTGTCTGGTCAGGCTGACCGCAAGGGAGCTTAGGGCCGGATAGAGAATCGTACCCACCAGTACCCAGCCGAGCACGGCAAGCCCTGTGAAACGGAAAATGTTTTTAGCCTGCATATTTCATCTACGACAGCCTTGTAATGCTATTTGGGGACATGTTAAATTTTAAAACACTCATTTTATTTAAATGGCGTTTTACCACATGAAGCGGCGAAGCCTTAACATAAGGTTTTGGGATTCTTAAACCCTTTTGCAAAAGGGTTTAAGGCCCCCGGCAGTCCTTACAGTCGCTTAACGAAAAGCTTTGCTTTGAGTTTTAGCGATCTGTTGAGAGCAGAGATGCCGTCGGAGACATTCTTGATGAGATGTTCTGGTATGCGCTCAATCTGCAAACACTTTGACGGCGTCTTCATCGAAGGACAGGAAAACACTTTCACCGACTTGAAAGGACGTGCCAATGGCTACGCAGTTAAGCACGGCGACACGAAAAAGGGACATCTCGCCCGCCCTGACCCCGTAATTGATCCAGAGCCCGTTGTGCTGCACCTCCTCCACTCTACCGGCAACGGAATTGCCCGCATGAACCGGTTCATGGGAAAGGCTGATATCCTGCGGCCGGATGGAGATGTATTTTCCGGACGGACGGCCACCCAGCGGAATGCTCAGTTCGGGAGAAACCCTAACGGCCCCCGGTTCCTCTGCCACGGGAAAAAGGTTGGTATCCCCTACGAACCGGGCCACGAAAGAATTCACCGGATCGGAATAAATTTCCCGTGGGGTGCCGGTCTGGGCAATTCCGCCCCGCTCAAAGACCGCGATACGGTCGGAAATTGTCAGGGCTTCGGTCTGGTCGTGGGTAACGAAAACAGTGGTTATGCCCAGCCGCTTCTGCAACTCCCTGATCTCGGTGCGCATCCGTTCACGCAGTCTGGCGTCCAGATTGCACAGCGGCTCGTCCAGCAGCAGGACCTGCGGTTCAACTGCCAGTGATCTTGCAAGGGCAACACGCTGCTGCTCTCCGCCGGAAAGCTCTGAGATATTACGCTTTCCGTAATCGCCAAGGCCGATCATCTCCATATAATATTCAACAGTCGTGCGGATGTCCGCAGCTGTTCTGCCGCTCCCTTTCAGTCCATACTCAATGTTGCCGTAAACCGTGAGATGCGGAAAAAGCGCATAGTTCTGAAAAACCATACCCACCTTGCGCTTTTCCGGCGCAAGGTGGGTGATATCTTTTCCGTCAAGCAGGATGCGTCCCTCGTCCGGGGCTTCAAATCCTGCAATAAGGCGCAGTATGGTGGTTTTCCCGCAACCTGAAGGCCCGAGAAAGGTGAAGAACTCTCCGCTCTCTATCTCCAGATCAACCCCGGAACAGGCCGGAGTTCCGGCAAAGGACTTGCCTATTCCATTCAGAATTACAGATGCCATACCCGCCCCGACACTATTTCCCGTCCTTGGAGGAGTCCTTGATGTCGGAATCCCACTTCTGCATCCAGGCGGACTGAACAGCGGCAAGTGCGCCCCAGTCTACGTCCATGACCTTGAATTTGATTTCGGACATCCATTTGGGGCAGTCCTTGAGGGCTTCGGGCAGTGTAGGCATGCGGTTGAACTTGTTAGCGAGCATGGCCTGAACCTTCGCACTTCCGGCAAATTCCACAAACGCCTTGCCTGCTGCGGGATGCTTGGCGCCCTTGATAAGGGCAATACCATCGGTGATAACCGGTGATCCACTGGCAGCGTCAATAGTTTCAAGAGGCATGCGGTTCTTGACCTTGTTGTCTATGATCGAATTGAGAACGGCAAAACTTATGGCCGCTTCCTTCCGGCCGATGGCCTGAAAGAGCAGAGAGCCGCTGCCGTAATAACGCTTGGTGTTGGCGTCAACGCCCTTGAGGAACTTCCAGCCGGCGTCCATTTCGTTCTTGCGCTGATACTGCTGCAGCAGAGCGGTATAGGTGGCCCGTGCGGAAGAGGAAAGAGCGTTCCTGAATACGAGCATGTCCTTGTACTGCGGATTTGCGAGATCGGACCAGTCCTTGGGGGCCTTGTCCGCAGAGAGCATGTCACTGTTATAGAACATGAGTACCGGAGTCTGAATGGTGCCGTACCAATAGCCTTCGCTGTCTTTGAAAAGCGGGTTGATGCGGTCCGCCCATTCCGGCTTGCAGGGGGCAAACAGCCCTTCGCCCATGAGTTCCTGATAAACGGAAGAAGGCGCGCCGTACATTACATCTGCCTGAGGGTTGGCTTTTTCGGCCCGGACCCGGTCTCCGAGCTGACCTTTCAGGTTTATGAAGTCCACGCGGACACCGGTTTCCTTTTCAAAGGCATCGGCCACCATCTCCAGCATGGCTTCTCCGTGGGTGGAGTAGACTACCACTCTTTCTTCAAGCCCGGCAGCGAATGCGGCAACGCAACTTCCTGCGGTAAGCAGAAAGGCAAGCAGTACTGTTATCAGAAACACGTTGCGGTTACTGAATTTCATCTGACTCTCCTAATGTTGTATGTGAATTTTTATGGTGCCGAATCAGAAAGTTATGGAAATCGCGGCAATATCGTCGTGGGGCTTGAAACGCGGAAAGCGGCGGCAACAGGGGTCCGTTTCCTCAACGGAACGGATGTAGTCGCGCACATGCCTGAGCCCGCCCTGACGGAAAAGTGAAGCCAGATGGTCGAACCCTTCCTTGCGTTCCGGATCGCAGCTGGGCACGAACAGGCCATCGGTAAAAATGAGAATGCTGTCCACCCCGTCCAAATCGCGCTGTCCGTGATTTATGAAAGACATAGCTTCCTGCTCTCCGCTGAAAACGCCGTAGGACACATTCATCTGGCCGCGGACTTTAAGTATCTGGTCGTGAAGGGCGTTCAGGATGGAGTCATCAGCCTCGGCAGAAACGGACTGCCACATCCTGAGTGTCTCGGTATCGTGATCGAATCCGTCCATGAGCAGTTCGTGGGAGCCGTCTTCCTTTATGACCATGACCAGACAATCGCCTATCTGTACCCACTCGAACCTGTCGTTGTCCAGACTGACCACAGCCGCGCTGGTGCTCCAGAGATATTTTTTGTCGTTGAGGTCCACCCCGCGTTCGAGCATGGCTTCGCTGATGGCAGCATTGGCCTTGTCCGCCAGACCGAGAAGCGGTCCGTCCCCTGTGGCAAAAACCCTGCCAGCAATGTTGGAGGCGAGGTATCCGCCGGTACAGCCCTGCTCGTATGTTTCCGGAGTGAGGCTGGTTGCCCCGTCAAATACCCCGAACCGACTTCCACTGGCAAAGTAGAAATCCTCGTTCATGGCTCCGGTTCCCTTTTCAAATATGGACTCGACCTGCATACCCTCTCCCAATGGTTCAATTCAAATAAAAAATAGAGAGTAGTTCAGACAGCGTCAAATCGCTTGTATCAATCACAACTGACACAATCGATCATCAGACACTATGACCTCGATCGAATTACCAACCTGCCCTGAACAAGAGTTGGCACCGTTATTGCTTAAATTATTAAGACAAACAAGCTCAAGAGGATATAATCTATACATTTATTTAGACTTTTTAACATATAGACATGCAGGTAAGGAAATATATTCCTAACCTGCTTCGGGGATAAGCATGGGCATCAGCATCAACCATAACCTGATGGCGTCCAATACGGCGCGGAATCTCGGCCAGCACTACGGTGCGCTGAGTGTTTCGACCAGACGTCTTTCATCGGGACTCAGAGTAGGTACTGCGGCAGACGATGCTGCGGGACTGGCCATACGGGAACTGATGAGGGCGGACATTACCTCCCTCCATCAGGGGATGCGAAACGCGAACGATGCCATTTCACTTATCCAGACTGCGGACGGAGCGCTGCAGGTAATTGATGAAAAACTCATCCGCATGAAGGAGCTTGCAACTCAGGCGGCCACCGGAACATACAACTCCGACCAGCGCATGATCATAGATTCCGAGTACAAAGCCATGGCCGATGAGATAAACCGCATTGCCGCGGCCACGGATTTCAACGGACTGCACCTGCTGGACGGAAGCCTTTCGGGAACGCATAACGGAAACAGGCTTGAGTCCACAGGGCAGCTCAAGGTCCACTTCGGCACCGGAAACGACTGTGCGGAAGACTACTATTATATAAACATAGGAGTCGCCAACACAGCCGCACTGGGCATAGGCGGAGAAATCACCAACCTGACCCGTGATGAAATTGCCACGGCCAACGGTATCAATTTTTTCTTCCAGGCAGATTGGGACACTACAAACGCATACTACGTAACCTCCCCTCCGGAGGTTCAGAGCACTTTTGAATACGGCTCTTCCTTCGATGTTTTCCGGGCCAGTGATTTTTCCAGATTCTGGGCGGTCGGCATAGACAGCTCCGGCACCAAAAGGGCATTTGAATATCTTCCGGGAGCACCTTCTCCTGTCTATGTAGGGGCTGCAGACATCACCGTTACCGAAGGAGACCCGGTAACCATCTCCACTCAGGAAGTGGCCCAGCAGGCACTGGACCTCCTGAACAAGGCAATAGTTTCCAAAGACAAGATCAGGGCCAATCTCGGTGCCATGCAGAACAGGCTGGAAAATACAATAACCAACCTGTCCATTCAGGGTGAAAACCTGCAGGCGGCGGAGTCACGTATATCCGATGTAGATGTTGCCGAGGAGATGACCGAATTCGTCAGGCGGCAGATACTTACCCAGTCTTCCGTGGCCATGCTTTCACAGGCCAACAACATGCCGCGCATGGTGATGCAGCTCATAGGTTAGAAACACCCCCGAACAGGCAAAAAAACTACTCCAATTATTCCGGAAGGATCACACTATGTGCCACCCCGACCGCATACACTATCCTGTTGACTTGAAACAGGTACGGTGAAATATGTTTTTCCTAACACAAAGGAGTGGTGTATGCGTGTATTTCTAGGTTTCGATGATACGGACGACAAGGATGCCCCCATGGGCACGGGAAGACTTGTCCGCGAATTTGTCTACGGGCTGGATACCGATTGCGCGGTTATCGGAGTGATCCGCCACCAGCTTCCGCGAATGGAAAGCATTCCGTTCACTTCCAACAACAGTTCGGCATGTGCCGTTATTGATCTGCCGGACGGGTATGACACATCTTTCCTGCGGGATCAGGCCGCGGAACATCTCGGCAAAAACTGCGCCCCCGGAAGCGATCCCGGACTCTGCGTTGCCCGCGAGGATGCGGTCAACAGCACACTGGTGCAGTTCTCACAATCCGTGACCGGCATGCAGGTTACCCAGCAGCAGGCCATGGAAGCAGCTCGCGGATATGATCTGCTCGGGCTGGGAGGAACCAACGACGGCATCATAGGCGCAGCGGCAGCCGTGGGTCTGACCAAATTCGGCTGGTGCGGAAGGTTCATCGAATACGGAAGACTGCGCGACCTTGCTGCCGAGCTGCACGTTCAGGACCTGAACGAAGCCGGAATCCGGGTTGTTTCGGTCGACCGTGATCCTCTGGTTCCGCTGCCGGGCGATGAAGTCCGCAATGCAGGATGGATTCGTCCTTCCTTATGGGCAGGCGAGCCGGTGCTGCAGGTCACAATGACCGCCATGAACGTATGGGAACCGGCACACGGAAAAAGCAAGAAGAAGCACAACATGAATCCGGCACAGGGGCTCAGCGCGACTACTGCCCCTTATACAGCCGGATAAAACGGTCCAGCGCATCCCGCTGTCGTTCCATATGAATTATCCATGCGTCGAGGATCTCAAGTCCTTCGGCGGTTATGGAGTATATCCTTTTCGCTGGTCCGTCTCCCTCTGCATCCCACTCGGAGCGGACCAGCCCTTCCTCGTCCATCTGCCGGAGATGCCTGTAAACCATTCCGGGCGGGACTTCTCCGCGCAGGAACCCGTAATCACCAATCGTCTGTATCAGTTGATACCCGTATGAGGGAGCATCCCTCAGGGCCATAAGCAGCGAAGGCTGCACATATCTCTGGGGCTTTCCCCCTCCCACTTTCTGCGACATTGCCACTTCCTCCTGTTTGTCCCCGCCCGGTGAATAAATAAGGCGGACTATCGACTTTTTCATCCTTTACTCACCGGATTCCCGAACCGGCAACCGACAAATGCCCAAAAAATACAAGCCATAAAAGAATCCATTCGTACTCACTGCTAAAAAGTAAATATTTACATTTTTGCAACCAGCTGAATTTTAAATCTTTCCATACGAAACTTCATTTATTTTACTATAATCTCTTCAGTACTTCTTGACTATAGGTTCTTAGAGGATATATATCTAGTGTAAACAATGATCCATTAAGGCACACAACAACCAAAGGAGGAGACCATGAAGATTTTCGTAAGAGAAAGAGTAAAGGCTACTGACGGCGACCGCAGACCCAGATATCGTGTAGTAGGCGTACAGGGCGGTGACCTGACCCTGAGGGTAAAGCGCATACGCAAGTGCGAACTCAAGCTGCTGGCAGAACACACCGGCGCCGAAGTCGTCTATCTGGAACGTGACGGCAAGGGAAGCGAAGGAAAGCGCAATTCCCCTGTTGAAGCATAACTGACCAGACAAGTCCGGTGAGTCTGCTAAAGACAGGTAAAACGGAACCGGCAAAAAACCAGAACCGCCCTGCCATGTTTTCATGGCGCTACATGAACAGCAGTGTTATTCTTATTTAGTATAGATTATTTATTATCACGTTGACTTTCCTGATATCGAAACTCAAGTTGAAAAGAGGACTGCTATGAACATCAATTTCAGTAGGATGGAATGGTCCGGTTCCGTCGGAGATCTGGGGGCCCTGCTGCCATTGGCATTTGCGTTGATCATGATCAACGGCCTTTCGGCGACAGGGCTCTTTTTTGTGGCCGGTTTGTTTTATATCATCGGCGGTTACTACTACCGGGTCCCTATAGCAGTACAACCGATGAAGGTCATATCCGCCTATGCTATTGCCCAGAGCCTCAGCCCGGAAGTCATAACCGCATCCGGATTCATCGTAGCAGTCCTGCTGCTTTTTCTGGGACTGAGCGGAATAGTGGACAAGGCGGCAAAGATAATTCCGCTTCCTGTCATCCGAGGCGTACAGCTTTCAACAGGAGTGCTCCTGCTTCTCAAGGGAGCCTATCTGGCCCTTGGAATCAGCGGACTGCAGGAAATAAAAGGTTCATCGGAACCGTTTCTGTCTTTTGGCAGCATCGGTCCTCTGCCGATGAGTATTTTCATTGCTGTTGTCTTTGCTGTCATCGCCAGACGCCTTCGCGAAAGCAGGCGCTATCCAGCCGGGCTTATCGTCGTCGGCTGCGGGGCTTTGTTCGGTCTACTGATGGGAGCCTGGCACGGACTTGCAGAGCTTGATCCGGGTATTCACCTGCCGCACCTGCTGCCTTTCGGATTTCCGTCCGGAGCGGACTTTTCCTTCGCCCTGCTGGCGCTGGTCCTTCCGCAGGTTCCCATGACACTTGGAAACGCGGTAATCGCAAACCGCAACCTCAGTTTCGAATATTTTGGGAATGAAAGCAGACGGGTAACAGACCGGGCCCTATGTGTCAGCATGGGGTGTGCAAATTTCCTGGCAGCCCTTTTCGGCGGAATGCCTCTCTGTCATGGAGCGGGCGGACTGGCGGCCCACTACCGTTTCGGAGCCCGCACCAGCGGCTCAAACTTCATCATCGGCGGAATACTTGTGCTGCTGGCCATATTCTTCGGAACCAGTTCAGTTAAGATTCTGCAACTGATACCAATGGGCGTGCTAGGGGTACTTCTGGCGTTTTCCGGGATACAGCTTGTTCTTACCGGTCGCGACATGACAACTCGTGTCCAGCGGGCCACGCTGCTTGTCATGCTTGGTATAACCCTGCTGCTCAACCTGGCCTGGGCCTTCGGTTTCGGCATTGCTTTTTATGCTGTTTACCACAGAATTAACAATTAAGATTGAACAATATATCCTATTGTGACTAATATAAACGGAATATCGTCCTGCTGCCTGCTCGGCAGAAACAACCGACCAACCCCGGAGGGAAGCAAATGGGTAAACTGATCAAGGAAAAAGGGGACAAGGGACGCCTGCACATTGAAACCAAACTGCTGGGCGAATCGCTTGTGGGCAAGGACTGCCTGCGCAACACCGAAGCAACCGAATACTTCCACATGCAGCCGGAAGTAAACGTGCTCAAGATCGGGGGCCAGTCCATCATGGACCGCGGCGCCAAGGCGCTGCTCCCTGTTCTTGACGAACTCGTCAAAGCCAAGGAAAACCACAAGATCCTGCTCATGACCGGGGGCGGAACAAGGGCTCGCCACGTTTACAACATCGGCGTGGACCTCGGCATGCCTACCGGCGTACTCTCCAAACTGGGAGACAAGGTCTCCTGGCAGAACGCGGAAATGCTTTCCGTTCTGCTGGGCAAGCACGGCGGTGTAAAAATCGGTCACGGAGACCATCTGGAACAGCTGACCATGTTCTGCCAGCTCGGATACCTGCCCATAACAACGGGTATTCCGCCCTACGGATTTTTCGAGCACCCGGCAGAAGTCGGCTCCATCCCTCCGCACCGCACTGACTCCGGAGCATTTCTCCTGGCCGAAAACATCGGCGCCAAGTCGGTAATCTACCTCAAGGATGAAAAGGGACTCTACGAAAACGATCCCAAAAAGGCCAAGGACCGTGATGCCCTGAAGTTCATCGACAAGATTCACGTTGAGGAACTGATCGCCATGGACCTTGATGATCTCATCGTTGAAAGGGCCGTGCTGACATTCCTCAAGAATGCCAAAACCCTCAAGCAGTTCCAGATCATCGATGTTCTACGCCATCCGGAACACATCCACGCCGCACTTGACGGCGAACACGTCGGAACCATCGTCTACAAGTAGACTCATACGCAAAGCGTGCCCCGGACCCGTAATCGGTTCCGGGGCTTTTTCATTTTCCCTGCCGAAAACAACCGGATTCAATCCTCCGCCCCGGCGCTCCCGCGCTTTTCTCAAAAAACTTAAAACTGTAACTTGATCGCCAGTCTGTTACATCGCCTGCTCCTTATTACATAGGCAAAACTAAATGACCGGCCTCTTCGCGGCCAAAGCGAGACAGCCAGGAGGAATTTGCCATGAAAGGTACCAGCGTGAGGGTGGATCTGCACGTACACTCCAAATATTCCACACGGCCATCCCAGTGGATTCTGCAAAAACTGGGCTGCCCGGAGAGTTTCACGGAACCGTTGAAAATATATGAAAGGGCCCGTGCCCGTTCAATGAACATGGTCACCATAACGGACCACAACACCATAAGCGGCAGTCTGGAAATAGCACATCTGGACAACACCTTCGTAAGCGAGGAAATCACCACATATTTCCCCGAAGACGGCTGTAAACTGCACGTGCTTGCCTATGACATAACCGAAAAGCATCACGATGAATTCCAGAAACTGCGCGAAAATGTATTCGACCTTGTTCCCTACCTCAGGGAACAGAACATCGTGCACGTCCTGGCACATCCTCTTTTTGCGGTGAATGAAAGGCTGACTCCCGAGCACTTCGAAAAGGCGCTGCTCATGTTCAACATTCTCGAACTCAACGGGACCAGGGACAGAATGCAGAACGATGCCCTGAAGTCCATAATCGACAGTCTCACCCCGGAAATAATCGACCGCCTTGCCGACAAGCACGACATAGAACCGTACGGAGGCACCCCCTGGGTCAAAAGCCTCACCGGGGGATCGGACGATCACTCCGGAATCAACATCGCAAGGGTGTACACGGAAATACTGAACTGCGGATCAGCGCAGGAAATGCTGCAGGCAGTCACCGAAGGGCGCGGCATGGTGCAGGGCAACCCGGCCACACCGCACACCATGGCCCACAACCTCTACGGAATAGCCTACCAGTTCTACAAAAGCCATTTCGACACGACCAAAATAAAACGTTCCGCCGAATGCTTCCGCTTCATAGACAATGTGCTTGATCCCGGCGACAAGGAAGCCCCCGGCCTGCTGGATAAGCTCCAGAATTTCATCTACCGCCGCCGCTCCAGAAAATATTTCGAGACTTCCGATTCCGTACAGGCCGCCCTGCTCCGGGAAGCAAACCGCATAGTATTAAGCGATGAAAAAGCGCGCAGAATAAGCTACGGCTTCGGAAACGGTCCGGAAGAGCTTGAAGAGGAATGGTTCCGCTTCGTGGGCAACGCCACCGACAAGGTCCTCTCCGGCCTTGGAGACAGAATCATCACCAGCTCCATCGGAGCGAATATTTTTGACGTGTTCCACACCATCGGCGCGGCCGGATCATTATACGCCCTGCTGGCCCCGTATTTCCTTTCATACGGACTTTTCGCCAAGGAACGGGATCTCGCGCGAGACTGTATGCTGGCCTTCAACCTTCCCGACCCTCTGGGCAAGGAAACAAAGATCGCCCATTTCACCGATACCTTCAGCGATGTGAACGGGGTTGCACTGACCCTCCAGCACCAGCTTGATGTGGCCCGCAAGCATGACAAACAACTGGTCGTTATTACCTGCGGAGCGGATCAGAGCGGAGACATGGTCATAAATTTCAAACCGGCCGGAGAATTCGAACTGCCAGAATATCCGGAACTTTCATTCAAATATCCCCCATTCCTGCGCCTGCTTTCCCATTGTCTGGAGCACAACTACACCCTCATCCATATCGCCACCCCCGGACCGGTGGGCCTGGCCGGACTGGCCGTGGCCAAACTTCTCAAGCTGCCCGTACACGGAACATACCACACGGCCTTTCCACAGTATGTAAAGGCATACACCGATGATACCGGTCTGGAAGACATGGCCTGGAAATTCATGATCTGGTTCTATAATCAGCTGGAAACAGTTTTCGTTCCGTCCGAAGCCACAGGCGATGAACTGGCCGAGAAAGGTGTCGAGCGGCACAAGATAAAGGTCTATCCACGTGGAGTGGATATAAACAGATTCACACCGGAAAAACGCAACGGATTCTACAGC
This sequence comes from Maridesulfovibrio sp., assembly GCF_963677005.1. Lineage (NCBI taxonomy): Bacteria > Pseudomonadati > Thermodesulfobacteriota > Desulfovibrionia > Desulfovibrionales > Desulfovibrionaceae > Maridesulfovibrio > Maridesulfovibrio sp. Next base: position 4,118,259 of record NZ_OY781616.1, on the reverse strand, counting down.
GGACGTTTCAAGGTCAAGGAGGCGGTCAAGCTTCTCTACGTTGGCCGGGTTTCGCAGGAAAAAAATCTGGATGTACTCACCGAAGCATTCAGGACCATCTCACCCATGCGCCCGGAGCTGCACCTTGTGGTGGTGGGGGACGGCCCCTATCAGGCGGAAATGCGCGAAAGACTGGCAGGCTACCCGGTGACCTTCACCGGTTATCTTGAAGGAGAGGAACTGGCCCAGTGCTATGCCAGTTCGGATGTGTTCGTCTTTCCCTCGGCAACTGACACCTTCGGTAACGTGGTACTCGAAGCCCAGGCATCCGGTCTGCCTGTAATAGTCACCGACTTCGGAGGCCCCTGCGAAAACCTCATCGAGGATAAAACCGGATTAATCGTGGAAGCCGGAAACGCCGATGCGCTGGCCCGGGCCATAATCAGAATCAGCGACCACCCGGAACTGCTGCAGTACATGAAGCAGAGTGCGAGGTCCTATACGGAAAAACGCTCATTTGATGCTGAATTTCTCAAGACATGGACCATGTACGAGGACCTTTCCAAACGGGCCCTGATGCAGCACTGAAAATTTACAGCAGTTTCGGGAACAGCTGCGTCTCCCGACTGCTGACCGGCAACCTCCTGGCCGGCAAAACGGAAAAAGCCCTGACCGAAAAACGGCCAGGGCTTGATTTTTGATTAGCGAAACACACTACAGAGGGTTTGTTCTGATGCAGAAAGACCCTTCCGTCAGCAGGTCGGCTATACTGATCTCGTCAAGCGCCGCGTACATGGCTTTGCTGGCCTTGATCCAGACCTCCCGCGTCGGGCAGTCCTCTATGCGCCGGCACAGTTCGTTGTCTTCAAGACACTCCACGAGACCGGCCTCTCCTTCCAGACTTCTGACCACATCGCCAACGGAAATATCCTCCGGAGGCATGGCCAGAGTGTGGCCCCCGCCGGGACCGCGTTTGCTGGCGATAAAACCGGCCCGTTTGAGTTCGCGGATCAGTTTTTCAAGATACTTAGTGGAAAGGCCCTGACGGGTGGCAATATCACTTATACGTACGGGACCGGTCTTGCAGTGCATGGCAATGTCCAAGATCATTCTGGTCCCGTATCGGCTTCTGGTTGTTAGTCTCATGTATTTTCCTTGTGGATTTTCCTACCTAATTAGAGAAGTAATTCTCCCCGGTCAAGAGGACACCACTTATCGGACACCCCCTCACCACACCAAACACGAATAACCTTCTAATATAAAATATTTTTTAACCCCCAACCCCAAAACCACGAAAAACTTGCCGTTTTGATGATTTGCCGTTAAAAGCGTATATTGGCATGTCTGCGCGGATTTTCCAATCGCAGAAAAAACAGCCGATGCGGAGATTATTATGAGCCCGAAAAACGACGGGAAAAAAGAGTTTGACGTAATTATCGTGGGAGGAGGTCCTGCAGGACTTTTCGCTGCGTACTATCTTGGGGAAAACACGAACCTTGATGTTCTGGTAATAGAAAAGGGAAAGGCTTCCCTCAAACGACACTGCCCGATAACCGGGGATCAGGAATGCATTAAATGCAAGCCGTGCAATATTCTGTCCGGCGTAGGCGGAGCAGGACTGTTCTCTGACGGCAAACTCAACTATATACACAAGCTGGGTAAAACAGATCTCACCCAGTTCATGGCCGTCTCCGAAGCAAAAGCGCTTATCAACGAGACGGAAGAAATTTTCAACCGCTTCAACATGGACGGCAAGGTCTTCCCCACCGACATGGAAGCGGCAAAAAATATCCGCAAGGATGCGCTCAAGCACGGTATAGACCTGCTGCTAATCAAGCAGAAACACCTCGGCAGCGACAATCTGCCCGGACATATCGCCGGGATGGCCGACTACTGTGAAAAAAAAGGCGTTACCTTTCATACCGGTGAAAATGTCGAGGATATCCTCATCGAGAACGGAGAACTTGCCGGAGTAATCACTAAAAAGACCGAATACCGGGCCAAAAACGTAATCCTCGCACCCGGACGCGTTGGATCGGACTGGATGGGGTCGCTGGCCAAAAGCCACGATCTGGCCATCACCCAGCGCGGAATAGAAGTAGGGGTTCGTGTTGAAGTTCCCGGCGATATCATGCGCGACCTGTGCGGTGTGATCTACGATCCCACCTTCTTCATCCGTACCAACACCTATGACGACCAGGTCCGCACATTCTGCACCAACCAGGGCGGATTCGTGGCCCTTGAAAACTATCAGGACTTCGTCTGTGTAAACGGTCACGCATACATGGACAAGAAATCCGAAAACACGAACTTCGCTTTCCTTTCCAAGGTAGTTCTGGAAGAACCGGTAACCGACAACCAGGCCTACGGGGAATCAATCGGCAAACTGGCAACCATCATCGGCGGCGGCAAGCCCATCCTGCAGCGTTTCGGCGACCTCAAGCGCGGCCGCCGCTCCACCTGGAACAGGGTCCGCAACAGCTTCATAGAACCGACCATGAAAAACGTCACCTGCGGGGACATCGCCATGGCCCTGCCCGAACGCATTGTCCGCAACATCATAGAAGGTCTGGAAAAGCTCAATGATGTCGTACCCGGCGTGGCAAACGAGGAAACTCTCCTCTACGCTCCGGAAATCAAATTCTTTTCCACCCAGGTCGAAACCTCCAACAAGCTTGAGACCGCCCTCAAGGGGCTCTTCGTCGCAGGAGACGGCCCCGGAGTCGCCGGAAACATCGTTTCCGCCTCGGCCACGGGAATTATCCCGGCCAGGGAAATAGCTCGCAGAGCAGCAGAGTAAACAGCTTCTATCTCTCAGTTAAGCGTTAGCAGCTTCTGCAACTTAATGACTAAGTGTGAAACCGTCGTATTTTTACGGCGGTTTTTTCATTTCCGTCACTACGTTTCCTGTTTACGGGATAGCACTAAGAATAATAATATGATACGGAGTACAGCATAAGATTTACGTACCGCCAACATCAGGAAGGTAACTATGCAACGTGGTCCGCAAGAAGGCATAAATTCTGCCGGTATTCTTTTCGTGCTCCTTATTTCCGCTGCTGCTGCTCTGGGCGGATTCCTGTTCGGTTTTGATACTGCTGTCATTAACGGTGCCGTTGTGGCTCTTGGAAACCATTTCCATGTCGGTCCTGTTCTGGTGGGCATGTCCGTATCACTGGCGCTGATCGGATCAGCTGTCGGCGCACTTGGTTCCGGGTATGTTGCAGACAGGTTCGGGCGCATCCGGCCGATGATGCTGGCCGCCGCTCTGTTCACCGCAAGCGGAATAGGTTCCGGCCTTCCTTTTTCCATCTGGGATTTCATTTTCTGGCGCTTTCTCGGCGGGGTAGGCATCGGGCTGGCAAGCGCCATCACCCCGGCCTACATTGCCGAAATATCCCCGGCAGAACTTCGCGGCAGATTCGGTTCCCTGCAGCAGCTTGCCATTGTCACCGGCATTTTCGTAGCCATGCTCAGCAACTACATGCTGGTCTACATTGCCGGAGGCTCTGCGGAAAATCAGCTCTGGCTGGGCTTTGAAACATGGCGCTGGATGTTCTGGGCGGAGGTTCCACCGGCCCTGCTGTACGGATTGGCCGCGGCCATGATCCCCGAATCTCCCCGCTATCTGATAGGAAGAGGAAGGGAGAAAGAAGCGGAATTCGTACTGGGTAAAGTTGTCGGCGGAAAAATTTCGGAAAAAATCGCTGAAATAAGGCAGACGCTGGCAATAGAATGCGGAACGCCCTTTGCGGAAGTAATGGGCAGATGCGGATTCCGTCCCGTTGTCTGGATTGGACTGGGCCTTTCCGTTCTGCAGCAGTTCGTCGGCATCAACGTAATTTTCTACTACGGCAGCATGCTCTGGCGCAGTGTGGGATTCTCCGAAGAAAATTCCCTGTGGATCACGGTCATCACCGGAGGAGTGAATATACTCACAACTCTGGTGGGCATAGCTTTCATTGACAAGGTCGGACGCCGCCCCCTGCTGCTGGCCGGTTCGACCGGAATGCTGCTCACCCTCGGAGTGCTTGCCTATCTGTTCGGCACTGCACCTCTGGACGCAGCCGGAAACCCGGCGCTGACCGGAGCTCCGGCTACCACGGCACTTTTTGCGGCCAATCTCTATGTCTTCTGCTTCGGCTTCTCCTGGGGTCCGGTGGTCTGGGTCCTGCTCGGAGAAATGTTCAATAACCGCATCCGTGCAGCCGCTCTTTCGCTGGGTGCAGGAGTACAGTGGGTGGCAAACTTCGCAGTCTCGGCGTCCTTTCCCTCGCTGGTAGCCTCAATCGGCCTTGGAGCCACCTACTCCATCTACACTTTTTTTGCCGCTGTTTCCTTTTTCTTCGTGCGCTATCTGGTGAAGGAAACCAAAGGCCGGGAACTGGAAGACATGTAGAAAAAGTGCACATAAGTAATTTCGTGTTCAGGCACAGCCGATACAAGACCGTTTTTTTTATTTTTTCAAAGAAAAATACACTTGTATATTGACTTTGCGTCATTTCATTGACAGTGATTGTATAGGGTTTTGTTTTTTAATGGAAAGCAAATCCCGGTATATCAGGCGGAACAGCGAGAAATCCCGTTCCCCGGTGAAATCTGCGGAGGCCGGATGGCTCTTAATCTAGGTGGAATAATTGGAAACAGTCCTGCTTTAAAGGAGGTCTTTGCGATACTGGCAAAGGTTGCGCCCACGGACAGTACCGTGCTGGTCACCGGAGAGTCCGGGACAGGCAAGGAACTGCTGGTCCGCGCCCTGCACCGCAACAGTAAACGCAAGGAACAACCGTTCGTCCCGGTAAACTGCGAGGCCATTCCCAAGGAACTGCTGGAATCAGAACTCTTCGGGCATGAAAAAGGCGCCTTCACCCATGCGGTGCGGTCCCGGCCCGGTCGTTTCGAACTTGCGGACGGAGGAACAATCTTCCTTGATGAAATCGGGGAAATGGACCTCAGCCTTCAGGTAAAGATCCTCAGGGTTCTGCAGGAAAAGGAAATTGAACGGGTCGGCGGAACATCCATAAAAAAAGTAGATGTCCGTATCGTTGCCGCCACCAACAGGGACCTTGAAAGCGAGGTGGCTGCCGGACGTTTCCGGGAAGACCTTTTCTACCGCCTGAACGTAATCCCCATGCACCTGCCGCCGCTTCGTGACCGAGGAGGGGATGTACTCCTGCTGGCCAGCCATTTTCTGGCAAGATTCTGTGAGGACAGGGAAACCGACCCGCTGAAAATACGTGATGATGCAGCGGACATGCTTGTTTCATACTCCTGGCCGGGCAATGTGCGTGAACTTGAGAACTTTATGGAACGCATGTGTATCCTGTGCGATTCCTGCGAAATATGCCCGGACGACCTGCCTGAAAAAATCTGGAAAGATGTGGGTAGGGAACCGAAGAAAAAGGTTGCCGAAATAATCGTCCAGCCTGCCGGATTCGCATGGCCCACCCTTGCGGACATGTCCGAACACGGAGGTGACGGGCTCAAGGACTTCCTGGAAAAAATCGAGGACCGTATTCTGCTCGAAGCACTGGAACAGGCCGGCGGAGTTAAAAACAAAGCCGCAGAACTGCTCGGGGTAAAACGGACCACCCTTATAGAGAAGATCAAGAAGAGGAATCTGGAAGCATAGATTATTTTTAAGTTTTTCTGTGGTGGATGTGAGGGGTAGGCAGGAATATTGCAAAGATACCTGGTTGTGACAATCAGCCGACTTACCGGAATTTTCCGGGCACTCTTTCTGGCGGTCGTTATCTGGCTAGCCTGTCCTCATCCTGGTCTGGCCATGGAGTATTTTATAGATACCAAGGCGGACATGGATACCATCCGTCTTGTCTTTGATCAGAAAAATCTTTCCGGTACCGTCCGACGCACAGGACGGCAGCAGGTCACCGTATCTTTCCCGAAGAATGCCCTCAAAGGAGAAAAACAGCCTGTCCAGACTCAGCTGGGAGGCATGCGCATAGTCAACTCCATAAAAATGGGGGACAGCTCGGTAACCATAGGCACCCGTACAACCGGATTCGGATTCATTCGGATTCCTGCCGGAAACGGGAAAATGCTCATTCAGTTCTTCCGCGACCCCATTGGTTCCAAATGGAGATCTCCTCAGGAAAGAAAGGCTGCGGCAAAAAAAGCGGCCGCAAAAAAACAGCAGACAGCAAAAAAGAATCCTGCCCCGAGTAAGTCTACAAAATCCAAACCGCCAAAAACCGAGAAGGCAAAGCAGCCGCCTATAATTTCAGAGATTGATCTGCCGCAGGACGAGGAATCTCCTCCATTGAAAGAGGAGCTGGCTGCGGCTGCCGAAGACAAACAACCTGTTGCACAGGCTCCGTTGCCTTCCGCCAGACGCCCGTTTTACTCTGTTCCCTACACCTATCGCGCACCGGTAGCCATGGTTGGCCCCGGTGAAGCCCACACGGTCGACACCTCCCGTCCTCCGGCAAGAGCAGGTGGAATTTCCGGCTCAATTCAACCGATGTCTGAAACATCCGGTGCTGTTGCGCCGCCTCCGGGGGCCGAGACAACAGCTCCGGTCGGCGGAAGCACAGGCGGAAGAGTAGAAGGAAGTGACGGGGGAAGTATAGGTGGACAGATCCTGCCTCAGGCCGCTGGAAAAATTGAGCCTCCGCAGGCAGAAACGACTTCTTCAGCTGAAGATTCTATATATCCTGAAGAAGGAACAGCAATGGATGCGGAGACGAGTCCTGCTGCTTCATCCGCCAGTGAAGTCCGGCAGGTAAATCAGGTTGAGCCTGCTCCGGTAGCACGCAGGGAATCCGTACCTGTTCAGGCAGCGGAAACTCCGATCGGGGATGTTCCGACACAGGTATCCGCACCGGAAGCGTATCCAGCCGAAACTACAGCTGATCCAGGCAGGGTTGCCCCTCCCCAGAGATCGGAAGGCGGGGTTTCCGGGCAGGTAGCTGCTCCGCCGCCGCCGGGATATGAAGGAATTTATGTGCCTGATACCATTCCCGAGACGGAATACAGGGCGACTCAGGCATCCGCGCAGGTTCCCGTACAGGAATCCCAGCCGCGCCAGGGAGCGGAGAATACTCCGGAAGCTTCGGGGCAGGTCGCTGCTCCTGTGCAGGGTCAGGGCGGGGTGGTCTCGAGAGTACAGGCTCCGGATGCAGTTCAGCCCTCCGCAGAAGGTCAGGCCTCCGGAAGCATCACACCGCCGGACTCGGGAGCATCCGGGGCTGTGGCCCCTCCCCCGCCTGCTGACGGACAACCTGCCGAAACGACTTCCGATACTCAGGCGACCGGAGACTACGCCGCACTGGAAGAACAGTCTGCGGCACAGGATGACGGAGCCGACGCCTACCCGGTGGAAGAAACGGGCCAACTGACCGAAATGGAACAGGCCGAAGCAGGAGCTGAAGGAGAAGCCGGCGCCGAAGGAAAGCAGGCATCACTGGAAGAAAAGCTGAAGGTTGCCAAAGGAGTACTGCTTGCCGCCGAAGGAGCCCTTGACAGCGGCGAAACGGAAGCCGCCGTCAGCGGGTTCACGGAAGTTTCCCGGATGCCTTATATCCCGACAGAAATGAGACTCCGTGCCCTGTACGGGAAGGCCGAAGCTCAGACGGAATTTTACAAGGATGCGCTGTCGGACAATTTCGGTGAAGTATCCAGTTCCTGGATGGAAGCCATGAACGCCGACACCAAAGCTCCCAACGTACCCATGGCCCTGCTCAATCTGGGCCTGCTGAACCTCAAAGTCGGCAACATGCCGGAGGCCAAAGCCTACTTCAATCTGCTCAAAGCCCAGTACCCCAACGATCCCAATATCCCCTACATCAGCTACTACTGGGGCGAATACTATCTGGGTCTGGAAGATTATGAAAAAGCCGCCGACCAGTTCCAGTATCTGGTCCAGATGTATCCGGACAGCAAGGTGGTCCGTGATGCGGCCATAGGTCTTGCCAAGGCGCTCGACAAACTCGGTTACAACGATCAGGCCTACCAGATTTTAGACTACATTGATAAACGCTGGCCGCGCTTCTATATAGAAGACCTCGATTTTCTGCTTATGGCCGCAAACAACCAGAACAGGCTCGGCAAGCTCAACGATGCCAAAAGCAACTACTGGGCCTATTACAACCTGGCCCCGGAAGCCAAAGAGGCGGATATAGTTCTGGCCCGCATCGGGGACATATATCTGAGACAGGATGACAAGAACGCCGCCAAGGAGATTTACGAAAAAGTGGCCAAGGAATTCCCGGACAGGGAAGGCGGGCTTGTATCGATGATGCGCCTTGCCGAAGAGGGAATCCATGACGACCCCAGCATGTCTGAGATGGACAAGGTGTTCGACCGTCCATACAACCTGCGCCCCCAGAAAATTTATACACAGATTGTGGAGAAGCATCCGGACAGTCCCTTGGCTCCTCTGGCACTGCTCAAACTGGGCATGTGGTATTACTGGAACAAAAAATACGGAGAATGTCTGGGAGCGGTTCAGGATTTTCTGGACAAATACCCGCGCAGCGGACTGCGGGATAAAGCGAGCCAGCTTGGGACCAGAGTCTTTGACAAGGCCGTACCGGAACTGGTGAAGGACGAGAACTACGGACGCGTCATAAGCTACTGGAACAACTATGCCAGGAAGAACAACGAGGGCAAAGACGTAAACGATGATACCCGCATGGGCGTTGCCCTAAGCTTCTGGAAAAAGGGGCAGCCGCAGCAGGCCCTGGATATGATCGAGCGCTACCTGCAGGAAAAGCAGGTGCCCAAGTATTCGGCCATGGCACTGGATATGGCTCTGGGCATTTACGTGGACGGTCAGTCATGGAGCAAGGTCACCGATCTGGTCAATCTGGCCAAGGACAAATGGGAACTTGATCCGAAACAGAAAATTCATATAGAATACGCTCAGGCCATGGCCTTTGAAAACCTCGGGGAAACGGAGCAGAGCACTCCGCTCTGGGCAGGCCTTGCTTCCAACCTCCTTCTTCCCGAATCATCACGGGCATATGCCATGTACTACATGGCAAAATCGGCCATGAAAAAGAAGGAATTGAAAAAGGTTTTTGTCTACGCACAGGAAGCCCTTTCCATGCTGCTTGAAACCGGCGGCGACCGCGAAAAGATCAAGGACTGCATACTGATGACTATTTTCGCGGCGGAAAGTTCCGGCCGATACAGGGAAGCCCTTAAATGGGCGGCAGAATACGACAAGTACATTCCGCTGTCCGATCCGGAGTGGGCGTCTTCCAGATTCAGGCTGGCGCAGCTCTACGAAAAGGCCGGAGCAATGGACGAGTGGAAAAAACTTATGGAAGAAGTGTCGAAAAAAAGCCCGGACGGACTTTACGGAAGACTGGCAAAATCGGCTCTTGAAACATATAAGATTGAAAAGGACGCCGCACAGTTCAAACCGGCTCCTACATTCCAGTAATTCGGCGCAGTCCTTCAGGGCATCCGGTCTCCTGACCGGTAAAACTGCTGACCGGAGAAAAGAGGCAGGTTGATATGGACAGGAAACCGATTGTTGCCGGAAGATTTTATCCCGCAGATCCGCGGCAGTTGCAGATGGAACTGGAACAATACACCGGCCCGTTGCAGACCGGTTCGGATAAGCCTTATGACAGACTTATCATGGTTCCCCATGCCGGATACATGTTTTCAGGCAAGGCGTGCGGCAAAACACTGGCGCAGGCCCGCATAGCGCCCACGGTTATACTGCTCGGCCCGAACCATACCGGACTTGGCGCCCCCATATCCGTATGGACTTCCGGAGCATGGGAATTCCCCGGCGGCATGCTGAATGTTGACGAGGACCTCGCCTCCGATTTTATCTCCAGCGGAAAAGGATTTGTCGAAAACACGGCAGCCCACGTACGCGAGCATTCGCTGGAAGTCATCATCCCTTTTCTACACCACATCAATTCGGAAACAGCCATTGTTCCTGTTTGCGTATCCGAATCATCCCCTACCGCCCTGCACAAGGCAGGAGAAACGCTTGGGGACATAATCGCATCCGCAGGCAAACCTGTCACCATGATCGTAAGTTCGGACATGAGCCATTTCATTCCCGCCGCCAAGGCAAAAAAAATGGACTCCATGGCGCTTGAAGCCATCATCCGCATGGACCCCAAGGACCTGTACTCCATTGTCGCTTCCAATCAGATAAGCATGTGCGGAGTTCTACCCATGACCATGGCCATGTTTGCAGCCGAAAAGCTGGGTGCTTCGTCCGGCAGACTGGTGGAATACACCAATTCAGGACAGGCCACCGGAGACTACGAGAGCGTGGTGGCCTACGCAGGCATAATCATAAGCTGAACCTGAACGACCTTTCTACCACTTGAAAAACGGCGGTCCGTCCTTGGTGATACTCATATTTATCACCTTGTAGGCATCACGTTGCTTTTGCCCCGGACGCTTTATGTTTATCGCCACGATTGTATCGCCGATATCGAGGACGGTGAACTTGAAACGCCAGCGTCCGAAATCGCCCGCAAGACCTGATTCCGCGTCGAGAATCCTGAACTTGTCAAGGCTGACGAGCTTCGGGTCGAAGACAACTCCGTCAAACTGATACCCTCCTGTACCCGGATTGCGCATTTCAAAAGCAACCTCATCTCCGGGCATAAGATCAAGCTCAAGATTGTGCTTTCCGTCCAGATCATACTCGGTAACAGAGTCTGCAAACGGATTTATGGAAGCGCACCCCGCAAGCGTCACCAAAAATAAAGCCAGAATAAAACACAGTGTAGGCGAATAATATTTTGTGATTTTCATATTTTCTGCATTTTTTTTGGAAGAAAGAAACATCCACATTTATTAATTATTTTTGAGCAGTTATTTCAAACAGTTAAAAATTTGTTAAATCGATAATTCAAGTGTAATAATAATGACCGCATACGGCAAGGGGAAGCCTGATGCGCCGACAGGTTTTGCCTGTTTCAAGATCAGTTTTTCAGGGCGTCCCTGAGCTGGTAGTGTTTGATGATTTTATTACAGTTGTTACCCTTTCCAAGGAGTGTAAGGATGAAACGTTCACTATGGTTTCTTGCTCTTGTAATTATTCTTGCCCTGAGTCTGGCCGGATGCAGTGCGGAAAAAAAGGAAGAAGCACCGGCCAAGAAAGAAACCGCTGAAAAAGCGGCTCCGGCTGCCGAGGCCGCGGCCGGAAAAACCCTGAAACTGGCAATGGATGCCGATCCGGTATCCCTTGACCCTGAAGTACAGCTTTCCGCAGGCATGCTCCAGTACTCCCACATGGTCTTTGACCCGCTCATCCGCTGGGCCAAGGACGGTTCCTTCGAACCCCGCCTTGCAGAATCATGGGAACTTATTGATGACACAACCATGCGCTTCCATCTGCGCAAAGGCGTAAAATTTCACAGCGGCAATCCCTTCACAGCAGAAGATGTCGTCTGGACCCTTGAACGCCTTAAGAAGAGCCCGGACTTCAAGGGGCTTTTCGAACCCTTCGGACAGGCCAGAGTTGTTGACGATTACACCGTCGACATCGTCACCAAGAAGCCTTACGGCCTGCTGCTGAACATGGCAACCTACATCTTCCCCATGGACAGAAAATTCTACACCGGTACTGACGAATCCGGACAGCCGAAAGACGCCATCATCAAAACCGCACCTTCCTTTGCCAATACACACGAGTCCGGAACAGGTAAATACGTTGTGGCCGAACGCGAACAGGGTGTACGCACGGTCTTCAAGGCTTTCCCGGAATACTGGGACAAGGCCGGTAACGTAGACACGATAATCCTTACTCCGATTAAAAACGATGCGACCCGCGTGGCTGCGCTGCTTTCCGGAGATGTTGATTTCATCATGCCCGTTCCCCCGCAGGACCTTGACCGCATCAAGTCAACTGAAGGTCTGCAGCTGATCACCATGTCCGGTTCCCGCATCATCACCTTTCAGCTCAACCAGAAACGCCAGAAGCCCTTCCAGAACCGCAAGGTCCGTCAGGCAATCGTCTACGCTACCGACAATGCCGGTATAGTTGATAAGGTCATGAAAGGTTTCGCCACTGTAGCATGCCAGCAGGGTCCTGAAGGTTTTGCAGGATACAATCCCGAACTCAAACCCCGCTACGATCTTGAAAAAGCCAAGCAGCTCATGAAGGAAGCCGGTTACGAAAACGGTTTTGAATGCACCATGATCGCACCCAACAACCGTTACGTTAACGATGAAAAAATTGCCGAGGCCTTTGTTTCCATGCTCGGCAAAATCGGCATCAAGGTAAATCTGAAGACCATGCCCAAGGCCCAGTACTGGGACGAATACGATGCACAGGTTGCCGACATCCAGATGATCGGCTGGCATCCCGATACTGAAGATTCCGCCAACTACACCGAATTCCTGCTCATGTGCCCCAACAAGGAAACCGGTTACGGACAGTACAACAGCGGTAACTACTGCAATCCCGAAGTTGACGCCCTGACCATACAGTCCCAGACCGAAACAGACCTTGCCAAGCGCAGGGCAATGCTCCAGAAGGTTGAAAAACTCGCCTACGACGACGCAGCATTCGTGCCCCTGCATTGGCAGAACCTCTCCTGGGCATCCAAGAATGGCATGAATACCGAGGAAATAGTCAACGTACAGAACTTCCCCTTCTTCGGTGACCTGGTCGTCAAGTAGCACAGGAACAGTCTGAAAGAACCTTTACATCAAGGGGAACTCCATTCCGGAGTTCCCCTTGCGTTGTCAACAATCGGATTTCGATAAAGCGCGGCGGATTCACCTGCAGCATTCCTACGAGGCATTCTCCGTTGAATGCAGCAAAAGTGAACTACCGCCATCCGGCCGTTCCTTCGCGCCCCCGCGAAAAGCCTGAAACGCTTGCGGGAAGGAAACCGGGTATGCCGCATAAAGGCATAATCAGCCTGAAATCCGGGGAAGGCTTATACAGTTTGCCGTCTGGAGTGAAAAATGTTTGCTTTTATTGTCCGACGAATCGTGCAAGCGATCATCGTCATGCTGATTATCAGTTTTATCGGCTTTGCCATCAAGCAGAGCTTCGGCGATCCAATAAGGGAAATTACAGGTGTTTCCGTTTCAAAAGCGGAAAGAGAAAGACTGAAAGACGAACTGGGGCTGAATGATCCGTTCATGGTCCAGTTCGGCAGGTTCCTGCAGGGAGCAGTCAAAGGAGATATCGGAAAATCATTCTTCTACAAGAAATCCGCTCTTGCCGTTATTCTGAACAAGGCCCCGGCAACGCTTGAACTGGTCTTCTGCTCCGCAATTATCATCGTCCTTTTTTCCGTCCCGCTGGGGATATATTCCGCCATCAGGCCCAAATCGATTTTATCACGGTTCATCATGGGCGGGTCCATTGTGGGAGTGTCCATTCCGGTTTTTCTGACCGCAATCCTGATGATCTACATATTTTCAGTGGAACTGCACTGGCTGCCTTCCTACGGCCGCGGAAACACGGTGAACATCGGAGGCTGGAGCACAGGATTCCTGACCCTCGACGGCCTCAAACATCTCATAATGCCTTCGCTGGCTCTCTCCTCCATCATGCTGCCCCTTTTCATCAGGCTTATCCGCTCAGAAATGATGGAAGTTCTGGAAAACGATTATATCAAATACGCCTGGGCCAAAGGGCTCACTCCCGCCAGAGTCTGGATCGTGCACGCCTTCAAGAACACCCTGCTCCCGGTCATCACCGTAGGCGGCGTGCAACTGGGGACGATGATAGCCTTCACCATTCTCACCGAAACTGTTTTTCAGTGGCAGGGCATGGGATTCATGTTCATCGAGGCAGTGGAACGCGGGGATGCTCCGCTGATGGTGGCCTATCTGGTTGTCGTCGGGCTGATATTCGTTGTTGTTAACACCGTGGTTGATGTTATTTACGGTTTCGTCAACCCTCAGGTCAGAATCACGGGGCAAAGATAAATGCGAACCAGATCACGCTGGCAGAGATTCAAGGAATCATATTTTCTGCACGATTTTCTGCACGACAAAGTGGCCATGACCAGCTTCGCCATCCTTGCCGTGCTTCTTTTCCTGGGCTTCGCAGCACCGCTGGTTACTCAATACAACCCTTACGACGCCCACAACATAGACATCATGAACGCGGAGATTCCGCCTTCATGGCTGCATGGCGGGAACAGCGAGTTCCTGCTCGGCACCGATGCCCAGGGCAGGGATATGCTATCCACAATGCTTTACGGCATGCGGGTTTCCCTGATCATCGGATTCGGGGCCGTGGCCCTGCAGGCCTTTCTTGGAATCATGGTCGGGCTGATAGCCGGATTCATGGGCAAGCGGGTAGAATCAATACTCATGCGCATAGCGGATGTGCAGCTCTCCTTTTCTACATACATGGTGGCAATATTCATTTCAGCCATCTTTCAGGCTGCGTTCGGAGTTGCCAAGTATGAGGAGATTGCGGTCCCGCTGCTGATACTGGTCATCGGATTCGCTGAATGGCCGCAGTATGCGCGCACGGTCAGGGCATCTGTTCTGGCTGAAAAGAAAAAGGAGTACGTTGAAGCCGCAAGGGTTATCGGACTCTCGCAGACAAGGATAATGTGGCGGCACGTACTGCCCAACACGCTCTCCCCGGTCTTCGTCATTTCCACCATACAGGTTGCCAATGCCATCATGAGCGAAGCGGCCCTGTCCTTTGTCGGACTCGGCATGCCGGTCACCCAGCCGTCGCTGGGGTCGCTCATCAATGTCGGGTTTGAATACATCTTCAGCGGTTCATGGTGGATAACCCTGTTCCCCGGAATGGTGCTTGTACTGCTTATCCTGGTCATCAACCTCCTCGGCGACTGGCTCAGGGATTTCTTAAACCCAAAACTGTACAAGGGATAAATATGCAACCTCTTCTTGATGTAAAAAACCTGAGTGTCGAGTTTGCATTGCGCAGGGGCGCCCTCAAGGCAGTGCAGGATGTAAGCTTCACCCTTGATAAGGGGGAAAGGCTGGGACTGGTGGGCGAATCGGGGGCGGGAAAATCGGTAACCGGCTTTTCCATCATCAACCTCATTTCCAAACCCGGCTATATTTCAAACGGTTCCATCATGTTCGAAGGGCAGGACCTTGCCCGGATGCCGTGCGAAAAAATGCGCGGTATCCGCGGAAACCGCATCTCCATGATATTTCAGGACCCCATGATGACCCTCAATCCGGTGCTTACCATCGGCACCCAGATGATAGAAACCGTGATGGTGCATAAGAAGGTCTGCCGCAGGGAAGCGGAGGAAATCGCGCTTGAAAAGCTGAAAAAAGTATACATACCCTCGCCGAAAAAACGTCTGACCCAGTATCCGCACGAATTTTCCGGGGGCATGCGCCAACGCATAGTAATCGCCATATCACTCTTGACCGATCCTGCGCTTATTATTGCGGATGAACCGACCACGGCTCTGGATGTGACCATACAGGCTGAAATAATGGATCTGCTGCTGGAACTCTGCGAGACCGAAAACATGGGGCTGATACTCATCACCCATGATCTGGCAGTGGTATCCGAAGTGACCGAGCATATAGCGGTCATGTACGCCGGATCAATTGTCGAGACAGGCTCAACGGCCGAAGTAACCGCAAATCCGGCTCATCCGTACACACGGGGGCTTATTGCCGCCCTGCCTCAGTCCGGCGCGGCCGGAGGACGATTGACCCAGATTCCCGGAGCCATGCCCTCCCTGATGAACATGCCCGCAGGATGCCCGTTCAACCCCAGATGCGGGTACTGTACAGACATCTGCAGGCAGGTGCGTCCGGAACTGAAAGAAAACGAATCCGGCATCATGGTGGCCTGCCATCATGCCGACAACATATAAGAGAGTCGTCATGCAAACCGATTACCTCCTGGAAATCAAAAAACTGGTCAAGCACTTCGACATTTCCGGAGGGCTGCTCGACCAGTTGAAAATGGAAAACGGTCGCATCACGCGCAGCCATACAATAGTGAAAGCGGTGAACAACGTCAGTCTCGGCATCAGCAAAGGTGAAACGCTGAGCGTGGTCGGAGAATCCGGCTGCGGCAAGTCCACTTTGGCCCGTACCGTCATGGGACTTTACCCTCCCAACTCCGGGGAAGTGCATTATTGCGGAGAACGCATAGACAACCTGACCCCGTGCAAAATGCTTCCGTACCGGCGAAAGATGCAGATGGTCTTTCAGGACCCGTACGCGTCACTTAATCCGCGCATGACCGTACGCCAGATCATTGAAGAACCGATCTACTTCCATAACAAGGGAATCTCCCGAGGAGATGCCAAGGAAAAGCTGCACTCGGTCATGAACAGTGTCGGACTGGACCCCGAATGGGCAGGCAACTATCCCCATGAATTCTCCGGAGGCCAGCGCCAGCGCATCAGCATAGCCCGTGCTCTGGCCGTGGAGCCGGAATTCATTGTAGCCGATGAGCCCATAGCCGCACTGGATGTATCCATACAGGCCCAGATACTGAATCTGCTCATGGATGCTCAGGAAGAACGCGGATTAACCTATCTGTTCATCAGCCATGACCTTTCCGTGGTGGAACACATAAGCACCCGTGTGGCCGTAATGTACCTTGGCTGCCTCTGCGAGCTGGCCCCGGCAGGAGAACTTTTTTCCAACCCGAAACACCCCTACACCGTAGCACTGCTTTCAGCCATCCCGACTCTTGGGGGGAAGAAGAAAAAGCATATCCACCTTTCCGGAGATGTGCCCACACCCATCAACCTGCCGACCGGCTGCGTCTTCCACGGCAGGTGCCCCCATGCCAACGACCGTTGCAGAACGGAAATCCCCCTCACCCGCGATATGGGCGGCGGCGCAGTCTGCGCCTGCCATGCGGTAGAGGAAGGCAGAATCTGATCAATTATTGAAATACATTTCTAATCGACACTGCGGGCAAGGTCTGTTTATAACAACATTCCTTGCCCGCAGCCATGTTCGGCTATATGCAAATAACGATCAAAGTAGCGGGGAGCAGGATTTTATCGGGGGAAACGGAAGGACGCGATCCGGCTATGCTGGAAAGCCTGCTGGAAATAAGTAAGGTGATTGGAGGGGGGATATGGGAGAACCTTATAAAGTTTTGGGAATCTACTCCAAAAACATAATAGACCATACCGGCGCGGGAACAACCATGCAAAAGGCCGAGCACAAGACTTATTACTATGTCCTGCGCTCCTGTTCCGAAAAATACTGTGTAGAGCCGCTCAACGCGAAAAGCCTCCCCTCGGGAATTTTCACGGCAATGGACAGAGACCAGTTCATATCCTCATTCACTCCTGAAATAGGCTATTACCGGAAAAATTCTATCCCCGAATACGAATCCCTTGCGAAAATGCTTGCCTCCGGAGACGCTCAATCCATAGATGCAGCAGACTCTGAAATAGAAAGTCTGATCAGGTCCCTGCTCATTGAGCCGGACAACACCTCGCCGGAAACGGACACCCCGCTTGCCAAAGCGCGACTTTCCGAAATCGTGGCCATTCTGGACAGCAGTGATAAGGAATTCATAGAAGAGCAAAGGCGTGAGTTCAATTCCGCTGCAATTTCATTACGCAAACTGCAACTTTACGAAGAAGCAATAAATTTCTACAGCAAGGCTCTGGAACTGGACGAGAACGATGAAAACCTGCATTTCAACATTGCCAGGGCCTACTTTGAAACAGGGGATGAAGCCAGCACTCTGGCCCACATTGAAAAAGCCCTTGAAATAGATCCCGTCCTTGAGTCGGCCATACTTTTCAAAAAATATATCCTCAAAAAGGGCGCGAAAAAGACAGACTGAGCACCAGCCATCACTTCTAAGCCTTGCGGCGCGCCTTGAGCCCCAGATCGGAAAGCATGGTAAGGTCCGAGTCGATACCCTGCCCCGAAACGGTCAGAAAATCGCCGACCATCAGTCCGTTGCATCCGGCATGAAAAATAAACGCTTGCAGTGACCGCAATGCCCCGCGCCCGGCAGCCATGCGCACTTCGGCCTGCGGGTTGGTCAGCCTGAACATGGCTATGGAGAGCAGAATTTCAAGCGGCTCCAGCTGTCCTACTCCCTCCAGTGGAGTGCCGGGAATGGGCACCAGAAAATTGAGCGGAATGGAATCCACTTTTTCCGCCGCTATGGCCAGCGCAAGTTCCACCCGCTGTTCACGGCTCTCACCGAGCCCGAGCAACCCGCCGCAACAGACCTGAAGCCCGGCCCTGCGGGCATCGCGCACTGTACGGATACGCTCCGCGTAGCTGTGCGTGGTGCAGACCTTTTGAAAATAGCTTTCCGCCGATTCCAGATTATGATGGTAACGGACCACACCGGATTCCCTAAGCTTCTTCAGGGATTCGAAATCAAGACAGCCGAGCGAAGCACAATGTGAAAACGGCACCTCCCGCATGCCGTCCACGGCCTCGCAGACCCTGTCCAGCGGTTCCCGGCCAAGCGCCCGGCCGCTGGTCACGTAGCTGAAAAATTCCACAGGCGACCGGCCCGCCTTCGCAGCGCATTCCCTGATTTCACCGACCTCCATCAGCGGGTACACCGGAGCGGGAGTTCCCTTGAAATGGCTGGACTGGGCACAGAAAACACAGTCCTCGGAACAGTTGCCGCTGCGGACATTGGCAATGGCACACAGACTGACGCTGCTGCCGAAACTTCGGGAGGTCACTGTATGCGCCGCATCAAGTATCCAGGCCAGATCATCGTGGGACGCTCCGAGCAGCTCCACCGCCGTAACTTCGTCAATGGGTTCCCCGGCCTGCGCCGCAACCCGGATTTTATCCTTCCAGCTTCTGCCCATTTCACTACCCCCTGTGCAGACCGACCACTTCGCAGATGGCCGAGGTCAGCACTTCTAATTCTTCATCGGAAATAACATACGGCGGCATTACATACACCAGCCTGCCGAACGGCCGCACCCAGACCCCGCGCCGGACAAATTCGGCCTGAATGAATTCCATATCCACCGGGCTCTTAAGCTCCACCACCCCGATAGCGCCCAGACAGCGCACATCAGCCACTGTCGGCATGTCCGCACAGGGAGCCAGTCCCTTGCGAAGCCCTGCGGTAATGTTCGCCACTTTCCGCTGCCAGTCGCTCCTGAGCAGCAGATCAATAGAGGAGTTAGCCACAGCACAGGCCAGCGGATTGCCCATGAAGGTCGGTCCGTGCATGAACACCCCACCGCCTGATGAAATTCCTTCCGCAACCTCGGAAGTGGCCAGGGTAGCGGCCAGAGTCATCATGCCGCCGGTGAGAGCCTTGCCCACGCACATGATGTCCGGACATATTCCGGCCAGTTCGCTTGCAAAAAGAGCCCCGGCCCGACCGAATCCGGTAGCAATCTCATCGCAGATAAGCAGCACCCCGTGCTCGTCACAGGCTTTACGGACCCGCCTGAGGTATTCCGGGGAATAGAAACGCATGCCCCCTGCTCCCTGAACCACGGGTTCCAGAATAACGGCCGCAAGTTCGTGAGCGTGTTCAGCAATCCTGCTTCTGAAATCTTCAAAGTCCGCATCGCTGCAACCGCCCTCAAACCTGCACGGAGGGGCCTCGGCAAAAACATGTTCCGGCAGCACGGATGTGAACATGGAATGCATTCCGTTGACCGGATCGCAAACCGCCATGCAGCCGATGGTATCACCGTGGTAGCCGTTTCGCACTGTCATCAACCGGTTTTTCTCCGGTCTGCCCATGGCGTACCAGTACTGGATCGCCATCTTCAGAGCCACTTCCACGGAAACCGATCCGGAATCTGCCAGAAAAACATGCTGCAACTGTTCCGGAGAAAGTTCGACCAGCCTGCGGGCCAGTTCCACGCCCGGTTCATGGGTAAGTCCCCCGAACATAACATGCGGCATCTCGGCGGCCTGACGGCACAAAGCCTCGCACAGCACCGGATGATTGTATCCATGAATGGCGCACCACCACGAAGCCATGCCGTCAATCAGTTCCCGCCCGTCAGCAAGTATTATCCTGACACCCTCGGTTCGTTTGACGGGAAAAACAGTCAACGGATTTACCGCCGAAGTGTACGGATGCCAGATATGCGCCCGGTCGAATTGAAGCATTGATTCTGTATTGGACATTACTAGATTTCCTGAACAGGCATTTTGAAGAAAAATTTGATGCGCTTCGCGCTTTTGATGACTTGACTTCGCCTCCGGCGGCTCTGCCGGGGGCATCATGTAACACTTCTCCAAAATCAAATATCAAGTGAAGATAAAGCGTTGTCCACCTCAGCCCAGCAGCCGGGATTGTTGTGATCCCAATTCTGAATATGCGGAATGGAACCCAATACCCTGACACCTGAAAAACTTTCGATGCACCGGATGTTATCCTGCGCCATGCCGTACTCGGAGGGAGCCGGACCGTTGGCGGAGGTCATTATTATACCGGCGATTTCCAGTTTGGCCTGCCTGAGCGCGGCAACGGACAGCAGTACTTCGTTTATGCCGCCGAGCTTGTTTTCAGCGGCGAGGATCACCGGGTATTCCAAGGCGCGCATCAGGTCCAGCATGGTCATCCGGTCATTCAGGGGCACCATTATACCACCGGCCCCTTCGACCAACAGCAGGGCTCCGGTCTCGGCTTCAATTGCGCGGACTCTTGCGGCAACCTCATCCACATCCAACCCGCTACCGGACAGACTGGCCGCGAGATGCGGGGAGCAGGCCGGCTCGAAAATGAACGGACACTGGAGATCGGGATTCCATGCGGCACCGGCGGCCTTGTAGACTTCTCCGTCCGGGGAATCCATGCGGCCGTCCGGACGGATAATCCCACCGGACTGCACGGGCTTTACCGGCAGGACGGATTTTCCGGCCTGAGCAAAAAACCGGGCAAGAGCCGCTGTCACCACGGTCTTGCCCACATCGGTTCCGGTCCCGGTAATAAAAAATCCGGACATTCTACTTATCCTTTCGGGATTCCAATACTTCCAGCGGGTCCCGGTCACATGTCTCGGCAAAGAAAAATTCCTTGTCGTAGGGTCCGAAATGACGTTCGTTGCCCACAAGCTCGAAAAATTCCAACCGTGAGTACCGGCGGCAGCGTTCGCTTCCGACCATGTATTTGGTGTAATAATCGAATTTATCGGTAGAATGGCTGGAAAGGGTCAGGTCGATAACCTTGTCGGCGAATTCACACCAGGCGTGGGTCACCCACTGGCCGTCCTTGAATATCCAGCCGTGCACTATTTCGGTTTCAGCGTTTTCACTTGCCGCTTCCAGACAGTATTCCCAGGCATTCGGTCTGCGGTCGAACATTAGCGGGCCTCCTCATTTACGTTGATCAGGGCCATCTTCACCGCTCCAAGAGCGTTACCCACTTCATGATGTTCCGGGAAAACGGCCACGGTATGCAGTTTTTCGGCAACTTCGGGAAGCAGTTTCCCGGCAGCGGCTCCGATGCCCACAATGGGCAGATTGAGCGAGGCCTCAAAACTTACCAGAGGACTTGCGGAGCGCCCGGCAATGATACCGGCCATGTTTCCGCCGATCTCCTTGCGCACGATGTGTTCCAGCATGGCGTTTTCGATCTTGAGCCGTGTTTCTGCCAGAACCTTGCGGGCAAAACCTTCCGCGTCAAGACCGAATTCCTTTCCAAGAACTTCAGCAGCTTCTACGGAAACCCGTGCGTCACCGATGGAAAGCTCTCCGAGAACATGCAGAGCATCGGTAGGAGTGAATCCGGCTTCCTCGACGACCTGTTCACGCACAAGAGCGGAAAGATGACCACCGAGCCGGATTTCGCCCATATCGAGTTGTTTCATGATCCGGCTGAATGTCGAAGGGCCGTTTTCGGTGAGAAACTCCAGAACACTGTCCTCATCGCAGCTAGCGGAGGAGGGACCTATCTTGATCAGATGGGAATCATGCCCCTTTCCTATCCAGCCGGACGGAGCGGGGATCTCTCCGGCCATGCACAGGGGGATAACCCTTGCCGGGCCGACCTCAAGCCTGCCGGAACGATTGATGCGTGAAAAACTGTCCCCGCCGACACCGACCGTAAACATCTCCACGGCTTCCACGTGGGTTTCACATTCGCCGATGATACTGCCGTCATCATTTATGGTCGGTTTTCCATCGCGAATGAGGGTAACATCGGTAGTGGTTCCGCCCACGTCAACTATCAGGGCGTCCTTTTCCGGGGAATAGATGCTGCCGTAATATGCGGTGGATGCAGGACCGCTGGCAAAAGTGTCCGCTGCGCGCTGAACGGCATCTTCCATGCTCATGGGAGTAGCGTTTCCGCGCACAACAACAACGGAGCCGCCCAGCCCGCGATCATCCAGAGTCTTGCCTACCCCGGCAAGAAACTCCGCCATTACCGGCATGAGACGGGCGTTAAGCACGGCTGTCGCAGCCCTTTCCTTCTGTCCTGCACGGGTGCTTATGGTATGGGAGCAGAAAACCGGTTTGGGGTCGGTAAGCGAAATGGCCTTTGCGGCAATCTGTTCGTGAGCGGGGTTCTTGATGCTCATGGCTCCGCACACGGCATAGGCATCCACATGCCCGCGCATATCGTTAATGCCGTCAACGAGGGCTTCGATATTCAGAGGATCGTCCTCGGCGCCGGTTATCTTGTGTCCGCCGTCCACGAAACGCACGGTCACAACAGGCAGTTTCAAGGCTCTGGGAGCGCCGATCATGAACAGACCGACCCGTGCGCCCTTGTCCTCCACCACTGCATTGGTGGCCAGAGTGGTGGAAACGGATACCAGTTTCACATCTTCTGGCTTCACGCCGCTTTCCTGCATGGCCTTGTCCAGCGATGAAGCCAGACCGAGGCTTAAGTCATGATGTGTAGTGGGAGATTTTGCCGTGGCTACCACGCTGGAATCGGCGCAGTTCAAAACAACAGTATCAGTATAGGTGCCGCCGGTATCTATACCGATGGCATAACCGCTGGAAAAACTCATTGCACGTATATCCTTCACCCTTGGCGGGCATTGTCGTTCAATTTCGGTCCCTTTGATCCGGGCCGATCAGTACAGATAATGCCGCTTCGCACGATTGGCAAGTCTAAGGCGGGAAGTTTGATGCGCTTCGCGCTTTTGATGGACGGATTTCGCCGCCGGCAGCCAAAGGGAATAATTCCCTTTGGAATCCCTAGTAGTTTAAGTCTGTTAAGATATAAAAACTCTTATTATCCCCAAAAGGCACTAGACTAAGAAACTAAAGACATCTCAATGAATGCCACCGGCAAATTATCTGCCAAGCCTAAAAAAGGACCCGCGAAAAATTCCGCGGGTCCCTCACACACAGTCCTCAAACTGTCGCCGCTATCGCTTAACCTTATTTCATGAGAAGCAACAGCGGCTGTCGTCGGAGTCAGGTGGGGATAATCCCCTCTGCCTCCTGTACTATAATAGTAAGCACTGATTACGATTTGGCAATACTTGCAAACGCGCAGTGGTTGTGAATTGATTCGAAACTCTCCACATCAACCTTGTACCAGGAAATTTTAGGATGATTTTCCAGCCCCATAGCGGCATTTCGCACCACATCTTCAACAAATGTGGGATTGGAAAAACTTTTCTCGGTAACGTGTTTTTCATCCTCGCGCTTAAGGAGGGAATAGACTTCGCAGGACCCGGACCCCTCGGCGATTTCCACGAGATCCTCTATCCAGACGAATCCTCTGGACCTTGTACGGATATGAACCACGGCCCGCTGGCTGTGAGCACCTTCATCGCTGATGGCCTTTGAACAGGGACATACGGTCATGACCGGGACCTTTACCCCAAGGGTGAATTCCAGATTGTCCCCGACCAGTTCTCCTTCCACGGTGCACTCGTAGCTCATTATGCCCATGCGTCCGCTCACCGGGGATTTTTTCCGCAGACAATACGGAAAAGCCAGTTCGGCATGGGCGCTGCGGGCTTCCAGCCGTCTGCGGATATCACTCAGCAGATTATAAAAACTTCTGTAATCAAGCTCCTCGGTCCAATCCTCCAGAGCCTCGACAAAACGGCTCATATGAGTGCCCTTGAAATGGGCAGGCAGGTCAACCGACAAAGCCACTTTGGCCATGGTATGCTGGCTGCCGGACTTGCGGTCACGCACTACCAGGGGCAGGGTAAGATCGCGCACCCCGACCCGGTCTATGGACATGGCTACCTTGGCCCGGCTGTTCTGAACATCTTCCATTTTAATCCTGAATCTATTTTGAATTCAGCAAACAGGGAAACACTAGACCAGTTCTTCACCGGTCGTGGTCAGCCCCAGTTTACCATGTTTTACGCCCTTGGTGGAAATCAGACGCTGGGCAAGTTCCTTGATGGACTTGCCGTCACCCCGGAGCACCATGACTTCAAGGCAGTTGCTATGGTCCAGATGCACATGCAGGGTGGAAAGTATCAGATCATGACTGTCGTGCTGCAGCTCGGTCAGCCGCTGGGAAAGCCCGCTCTGATGATGATCGTAGACCAGGGAAAGAGTCCCGGCCATTTCGCCTTCGGTATCGTCCCATTCCTTTTCCACAAGCATGTTGCGGATCAGGTCTCTGATTGCTTCCGAACGAGTCTGGTAACTTTTTTCGTCACACAGTTTATCGAACTTCTCCAGCAGGTCGGAATCAAGGGATACCCCGAAACGTATAGTCTTACCCATTTTCAAACCTCCTTATGAATTACATATTGGGACCGCGGACAACTTTCCTGATGTTCACGGTCATTTCAGCATGGCAGCACGCGGCCTTTTCCGTAAGCGGAAGTGCGGTGTTCCAACCCATGGATTCAAGTTGCTCCCAGACAGGCAGGGAAACATCGCGCACAGGTTCGGCCATCCAGATGGTGCCGCCCGGCTTCAACACCCGCCGGAAAAGTTTTTCCAGCGGATCGAAAAATCTTTTTTCATACAGAATATCACCGCCCCAGATGAAATCGAACGAACTGTCGGCCAGCGCCGGAGACCGCCAATCCATCTGAAGCCACAGAGGCTGCCGGACTGAATTGAGAACAGAATTTCCACGGGCGAAAAAAAGGGGCTCGATTTCATAATCAAAGGCAACCACTTCAGCCCCCAGAGACTGCCCGATAATCGCAGTCAAACCCAATCCGCAACCGAGATCAAGACAGCGCCGCCCCCTGATAAGCCCGGCATTACGGTACAGCCATTCGCCCAGCAGTACGCTGGCGGGCCATAGTTCCGCCCAGTACGGAAGACGCTCGTCATCCCCGAAATCATCTTCGCCGATAGACTCCCAGAGGGTTTCAAGATCAGCAGTCCGCTCTATCTTCCAGACCCTTCCGGCTGTGTTCACCTCTATTATTTCCCGATCAGGAACCTTGCACTCAACCAACCGATTCTCCCTACAAAAATAGAGTCACTTCTTCGAACTCACGCACTGGTAAGATCCCGGAAACTGGGCCGACACGAAACGCCACCCCATACCCATCTGCGTATGCCTTTTTTCGTCAAAAGACAACCTCGCGTAACACGAAGTGCAAAGTCACAACAGCACAGAATAATTCCACTTTCCCATATTCGCCAATTTTGCGTGAAATTTTGTGGATTTTACCCGTATTCAAGGCTTTTATTTCTTAAGCAGGAATGCTATCGGTTAAAAGTTCATTGAATGCAAATAAGTCAGGAAATTTAAACTCAGCATTATCTATAGAAATAGAAGGAGTACTCATGATCCCTCAGGAACTTCTTTACGCCAAATCTCACGAATGGCTTAAAATCGACGGAGATACCGCCACCGTCGGAATCACCCACTTTGCTCAGGAACAGCTCGGCGACCTTACTTTCGTCGAACTCCCCCAGGTAGGCGACACCTTTGCCGCCGGAGACGAATTCGGTTCCATCGAATCCGTAAAGGCTGCCAGCGAAGTATACTCTCCTGTTGACTGTGAAATAGTTGCCGTCAACGAAGCCCTTGAAGACGCACCGGAAAAAGTTAATGAAGATCCGTACGGCGAGGGCTGGATGATCAAAATCAAAATCACCGGTTCCACCGACGGACTTCTTGATGCAGCAGCCTACGAAAAGGTGACCGAAGAAGAAGCCCACTAATTCGGAGAAATCTGACCGTAATATTTTCAACCAATCCCCGCCGGACGCCCGCGTCAGCGGGGATTCAATTTTTACCGGAGGACAACAATGCCCTACGTTCCTCATTCCCCGGAAGAAATCCGGGAAATGCTTGATGTGATCGGCGTAAGCTCCATGGAAGACCTTTTCGCCGAAATTCCGGCCGAACTGCGTCCTCGGAGCTTTGATCTGCCCAAAGGACTGAGCGAAATGGCCGTCCTTGAAAAGCTGGAAAAGATGGCTGCCAGAAACACCACCGACCTTGCCAGCTTCCTCGGAGCAGGATTCTACGACCACTTCATCCCTGCAGCTGTGGACGCCCTTTCATCCCGCAGTGAATTCTACACCGCCTACACTCCCTATCAGCCCGAATCATCGCAGGGAACCCTGCAGGCCATTTTCGAATACCAGACCGCCATGGCACGCCTCATGGATCTGGATTTCGCCAATGCTTCGGTCTACGATGGCGGTTCCGCACTCTACGAAGCCACCCTCATGGCCGTGCGCAAAACCAAACGCCGCAAGATAATCGTCAGCGAATCCCTGAACCCGATCTACAGGGTCATGCTTGATTCCTACACCACCAACTTGAATCTTGAACTGGTCACTGTTCCGCACAACCACGGCCGCACCAACATCAAATCCATCATCGAAGCTCTGGATAAGGAAACAGCCGCCATAATCGTGCAGAACCCCAACTTTTTCGGGTCGGTCAACGACTTCACCGAGCTGTTTGCCGCCGTGCATGAACACAAGGCTGTCGCCATTGTTTCCACCTACCCGGTTATGCAGTCCGTGCTTAAGACTCCCGGAGAAATGGGCGCGGATATTGCCGTGGCAGATGGGCAGTCCATTGGCCAGCCCCTCTCGTTCGGAGGACCTTACCTGGGAATTATGACCTGCACCAAGGCTCTTGTCCGCCAGATGCCCGGCCGCATGGCAGGCCGCACCGTGGATGAAGACGGCAAAACAGGATACGTGCTCACCCTGCAGGCCAGAGAGCAGCACATCCGCCGCCAGAAAGCCACCTCGAACATCTGCTCCAACCAGGCCCTGTGCGCCCTGCGTACCCTTATCCATCTCTGCCTGCTGGGAGAGGAAGGCCTTCGCCGCACCGCAACCATATCCGTTGAAAGAGCCCACTATGCCGCCGAGCGGCTCACCGCCATTGACGGCGTGGAACTCTTCACCAAGGGTCCTTTCGGCAACGAGTTCGCAATCAGCCTGCCGGTGAACGCATTCGAAGCCATTGATAAACTCACCGCGCGCGGGATCATCCCCGGCTTTCCCGTAGGACGTTACTACGAAGGGCTCGAAAACGTGCTGCTGGTGGCCTGTACGGAAAAAACAACAGAAGAACAGATCGGCATTTTCGCCGAAATTCTGCGGGGGGCAATCTAATGAAAACAGTATTCGAAAAGTCCGTTCCCGGCCGCGAAGGATGCTGGCCTGAAAAACCGGGAAAGAAAATCGAGGACCTCATCCCCGCAGAACTCCTGCGCAAGGAAGCAGGTATGCCTTCGCTTTCCGAGCTGGACGTTGTTCGCCACTTCACCAAACTTTCCCAGAAAAACTTCGGTGTGGACTCCAACTTCTACCCCCTGGGTTCCTGCACCATGAAGTACAACCCCAAATTCACGGAACAGGTTGCCGCCCTTCCCGGTTTCGCCAAGCTGCATCCGGTGATTTCCCAGCTCAAGGGTGCGGGACGTCACTGCCAGGGCGCGCTTGAAGTTATCTACGAAACCGAAAGTCTGCTCAGCGAACTCACCGGAATGTCCGCCTTCACCCTGCACCCAATGGCCGGGGCACACGGCGAACTCACCGGGGTAATGCTCATCGCCGCATACCACCGCGACAAAGGCAACAAGAAGACCAAAATAATCTGCCCGGACTCCGCTCACGGAACCAACCCCGCATCCGCCTCAATCGCCGGATTCGAAGTTGTTGCTGTTGAATCAAAAGACGGCATCATCACCCCTGAAGCTCTGGCCGAAGTTCTTGATGACGATGTTGCCGGCGTAATGATGACCTGCCCCAACACCCTCGGTCTCTTTGAGACTCATCTTCCCGAACTGGTAAAGATGATTCATGAAAAAGACGCCCTGCTATACTACGACGGCGCAAACATGAACGCCATTATGGGCAAGATGAGAGTCGGCGATGCCGGATTCGATGTTGTCCACCTGAACCTGCACAAGACTCTGGCCACCCCCCACGGCGGTGGAGGCCCCGGTTCCGGCCCGGTGGGTGTAAGCGAAAAGCTTGTTCCCTTCCTGCCCGTATCCAGAGTAAAAAAGATGGAAGACGGCCAGTATTACCTTTCCTATGATGAACCCAAATCCATCGGTTACGTGGCTCCGTTCTACGGAAACTTCGGCGTTTATCTCAAGGCATACGCCTACATGCTCCGTCTCGGCCGCGAAGGGCTGATCCGGGCCACGGAAGGTGCTGTCCTCGGCGCCAACTACATGCGCAAACGGCTCGAAAACCATTTCGAAATCCCGCACAACCGCATCTGCATGCATGAATTCGTGACCTCGGCAGTCAAACAGGCCCAGAACGGCGTACGCGCTCTGGATATCGCCAAGGCTCTGTTGGACAAGGGCCATCATGCACCGACCATCTACTTCCCGCTCATCGTGAAGGAATGTCTGATGATCGAGCCGACCGAGACCGAAAGCAAGGAAACCCTCGACCAGTTTGTCGACGATCTTATCGAGATTGCGGAACTTGCCGAAAAGAACCCCGATATGCTGCATGCCGCACCGGTACACATGTCTGTCAAGAGACTGGATGAAACAAAAGCAGCCCGTGACATGGTGATTACCGATGACCTCAAGTGATTTCCCGTCCGAAAAACGCTCCTACGGCCTTGTGGTCGTGGGAGCCGGCCCCGGCGGTTTCGATGCCGCCCTTGAAGCCGCAGGCGAAGGCATCAAAGTCGCGCTGGTGGAAAAGGAACTGCTCGGCGGAACCTGCCTGAACGTTGGCTGCATCCCCACAAAGCTCTATCTCGGGGCGACATCCCCGGTGGAGGAGCTGGAGGCTCAGTCCAAGGCCAAGGTTGCCAAGGGCGAGATCGAGATAGATTTCAACGCTCTGTGCACCAAAAAGGACCGCTTCATCGCCGCCACCCGCAAGGCCATGGAACAGAAGGCCAAAAATCTAGGAATAGACATCTACCGGGCAACTGCTAAAATTCTGGAACCCGGCAAGGTAGAGGTCTCACGTCCCGGCGAAACAGCTGTTCTTGAATATGAGAATCTGGTTCTCGCCACCGGTTCACATCCTACGGTTTTCCCCGGTCTTGAACCGGATAATGAAACCATACTGGATAACACCGGCTTCCTGTCCCTGACCGAAATGCCGGAATCACTTCTGGTAATCGGCGCAGGATTCATCGGGCTGGAAATGGCCCAGATCGCCCACCGCACAGGTTGCAGAATCACGGTGGTGGACGCAATGGATCGCGTTGCCGTGTATGAAGACCCGGAAGTCTCCAAGGCCCTGCAGGGCATATTCAAGCGCCGCAAATGGGACATCCGTCTCGGCGTCAAGGTCCGTTCGGTCAGCGCCGAGAACGGAAAAGCCGTTCTGCGCACCGAAGACGGAGATGAACTGGTCGCCGACAAGGCGCTCATCGCCATCGGGCGCCGCCCCAATTCCAGTGGCATCGGCCTTGAAGCACTGGGGATCGAGACTGCCGGACCGGGATTCGTCAAGGTAAACGAGAATCTTGAAGCCGCCGCCAATGTATACGCAATCGGCGACCTCAACGGTCACATCCTGCTGGCCCACGCCGCCAGCCACCAGGCCGGTTACGTGGTCCGCCGCATAGCCGGAAAAACAGACGGTCCCTACGAGCACGGACCGGTGCCCTCCATACTGTACGGTTCACCGGAAACAATGCGCGTAGGCAGTATGCCGGCTGATCTGGAAGGGAAAGGAAAGGTGGAAACATCATCCTTTCCGCTGGTCGCCAACCCCATCGCGCAGGCCTACGCCTCCACTCAGGGATTCGTGAAAGTAATCTGGCTGGATGGCAAAGTGGCCGGAATAACCGCTGTGGGACACCATGTTTCCGGTTTCACCACGGCCGCAGCCATGATCGTGCAGGAAGGCTGGACGGAAAACGACATACACAAGGTCGTGTTCCCCCATCCGTCTCTGGACGAAGCCCTTCTGGGCGCACTCAAGGCGGATAAACAAGCCCTGTAAAAAACTCATCATACCTGCAGGGCTGCCGGAACGGAGTTCCGTAGCAGCCCTGTCGGATCACCCGCCAAGCGCATACTTCTCAATCTCACCAATCCGTTCCAGATAAGTCCGTGTGTACAGCGGCCCATTGCCGGTAAATGCCGCGGCATTATCCCTATGAACCCGGCACCAGTCCGCCAGCAGCGGGTTTCGCCAGATGCGCCCGTAGGTTTTAATCATATGCAGGGTGTTGTGGCAGACCGGGGTGAATGCGGCTGTTCTCACCAGCAGCTCCGTGTAATCATTTTCCAGATCAAGAAAAAAACTTCCCACGGCACGAGCACAACGGTAGTTGGCACCGGAAGCGAGCATTTCCAGCAATTCATTTTCCGAGGATTTTTCCGGGCGCCAGTGGATGGACCAATCCGCACTCACCTTTTCATTCTCCGCATAAGTGACCCGGCCTGCAGAGATAAATTCCGCAACCTTGCCCGCAATGACCGACCACATGGAGCCGATATGCTCCACATCCCGAGCGGCATGCAGCCCGGTTATCACATCATCCTTTTCAGTCAGCTTGAATTTCAGAAACGGACAGTGCGATTCTATTCTTTTATCCGATTCAGCCCATATCCCGCCGAAAACACGGTCCATGTCCAGAACAGTCAGTCCGGGATTCTCCGCCTCCCAAACGCGGAAAAAAGAGTTCGCAGACCGGCCTATGTCTCCCCAGCCGGCCAGATAGGAATATGGTTCGGGCCCGAAGGCCGGATAATGGGATAAACGGGAAACAACGAGGATAGGTACTGTGGGGAACTGTCTGCGCACATGGGAAAGCATCTCTCCGTAACGCTTCAGATAGGTTGCCGGGTTGGCTCCGATCATTCCGAAACCGGCCTTCATCCATGATTCGAATTGCGGGTGTTGCGTCCAGGACCGGGGATCGATAAAAAAGATATATTTCAAACCGTTGTTGATAAAAAGCGGGCCGGTCTCGTGAAACAGGTTGAGCACTATCAGCTCCGGCTGCGGGTCATCCGGATCGATAAGAGCGAACTGGTTGCGCAGGCTGCGTCCATGCATGAACTCGTCCAGCCCGAACTCCGAATCCTTTTCCGCAAGATCTGCCGGGACTGTTCCGGGAGAGCTGTTGATGGTCAAAGGCGAGGCCAATGCCCGGTAGGTACATTCCAGCCCTTTCGCGGCAACGGCCCGGCTCAGAAAATCCATTTGACAGTTCCCCAGAAAATAAAGCATGTCTGATCCTTGGAGTTAGCGTTATTTTATTCTGGAGTTCACTCTATTGCCGACATTCAGTCAAGGTCAGACCATGAGCATAACCGTTGAAACATTCGTACTGGGCCCTCTTGAAACCAACTGTTATCTGCTGACTTCGGGCAAAGATGCCGTGGTTATCGACTGCGGACCGGAACCTCTTCCGCTGCTGCGGGCAATCAACCAGCGCGGACTGGACGTGCACGGCATCTACCTTACCCATATGCATTTCGACCATATCGGCGGAGTGGCGGACCTCCACAGAATTACCAGAGCCAATGTATACGGGAACACAAAGGACCTGTACCTGAACGATGTCACAGTCAATATGGGTGGTTCAAAGGAGTTCAGGGAAATGGTTGACTTTGAAGTGACCGATCTGCAGCCGGGACGGACCATGATACTGGACAGCCCGGTAATGGTTCTGGGCACGCCGGGGCATACTCCGGGAAGCCTGTCCTACTTTTTTCCGGCCATCGGCAGCGTTTTTGTCGGCGATCTCATTTTCATGATTTCCGCCGGACGCACCGACTTTCCGGGCGGAGACCACGACCAGTTGGTCAGTTCCATAAGTGACCGTATCTTCATTCTCCCGGACGACACCAAGATTTTTTCCGGACACGGCCCCATGACGAAAGTGGATCACGAAAAAAAATACAATCCTCTTTTCATATAACCCGGGAACAATCTGCCGAGCACAAAAAAACGGTGCGAGGGGAAAAATCCCGCCGCACCGCAACAATGCAGAAATAAAATTCAATCAGCCTGAACAGCGCAACGCCGTGCTGCTTCAGTATTTCAGTCCCAGCGCTTTCTTCAGGTACTGAAAATCAATGTGCTTCTCCACCAGTTGAACGCCGTGCTCTATCTTGGCCGATTCGCGCAGCTTGTGCCTGGAAAGGATATCTTCCATTTTCTTGGCCACGCTGAAAGTATCGTCACGAACCATTATTATGGGCGTTTCCAACACTTCGGAACGGGTCAGGATGATGTCGTTGGGATATAGGTTTCCGGTGAGCACGAGACAGGGGCACTCACCTTCAAGGGCCACGAGCTGCACATCCGAACGGTCCCCGCCGACAATGACCGCTGAATTGCGATGCCTGCGGAAATGGGTCATGAAATTTTCAACCTGCATGGTCCCGATGAGAAAGCTCTCCACCGGCAGGTCGGTTCTGTTGTGGGCGGAAATGATTTTGCCGCCCAGCCGGTCGGCAAGGTCTCCGACCTTGATCGTGCCCATAAGCGGATCCTTGGGGATTACACCAAGAACCTTTACCCCCATGCGTTCGAGGAACGGCTTGATCAGGTTGGTAATCTCATCCATGAAGGTAGGAGGAATGTCGTTCAGAATAACCCCGGCCAGATTGCTTCCCAGAGATTCCTTCAGCACGACCAGATAATCGTAGTTCAGTTCTTTCTGGAAACGGTCGATCACCACGCACTTTACACCCAGCGTCTTGACCAGATGAATGCCGTCCACGCCGCAATATTTACCGGAATACATAGACCCGGAACCGGCAACAAGAGTCAGGTCCTTATCCGCGCTGATCTTGCCGTAGGCATCGATTATGGGCTGGACATGATCCTCAACCTTGCCGTTGAAGGCCTGCACCTTGAAATCATGGGTGACAACAACGGGAGTGACTACACTGGCAGGATTGGATACCCCCAGAACCTCTTGAATAAAAAAGGCGTCCTCATCGCCCAGTTCACCATCCAGCTCTGTGGGAATGGCTCCTACAGGCTTCATGTAACCGAGGCTTACCCCCTGCTTCATGAAATGCAATCCCAGACCCATGACTATCATATTTTTGCCCGAATAACCGCTGGTGGAACCTATATACAAACCGGACATTGAAAACTCCTTAACTACTTGCTGACAATATGTAGACTTATGATGAACTCAGAAAGACCATTCGGTCCCTGAGAAAATTTTATCACTTTTTTCAAGGTTGTGCTGTGGTTATCCCACGGTCATGCGCATGTTTGCTACCACTGCTCCCTCAGGTCCGGCCAGCACGGGGCTGAATTCAGCCTCCTGAATTTCCGGCAGGTCGAAGGCCATCTGGGAAACCATGAGCAGGATATCT
Source organism: Maridesulfovibrio sp. (assembly GCF_963677005.1). Taxonomy (NCBI): domain Bacteria; kingdom Pseudomonadati; phylum Thermodesulfobacteriota; class Desulfovibrionia; order Desulfovibrionales; family Desulfovibrionaceae; genus Maridesulfovibrio; species Maridesulfovibrio sp. The sequence continues at coordinate 4,084,729 of NZ_OY781616.1, read as the reverse complement.
TCAAGGGCACCTAAATCCACAGCGCTGCCGGAGCGCACTCCGCGCAGAATCGGATAGGCCTTGATCTCCCGGATCATCTCCTGCGCATCGTTCAGGGCCAGCGGTGCGAGCCTTGATGATACATCACCTAGCATGTCTTCGTGAAGACCTGCGAGAGAAAAATTAATGAGCGGACCGAACTGGGGATCGCGCCGGAAATTGATTGCTATCTCATGAGCATTTTCCGGACCCATGGCCTGAACAAGGCAGCCGGTGATATAAGCGTCCTTGCAGCGTCTTGCGGCACGGGTGGTTATTTCCATGAATGCTTTGCGCAACTCCTGCGGGCTTTTGATCCCCGTCACCACCAGCCCCAACTCGTTCTTGCGGAGAATCTGCGGGGAAGCGACCTTGAGGACAACAGGGTACCCGATCCTTTTGGCGGCCTTTGCGGCCTGATTGGAAGTACGGGCCAGCACGGTTTCCGGAACAGGCAGTTCATATGCCGAAGCAAGGTTCTGAGCCTCCAGTTCCACAAGTTCACTGAGTCCCGTCTGTATGCAGTTATCAACTATGCTCTTGGCCTTGGAATAGTCGCGGCGAAAGCAGACTTCAATAGGCCAGTCCTTTTTCTGCCAGCGGTAGCAGCTTGCCATGGCATCAAGGCTGCGCACAGCCACTTCCGGAAAATCGTAGCAGGGAATTCCCGCTCCGCGCAGGAGTATCCTGGCTTTCTCCACTGAATGTCCGCCCATAAAACATGTCACAATGGGCTTTGAGCACTCTTTTTCAAAAGCGATTATGTCAGCGGCAACTTTTTCCACTTCCCCAAGGATATTTGCGGCCGGACAGAGAATCACCAGAATGGAATGAAAAACATCGTCTTCAGCCACGGCCTTGAGAGCCTTGCGATACGTTTCCGCAGTGGCATCGCCTATCATATCCACAGGGTTGTAGACCGAAGCGTAGGCGGGAAGAAATCCCTTCATGTTCTCGATTGTTGCGGACGAAGGTCTGGTTATGTTCAGGGTTCCCTTCTCGCACATGTCGGCAGCCAGAATTCCGGGACCGCCGGCATTGGTGAGAATGGCAACATTGGAGCCCTGCGGCAGGGGCTGGCATGAAAAGGCATGCGCGAGATTGAACATGTCGGCAATATCCACGGCCTGCATGACCCCGGTCTGCCGAAAAGCGGCATTGTATGCGGAAGTAGCGCCGGTTAAAGCTCCGGAATGAGCAGAAGCCGCCCGTGCACCGGAAGGGGTTTCCCCGGCCCGGAGAAGAATAAGGGGCTTTTTGAAGGTTGTATCGTAGGCTGTCCTCAGAAAATCATGTCCGTCCTTGAGGGTCTCACAATAACCTACAATAACTTTGGTATCAGCATCACCGGACAGATAGCTCAGCATGGTGGACTCACCGAGCACAGCCTTGTTTCCCAGGCTGACGAACTTGGAGAAACCGACCCCTTCGGAATTGGCCCAATCGAGAGCAGTTGAACATAGCGCCCCGGACTGGGAAAAAAATGCAATGTTGCCCGGAAGGGTGAATTCAGGGTCCAGACTGGCATTCATGGACAGGGCTGTATTCATCAGCCCCATGCAGTTGGGGCCGAGAATTATCATATCGTTGTGTTTGGCAGCCAGGGCAAGTTCATGTTCCAGTCGGTAGCCTTCCCGGCCTATCTCCCCGAATCCGCCACTGGTAACAACCGCCGCACGTACCGGGATGTCCGCCAGGACCTCGACCACCGGAAGGACGTCTGCCGCCGGAAGGCATATCACAGCCAGGTCGGTTGACCTTGGAAGCATTTTGACCGATGAAAGCCCACTGAGGCCGTGAACTTCTTCCCCTTCGGCATTGACGGGAATAATTTTACCCTTATATCCTGAAGCAAGAAGGTTGCCTATAATAACGCTGCCGGGGTCGGAAGCGCCCGCAGACGACCCGACAACGGCAATGGATTCCGGTTCGAACAAGGCTTTTAAACATGAGTAAGAGTACATTATTTATATAAATTTAAGCAGGTTTTTATGGTAGAAGAATTTTCTCGCCTTCAGCAAGGTATCCACTATCGATTTTCCCAAGTCAAGCATTTAGCCACGGCCCTCACTCACAGTTCGTGGGCCAACGAGCAGGCTGAACCGGTCGAAGACAACGAAAGAATGGAGTTTCTGGGCGATGCGGTCCTTGAGTTGTGCGTTACTTCCGAGCTTTTCAAAAGATTCACCGCCGCACATGAAGGACAGCTTACCAAAATACGATCAAAACTGGTAAAGGAAAAAAGCCTGGCATCCATTGCGCAGGAAATAGGATTGAATGAATTTCTCCGGCTGGGCAGAGGGGAAGAAGCTCAAGGTGGGCGGACGAGGTCTTCGCTGCTGGCAGATGCCATGGAAGCTGTTATCGGCGCGGTCTTTCTGGACGGCGGTTACGAGGAGGCAAAAAAACTTATCCTGAGGCTTTTCGAAGGCAAGTGGCCGAACTCACCGAAAATAGAAAACTCCAAGGACTTCAAAAGCAAACTGCAGGAAGTCACTCAGGCGGCCTTTAAGGAACGTCCTACGTACGCGCTTACAGACACACGTGGACCGGAACATGAAAAAATTTTCGTTGTAACGCTGACTCTGCCTGACGGAGAGGTGTTCACTTCGGAAGGGACAAGCCTGAAAAAGGCGGAACAGACTGCGGCGCAAACCGCTCTTGAACATATGGGGGAATTCACCGACCATTCGGAGAATGAATGAACCGGCAGGGTCTGCTGAATTTACTATCAAGGACCGGGAGGCGGTGATCAGCCACCTCCACAGTCCTTAATCGTCACCCGGTTTTTAGGCTACTAACCGCCGATGAGCTGCATTGCCATCTTCGGCAGCGAGTTGGCCTGCGACAGCATGGCTACTGCCGACTGAGTGAGAATCTGATTTCGCACGAATTCGGTCATTTCAGTTGCTACGTCAACATCAGAGATACGGGACTCTGCGGCCTGGACGTTTTCAGCCTGAATTGAAAGGTTGGTAATGGTATTTTCCAGCCTGTTCTGCATTGCACCGAGGTTCGCGCGGATCTTGTCTTTTGAGATGATCGCGTTCTGGAGCTTGTCAAGAGCAGCCTGAGCAAGCGCCTGAGTTGAAATTGCGGTACTGACACCCAGAGCCGAAGCTGTGGAGCTGCCAATTGAAATGTAGTAATAGTCTTCAGCGGAGTCGTTGCCTGTTCCGAAGTGGACCTTCAAAGGACCGGTGGAGCTGAGGCCGTTACCGTTGTGTTGGCTTCCGGAAAGGTTACCGTTGAGCAGATGAATTCCGTTGAAGTCGGTAGCATTTGCGATACGGGTGATTTCCGAAGCCATTGCCTGGAACTCTGAGTCGATGATCAGGCGCTGGTCGGAGTTGTAGGTACCGGTGGAAGCCTGGGTTGCAAGCTCTTTCATGCGGATGAGCTTTTCATCGATGACCTGAAGGGCACCGTCTGCGGTCTGGATCATGGAAATCGCGTCGTTTGCGTTTCTCATGCCCTGTCCCAGGGATTTGATGTCTGCGCGCATAAGTTCGCGAATCGCCAGACCGGCGGCATCGTCAGCCGCTGTGCCGACACGCAATCCGGAAGAAAGACGGCGGGTGGAAACACCGAGGTTGCCATACGATTCCTGCAGATTTCGCGAGGCGTGCATTGCCATAAGGTTGTGGTTGATGACTAAGGACATATCTGAACCTCCTTGTAGTTCACAAAATTCCGTTTTGTTAACAAACCTTAAGCATCAGACATGCCAAAATAATATTTTTTATATATTTCAAATAGTTATATATATAAATAAAGTCTAGACTTCTTAATATAACCGCCGAAAGTCAATTTTTTCCCGCCCCGGCCGACTGCTGCCCGTCAATTTTTTCCCGCCCAGCCATGAGCATCCCTTGCAAATGGAAACACTAAATCGCGTGTGCTGTCCGGACCTATCCTGCTGAAATCAGAGCCGAAGTATAAGCCGATGAGAAATTCGCCCGGAAGGCTCAAATCCGCCTGCCGATCGCAGCATTAAGATTCTTTATTTAAATTTACATTGAAACCGAGGATTCACATGGCTGAACCCGATGGACATGCCCGTCTGCAGCAGGCACAGAGCATAGGATAAAAAATGGCAACCCCGCCTCCGGAACGGCATATCCGGAGGCGGGGTTGCAGGGTACCTGTGCCGGCGGGGGAGTCAGTCCCGCAGGCGGAGGTTGTAGAAGGAGTTTCCTATATGGTCAGCATCTGTAAGGATACATCATTCACTTATTAACGCTTGAGCTGGATGAGTTCACCCATCATCGAGTCTGTCGTGGTTATGACCTTGGAGTTAGCCTGGAAACCGCGCTGTGTGGTGATCATGTTGACGAATTCCACAGCGAGGTCCACGTTAGACTGTTCAAGCGAGTTGGAGGCGATTGAACCGCGTCCGCCGGTATTCGGGCGGCCGGTAAGCGCATCGCCGGATTCCCGGGTTTCACTGAAAAGGTTGCCGCCTTCTCTGCGCAGCCCCCAGTTGTTGTTGAAGTCGGCGATGGTCAGCACGTACAGTTCCTGAATCTGGCCGTTGGAGTAACGGCCGGTCAGAACACCGTCCCTGCTTACGGATACGCTCTGCAGGAAACCTGCGGTGTAGCCGTCCTGAGACTGGAACAGCGTGGTTGAACCGGAACTGTAGCTGGTTGTTGCCAGGGCACTTTTTTCCGCTGAACCGAAATTCGGAATGCGGGTTATGTCAGTCACATCCGTACCAAGCTGTGAAGCGTTGGAGATTGTGGATGAACCGGTATTCCAACCCTTGGTGATACCGCTGCCGGACAGGTCCTTATTGGAAAGCCCGAAGTTCATCTCAATGGTGGTCGGATCAGTCGAGTTCGTAAAGCTGGCGTTTGAAGTCGACAGGAAGTTGGCGGTAAGCACCGGCAGACCGTCCTGCGAGAAGTTGGCCAGGGTCCAGTTCGAAAGAGTCTTGAGTTCGGATGCACCGACACCGCTCTTGAGGGTGAAGGCTGAAACACCGGTCAGATCTCCGGCCGCGTTGAAAGTCAGGGTTCCGGTCATGAGCAGCCCTGCTGCAGAGGTATTCAGGAAGGTATCCGTGCCGCTGACGATTCGACCGTCTTCAGCAGGATCACAGGTAACTATGAATTCCCATACCTTCTTGCCGCCGGCGTTGCTCAGGGTAACCTGATCGAAATAGGTGGTCACGTTGTGTGAGGAACCGTTGGCGTCATAGACCTTGATGGTGGACTGATAGCCGTACAGGGAGTCACCAAGAGGCGGAGTTGCTGTTCCGTCCCAGGCTTCAAAGAGTGAAAAGTACGGATTGTCGGCACTGGTCGAGCGGCTGGCCTCACCGGAATCAAGGTTGGTGATCATGTTGATACGGCTGGTGGCCTGTGGCGCGGACTGAAAGTTTTCCAGCCTGATGTCGGTAGGCACACCGATGGTACGCACGGTATCAGTTGTGTTGACGGTTGTGCCGGTTGCGACCTGGTTGTTGCTGTCGCCCTGAACCTGCCAGCCCTGCAGCACGTAGCCGTGAGGATCGGTGAGATAACCGTCCTTGTCGAACCGGAAGTTCCCGGCTCTGGTATAATATGTTGTTTCCTCACTCTTGGGGGAAACTATGAAAAATCCTTCACCGCCTATTGCCAGGTCGGTTGCTTCCGAAGTTGTCTCGAAAGAACCCTGTGCGAAGTCTGCGTAGATGGCTCCGACCTGCACACCGCGTCCGACCTGTGCGGTACCGGTTGCGGTAGTGGTATCCTGACTGATGGCGTCTTCAAAATGCATTTTAGCGCTCTTGAAGCCGACTGTGTTAACGTTGGCGATGTTGTTACCCAGCACCGACATCTTGTCGCCGTGGGCCTGTAATCCCGTAATTCCTGAGAATAATGATGCTGAAATACCCATAAGGTCCTCCTTGAAAAAGTCCTGTTGACTCTCGAATGCCGTCTACCGATTCCGCTAACTCATGCCGTTGAGCCCTTAACTTGCGGAAGAATCGGTATCTTCAGTTTCTCCGGTTCCGGTTGTTTCCTCGGCTACATCCGTAGGACTTACCACTTCTCTGATATTGAGGAAGTTGAGGTAGCGTCCGTCCTTGAGGTGCAGATACTGCTGTCCTCCGTCTGCCACTACGCCGGTTACCTCTCCACTGACTTCCGTCTTGACCATGACCGGAGATCCGGTGGCGTCTTCTGCCGCCATGGCGATGGTGTACACACCGTCCTTGGCGTTATCACCGGCCCAGTCCTTTCCGTCCCACTCGAATTCATAGGTCCCTTCGGCCTTTGAACCGAGCTGAACCGTACGGACAAGGTTGTTGTTCTGGTCGTAAATGTTGATGAAAGCGTTTGCCACAGGTTCGCCGAGTCCGTAGAAGACCTTGCTGATCTTGTCCCCTTCCCGGCTCACGTTGTAACCTTCCGCCCGCACTTCCTTGCCGATGAAGCCGACTGCCGAGACCATCTGGTCCTGAGCGTTGTTGTCGATCATGGTCTGCATGGAAGTGTTGAGCTGGGTGAGCTGTTCAAGGCTTGAGAACTGGGTCATCTGGGCCATGTATTCCTTATCTTCCATCGGGTTGGCAGGGTCCTGATTCTGCATCTGGGTCAGCAGGAGCTTCAGGAAATCATCCTGACCGAGAGAACTCTTGTGGTCAGGCTGGTTGCTGGCGGCCATATCCGCCTCAGCCCTGCCGAGTATGTTGCTGAACCCTACGTATCCCATGACATTTACCTCTTCATTTTTATTCAGGACTGTAAATTTATGTTAAGCCACAATGTACAGTCCGTTCCCGGAAATTGATGCCGTATGACCGACATCTTGCATTTCCTGGGCCAAAGAGGTCCCGCCCTGCCTCATTCCATTCCAACGACGACGCATTTCAGACATCATTTCCTGGTATTGCGCATGGTTATGATCTTCAGCATTCTGCCATGAATTCTGTGTTTCATGGTCGGCAATACCGGTTTGCACTTCAAGTTTTTCCACCTTGAGACCCTGATCCTCCAACGCCTGCTTAACAGTTTCTAAATGTTCGGCGATGACCTTGGCGGTTTCAGGGTTTTCAGCCTTGATAACAGCCTGAACTTCCTTGTTCTTGACCTGCAGCATCACGTTTACGGTACCGAGATCATTAGGGTTGAGCTGCAGGGAGAACTGAGAACGTCCCTGTCCGAGATTCTTGAAGACCCCTTCCTTGACCTGATCGAGAACATTCGACCGGGCAGTATTTTCCCACAGGGAACTGGTCTTGCCTGCCTGCGCAGATTTTGCCGCGTTCTGGAGAGTACCGGCCAGTCCGCCGAAAACATCTCCGGCCTTGGAGCCCTTCAACCCAGCGGAAGTTTCATCGCTCAGCTTGCCGAAAAAATCACTCCAGCTGTCCACATCGTTGGAATCGTCAAGCACCTGCTCCAGCCAGTGCCGGTGTCCGTGCTTGGAATCGGCTTCGGTCATGTTCTGGCCGTTACCCTGACCGTTTTCGGAGCCGTTGCCCTTGCGGTCATGCCCCTGCCCGTTCTGTCCGGCATTATCCGAAGCATTCTGCGCGTTCTGCCTTACGCTTTCACTTACGTCCTTTGCAGCGCCCATGGAATCGCTGATAACTTCCGACGAAGCCATGCGGAAATTGCTGGGAGACTGGTCGGAGGCCTTTTCCATGGCCGAATGCAGGGAATCCCCCACACTCTTGACCAGCTTGAGATCCTTGGCATCCTGCTCGTTCTGCTGCTTGATCAGGGCATCCTTCAAAACGGCAAAGCCCTTTTTGAGATCAGCCGCAGTAGCACCTTCGGAAGTAAAGAACTGCGCAATCTTCTTGCCGTCTTCACCGGAAAGATTGAAAAGGCCGCTGAGGGTACTGGTTTCCTCCTCGGAAAACTGAATGCTCTTGCTGTCCGACATGGAAGAAAGCTTCTGCTGCATTTTCTCGACAACATCGCCGAGATTACCCTGCCGTATGGATGCAAGCATGGATGTGGACTCGTCCGCCGTGAAACCCATCTTGGAAAAGATCGAATTCAGGTTCTGCTCCTGATAAGGGGTAAGTTCAATCCCTTTCAGCCCCTGCATCATGGTAGAAATCTGCGATACAAGCTGCCCGTAGGTCAGCCCGTTTTCACTGAGGACCTTTTCTTCAATGTCGTTGATATCCTTGGAGTCCATGCCGTATTCTTCAAGACTCTCGCGGATATCCTCCCAGTCCTCGCGGCTGACCTTCAGATCCTGCGGCTTCTCCTCAACAGACTGCATGGCCACGTTGTGGGCTGCCTCGTCGATACGCTCGGACGCGGACTCTGCCGTCCTCCGGTCCGTTGCCATATCCCGGGCCGAAGACTGAAGATTGTTCACGGACTCCTCAAGGGGCCGATAAATTTCCTCGGCAGCCGACTGACTGGAATAAAGAAAGGTATCGAACATTGCTGACCGATACGAACTTTCAACCTGTGAAGATCTGTCCAGAAGAGCGGACAGGTCCTGATTGTTTTGTTCAAGATGTGGAAGTATTTTCATATTGTAACTCCTCGGCAATTTGTATTCACGAGGCGTGCCAAAACAAAAACACTTTAATTATGGATAGTTATAAAGACAAAAACCGGTTTAGCAAGGCACTTTCTTCCGCTTGGGAAAAAATGTTCCATGCCGGAATCAGCGGGAGATCAACGCGGCAAGCTGCTCGTATAGGGTAAGGACTCTTGCCCAGGAGCATCGGTCGTAATCGTTGTTTTGCAGGAAAAGATGAACGTAGCCTGAAAATTGTCTAAGGATAAGCGGGCAGGAATTCCAGAATGAATCCGGCAGGCGGGTGCCCCTGGCCAGACCGCGGCTGAACTCACGTCCGATCCGGGGAAGGTGGGTACACATTTTTTCAGCCGGAGCCGGATACCTGCTCTCTAATTCATCCCAGCGCACGGCCGCCTGTGAAAAATCACCGGAACCGAACGCGGACAGAAAAAAATGCTGCCAGAATGCGCCCAGCACATCCCCTGCCCCGGAGATGTTACGACCCAGCCGATCAAGGGAATACAGCCCGGCCGCGTTTCTGGAAGAAAGGTAAAGTCCGAGTCCGGGCATGCCGGTCTTCGATAGCCCGGCCCGGTCATCAAGTATCATGCGTCTGGCGATAACCGCTATCCGGGAAGGAGTGAACGGCCCGTGGCAATAAAGCCGATCCCGTTTGCAGCTCCAGCATCCGAGAGCACAGCTCATGGTCGGGCGCAAAACATAGTGTCCGGTCTGGTAAGGCCCGGTTTCCCATGGATTCACATTGCCCATGGAAAGGTTGAGCACCTTCAGCCCGGTCCAGGCGGCAAGATGCATCGGCCCGGTATCCGGGGTGATGAAAAGCTGCAGGGACTGCCCCACGGCGACAAGCTCGCTTAGATTCAGCCTGCCGGACATATCAAGCACGGGTCCGCCGAATATCCTTGCAACCTCCTGCCCCATCCCCTGCTCCATGGGACCGCCGAACAGCACCGGACGCATTCCCCGGCCCAGAAGTTCCGAACAGAGACCGGCCCAGAATTCAACTCCGGGTCTTTTGGCCTCCTCGCTGGCGCCCAGAAAGAGCCCAATGCGATTGGACTGAGGTTGCAGAGTCCGGGGCTGCGGCCACGTTGTCCGGCCCATGCTGTCCCTTGGTATACAGTCCAGAGCATTGAGGTCGGCCCAGTGGAAACGGTTGTGCCGGTTGTTTTCCACCACGCTGGCCCGGTACAACTGCCAGTCACCTATTATATAAGTGGACCCGGAAACCGTGACAGGTCCCAGTTTCGCCTCCGCTTTGAGTTCCCCGGCCAGCCCGGCAGCCCGGCTACGTATGCTGAGGTTGATTATAAGCTCGTATTGGTGCTGCTTGAGAACCCCGATTCCCTCCCACGGGAAATAGGTAACCCGCGGGCTGATCTGCATGAGCGGCCGGAAAAATTTCTCCTCGGCCACAACCCATATGGGATGGCCGGGATAGGTTCTCTCAAGCCAGAGGAAAAGCGGAAAAGAGAGGATGAGATCCCCCATGCGCTGCATCTGAAGAACAAGTATCGGAGCTTTGGACATGGGCGAACCATACAGGAATACTGGATGAATATCTATCCCGCAGAGTTGTGCGGAACTGATGGGGGATCAGGGGTATGGGGATGTTACGGGAGTTTCGGAAGATTGGGCAGGGCTCGCAAAGGGGGAGGGACTGAAAAAAATGAATTGTAAAAAATTAAAATTGAGTACTTGCGTCACGGTTGTGTCGGAACCGGAGTGGGAGTAATTTGTGTTATGTGTGCTTTTTCTCGGAAAGGCAGACTTGGTGCTGAGGATCACACCATAATATCTGAAAAATATTTCCTTTCAATATTCCCCAAAGTCGATGTTTTCCCCCAAACCTTAATCGATACAGAGCATCAACTTTTATTTTCAATGTGTTCAGTCTTGTTTGTGCTCGTGGAACTAATCGGCCAACAGGAACGGCATGATTATATTGTTGATTTTCGTGAAATATTTCGGCTATAGTTTGTTTTTCATATGCATTTATTTTGTCTGCATACCTATTCAAATGTTTGGGTAAAGAAGTCCACGGAGAATCAGGAGCCTGGTCCATCAAGTTAAAGTGCCATGAAATATGACTATCCAAAATTTGTTCTGGATTTTCTAAAAATTTAACCGTTTTAGACGGTGTGGGATTTTGCTTAATCTTAGCTTTCTTCTTCGCCATCTTCTAAAGACCACTATAGTATTCTGCCATAGCACTTTGAGTAATTTCCGTATTACAAGAAGAACCATCAGGGCACCCTGCCCTTGCGTCAAGCCAAGGTTTTTCTAAGTGAGTCAAAGCTACTAACCATTGAGCACTTTTGTCTCCGTATGTTTTTAAAACGGAGTCTATAGTTTCTTTCTCGTCAGCAGATAGATTGGAAGAATTTCCATCTTCTATAATGCTTACCTTAAATTGGCCTCTGTGTTTAGCAAACAGAGAAGGAACAACAGGCCCATTCGCCCAAGCTTGTATTGGTTCGGCAAAAAGTGGGGCTTCATCCCAAACTAATGACCAAGCTTGACTATAGTATACAAGCTTTTGAAGTTTTATGGTGGTGAGTTCTTGTTTTTTCTCCAAAATATATGCTGCAACATCAAGACAATTTGCCATGACTTCCGCCTCCTTCATTTTCCTATTCAGTAATTAGGCCTCGCATGCTGATAAGTCAATATGCTTATTTGTGACTTAAGTTCCTGCGGCACGAACTGGCGGGATTTAATGCTAAGAGTTCTTTATTCGCTTATGTTAAGAAAAATATTGGCAATTAATCATTTGTTGAATAAGTTATATCTCAAATTAAAGCCGGATCAACAGAAAACGAGGAAAACGTGCGTAAAAGAGTCAAAAAGACCCAAAAAATTGCTGATCTCTTGTTCCCCGTCGAGGATGAAAGAGATGAAATATCAGTCGTCGACATACCTCCCGAAAAGCGTAGGCTATTAACGGAAACATACGATTTTTCAGTGGCTACAATAAAGGATTACTTAAATAAAGGGTCTATGTTTATCCCTGAGTTTCAGCGGAAGTATGTATGGAATAGAGCACAAGCTTCGCGGTTAATTGAATCCTTAGTCATCCAGTGTCCAATACCAGTAATTTATCTTTCCCAAGAATCTGATGAACGTCTTTCTGTTATTGATGGTAATCAACGATTAACCAGCATCAGGTTGTTTTTGGATAATGAATTTCCACTCCAAGGCTTAACTGCTTATCCAGAGCTTGAGGGAATGTTTTTTTCTGATTTGGATTCAAGAATCCAAAGACATATGGAAAATAGGACTTTAAGATGTATTACAATACTTAAAGAGACTCATCCGCAAATTAAATTTGATGTTTTTGAACGTATCAATACTGGTGCAGTTCAGCTGAACCCACAAGAAATAAGACATGGTATATATCATGGTAATTTTGCAGATCTTTTAGATACTCTTTCAAAAGAGAAAATTTGGAAAAACATTACTGGAATTAACAAAGATAAACGTATGAAACGTAGTGAGCTTGTTTTAAGAACTATTGCTCTTGCCGAAAACAGGGAGAGTTATAAAAAACCTTTGAAACGTTTCTTGAATGACTTTTGTGAAAAAAATAGAGATATAGATGCGAAGAGGCAACTTAAAATTAAGAATAATTTTTTACGCTCTGTTGCAGTTGCAGGCTTTCTTTGGGACAAAAAAGCTTTCAAATTATTAGACAAAGGAGGAAAAACTACAGGCAGAAGCGTGAATGCAGCCCTTTGTGATGCTGCAATGGTCGCACTCTATGAGAGTGATATATCATTAAATGATGTAGAGGGTTCCGATATTAAAAGATTTGAAATTGAGTATGTTGAAATGTTGCATGAAGAAAAGTTTCATTCAAGAATTAGTTCTGCTACAAGTGATCCGCCGTCTATCAGGTATCGAATTAAGCGTTTCAAAAAATTGTTAACGGAACATTTTCAATAATGCCGTACGCAAAAAGTTTAGCCAGAAAAGTCTTTGAAAAGGATGTGCATGAGTTCTCTTCAAATAGTCGTTACGTGTCTGTTAAGAAAAACAAAGTTGATTATAATATTCAGCAGGTCGTGTACAAGGCTACGATATTTCAAAGCTCAGCTGCTTTAGAAGATTATATAAAAGATTCACTAACAGATTGGATATATATGTTATCATCATTAGGAATGACAATACGATATGTTCCCAATGAATTAGTTTGTTGGTCTGCGGTGTGTGCTCAAAAACATATCTTCAATAATTTTTTTTCTTCTGGTGATGAATCAAAGGTCATAAAGAAATATAGTAGCCTTTGCGATTTGCCTGCTTTGTTTGATGAGGAGCATCAAGTAAAGAAAGTGAAGTCTTTTAAAGGACACATTAAAGATCGCAAATATCCATCAGTCAAAAATATTGAAAGGCTTTTTTTTCGATTTGGTATAAGTGATGTCTTCTTAGAAATGAGTAAGAAAGGAAGAAAGGACTACAGAAGTTTGCTAACTTCTTTTTCTGATAAAAGGAATGAGATAGCGCATACCTCGCGTGATCTTACTTATACTTGGTCTGAAATTAAGAAAGTTGTTCAGGATTTAAAGGATCTCGTAGATAAGATTGATCGTGTTTTATTTTCGCATGTTTGCAAGGTTAGCGGATCTGACTGTTGGAGAACTAACGTTGGAAATATTCTCAATTTAGATATACACGATCCACAAAATAACCCGCCCCCCTAAAACCACCAACCCTCCCATCCATAAACACTAACAAATCCCCCATAAAAAAATCTCAGGCCACGACAACCAATCGCCGCAGCCTGAGATTAAACAAACATGATAAATCGGAAGCTTACAGCTACAAATGCTCCGGCTTATGCTCGCACTTGGTAACCGGATAATGCTCGGTAACACCATCGGCGTGCAGATCCTCATCGGAACGTTTGAAGAGCTTGCGCAGCCACAACCGCACATCTTCAAAGATGAGATAGAACGCCGGCACCAGCAGCAGGGTTATTCCCGTGGCGAAAAGTATGCCGAATCCCAATGAAACCGCCATTGGTATCAGAAACTTTGCCTGCCTAGAAGTTTCCAGAATCATGGGCGCCAACCCGCCGAACGTGGTCAGTGTCGTCAGCATGATGGGCCGGAAACGGGCTGTTCCGGCTTCCAGAACAGCATCATAGGCGCAATGTCCCTTGCGCCGCTGAATATTCACGTAATCAATGAACACCAGCGAATCGTTGACCACAACACCGCTGAGGGCGACGATACCGAACAGACTCATCAGGCTCAGGCTGTACCCGAGCAGGATGTGCCCGATTACCGCCCCGACTATGCCGAATGGTATGCAGAGCATGACGATGAGAGGCTGGAAGTAGCTCCTGAACGGTATGGCCAGCAGGGCATAGATAACCAGCATGGCCATCATCAAACCGGTAATCAGGCTGTCGGTACTTTCCTGCATGTCGGCCTGTCGGCCTTCAAAGGAATAGCCCAGACCGGGATAATCGGCCTTCAGCTGGGGCATCACATTTGCGGTGACATCGGCAAGTATCTGTGAAGTCTCCTTGCGGGGGGTAACATCAGCCTCAACAGAGACTACCCGGCGGCCGTTGCGGCGGTCGATGGTGGTGTAGGCCCGGCCTTCCTTTATTTTTACCACTTCGCGCAGGGGTACGTCCGTACCGTCCGGGGTCCGGATCATGAGTTCCTCGAAGTCGTATCTGGACTCGCGCTCTGCTTCCGGCAGACGGACCATAACCTTGACTTCGTTCCTGCCGCGCTGCTGCCTGAGCACTTCCGCTCCATAATAGGAAGCGCGTATCTGCTTGCCTACGCTCTGGGAGGTAAGCCCCAGACTGCGGCCTGCGGGAAGCAGCTCAAAGTCGAGCTGTCTTTTGCCCGGAGAATATCCGGGGTCTATGTCCTTAACTTTCGGATAGGTGCTCAACGCCTTTGCCAGATCCGCGGAAGCCTTCTTGAGCACCTCGATGTCACTGTGACTGAGCTCAATTTCAAGCGATCCGCCTGATCCCGGTCCGCCCCTGTCCGATTCGAACAGCACGGATTCCGCGCCCGGAATCGGCCCCAGCCTTGTCCTCCATTTCCGTACGAATTCGTCAGTGGAAATGGGCCTGATGTCGGCATCGGTCAGGAAGACCTGCACCTTGAGCACGTGGCTTCCGCTGGTTCCCCTTCTGCCGGAGCCTCCGATCTTGGAATAAATACCTTCAACCAGAGTTTCGCCGCCGTTTTCAGCAGCAATCTCTTCGGCTGCGGAAACAGCCTTGCCTTGAATCTTCTGCGTAACTTCCAGAGCCGTACCGTAAGGAAGGTCGACAGTAAGGTATGCGTAATCGGATTCAATTTTCGGGAAAAGAGTGAAGCCCAGGCGTCCGCTCTTGATGAAAGCGAAGGACACTATCAGGCAGGCCAGCCCGAGAGCGACTGTCATATATCGCCAGGTAACGGCCCGATCAAGAAAAGGCCTGTAGATTTTGTTAATGAATTTAAGCAGCCCGTTTGAAATGACCTGCTGATAACGCAGGACAAAACTCATTATTTTTCCGGGTTTGCGCTCGCTGCCATGGCCCAGATGGGCAGGCAGCACAAAGAGTGATTCCACAAGGGAAATGGTAAACACGCTGACGACTACAAGAGGGATAACCTTGAAGATTTTGCCCATGACTCCGGGCACGAAAAACATGGGCATGAACGCCACAATGTTGGTCAGCACGCTGAACACAACCGGCATGGCAATCCTTTTGGCTCCCTCGCAGGCGGCATCAGTCCAACTCATCCCCTGCTGACGCATGGTGTAGACGTTTTCACCGACCACAATGGCATCGTCCACGACAATACCGAGGGTTATGATGAAAGCGAACATGGATATCATGTTTACGCTGGCGCCAGACGGAGTGAGGATGAGCATACCGCCGAGAAAGGAGATAGGAATACCCATGGCAACCCAGAAGGCCAGCCGGGGTTCAAGAAAAAGAGCCAGACAGATGAAGACCAGCCCCAGCCCCATGTAGGCGTTGTTCAAAAGCAGGTCCATGCGCTGCCGGAATACATCCGAAAAATCATTTCGCACGGCAACATGAACACCCTTGGGCAGACTGCGGTTGAAGGCTTCCAGCCGCTTATGCACGGCCTCGGAAACCCCTATGGGAGTCTGGTCGCCAATGCGGTAGACCTCGATACGGACAGCCGGTTTGCCGTCAAAAGAAGTTACTATGTCCTCGTTCTGAAAATCCTCCTTGACCACGGCCACATCTTCAAGCAGCACCTGTGTTCCATCTTCTTCCGTGACAATGGGTACGCGGGCAAATTCGCGGGCATAATCCCGGCGTTCCTTGAACCGCACCAGTATTTCGCCGCCTTCGGTCTTGATTCCGCCGCCGGGAAGTTCCACAGCGGTTTTGCCTATGGTGTCGGCCACATCAGCAAGGGTCAATCCGTAAGCCCTGAGCTTGTCCTGCGGAATTTCAATGGTAACCTGCAGCCCGCTGGCCTCGGTCAGTTCCACCTGGGTTATGCCGGGATCATTGATCAGATCCTCGCGCAACTGCTCGGCCACTTTACGCAGAGCCAGAGGAGATGCATCACCGTAAACCATCAGTGAGAGCACCCCGCGTTTATGGGAAGAAATGCTGATTACCGGGTCTTCGGACTCCTCAGGGAACGAGGTTATGCGGTCCACTTCGCTTTTTATATCCTGACTGAGCTTCTGCAGATCATATCCTTCGATGGCCTCAACCGTTACGGTGGCGGAACCCTCGGCCGCAGAACTGGAGACTTCCTTCACCCCGTCGAGCCCCATTACCCCCTCTTCGATTGCGAGGACAATGCCCTGCTCGACCTCTTCCGGACTCGCGCCGGAATAAGCGACACTTACGGTTACAGTGTCTGTCGAAAATTCAGGAAAGACTTCCTGCTTGATATTGAAGCCCATAACCAGCCCGCCGACCAGCAGAATGATCATCAGCAGGTTGGAGGCGACCGGGTTACCGGCCATCCATGCTATGGCGCCGCCTTTTTTGTTCTGATCAGCCATCGTTGTTCACCTTTTCGGCTTTCTGAACGTTTTCGCGCAATCCCATGCCCTGCAGTGGTGCGGAAATATCGGTAACAACGAGTTTTTCACCGGAGCTTACGCCGCTTGCCAGATAGATGTTATCCAGATCACGCCAGACAGGATTTACGCTGCGGATGTCCAGTGTGCCGCCGTCCTTCATTATCCAGATGGTATCGTTGTCGCGGAAGGCGGAGCGGGGAATGGCGATCACGTTATCCAGTTTTCCGGAATCGATGTACACGTTGACATAGCTGCCGAGCAGCATCGGATGCGTTCCGTCACCGCCGAGATTCAGAGGATCTTTCACGGAAACGATGATTCTGGCCATGCGTCCCTTGGATTCAAGAGAGGGAAGAAGACGCAGCACTTCACCTTCACGCTCGAAGGTATCGCTGCCGGAGCCGACCACTACGCGGGCCCGCGACCCTTTGAACCCGTTTGCCGCAGAGGGAATCGCAATGCGGTTGAGACGGTCGACCGGAACGGAAACCATCACCCAGAACTCGTCAGTCCCGACAATACTTCCTATGGATTCATTGAGGCTGAGATAGGCTCCAAGGTCGGCACTCTTGTCCAGCACCATGCAGGAAAACGGGACACGCACGCTGGTGCGGTCAAGATCTATCCGGGCCTGCTGAAGTTTTGCCTTGGAGGAAGAGAGGTCTGCCTGAGCTTTTTGCAGGTGCGGTTTGCGCAAGGCCAGTTCCGCCTCCTGCGCTGTCCCGCCGGAAGACTTTTTGAGCAGCTTCCACTCTCTGCCTGCCACCCGCTGATACCCGCTTTCCACTTTGAGGTTGTATTCCGCCTCAACGACCACGGCTTCCTGCTGTTTAACGGCAAGTTCATAGTCCATCGGGTCTATGCGCAGAACCTGCTCGCCCTTTTTCAGGTGTCCACCGGGAATAAAGGATTCGCTGACCTCGACAACCCTTCCGGCCACTTCCGGTTCAAGAGTAATCTCCCTTGCCGCTTCCACCGTACCCATGACCGGAGTCCAGACCTCGTAGGTCTGAGATGCCAGAATCCTTGTGTTGACCAGCGGGGCGGTGACAACCGGAGGTCTTTTCTTGGCTACCGGTTTGGTTTTTATGATCATTCTGGCCCCGACCACAGCCAGGACAAGAATAAGCAGGGGAACTACCCCCTTCAATCCGATCTGTTTGACATAATACATAAATTTTTTGGTCATATTCTATTCCCCGCTTTCAGGAGATTTTTCTGTTTCCAGTTTTGCGGCAGCGGCAACAGCAACTTCATCATCGCTTTCCGGCTTCAGTTCCGCGGCATCAGTCAGGCTGTTCGTCCAGGAACCGCCAAGGGCCCTGTAAAGAGCGATCCTGTAATTGCGCAGGTTGGCTTCATCCTCCGCAATGCTGGTTTCAAGTTCCTGCACACTGACCAGAGCGTTGAGAACAGGCAGGTAATCGTCAAGCCCCTGCAGATAGCGAGAACCGGCTTCCTGCAGGTTGATTCTGGCCGCTTCCAACTGATTCTTGCGGGCTTTGATGTACTCGTGCTGCCATTTTTCCTGCACCAGAGCATCCTGAACTTCCTTGAAGGCCGTATAAACGGTCTCCTTGTAGGCCAGCAGTTTTTCATCAACCACCGCTCTGGTGCGTTCCACTTCGGCTTCGCGTTCATAGCCGTCGAAAATAGGCCCGACCAGCGAGGCGGTCAGCGAAGTCATCCAGCCGGAAAAGATGTTGGCCAGCTGTATGCTGGACAATGCAGCTTCACCGGAAAGGCTGAGAGTCGGCAGCCGGTCTGCGCGTGCGGCCGTTACGGCCCAGTCCGAGGACTTCAGGGCCAGCCCTGCCGAACGGACATCAGGACGATTGGCCATCAGGTCTAACGGAATGCCCAGTCCCGGCATTTTCGGAAGGTCCGGATATGGAGCGGTCTTGACGTAAATACTGCCGGCCGGACGCCCCAGCAGCAGAGCAAGTTCATGCAGAAGCAGCTGCTCCGTTGATTCCACAGGAGGAATAAGAGCCTTGGTACGGGCCACTGTTTCGCGCTGCTGATAGACATCGAGTGCCGTGGCCAGAGAGTTGCGGAAGCGGAGTTCAATAAGTTCCAGATAAGTTTCGTTTGTTTCGAGCTGTTTCTTGAGGATGGCTTTCTTCTGGCGTTGCAGCTGGATATTTATCCAACGGGTGACAACTTCCGAGGCCACTGTCATGGCTGCGGTGTTCACGTCTTCGCGCGAGGCCAGATAATTCAATTCGCCGGACGCGGACTGGGCCTCTATCTTGCCCCAGAGGTCAAATTCATAAGAAGCGGATAATCCCAGCTTGTGGGTATCGGTATAGGTTGAGCCTTTTTTGCCCTCGGTACCATCGTTGCCGGAACGGGCATCCTTGTAGGAACCTTCGCCGTTCAGCTTGGGATAAAGATCGGCCCGCGACTTTACTGCCGTGGCCCGCAGCTGGCGGAGTTTAGCCCAGGCGGTGCGTACATCGAAGTTCGCGTCCAGAGCTTCCTCAACCAGTTTATTGAGGTCCGGATTATTGAATTTCTCCCACCATTTTCCCGGCTGCGGAGGCTCGGCTGAATAAAGGGAATACTGCATGGGCAGCCCGAGCGTCATCCCGTCGCGGGGATCAGGCTTGAACGGAGAGCATGCCGAGAGCAGAAAGGCCGTCAGCACGCAGAGAGTCAAAATTTTCAGTTTGGAAGGCAACATTAAGGGATTCTCCATTGCATTACATTTTCAAATTTAATAACTGCATGGAGGTTAAATAGTTTTAGTCTGATGCTAAAAATTGTTAACAATTGTAAAAACAGGTTACAGACCCTTTCTCATGCGGAGCCGCACGGGTAACAGGAAATGATGGAAAAAGAACATCCGGTACTGATAGTGGACGATGATGCCAAACTCAGGGAACTGCTTACCCAGTACCTTGAAGGTTACGGCTATACGGTCAACACCCTGCCCTCCGGGGAGGGCCTGTTGGACGAAATAAGGACAAAACCGCCCGAAATAGTCATTCTGGACATCATGATGCCGGGCAAGGACGGACTCGAAGTTCTGCGCGACCTTCGGCCCCACTCCAATGTGCCGGTCATAATGCTCACCGCCAAGGGCGAGGACACCGACCGCATAGTGGGGCTGGAACTCGGAGCGGACGATTACATCTCCAAGCCTTTCAATCCGCGGGAACTGCTGGCCAGAATAAAAGCGGTGCTCAGAAGGGCCAATGAACCGGACCATGTTTCCGAACCTTCAACCGGACAGTTGAGGGTCGCAGACATAATCCTGCACATGACCTACCAGAAGCTTGAAATCAATGGAGAATCTCTGGAACTTTCCTCCACGGAATTCAAGCTGCTCAAAGCCCTGATGGAAAACCCCGACCGCCCGCTGACCAGAGATGATCTGATGACTTCGGTATGGGGTAAGGATTTCAATGCCTTTGACAGATCAATAGACGTGCACATAAGCAAACTGCGGGCAATACTCAAACCGTATCCGGACCATGAATCACGCATCAAAACGGTATGGGGAACCGGTTATATGTTCGTGAGCGAAAAATGAAAATAAGCCGACTTTATCTGAAATTTTTTCTGGCCTTCATGCTGGTACTCATACTTTCCGAACTGATCCTGTTCTGGTTCATGACTCTTTCCTGGTCCCAGAGTCCCAGAGTCAGCCATATGGAACGACAGCTGATCACGGTAAAAAACCTTGCCGAGATGAATATGGAACAAACCGACCCGGCTGCAGAAACTCGGCACAGTGATCTGACCACCCTGCTGCAGACGCTGGGCAGATCCATTCAGGCGGACATCTGGATAACCGGACCATACGGAGAACTGGTTGCTTCATCCACGGAAACAATTCCGGACATGCACGACTGGACCTCCGGAGAAGCGGTTAAATCAATGGAAGGAGCCTACATATACAAGAAAAAAGTTGCCGGGCTGAAAAGCGTCTACGGTTTATACACATCCTCAAAGCCTCGCGGCTACCCGTACACATACCACGTCTTCCACTCCATCCCGAAATTCAATGAAGATGTGTGGTTCATGCGTTCACAGATTGTGCTCATAGTGCTTGCGGCACTGTTTCTCATCCCCGTATCGCGACGCATGATAAGTCCGGTGAAGGAACTGACCGTTTCGGCCTCGCGAATGGGCCGGGGGGACCTGAAACAAAGGGTCAGGATCAAAGGCCGGGACGAAATCGCCGAACTCGGGACGGCCTTCAATCACATGGCCGAAGAACTGGAAAAAATGGTCAAATCAAGCCGCGAACTGACGGCGAATGTGTCGCACGAACTACGCAGTCCGCTGGCCAGAATGCGCATCTCGCTGGAGATGCTCAAGGAAAAGATAGAAGAGAACGGCTCGCCCGGCTGCGAAGGTTTTATAAACGGCATGCAGTTCGAGATAAGCCATATGGATGAACTGATCGGTAAAATTATAAAATTTTCAAAGCTGGATATACACAAACTTCCGGCAATGAACGAAACCGCCGACCTTAAAGCCATAATCGAAGACCTGATCAGCCAGTACAGCCACATTGCAACGAGAAACCGGATTTCTATCGAGCTGCATCTTGAAGACGTCAAGACCGGCAACTGCAACCGCAATGCCCTCACTGTGGTGCTGGACAATATTCTGGGCAACGCTTTCAAATACACAGATCCGGACGGAGATGTTTCAATAAGCTTGAAAGAAGAGGACAATACCGCGCACATTGAAGTTGCCAACACCCACCCTCCCCTGACCGAAGAAGACCTTGAGGAAATATTCAATCCTTTTCACCGGCTGAAAGGACAGGAGCTTCCCGGCTCAGGACTGGGGCTGGCCGCTGCCAGAAAAATAACCGGTATACACGGCGGGAGTATAAGAGCCGCAAACAGCAGCAAAGGATTCACGATTATTGTGGAAATCCCGACATAACTGATGTAGATTCGTATCGAAACACCCAAAAAAGATGTGTCTGAATGAAAATACTTCTGTTTATGCTGCTGTTGGTAGCGCTTCCTATCGAAACCATGGCCGGAAAGATAATTTATCTGACCGGCGTGGAAAGCACGGAATCCAATTACCTGTCCCTTGTAAAAGAAAAAGGCGGGGATCCGCTGAAGATAACTGATTTCAAATCAACCTTCGCGACCCGCCCCGCCCTTGCCCTGCTTATACTCAATCAGGCACTTCATGCCGGTGGCATGGATGCCGAGATAAGGTTCGTCCAGTTTCCGAACCTCACCCGATGCATAGCAGAGGTGAAAAGAGGGAAAATTCCTCTGCTGGCGACCGATATGTGGGAAGATGATTTTGACTATTCCGTATACAAGACTGAACCTTTTATAGGCAGAGGAGATTTTGAAAAGGGAATCTATACCCATAAGGACTCTCCCTTGCTGAAGGCGAAACCGGACATGAACGAACTTCTCCAGCTTGTTCCTCTGACTGAAATGTCCTGGACCATAGACATCATGACCCTGAAAAAAATGGGTTTTCCCAAGATTGAAACAGCGCCGCGCTACGAACTGCTTCTTAAGATGATGGGGAAAAAACGTGCGGATTTCACTCTGCTTGAATTCGCCAGGGAACCGGATATGCTCCACGCCATAAACGGACACAAACTTTACCCGGTAAAAGGAATAAAAGTGCTGTTCCCCAACAGTCGGCATTTCATGGTTTCAAAAACGCATCCGGACGGGAAAGCCATTTACGAAGCACTTGAACGCGGCCTTAAAATCTTGCGGCAAAAAGGAATCATTCAAAAAGCTCTCTATCAGGCGGGGTTAAAGGACGAAAGAGTGCGGAACTGGAAAGTCATATATTCCGATAATGAGACCATGCCGCAGGATGCTCCCGGCAAATCAAAGCCTCAGGTAACTAAATGAGCAGTATAATTATCAGTCACGAACTGGACGGCATAGACTGGAAGGAAATCTCGACAATATTCGAAAAAGCCCCCCTCGGCACCAGAGAACCGGAAAAACTCCGCCGCGCAGCTGAAAACAGCGAACTGGTCTGCTTTGCCAAGGACGGAGCAAAAACAATCGGCTTTGCACGGGCGATAACGGACGGAGAATACAACGGCGTAATTTACGACCTTTGTGTGCTTCCGGAATATCAATCCAAAGGGATAGGCAGAATGATTATGACCGCGGCCATGAAAAAACTGGAGCCGCTCAACGTCATTCTCTTCGCCGTGCCGGGCAAGGAAGGATTTTACGATAAGCTTGGATTCAGGACCATGCTCACGGCAATGGGAAATTTCAAGGATGCTCAGGGAATGACGGAAAGGGGTTATCTGAAATAACCAGGTTGTGCCCTCAGGAATCGTTCTATAATAAATCAGGGCTCCGGCAGATCTTTCTGCCGGAGCCCTGACTTTACCGTAATTATTTCCAGGCCTTCATGAAATCAGCGGAACTTTTTCCGGAATCAATGTGCCTGATAAGAGCCGATCCGAAGACCGCGGCATCCACAAGACCGTCCAGAGCCGCGAGCTGTGAAGGATTCTTGAGACCGAATCCCAGCGCCACGGGAATGTCGAAGACTTCCTTGGCCTGAGCAAGTCCATCTTTGATTTCTTCCGGCAGGGAATCGCGATCCCCGGTGGTTCCCAGCACGGAGACATAATAGCAGAATCCGTTGCCGCCATTTGCATAAAGGGACATGCGGTCAGCTTTCGTATTCAGTCCGACCAGCGGGATCAGGGCAATATCATATTTTGCAAGCAGGTCGCGGAATTCAACTCCTTCCTCGTAGGGCAGGTCGGCAATGATCAATCCGTTGACCCCTGCAGCACAGGCATCCTTGGCGAATTTTTCCAGTCCGTACTTCAGGACGGGATTGTAATAACCCATCAGCAGCACACCGGCGCTTATTTTCGCCCTGTTCACGGACAGCCCTTCCAGAATCCATTTCAGATTGATGCCGTCTTCAAGGCACTTCAGGGAAGCGGCCTCAACCACCGGTCCGTCTGCAACCGGATCGGAAAAGGGCATGCCTATCTCGATCACGTCCGCACCGTTTTCGTCCAGTTCCATGATTTCATTCCAGAACCGGTCTCGGCTCGGATATCCTCCGGGCAGAAACGGGATAAGGCCGATCCGGCCTTGAGCGTTGGCTTCTTTAATTTTATCTGCAAGTTTGGTGATACTCATTTTCGGACTCTCCCTATTCGCCGTATTTGGCAAGGTATTCTTCAAGAATGCCCATGTCCTTGTCGCCGCGACCGGACAGGTTGACTATGACGTTTGCGCCCTTGGGGATGGATTCCCGGTTTTCCAGTACCCAGGCGACGGCATGGGAACTTTCCAGCGCGGGGAGAATGCCTTCCTTGCGGCAGAGCATCCTGAAAGCGGCCAGTGCCTGATGGTCGTTGACCGTGCCGTACTGTGCCCTTCCGATAGAATGCAGATGCACGTGTTCCGGGCCTACTCCGGGATAATCAAGTCCCGGGGCAATGGAGTGGGAAGGCATTATCTGTCCGTCCTCGGTCTGCAGCAGCAGGGAATGGGTTCCATGAAGCACGCCGGGAGTTCCGAGGTTAATGGGCGCGGAGTTGTAACAGCCCGGCTCTCCGGTTCCGGCAGCCTCGACACCCACGATCTTAACCGACTCTTCCTGCACGAATTCGTGGAACATGCCTATGGCGTTGGAGCCGCCGCCGACACAGGCCACGACCATATACGGAAGTTCCCCGGTCTTTTCCTTGAACTGGGCCTTGGCCTCGCGTCCTATGACCGACTGGAAATTACGTACAAGAAGCGGAAAGGGGTGCGGTCCGGCAGCTGTTCCGAAGCAGTAATGGGTAGTGCGCTGGTCGGCTATCCATTTGCGCAGTGCAGCATTGATGGCATCCTTGAGAGTCTGTGTGCCGGATTCCACCGGGACGCATCTCGCGCCCAGCAGTTCCATGCGGCGTACGTTGTGGGACTGGCGTTTTACGTCAACGGCTCCCATGTATATCTCGCATTCAAGTCCGAGCAGAGCAGCTGCGGTCGCGGTTGCCACTCCGTGCTGTCCGGCGCCGGTCTCAGCCAGCATCATGGGCTTGCCCATCATCTTGGTCAGCAGGGCCTGTCCGACGGTGTTGTTGACCTTATGGGCACCGGTATGAGCCAGATCTTCACGCTTCAGCCAGAGGTTGAAACCGAGTTCACTTGAAATATTGGCACAATGAGTCAGCGCCGTGGGTCTGCCGACAAAATCCTTGAGCAGACGTGTATACTCCTGCTGAAATTCGTCCGACTTGACAATTTTTTCCATTGCTTCCTCAAGCTCAAGCAGCGGCGGCATGAGCAGTTCCGGAACAAATTGTCCTCCGAAGTCTCCGAAATATCCTTTTTTCATTACATTATCCTCGTCTTTGCCGGGCAATGCACGCGAATGCGTCGCCAAGCCTGTTTTTATCCTTTATACCCGGTTCCGATTCCACTCCGGAATTAAGATCAACCCCGGACGGTTTTGCCGTGATCAGGGCATGCTCCAGATTCTCGGCCGAAAGCCCCCCGGCGAGCAGCCAGGGCACCGGTATTTCCACATCTTCAAACACATCGAACGCCATGGACACCCCATGCCCGCCACCGGACTTCCCGGCATCGAAAAGCAGGTAGGCACAATGCGGGGCAAAACGGTCTATGTCGTCCTGAAATTCCTTGGATGATTCATAGCGCTGAGGCCAGAGAACCTTTATGACCCGCTCCCGACCGACAGTGTCACAGAACTCTTCGTTCTGTCCCCCGTGCAACTGGGCGAAATCAAGCCGTCCGTTTTTCATTATCTCTATCACCTCGGCCGCACTCTGCTTGACAAAAACCCCCACCTTTTTGGCTGAAGAAGTCTTGACGGACCGGGCAAAAGCCTCATCCACATTACGCGGACTGGAAGGATGGAAGATGAAGCCTAGGAAATCAGCCCCCGACTCCTCGCAAAAAGCCGCATCCTCTGCACGGGTCATGCCGCAGACCTTTACCAGCAGACTCATGATCTACCTCCGGCGACAAGTGCCGCAAGCTTGGCCTGCGGGTCCGGGCTGGACATTATGGAAGTGCCTACCAGCACGGTATCATAGCCCAGCGAATTCATCAGTGCGCAGTCTTCCGGCTCATTGATGCCGCTGGCGCAAATCCATATTTCACCCTCTTCTTTCCTTTTAATGGATTCAACGGACCGGTTCATGTCGATACCGAGGGTATCAAGGTCTCGGTTGTTGATCTGGATAATTTTAGCCCCGGCTTTCTTGGCCCGGTCCAGATCAGTCTTATCAAAAGCTTCCACAACGGCGTCCAGCCCCGCGGCATGGGTGCGCTCTATCATTTCCCGGAGCATTCCGTCATCCGCGAACATGCGCACTATGACCAGCAGAGCCGAGGCTGGTGTGGCAAGGGTCTGGTCCACCTGCAGCAGGTCCACCAGAAAATCCTTGCGCAGCATGGGCAATCCGCTGGGCTTTATTTCATCCAGATAACGCAGGTCGCCCTTGAAGTAGGCCTCTTCGGTAAGCACGGAAATGGCCGAAGCCCCTCCCGCAGCATACATACCCGCCACCTGTGCCGCGCTCAGTCCGAGGTTGATATCCCCCTTGGACGGAGATGCGCGCTTGTATTCGGCAATGACCTTCATCCCGGAAGCGTCCCTGCGTATGGCCTCGGCAAACGAAGGCCGGCTCCCGGTATATGGAGCAGGCATCTTCCCTTCCGCATCAAGACGGTGAAGCATGTCCACCTCGGCCTGCTTGGATTTCCTGAATTTATCCAGCATGACTAGTATTCCCTGCTTATGCCTTTGGCCGTCTTGGACCTGGCTTTTTCAATACCATCTCCAAGAGAAGAGCTGTCCAGAAGGGAAAGCGCAGCACCCAGATTCAGAGAAACCATGTCCATCATAGGCTGGGGAGCCCTGCCGGAAAGCACTTTCCGGATAGTGGCCAGTGCGTCAACACGGTCCTTTACCGCAACTTCAGCAGGGTCAGACTTGGCAAAACCGTACTCGGCGGGATCAATACGGAGTTCGGTCAGTTCACCGTCTTCCAGCAGGATCGCATCGTTGATTCCGAAAGGAGTCAGTTCATCGAAATTGCCCGCACCGTGTACGACATAGGCTTTTTCAACATTGGTAATAGCCAGAACCTCAGCCATAAGCCGCATTGTTTCCGGTTTTCCGACACCGAGAATCTGGTGGGTCGGACGGGCGGGGTTGAGCAGCGGTCCCATGAGATTGAACATGGTCGGGATGCCCAGTTCCCTGCGGATAGGAGCTATTTTACCGAAGGCCGGATGATAGTTGGGAGCGAAAAGAAACACGAATCTGTCACGCACAAGCACGTCACGGGCTTCACCGGCAGTGGTTCCGAGGGAAATTCCGAGATCTTCCAGAACATCCGCGCTGCCGCAGGACGATGAAACCGCACGGTTGCCGTGCTTGACCACTTCATAACCCATGTCGGCCAGATAAAGGGCCACGGCTGTGGAGCAGTTGAAGCTGTTGGTCATGTCGCCGCCGGTACCGCAGGTATCGATCCTGGCGCTGTTCAGTCCCTTGATCAGCTTTGCTTCACGCAGGGCAGCACGCACACCGGCAGCGACTTCAACGGAAGTCACACCTTTCATGCCCAGCCCCATAAGCAGTGCCCCGGCCTGTGAAGAAGTCATTTCACCGGAAAAAAGTTCCTCGAAAACAGCATCGGCCTGTTCAGTGGTCAAATCCTTTCCAGCGGAGATGGCGTTCAGGGATTCAGTAACTATCTGTGACATTTTTTCACCTGTGTCCTTATATATTAATGTAGGGGTTAAGAAATCACTGTTTGATTTTTCGTTTGATGCGCTTCGCGCTTTTGGCAATTTGATTTTGTCTCCGACGGCCAAAGGGTCCGCGACCCTTTGGAATCCCTGGCAGTTTAAATCAAATGTTTTGCGAAGCTATGGCAACAGCCATATCAAACTATAACGTTAGCCAGCGTTTCCTTAAATATTGCCGTCCAGAAAATTCTTCAGAAGCTTGGGGCCTTCCGGTGTCAGAATTGATTCCGGATGAAACTGCACGCCGGTCCATGGCCGGTCCTTGTAACGCAGTCCCATCACCTCATCCTGATCGGTCCAGGCAGTAAGCTCCAGCAGATCCGGGGCCTCATCCACGTTGACTACAAGGGAATGATAGCGGCAGACGTTGAACGGATTGTCCAGTCCGCTGAATATTCCCTCGCCCTTATGATATATGTCCGAAGTCTTGCCGTGCATGATGCGTCCGGCCCGTACCACGGAAGCTCCCGCAAAGTGGCCCAGAGTCTGATGACCGAGGCAGACGCCCAGCACCGGGACATCGACAGGCAGTCTGGAAAGGAATTCCAGCGAAAGCCCGGCATTTTCCGGATTGCTCGGTCCGGGGGAAAGGCAGACCCTTTCCAGCTTGCCTGATTCGGCCAGCTCTAGAATTTCTTCCCGGTCATTGCGCAGAACCAGAGGATCGGCCCCGAGCTGCTGAAACGCCTGCACCAGATTGAAGGTAAACGAATCAAAGTTATCCACGAGTAAAAACATCACCGCCCTCCGACTGCAGAATTTCCTTGAGAACACGAGCCTTGTTGTTGCATTCCAGCCATTCCATTTCAGGATCGGAATCATAGACGATCCCGGCCCCGGCCTGCCAGTGGCACTTGCCGTCACGAATCCACATGGACCGGATGGTTATGCCGGTGTCCAGATTCACGGAGTCCTTGTCCAGACCGATGAAACCGATGCAACCTCCGTAAGGGCCGCGCGGCACTTCCTCTATCTCCGAAATTATCTCCATGGCCCTGATCTTGGGTGCCCCGGAAAGTGTCCCGGCCGGGAAAGTGGCCTGCAGCACGTCAATTGCATCGTGATCGTCCCGAAGATCAGCTTCCACATATGAAGTGATGTGCATGACGTGGCTGAAGTATTCTATCTGCATGAACTTCTCCACGGTAACGGAACCGGGCTTTGCTATGCGCCCGAGATCGTTGCGGCCGAGATCGACCAGCATAACGTGTTCTGCACGTTCCTTGGGATCAGCCAGCAGCTCCTCCACGAATCTGCGGTCTCCTGCTGCATCCTTACCGCGCGGCCTTGTTCCCGCAATAGGACGGACTTCAAGTCTGCCCTTCTCGCATCTGGCCATCATTTCCGGTGAGGAACCAAGCAGAATCTCCTCGCGGCTGAATTTCATGTAGAACATGAACGGCGAAGGGTTGGCCTGCCGCAACCTGCGATACAGGTCGAAGGAATTACCGCTGAACGGTGCGGAAAAACGGGTGGAAAGCACAACCTGTATGCATTCGCCCTCGGCAATGAGTTCCTTGATCTTTTCCACACCCTTCTTGTATTTCTCCTGTCCGGGCTCAGCCACAGGTTCGCCGACCTTTGTAGGTTCGCAGGATACCCCGAAGACAGGC
Source organism: Maridesulfovibrio sp. (assembly GCF_963677005.1). Classification (NCBI taxonomy): domain Bacteria; kingdom Pseudomonadati; phylum Thermodesulfobacteriota; class Desulfovibrionia; order Desulfovibrionales; family Desulfovibrionaceae; genus Maridesulfovibrio; species Maridesulfovibrio sp. The sequence continues at coordinate 4,055,781 of NZ_OY781616.1, read as the reverse complement.
GGAGTGAATTCAGGCTCGGCATCCTTGTCCAGCGACAGGAAACAGCAGCTGTGCTTGAGGTGGTCAAACAGAACCACCCTGCCCGGAAGAGCGAGCCGGACCTCGGCGTCTTCGGCCGGAAGCTTGTCCTTCAGCTTGGGTTCAAGCATGCCTGCAATTCCGTATCCGAGCGTTCCGTAAAGACCTCGGGTCAACGGAGGAAGTTCCCCGACTTCCGGACCGGTATTAACATGCAGAGCCTTCATCACCGCACGCATACCGTCCAGAAAATCCATTCCGGAATAAGTGGCCAGACCGGCCAGCCTCGAATCCGCGCATTCCACGGAAAGCTTGCCGCAAACCGGAGAAAGCTTCAGCCTGAAATCCCAGGCAATCAGGCTGTAGCGGCCGAGACGGCCGTCAACCTCTGCACTTTCCAGCAGGATACCGGGCGCATCCCCGACCAGCCCGAGATAAAGACTGATCGGTGTCTGCGTGTCAGCCGGCAACCATTTGCCGTACTGTGTCAATTCAATCTTCATTTTCAAATCTCCATTTTATTAAGCGCTGTATTTTTAAATTCTCACACCAGTTTTATATATAAAAAAAGGCCGCATCCTCCGGGAGAATGCGGCCTTATCCTTTTTTTAGATGCACTTCTCCCTAGGTATTATTTTCACGCCACCACCAGGATGCACGGTCTGCCAGCAGGTCCATGTCACCGGCTGCAGCAAGGGAGAGAAAAGAACGGAACAGACGAATTGCTTCGAGGCTGTACTGGTTGGCATCGGAAATAGTCACAAAGAGATCGCTGTCCTGAGTCACCATCTTCTGAGCGGATTCAAGTCTGCGCCTGAAAGACGGGGTAACAAATTTCTTGATATTGGGAATTTCTCTGGAACAGGCCAGAAAAGCTATGGTGGAACTGAAATTAAGAGCCTGAATCATGGCCATGGCCTTGTCATGCTCATCTACGGAAGACTCGAAAGCCCCAAAATCAAGGCGTTCGAAAAAATCCTTAACCGCAAGCAGTGCCGGATGATCTTCCTTGCGCTCGGCAACAAGAGCCACGGTAGGATTGAAATCAGTGGGAATAACGGGACCGAAAAGGGGATGGGTGCCGACAACAGGACCGGAATAGGCCCTGAGCATCTGCTGCACAGGCCGCCCTTTAACCGAACCGACATCGGAAAGGACTGCTCCTTTCTTCATGTGAGGCACAACCTTGGTCAGTACTTCATCCATTACGGTAACGGGCACACACAAGAGTACGAAATCGGTTCCCGGCAGCAGACGAGCCATCTCGGACTCATCGATAGGCTGGTCGAAACGGTGCACCAGCAAACCGGCCCGTTCCGCCTTCAGTGCCAGGAAACCGCCCATCTGCCCTCTGGACCCGATGACGGCTATGCTGTGAATTTTATCAAACCCGCAGTCCATATCAACAACCGTTACCCTTGGTGATTATTGCCCACTCATCCCAGAACCCCGGAAAGGACTTGGCTACGCAGCCCGGTTCTTCCGGAACGGACTCAATACCGGCAAGTGCGAAAATAGCCGTGCACATTGCCAGCCTGTGGTCATCGTAAGTGGAAAAAACTATACGCTCCCCTTTTTTCAGCGGAGCAGGAATTATGGTTATGGAATCTTCCGTTATTTCAGCCTTTCCGCCTGCGCGCATCACCTCAGCGGCACTCGCTTCCAGACGGTCGCATTCCTTGATGCGCAGATGAGCCACGTTGGTTATCGTAGTGGGACTATCCGCAAAGGCTGCTGCAACGGCCACGGTCGGAACCAGATCAGGACACTTGCTCATGTCCACTTCCACCCCGTGGAGTTTGGAAGGATACACAGTTACGCTATGCGCGTCACTCTCTATTTTGGCCCCCATGGCCTTGAGGATATACATTATTGCGATGTCACCCTGAAGAGATTTTGTGGACAGCCCCTCAATTTTAACAGGTTTGTTACCGACAGCCCCTGCTGCCAGAAAATAGGACCCGTTGGACCAGTCTCCCTCCACCCGGTATTCTTCGCGGTCAAATCTGGAGGGTTCCACCTTGAAACGGATTTCTCCGGGTACAACCTTCTCCACCTTGCGCCAGTCAACTTTTTTCCATTTACCGTCATGCAGGGTCTGGACTTCAAATTTTATTCTGAAATCCTCCATCACATTGAGTGTAAGAGCCACGTAAGGCCACGAAACAGCCTTCCTTCCGACCACATTTATGATGGTGGTTTCATCGGCAAGCGGGGCGGCCAGCAGCAGGCCGGAAAGGTACTGGCTAGATTCCTCAAGGGAAATATCCATATTCTTTCCGCGAAATCCGTCCGCTTCAAGGGTTACCGGAGGATATCCCGGTTTATCGGAAAAAGTCACCTTTACGCCCTGAGATTCCAGTGCACCGGTCAGCGCTCCGATGGGCCGATCATGCATGCGCGGGGTACCCTGAACTCTGAACAGTCCGCGCCCGGCTCCGGCCAGTGCGGTAATCAGGCGGCAGGTCGTTCCCGAATCACGCATTTCAAGAACCGCGGGCTCTTTTTCCCCGCCTCTGGGCCCTTCATGCATGCCGGTTACGGTTGTAGCTGTACCGTCAATGCTGAACTGCGCCCCCATAGTGGTCAGGCAGTCCATGGTCCTGTTGATATCGTTACTGTCCAAAGGATCAAGCACTACTGTCGTTCCCTCGGAAAGCGCTCCCGCTATCAAAGCTCTGTGGGACAGAGACTTTGATGAAGGTGCTTTTACAATTATACAGTCCTCAGAAGTCATTATATTTTTTCCTGACTGGTCAAGTCTGTTTGGTTATATCAAAAGCGCAAAGCGCATCAAATTCAAAATATTAAAACTTGCTTCCATTCTGCGATCCGGCAGGATAGCTGCCCAGAATCCTGAACGTCAGACAGCGTGCCTTGAGACTCTCGATAAGGGATTCGTGCTCAGCGGCTCCCAGGTCTCCCTGCAGGTCCACGAAAAACATGTACTTCCACTTTTCTCCGAGAAACGGACGTGATTCAAGTTTGGTCATGTTGATATCTTTTCCAGACAGTTCGTTAAGCACGGAAACAAGGGCTCCGGGCCTGTCCGGTGTGGTGAACAGTATGGTTGTCTTGTCTCTTTTGCCCTCTTCGCCCGGCTTGGGGCCGATGATGAGAAACCTCGTCCAGTTGTCGGGCAGGTCCTCCACCGCTTCGGCAACGACGTGCAGACCGAAGATGTTGGCGAGCTTAACATGGCCGAGCGCGGCAATGGGGCCATCGCTTTCGGAAACCATTTTTGCAGCCTGTGCGGTTGATTCCACGGCCACAAGTTCCGCCCCCGGCAGATTGGCCCGCAGCCACCCGGTGCACTGCTCCAGAGCCTTGGAATGGGAATAGACTGTCTTGATTCCGTCCAGTCCTACGCCCTTGCTGATGAGTCCGTGACTGATGCGGTGAAACAGCTCAGCCTGGATGTAGACAGGATAGCGCATGAAGAGATCGACATTCTGTCCCACTGTGCCCTTGAGGGAGTTTTCAAGAGGGATAATGCCGAGATCGGCCTCTCCTTTGGAGACCGCCACAAAAATATCCTCGAAATTATTCTTGGGGATCAGGTCGGCCTGACGTCCCATGTGCTGTAGTCCTGCAAAATACGAAAATGTGCCTTCGGGCCCGAGATAAACCACCCGCTCAGGCCTCTGCAGTCTGCGTGAAGATGAAATTATTTCGCGATATATGGCTTCCAGATGTTCTGCCGGAAGCGGTCCGGGGTTGCGCCCGGTTAGCCCGCGCAGGACTTCCTGCTCGCGGAAGGGTTTGAATATCTGATCCGAGGAACCGGCCTTGATTGCCCCTACGGCAAGTGAAGCGGCGGCTCTTCTGTTCAGAAGTTCAAGAATATCGCTATCCAGGGAATCTATTTCGTCCCTGAGATCAACTAGATTTTTATTGCTGGACTCTGACATTTACCTATTCCTCTACAATTTCTTCCTTGATGCGCATACCGAAATGGCGACCCGCATCATCAATACGGCAAAGAATTTCATCTCCGGGTTCAAGCGTAACCACGCTCACGGGTTCTCCCTGACTGCTGACAACGCGGATGGTTTCCGCATTCTGCAGGAAGACCTTGCCTGCGATCGGTCCATTCGGAGTTGCGACTTCGGCAGTTATCAACAGCATGGGCCGAACCTCTACCTTGCTGCGTCCGACCACTGCAACGGAAGTGTTCCCTTGAGCATCCACAATCAGCACCTCGGTACCGGAAGAAAGTTCTTCCAGATAGGTGGTCCTGTCACCGGGCATCTGGGCATAGGCATGAACGGCTCCGGCATTTACTCTGAAAGGACGCGCCGCGACATAAGGGTTGGATTCGGTTTCGGCGTGGACCAGAAAGGAGAATGCCGAAGAATTTCCGGTCAGCATTCCCTGACCCTTTTTAAGCATGGAGGTGGTGTCCACGCAGACACGGTGTCCGAGCCCTGCCGGTTCGATGGAGGTTACCTTTGCTTTCTGGAGTTCCATTTTACCCTGTGAGAGTTTCAGTTCCGCAACAATCTGCTTAAGGTCCGCTGCGCCTTCGGGAGTAACCACGATTATATCCGCACCCCTTTCCAGTACTCCGGCAGCCAGTCTGGCCCGGTCCAGAGATTCCGCTTCAAGGGCGAGGGAATCCACCTGTGCAAGTATGTTTTCAACCGGGATAATCTCCCAACCGGCCTGCAGGCAGACACTCTTACCTTTTTTGTAAAGTTCCACTGCGGACTCTTCATCCGCCTTCTCGTTAACCGCCACACAAGGCATCTCATCCGGGGTGACAACAGTTACCCTGCCCAGTGCTTCAATATCTTTTTTATATTCCTCGTCACTCAGCACTGCATCAACTCCTGATTCAAGAGCGAGGGTAACGAGATTTTTATCAAACGGGATAGCTTTAAAAATAATTTTCTTCATTATGATTTCCTGAGTGCTTATTCACCGATGTATGCAAGGGCTTCGTCAACGCCTTCATCTTCATGTACAATTTTGTGCAATGCTTCCACGAGCTTCACGCGATTCTTGTGCTGGAAGACATTGCGACCGACGGAAAGCCCGGAACCGCCTGCTTTGAGGGAGTCGGAGACCATCTGCAGGAAGTCGCGGGTGGAATCAAGCTTGGGTCCGCCGGCGATAACAACGGGGATACAGCAACCGTCGACGACTCTTCCAAAGGAATCAATATCCCCGGTGTAAGGCACTTTCACTATATCCGCTCCGAGCTCTTCACCTACGCGGGCACAGTGAGCCACTGTTTCAGGATCGAATTCACTCTTAACTTTCGGTCCGCGGGCATAAACCATTGCCAGGACAGGTATTCCCCATCCCTGCGCGCATGAAGCAACATCTCCGAGATCCTTAAGCATTCTGGATTCGGTTTCGTCACCGAGGTTTACGTGCACTGAGACAGCATCGGCTCCGAGGCGGATACCGTCTTCAACTGTACCTACGAGAGTTTTGGCATTGGGAAACGGGGAGAGGGAGGTGGAAGCGGAAAGGTGGACAATGAGGCCTACGTCACGGCCTTCCATGCGGTGACCGCAGCGGACAAGGCCTTTGTGCATAAGCACTGCGTTGGCCCCGCCTTTAACCATGTCCCCGACTGCCTCCCGCATATCCTGCAGCCCTTCAATGGGGCCTACGCTTATGCCGTGGTCCATGGGGACGATGATTGTACGTTCGGTTTCACGGTTGAAAATCCTTTCCAGTCTGATGCTTTTCCCAATCTGCATTTTTGTTCTCCTGAAGTTCGCCTCTGTTTCTCCAAGATCCGCTTCCCTTTGGCGACCCGTTAAAAGAAAAGGGCCGCCGGCGAGTTTTCGCCTGCGGCCCTTTCGTAGAGGTCGTTTGCTTTGTTCGTGTTCTACTTTTTGTACGAGCAAACCTCCACCTGACCACAAGCGTGGGAGCACCAAAAATAAAAAAAGTAGAAAAAATATGAGAGGCCGGTGCCCAAGGTGTTGAAAGTTTGCATGGGGATTTTCTACCCGACATGTGCAAAAGGTGTCAACAACTTTATTTATTTTTTCCCCATCATTAATATAATGGAAAGGATTTGTAATTTTGCAATACCACACGGAACACTTCTTTTTGTCATATTTACCTTTTTGTAATTTCACCTTCACCAGAATACGACAAAAAAGTACAAAAATACATTTTTGTACTAGATATTTGAATAGATTTTAAAAAAAATCCTTATATTTCAATATATTATTTTTTTGGCACATTCCATGCTTTGTTTGAAACATCCTTGAAGCAATCAACACCCCTAAGGAGGACTGTATGACTACTAAACTTTCAATGGCTGGCCGCAAAATCCCGGCCCTTGCACTTCTCATGCTCCTGGCAGCACCTTCCGCGGCTTTCGCCGGCGAAGAGTACCTGACTCAGGCTCACGGCAACATTCTCTGGACACTTATAGCAGCGATCCTGGTCATGTTCATGCAGGCTGGATTTGCCTGTGTCGAAACAGGATTCACCAGAGCTAAAAGCGCCGGTAACATCCTGATGAAAAACTTTGTCGACTTTGCTGCAGGATCGATCATCTTTTTCCTGTTCGGTTTCGGCCTCATGTTCGGACTCGATGCAGGCGGATTCATCGGCACCTCCGGCTTCTCTCTTGCCGGAACCGGTCTCACCGATCCTGACTCACAGTGGACCATCACTTTCTGGTTCTTCCAGTCCGTGTTCGCAGCAACCGCAGCAACAATCGTTTCCGGCGGTATCGCTGAACGCACCAAATTCAGCAGCTATCTGCTCGTTACCGTACTCGTAACCGGCCTCATCTATCCCATATCCGGCCACTGGGCCTGGGGTTCTCTGTGGCTCGGCGATTCCGGTGCCGGCTGGCTTGAAGGCCTCGGTTTCATGGACTTCGCAGGTTCCACCGTTGTTCACTCCGTAGGTGGATGGGTAGCCCTCGCAGGTGCCATCGTACTCGGACCCCGTATCGGCAAATACGCCGCAGACGGTAAAGCCAAGGCTATTCCCGGCCACAATATTCCGCTGGCAGCTCTTGGTGTATTCATTCTCTGGTTCGGTTGGTTCGGATTCAACCCCGGTTCTACCACCACTGCAGACGGTTCCATCGGCCTGATCGCCATGACCACCAGCCTCTCCGCCTGCGCAGGTACCCTGGGCGCAATGTTCACATCCTGGTTCAGATACGGAAAGCCGGATATCTCCATGACCTGTAACGGCGCGCTTGCCGGCCTGGTAGGTATTACCGCTCCCTGTGCAACCGTTTCCCCGGCAGCATCCATCATCATCGGTATCATCGCCGGCGTGCTGGTAGTTCTTTCCATCGACTTCATTGATAAGGTCCTGAAAATCGACGACCCGGTCGGCGCAGTATCCGTTCACGGTGTATGCGGCGCATGGGGAACCATAGCCTGCGGTCTGTTCACCTCTCCCGAACTCAACGACGGCGTTGGCGGCCTCTTCTACGGCGGCGGCTTCGGAATACTGACCACTCAGATCATCGGTGTAGTAGCCTGCTTTGTATGGGCATTCGGTGCCGGCCTGATCGCCTTCAACATCGCCAAAGCCATCATGGGTATACGCGTAACCGCTGAAGAAGAAATGAAAGGCCTTGATATCTCTGAACATGGTTCCGAATCTTACAACGGTTTCCAGATCTTCTCCAACGAATAACCGAACCACCAGAAATAAAGGAACAAGACAATGAAACTTATCATCGCATATATTCGCCCCGAGTGCCTTACTCAGGTAAAACAGGCTCTCTACACCAAAGGAATATACTCCATGTCTGTAACCAACATTCTCGGTTCCGGCAGACAGGCAGGATTCACTGAAACCTACCGCGGAGTTGTAATGGAAGTTAACCTGCTCAAGAAAGTCCGCATCGAACTCGGGATTTCTCCCGAAAAACTGGACGAAGCTCTTGAAGCAATCAAGACAGGTGCCCAGACAGGCAAGGAAGGTGACGGTGTCATCTTCGTACAGGACCTGGGACGCACCATCCGCATCAGAACAGGAGAAGAATCACTATAACCCCAATTAGTGTACAGCTAGACCGGGCTTTTCATCGGCAGAAGAGCCCGGCCCCCGGACCGGTGACCACCTCCACCGGACCTTCCCGGCCGGAAGGGACTTCCCACCCTTCCGGCCGTCCCTTTTAGAAGTATCAATCACCGAAGAAGCGACTGAGAAATGACGACAATACCGAATTTATCCATCCATGAGCTGCTTGAGCGCGAATGCCTGGTTACCTATCTTCAGCCGCTTGTATCCATGAACAGAAAATCCCTGATCGGATTTGAAGCTCTCAGCAGGGCCATTGACCCTCGCGACGGCAAACTCATTCCGCCGGTTGCCCTGTTCTCAATGTGTGAAGATCTCCAGGATCTGACTCTGCTTGACCGGTCCTGCCGTAAAAAAGCATTCGAAACCTTTGCGCCGATCTCCAGAGAAAACCGGTCACTGCTGCTATCCGTAAACATTGATGCGGCTGTTATCAACCACGAGACAATAAACCATGGCATAACAGCCAAAATGGTCAGCTCCTGCGGTATTCCGGCTAACAACATCGTCATCGAGATAATCGAATCCAAGGCCGGCAGCGACAAGGCGTTATCATCTTTTGTGGAGAAATCCCGCACCAACGGTTTTCTGATAGCCCTGGACGATGTAGGTACGGGACATTCCAACCTTGACCGTATACCCAGGCTGCTCCCGGACATTATCAAGATAGACCGGTCACTCATTACCGACATCCACAAAAAATTTCACAACCAGGCAGTGACCCGTTCATTGATAGACCTGGCGGAACGTACCGGATCACTCCCCCTGGCCGAAGGAATTGAAACCGTTGATGAAGCTCTGACGCTCATGAGCATGGGCATAGATGTATTTCAGGGTTATTTCTTCGGAAAACCCGGCCCGGCAAATACAGCGCTGGACTATGACAATAAATCAATCAAGCTGCTGGCTTCCAAATTCAAGACCCATATGCTTGAAAAACTGAACCATCAGAAAATCAGGGAAAACAGCTATAAAAGGCTCACCGCCAAGTTGCGTGAGGCATTGATGGACGGTATGCCCAATACTGCGGATTCCATACTTTCGTCTTTCATTACCGACAACTCGAATATAGAGTGCGCATACATTCTGGACACGCATGGTATCCAGATTTCAGAGACAATATGCAACCCGTATAAACTGATGGAAAACAGAAGGCTGATATATCAGCCGGCCCCTTCGGGCGCGGATCACTCGCTCAAGGAGTATTACCTGACCATCAAGGCCGGAAAGAACTGGAACAGCACGGCTTCCTACATATCTCTGGCATCCGGCAACAACTGCGTTACGGTTTCCACCAAACTCTACGATACTCCCAAATCCCCCATCCTCTGCATCGACATAAGCACCTGATTGCCTGCGACGGATTTTTACGACATATGTCTGTTGCAGGGTGCCGGTGTTCAGCATACCGTTCCCGCTTCTTTATACTTTTTACCAAGGAATTCGGGAATAATGGATAAGAATACCCATGAAGGCCTTTATTTCGCAGCAGCGGCTTTCATACTGTGGGGACTGCTGCCCGTATACTGGAAAGCTCTTGAAGCCGTACCGGCCCTTGAATTGCTGTGTAACAGAATCGTCTGGTCCATGTTTTTCGTAGCCGGACTCATTTGCTTCAAAAACCGCTGGAGGGAAGTCCGTACGGCCCTTTCCGACACAAAGGGAAAACTCCTTTTGTGCGCGAGCAGTTGTCTCATAGGCTGCAACTGGTTCGTATACATCTGGGCGGTCAACCACGGACACGTGATTGACACCAGCATGGGCTACTACATGACCCCGCTTATGAATACACTGCTTGGCTTTATCTTCATGAAAGAGCGGCTTAACAGGCTTCAAGCGGCTGCAATTGTGCTGGCTACCTGCGGGGTTGGCTGGGCTATACTTGATTACGGTAAAATTCCCTCCATAGCGCTTGCCCTTGCCGTATCCTTCGGACTGTACGGACTGGTTCGCAAGGTGATGAAGGTGGAATCCCTGCCGGGCCTTTTCATCGAAACAGCTGTACTCTTTCCCCTTTCCGCCGGATATCTGATCTGGCTGGCATTCAACGGAAAAATAAGCTATCCCGAAGTAGGGCTGCCAGAAAACCTGCTGCTTCTTTGCTCTGGCGCGGCCACTTCGCTGCCGCTGATCTTTTTCGCTCACGGAGCAAGACGTCTTCGACTGGTGACTCTGGGTATGATGCAGTACATCGCTCCCACACTGGCGCTACTGCTGGGAGTTTTCATGTATGATGAACCTTTCGGAGAAACCAGATTTGTAACTTTCGCCTTTATCTGGTTGGGCATCGCGATATATGTTGCAGACGGACTTCGCAGTAATGTACATATACTGAAAAGGATAGGTCATACGCGAAATTAGATTATAATATATAAAATTACTCATCTCGCATATCGATGCCGGAAAATGCCTCAATATGAAATCAACCCGGAGCTTGTAATTGCTGCAGACAAAGAGCGAACAGTTTTTTCTGAACAGGTGGATTCCCCTGAAACTGCTGCTGGCATTGCTGCTCATCCTGGGAATAGGAGGGGGGGTAGGACTTACACTTGATAACATGGTAATCCGTGATCAGGAAAAGACCTACAACCAGCAGCAGGCACTGCAGACCAGTCTGGCTGCAGTCGCCTTAAGCGAGAGGCTGCATAATATAGCAGCAACATCAAAAGCAATGGCCCGATATGCCCTGAAATGCTTCCTGCAGGGTCAGATATCGGAAGAATCCATTCACAAATTGTTTAAAATCCAGCAGAAGGGCATAGAATCTATCGCGTACATAGGCCTATACTCATCTCCTTCCGCAGCAATCATAAATTCTGACCCCTCCACCCCTGTATCGATTCAGGCCGGACGGCAGGCTGCCAAGTGGACAGGAAAATATTTTTCTGCCCTTTCAGGCATGCCTGAAGGCTTCCTGACCCCTAAGCCGGTAATCACAGGAGATCTCCGTCTGGGGGGAATGCTGGTTCCCATATGGTCAGAAAAAGAATTTCTCGGCGTGCTGACCGTAATCATAGATTTCGGCCAACTGGCAGACAAGTACATGAACCCATTGCGAATAGGTAAATTCGGTTCCGGTTTTATCGTAGACGGGGCCGGAATGGTTCTTTTTGATCAGGAAAAGGAAATTCTGGGCCAGAATATTTTTTCGCTGCACAAAAATTTTCCGAATCTGATCAAACTTGACTCGCGGATGCTCAATGACCGCTCCGGTACCGGAGAATATGAGTTCTACACCAGACGCGGAGGCAGCAAGGTCCGAAAACTGATTGCCTGGAATACCGTTGAAATGGGTGAATTGAAACTCGTTGTAGCAGTTTCAGCCCCGGAATCCGAAGCAACCGAAACAATGACATCAATACGTACTGCACGCATCGCCATGGTTGCATTCATGGGATTTACGATATTCGGTGTTATTTTCTTCTTCTACTACTACCGCTCAAAACAGATTCTCATTTCCCAGAACAAGGAACTTAAACGCAAGGACGACCTGTTCGAAGCCATAGCCATGAATGTGCCGGGGATTATCTACAAATCGGAGCTAACTCCGCCATTCACCCTTGATTACATCAGCCCTAAAATCAACAGGTTGACCGGATATGACCAGTATGACTTCATCTACGGAGGCAGATCACGGTTCAATGAATTGATCCACCCCGAAGACCGCCATAAAGTACGGACCGCTATTGAAGCAGCCGTCGCCGAGAAGAAGCCTTTTTCCGTTGAATACAGAATCCTGCGTAACGACGGCAAACACCGCTGGGTGTATGAACGGGGCAACAGACTGTCCGATGAAGACAGCATCGTCGGATTCATTGTGGATATTTCCGAGCGCAGGGAAGAAGCCCAGGCCCTGCACACTGCGCAGGAAAAATACCGTCAGATAGTGGATAATGCTCCGCTGGGCATCTACCAGTCTACGCCCGAAGGAAAGTTTATAAGCGTCAATCCTCAGATGGCCCGGTACTACGGATATTCTTCTCCCGAAGATATGATCCGGGAAATATACGATATATCCAGTCAGTGCTATGTCTCAACGGACACCCGAAAACGTTTATCGACCATCTTGAAGGAATTCGGCAGGACTGCCAACTTCGAAGCCGAACACCGCTGCAGGGACGGTTCTTCTTTCTGGGCAGCTGAAACAATCAATGCAGTAGAAGACGATGCCGGAAACGTAATCCGCTATGACGGATTTATGGTGGATATATCCGAACGCAAGGGGCACGAAGAGACCATGCGCAGACTGGCAATGTATGACAGTCTGACCGGCCTCCCGAATAGAGTTCTGTTTGATGATAGAATAAAACAGGCCATTTCGCACGCGGAACGTAGCGGAATGATGATCGCGGTCCTCTACGCTGATCTGGACAACTTCAAACCGGTCAACGACGAGCTTGGGCATATTGCCGGAGATACGGTATTAAGAGAGGTGGCCGGAAGATTCAGCGACTGCCTGCGGACAAGCGACACGGTTTCCAGAATAGGCGGAGACGAATTTATCTTCATCCTGCAGGATATCGGCTCCAAAAATGAAATTGATGTCGTAGCGCAGCGCATTATTGATACAATGCGGTCCCCCTTCTATCTTGCCGAAAAGGTTTACCGGCTTGGGGTAAGCATAGGTATAAGCATTTATCCTGATGACAGCGAGGAAAAAGAGGTTCTGGTCCGCCTTGCAGACGATGCCATGTACAAGGCCAAGGCCGGCGGGAAGAACAATTTTTCATACGGGCCTGAAAAGAAAAATTGAGCTCCTGAAAAACAGCAGCAACCAGCTACCCGATGCCGCAATCCAATTTGCAACAATCCTTTTCTGAATCGGCACGGCGATCCTATGCTGAAACCTTCACACTGGTATAGCCTGACAAAAAACATATTGTCCGCATGTGTCTTTGTTGCAATAAGGAAGACTGATACTATATGAAAACAATGTAGAACTTGACTGTAGTTCCCTAACGGGACAAAACGGGTCCTCGACGGCTTGCGCCGTAATCTTATCACAAGTAATTTTCGGAGAATAAAATGAACTTTCGCAAGGAACACGACTGCATCGGGCCCAAAGAGGTCCCTGCAGAAGCCCTGTACGGAGCCCAGACCTTAAGGGCCTCTGAGAACTTTCACATCACCGGCATTCCGGTTTCCCATTATCCGCAGATAATATACTCACTGGCCAACATCAAAAAAGCCGCGGCAATCACCAATAACGAACTCGGCAAGCTTGATGATGAAAAAACCGAAGCCATCGTTTTCGCCTGCAACGAACTGCTGGATGACAAATACCATGATCAGTTCATTGTTGATATAATACAAGGCGGTGCAGGCACCTCCACGAACATGAACGCCAACGAGGTAATCGCCAACATAGGGCTTGGACACATGGGATTCAAATACGGTGAATATGATCACCTGCACCCGAATATCCATGTAAACATGGCCCAGTCTACAAACGATGTCTACCCGACCTGCCTGCGGCTGACACTGATTGCCAAAATGAATCAGCTCATCGAATCCATGGATTATCTGCGGAGCGCATTCGCTGCAAAAAGCAGAGAATTTTCCCATGTCCTGAAAATGGGCCGCACCCAGCTGCAGGATGCAGTTCCCATGACTCTGGGCCAGGAATTCGGCTCATATGCAACAATGATAGGGGAAGACCTGGACCGGGTCCGTGAAGCAAAAAAACTTATCTGCGAAATAAACATGGGCGGAACCGCAATAGGTACCGGCCTCAACGCTCCTCCGAAATATGCGCAGATTGTCACCGAAAAACTGCGAGATCTTACCGGATTCAAGCTTGAACTGGCCCCGGATCTGGTTGAAGCCACTCAGGACACGGGGGCGTACGTTCAGCTCTCCGGAGTTCTCAAACGTGTCGCAGTCAAAGTGTCCAAGATATGCAACGACCTGCGCCTGCTTTCCTCCGGCCCGCGCTGCGGACTGAACGAGATAAATCTTCCGCCCATGGCTCCCGGATCTTCCATAATGCCGGGCAAGGTCAATCCTATTATCCCGGAAGTGGTCAACCAGATTGCCTTCACCGTTATCGGGGGAGACATGACTGTGACCATGGCAGCAGAAGCAGGACAGCTGGAACTCAACGTAATGGAACCTGCCATTGCGGCAAGCCTGCTGAATTCCCTGACCATAATGCGCCGGGGATTCCGCACACTGGCTGACCGCTGCGTAACCGGCATAACCGCCAACGAAGATATCTGCCGCAGATATGTTGAAAACAGCATCGGCCTTGTTACCGCACTCAATCCGTATATAGGCTACGAAAAATCAACCGAGGTTGCCAACGAGGCTCTCAAGTCCGGCAGATCGGTATACGAAATCGTGATAGAAAAAGGATACATGTCCAAGGAGGAGCTTGAAAAGGCGCTGTCACCGGAAAGCATGGTCCAGGTCCACCCTCTTAGTCTCGAAGCTGTACGCAAATAGTAAAAAACGCATGCCTGTCCGGATCAGTTCCGGGCAGGCATATTCTAAAATTTAATCAGTATTCAGTCTTGTTCTCGACCTTCCACTCTCCGTACTCTTTTTTCAAATGAAACAATGAGTTCTCATGCATCGGGTGGCTTCGCAGGTCGTAAATAACGGTGTAATCACCCTTGACCCACAACTCCACTTCCGTGGGAGTCAGGGTTCTTATGGAAAATCGCAGACCGGAAGTTGAAACCACTGCTTCGTGGTACTTCTGCAGAACACCGCGCAGTTCCAGCATGGACCGAAAACTCTCGAACATGGCACTTTCGCGCAGAAAATTTTTTTCCGTGAACATACGCGGATATTCTTCGTTTATGGTTACGAAATTTGTGTAAAACTGATCGAAAAAGACCTTCAGTTCTTCAAGCACGGCTTTCTTGTGCTCAAGCTTGCCCATTTTCTGCTTGAGAACCTTCTTTTCCTTTTCTGTAATCTTACGCGGGGGAGGGGCTGCCGCAGCTACCAGCTTTGCCTGTGCCCGCTCAAAAGCCTCAAGTTCATCACGACTTGGGCGGTGATAACGGATGTCCATCTCTGAGAACCCTGCATCATCCGAGGTCCCATTGGCGTAAACAGAGTGAATTGTAAGCCCCAGACTTGTGGTAGGATATCCCTTCACCTGCGGCCGCTGCGACTTTTGCGTATCCTGAAGGCGGAACTCCTGCCGCTGCCCCCCGGAATAAGAAACACTGATATCCTTAAGCCGGTTGATTTTAGAAAAATCAGCCCCGGTTCCCAGTCCGTTACGCAGGGTAACGGAATCCACAATCACGGTCGCCGGGAAAAAGAAATGCAGCCACTCGCCAGTACCATTGCCGTAACCGTTTTCAATCCATCCGGTGGAACAATTTCCGTCAACCAGAAACCGTCCATCGAACACGGATTCATCCCCGGAAGGACGAAATGACGAAGCACGAACGTGATAGGTGTCTGCCATGGAAGCTGCCGGTAAAAGCAGCAAAACGGCAAACATGACCAAAATCTGTTTTAACATTCCTGATCTCCGGACTACGGGCAAAACAAAACAGACCTACCAGGGCATGGGGTCCAGCATTACAACATCGTCTGAATACTCATAGTCATCGAACTGCTCGGAAAACCAATCAAAAAAATCAAAAAAGGGAAAAATTCTCCGTCCCGCTTCAACCTTGTCCCAGGCCTTTTCTCCGTTAGTCTCTATACTCTTTGAATCCAGTTCCATGATGGGAACAAGATCGTCAGGACAGATATAGGCCACAGTGCCGACAACGTAGTATCTGATGGGCAGATCCTTATAAACAACTTTTTTTACTGCAGGAAGTGTCATAATCCCTCATATTTTCAGTGCCGCGAAAACGGGCAATTAAAAAAGGAGCCTTCCGGCTCCGAATGTACTGGTTCCCACACGTATAAATCAAAGGGGGGCAATGCACAACAGCACGCCCCTCCGGATTCCTAAAATCAATCGGCCACACGTCACCTGGCCGGATAGGCGGTAAGCTTGAACTTGGCAGGAGTATTTTTGCCTTCCAGTTTGTATTCCGGATGTCCGATAATCCCGTTAAGGACTTCCCGCCCGGAAAGCTCTATCTGCTCATGCTCGTCCTCGGTGGCGAGTCCCATTCTGGTAACAGCATTGATCTTTATGACCCCCGAACTGAGTTTGCACGATCCCCGGAGAACTGAGGCCAGGGGATCTTGGCTGCTTCTTATTGCGGCATAACTGTCCTGAAGCTTTCCATCCCCGGTAACCAGCAGGACCAGATCTCCAAGGTACTTGTTTTTTGTGGTACTGTAATCAATATTATAGCGCAGAGCCTTAACAGGAGCACCGCTTGTAATCCCCAGATCATAACTGAATGAAGCAAGCAACCCATGTGCTTTCATGAGGGCCTTTTCCCACTCCTCCCTGCTTTCCGCATGCTTGGCATCGACACCGTAAATGTAAAATATGGAATAGCCCAGATCAAGGGACAGATTATTTTCGAGCGGCAATGACCCCATATCCGAATAGATTATTACCCTTGTGACCATCCCAGACTTGTTAAAACGATCCTCATCCGAGGCAAGAGCGGACAGTATCCTTTTTCCATCAGTTGCAGGGCGTGACTGACCACGCTCATAGACAGTACCCAGCGCATTCCCAAGCAGACTGCGAAAAAAACGCTGCTCATCTTCCAGACTCGAAAGCGGATTCTTGGAAAAAAAACCGCTTATACCGCCCTGTTCTTTACTGATTTTATCCTTTTCCTCACGGGAATAATCCGGCCAGCACGCGGACCAGATTTCCTCGGAAACCCCGTTTGCAGTGTCCAGACTGAGAACAGTTACCCGCTCTCCGGGCATGAGCGAACTCGCGAGTTTGGCATCAATCCTGCCCGCCCATTTTTTATCACCGTTTCGCATCATGCCCAGATCAATATAAACCAGAGTCTGCCGGACTTGATTTTTCCCCTTGAATTTCTCAATATCGGGAACTCCAGACCCAAGCAGAGCATGGGCAGGAGCGGCAGCGGTCAGGACCATAACCAATACAAAAGAAACACAGAATCTATACATCACCAGCCCCCTTACCAGCGTATCAGCTGCATTATGTAGTTTTCGTCTGCGCTGACATTCATCCGGTCATATTCATCATAACTGATCGGTTCGTTGCCTTCGCCGTAAATTTTCACGGAACCGTTGCTGGACAAAAAACTCATAAGCGTCTGCTTGTAGAGAACCAGATTCCTGTTGGTCTCGTTGACCATCTGGCTGATTATCTTGTCCCGCTTGGCCTGCACCTGCTTGTAGAGTTGCAACTGCTCGCCGAGATCCTCGGTCAACGCCTTGATCTCGTTGCGGACCTCTTCCCTGCCAACTGACCTTCCGGCATTGTAGGCATTGACATTGGCGTTTCTTGTTTTTGTAATTTTATTCAGCCTGGCCTCGGCCTTTTTCTTCTGCAGGGCCGCTTCCATGTAATGAGGATTCCTGTCGTGAAACATGGTTGAAATCCAGATGCTCAATCCCCATACGGCAACGTTGGACCCGAGACTGGTCAGGGCAGCGGCGGTCGGTCCCATACCCCTGCCTGCCTTGTAACCATTGTCCAGAATATTATTGCCCAGCTGCACCATCATGTTGGCATTTGCGTTGACCACAGCAATGTAGCGCACGTAATAGACCGCCACAAAAACCACGGCAAGAAACATGGTTGCAACAGCAAAATGCCAGCCGACATGCTTCTTCTCCTCAGGGCGGACATGGCTTCCGAAATAAAAGGTGAACTGCTTAAGCGCCCTGCCGTGCTCATGCGAAGCCCAGGCGACCACACCGCCGATAGCGGCCGAGGTGGCCAGCGCAAAGGCCGGAATATCCATGAACTTGAGCAGGAAATTATAGTTGATCATCACCTCGCCTACAGCGACTAGGGAAAGGAGAATGACATAAAGCCAGAAAGGTCGCAGTGTAACAACACGGTTTCCCTCACTCTGCCTGATCTTCCTGTAATGGGTGACCGCTTCATCAAGCTCTATACACGCTTCATCATACCCGGCCGTCGACTTAAGAGTCCTCTCCTCGTCCCGTATCTTCTGGTCAACTTCATCATCCACCATGCGATACCGTTCCTCCAGATGAGTAACCTGCCTGATCTTTTCTATATAAGGTGAGCAGGCAAGCATGAACTCGGAATAGACCTGCTGAAAACCGCCCAACGAATCACGCACATGCGCGGTACACACAGTTTGCATCCGGTTGGTCATTCCATTTTTCTGGCAGAAAAGAGTCCCGCGTTCCGCCTCCCTTACTGCCTCCTCCACAATTTCGTCATCAATATCAACCCCATCGGAAGCGACCCATTTCTGGCATCGATCATAACTTTCCCGCAGTGAGTCATCCACCCGTTCCGCCTGCATGCATTACTCCTTTATCGATCCCGTACTACTTTGATCTTGATGTTACGAGCCTTAATTATTTTCACAGGACGGTCAGCGCTGACACTTGCTGCCAGTTCCGGCGAAGTCCTCTCAACAACCACTTTGACCGGCCTGCCTCCGGAATCTTCGTGCAGCCCAACTTCAGGCAACGCCGCAACTTCCTCTTCATGAACAGGTTCGGCCTTTTCCACAACAGCAGCCGTATCCTTGTCGAACGCCCCTTTATTGGCCACAATCCTGTTGGCAGTCGCGTCCGTTGAAATAAGAAATTCAACCCGCCTGTTCATAGCCCGCCCATCCTGACTATCGTTGGAGGCAAGAGGTTGAAGTTCTCCTATTCCGATGGTGGACATTATTTCATAGGGCACACCTTCCATGTGCATCTCTTTCATGACGCTCAGTGCCCTTTCTTCAGACAAGCGCTTGTTATGCCTGCTAGTCCCCACACTGTCGGTATGCCCCAATATGAGCACCTTGGTTCCGGGGCCGTTTTCGAGAATGCGTTTGACCACATCGGAAACCACCGCAACAGAACCGCCTTTCAACACATGCATGTCGGTATCAAAGAATACCATCCCCGGATATCTTACCCCGGTTACACTCACCGGCTTATAGACTCCCTTGGAACTGTTCTCGGGCACGGTGAATATCTTGATCTGCGGACTGATCACAATCCTGGTTTCCGGCTTGGAGACACTTTCTGACGAAACACTGTTATTCAATGCAGGGGGATTGGACTGCTCCATGCCCGGTGCGGCAGAATTCTGTCTATCGTCATTTCGGGCCGAGTATTCACCCCCCGTCTTCTGCGGATTGCGTTTGTCGGCTATTAAAGAATTGAAAGAACAAGCCGAGAGACAAAGACACAAGCAGCCTGCAATGCAAAGCTCTAATATAGATTTACTCATATTTTACCTCCCAAGCAAACCAGATAAACACAGTATCAACATATTTTTAAGTGGAAGTTTATAAAATATTTTAATCATGTCAAGTTTTCTTCGTAAAACAGATATAATTTATCATAAAAAAGGGCGGGATATTTCCCGCCGCAAATAAATGACAACTATGAAGATTAGTTCACGGAATCACTCCTGTACTTAAACAGCACGCCCCGTGTAATACGAAAAATCTTCCGGCCTGATTTCATATTCCTTTTGAAAATAAGGTGACGAGATAAGAAATTCAGCTGAAGACCGATTGCTCGCGGTCGGGATGTTATACAGTACGGCCAGCCGCAGCAGCGCCTTCACGTCAACATCATGGGGCTGGGGCTGCATGGGGTCCCAGAAAAAAATAAGCACGTCTATACGGCCCTCTGCTATGCTTGCCCCGAGCTGCTGATCGCCGCCCAGCGGCCCGGATTTCATTCTGTTCACGGGTTTGTGCTCAAGCCCTGCTTCGGCGGCCCTTCTGCTGATAAGATCCTCCACCAGCCCCCCGGTTGTGCCGGTGGCCAGAAGGTTGTGTCTGACCAAAGCCTCGAAATTGCAATCAACAAAATCAAGCAGTTCCTTTTTGCAATGGTCATGCGCGACCACCGCTATGTTCTTTACGGATTTCATTTCCGGAACACCCTCCATAAATTAAAAAATCAAAAAAGATTACATGTACGCCTGTCCGGATGCGCAAAACACAGGCACAGCAAAGGCTAATACGGGTAGACGGTTTAAGCAAGCGAACCTGCAGACCTCATGAAGACAAAAAAGAAACATTATCGCGCAGATATGGTGTCTTGACAACTCAAGGCACCGTAAATAATGTTGAGCGGCATGGTTATTACAGATGTCACTGCACAACTCAGAGACATAACCGTGATCCCGCCAAGGAGACTCCCGATGAACAAACTGGCCAAGATGCAGATTGCGGTTTTCGCACTCGTTTCGGCATCTTTCACCAATATCTACCTTCCCCAGCCCGTGCTCCCCGTTCTGCAGGCTGAATTCAACATAAACACAGTCCAGGCATCCCAGGCCGTTTCTTTCGTCATCCTGGGCATAGTTCTGGCAAACCTGTTTTTCGGTTATCTATCGGACAGATATCCTATACAGCCTATTATCGTAGCCGGGGGGTTTTTCGTCGCGGTCGGCGGGATAGTATGCGGGCTCACCGACAACTTCCACATTCTCGTTGCAGCCAGACTGCTGCAGGGACTTTTCATCCCGGCGCTTACAACCAGCCTGGCAGCGTGGCTGGCCCGGACGCTTCCGATAGAACGCCTGAGCGTGGTCATGGGATCATACGTTTCGGCCACAATTCTGGGAGGTCTGGGCGGAAGGCTGTTGGGAGGATGGATTCACCCTCCCCTGCACTGGCGCTATGCTTTTTTCTCCGCAGCCGGGCTTATAGCCGTAACCACGATCCTGGCCGTGACCATTCTTCCGCATTCAGACAAAAAAGCCACCGCGGCCGCACGCACTACAAACGGCAAAGAGACCTATCTGTCCCTGCTCAAAAAAAAGGAACTGCTGCTGGTCTATGCCTGCGGTGCAGGCAGCCTGCTCATATTCTCCCCTGTTTTCAACTACCTTCCGTACAGGCTGTCGCACCCACCGTTCAACCTGCCCACCGAACTCATAACACTGGTATATCTGGTGTATATTCTGGGGATTTTCCTCGGCCCCATGGCTGGGCGGCTGAGCAGCCGCATCGGGGGTGGAATAATGCTGATCGGCAGTTCGGTGGTGCTAGGTCTTTCCCTACTGCTGCTTCTGCTTCCATCTGTGGTGGCCATAATCATCGGGCTTCTCGGGGTATGCGCCGGATTTTTCTCCATGCACACTGTAGCAGTGGTGCTGGTCAACAGAAAGCTGACCTGCAGCCATGGCAAAGCCAACGCACTGTACGTGCTTTTCTATTACACCGGAGGATGGATAGGCATTACCGCAGCCGGGTTCGCATACGAATTTTCGGGCTGGAACGGAATCATAACCTTTCTGCTGAGCTTCCTGATCATTCCGCTCACAGTCGGTTTTATAGAGAAAAGGGCCGGATCATAACAACCGGGCTTCCCACTCCGCCAGCTTGAACCCTATCAGCACAAAATCGTTCCCAACCAGTATGGGACGCTTGACCAGCATGCCGTCACCGGAAATCAACTCGAAAAGCTCGGAGTCCGGCATTGTGTCTATGGAATCCTTGAGACCGGATTCCTTGTATTTTTTCCCGTTGGTATTAACGAATTTCTTTTTATCCACCCCGGCGATCTTCTGCCAGGCAAGAAATTCCTCACGAGAAGGGGTTTCCTTGACTATATGCCGTATGGTGAAATCAATGCCGTTTTCCTCAAGCCAAGCCTTGGCTTTGCGGGAAGTGGTTCAACTGGGGTAGTGAACAAGGATCATTTCAGCTTTCTCTCCTGAATGTGTTTAAAATACTTCCAACTCATAGACGTATTTTTAACACAGATACAGAAAGCGCTCAATCATAGATATTTTAAATAACCACACTCACGATAAATGGTTTCCATCTGTTCACAAATCCCCTTGCAAGCAGCGATATTTATATTTTTTCAGTTTCCGGCAAGACCAGTTTTTTTACCTTGCCGTCGCCTCGGCAGGAATATTCTGCAAGGTGATTCATAAGACCTTCCGGACTTATCACAACCAGCATACCCTTACGCTTTGAATTCATTTCCGGCTTAACCAGACACTCAATGTACCCGTTGCGATCCAGAGTAGACATGGTGCAGTCCAGACGACTGTTGCAGACCTCCGGTATTTCAGCCAGGGAATCAACAATGATGCCCAGCAGCCGGAAACTTCCTTCGTCCTGCTTATAATTTACAACGACAACCTGCAGTCGGCTCTCGTCTTCCGGGTAATTCCCGCCGACCTGCTCATGAATCTGTATAACCGGGACAATTTCGTTCTTATAGTGAATCTTGCCCCGCAGGGAAGGATGCGAGCCCGGAATATCGGTAACATCCTCCAGCCGGATGGCCTCCACAACCTTTTCGGCCTTGATGCCGAGCCATTTATCCCCTACATAAAAAGAAGCTATTTCCACACAATCTTCATTTCCTGAACGGGCCTTGACCACATCCATGCCGATCTCCCGCTGACGGGTCGCTACCACAACATTTTCAGATATCTCAGCAAGAGGAACGAAGACAAGTCCGACCACATCATTACAATAGCTGTCTTCTGTCTTGTACTCGCGATATCCGGAACTCGTGCAGGCTCCCACTGCGTAATACTGCCCGGCATATTCAATTATGCGCGAAGTCTTCCGTCCGTTATCCAGTGCAAAAAAATCATCGTGAATATTGAGTCTGTCTCCGACCTGATGGTTTTCGTCTGTGGAACTTATGATGATATGGTTGCGGTCGGCAAAAACACCGAAACAGCCGTCTGTTCCGTCCTTGGGCAGCGAGTCCTGCAACATGGCCTTGAACTGCGGAAGGCCGTCGAAAACAATACCGATTCCGCCGACAACCTTTCGCGAATTATCAATATCCGTGATGGACGCCCCATATATATATGTATACTCGCCGCCATAAAGAGAAGTCGGTTCAAAGGCTGATACGCTGTATTTCTGGCTGTCCTTGATATTCAGGGTTTCATGGGTCCAGGCAGCATTAAGCATGGTTCCGACCAATTGCTGCTCTTTCGGATTGGATACCGCCAGTATCCTGCCTTTGGAGTCATACACGAACAGATTGGTGTACACGGTATACAACCCGTTTATGTAAGCCAGAATGCCTGAAACGGTTTCTATGTCCGCTGCGCTCGTCCTGGGCTGGGACAGAATTTTCCTGAAAGCGGTTGTCAAAGCCCACCAGCGGCAGTCATTGGCCCGCTCATAAAGATTTCGATCCATTATGTCCACGGTCAGTGCGGCCTGAAACTCCACATCGTCCAGAATGGCTGAAACAACAGTCTCATGGAGATTGCCTATGGATTTCTCGAAAACGGACTTGGTTCTGGCCCCGGCATCGGAGATATTCCACAGCAGCACCTTGGACTGGGCATCGTTCTCACGCACGTTTCCGTTCCAGACAGTCCTTTCAAGTTCGGCCTGAATCCTGTCGGCCTGAACAGGAATTCCGCGCAGTTCCTCGGAAAAAAGACGCGGGTCGCTCATCACGGCTTCCAGCACCTTCTCATCCACCCTCTGGGAAAGGGTTCTGATCTCATCATCAAAAGCGTGCTCAAGAGGCAACATTGCATGGCCGTACCAGCCGAGACCGAAAAAGCCCTCATAACCGTTTGTCCGGCATGTTTTGGCAAGATACTCCCGCCCGGCAAAGCGCACCACCGTGCATTCATCACCGAGGGCCGGTTCCATTATGGCACCGCGCCGGACCTGATCTTCATCCGAACTGGCAATCACCCGTCCGTTGCTGTCCAGAAGAGACAGAACCGCCCAGTCTCCCTCGTTGGTCAACTTCCTGAAAATCCCTTCCATCTCGTTCTGGAAACGAAAGCAAAGCGCCAGAACACCAAGTGCCGGAGAAGCAGAATCATCGGTTTCCGTAACTCGATAAGCGTAAATAAGGGAGTCCCCAGCTCCGGGAAGGAGATCACTGGGGCCGAAGTATTCAACATAATCGCGCGCCGTGGATAACGCCTCTGCCACAAACGGCGATGCGGAACTGGCTATCATCCAGTTCCGGTCCAGCCGGGCCACCACCTGCCCATCGGTATCCATCAGAACTATATCAAAATATACCGAATACTTATCCACATACTCGCGAAACCTGTCGACCATGGAGGAAAGCATATCGTCAATTACTTCGGAATCTATTTCATCTTCATCCCGCGCCCGGGCCAGCACTCTTAAAAATTCACGGACATCATTATCCGTAGCAAGAAATCCTATATCCGCTGTACGCTCAAACAGGTTTCTGATCACGATATCGACAGCAACCTGTGCTTTGGCCCCGATAGCCTGTGATGTCTTTTTCATGGTTTCAAGCCCCAACTGTCCAAGGAGCTCGGAAGTAAGAGTCATAAATCCCTTGCGCGTCCCGGTCATATCGGTACCGGTCCCGCTCATCTGCCCGAGTATGGTGAGCAGATCCCACTGGCTGCCCAGATTTGAAAGTTCCTCCCTGTACCGCTCAACACCGACCATGTAATTGATGATACCCCTCAACTCTTCCGGGACAGTAACGTCGCGATAGACAAAACTGGACATACTCCACCTGTTTTCCACCTGAAACCGGCATCAGCAGGTTCCCCACCAACTGACACAGGCCGTGTTTTCACAATCAGTCTTCCATGCTTAACCCACCGCAGGACCTCCCCCGGTCCCGGATAGTCTTTCATGCACATGCCGTGCACAAAACACTGTGGATTTAAAGAGACAACTCCCAGAAAGACCGCTTCCTCTCAAGCCTCAGGCGGCCCCTCCGGCCGCGATACAAAGAACGTTTCCACAGACAGCTCTGCAAGTGAAAACAGTTGCAAACTTTAGAAAACATACGTTTTTTGTAAAAAACAAACATATATAAACCTAAAATTCACAAGCATTATTACACAAAAGGAATTAATTTCAAATTATATTGAAGAATAAAAAACAACAAAATAACAAATTAGTTTATCAAGCAGCCAAAACACCTATACCAACGTCCATACCCACAGTGTTCACCAAAGCGACTCTCAGCGCGGCAACATCATGAATCGTAACAAGCGCAACAAAGAAAAAAGGGAAACTTTTCCTGCTATCAATTTTTTAAAACGCTAACAGGCAGTAGTAATACTGTTTTTTAAGCTTCTACTGTTTTCATGCTATTATGAGACTTTTTTTATGCATAATTTAATGGTATGCAAAAAAGAACGTTATATATTAAGCATCAAATACTGTTACTCATCCAGCTGAAACAAAAGAAAAAAACCGAACAAGCCAATACCCATGATGTGCAGCACAATTCACCAGAGTAGAATACAACCGAGATGGAACGAGTTCCGGTCAACACCGGCAATACATCAATACGGATAATCAAAACAGCTTAAACACATCAGAAAAACATATAGTTATATGAAATAGCAAGAGTAGTTAAAGGCATATAAAGACAGTCCCATCGCCGACTTTGTAAAAAATGTAAGGACTGGAAGACGATTGTTGCTTAAATTGGCTGACATCATATTGTGAAGTTGTTTTCAAGAGGAGGCATGACAAAATGTATTCCGATAGAGTATCCGAACCGGCAGGCGCTGTTATGGGAGAAGCATGGGAGCAGTTCATCCTCACTGGGAATCCGGATAATGTAAGAGTAAGACCGGAAATATCCCAGTCGTGGAAGAGATGCTTCAGGGCAAGAGTAGACCCCTACGGCAAATGCTGTGTTCATATTCTGAACGGAAAAATTGTTGCGGATTTAAAAAGACGCCACTCGGAGCTTCTCGAGATAGCCAGACCTTTCATGGACAAGCTCTACGAATTCACAGCAGGATCAAGACTGGTGGTTTTTCTCTCCGATGAGAACGGCGTAATACTTGAAAATATCGGCGACTATGAAGTGCGGGACAGTGCATCGAAGGTCAATCTCGTAAACGGCACCAACTGGCAGGAAGAAGAAGTCGGCACAAACGGCATAGGGACTGCGCTGAAGCTGCGAGTTCCCATACAGATATCCGGCAAGGAGCACTACTGTGCTAGCCTGCACCACTGGACCTGTTCAGCCGCGCCCATAATCAACGATGAGGGCCGGATCATAGGAGTGCTGCAGGTTTCCGGACCTTCTGATGAAGTGCACCTGCACACACTGGGCATGGTGGTTGCCGCAGTGGAAGCCATACGCAATCAGATAAGGATAAAAAGAAAAAACAGGGAACTGAACAGACTCAACCACAGCCTGAACAAAATTTTCCATACTATGTCGGACGGGGCGTTGATCACAAACAAGGACGGAATAGTCTGCCAGATCAACAAATCAGGAAAACAGATTCTCGGCGATGACATTGAAGGCCGATCGATAAAAAAAATTCTGAACAGCAGACCCGGAATCTGGCATGATCTGGACAGGGGAAAGGCTTATTCCGATGTTGAATTGATGGTCGACACCGGAAAAGGCTCCTTCCACTGTCTGGTCACAGGAACGCCTCTTAAGGACGGCTCCGGGGAAAATGACGGTGCGGTCATCTTTTTAAACCAGATAAACAATGTAAAAAAGCTTGTTAACCGCTTCAGCGGCGCTCAGGCGTCCTTCAACTTTTCCGACATCATAGGGGCAAGCCCGGAACTTCTGAAAGCGATAAATACAGCCAAGAGTGCCGCATCGAGCACCAGCAACATCCTCATTTCCGGCGAAAGCGGGACCGGTAAAGAGCTTTTCGCCCAGTCCATCCACAACCACAGCCCTCGCCGTAACGGACCTTTTATTGCCATGAACTGTGCGGCATTCCCAAGGGAGCTGATCGCCAGCGAACTCTTCGGATACACAGACGGAGCATTCACCGGAGCCAGAAAAGGCGGAAGGCCGGGCAAATTCGAAATGGCTGACGGAGGGACCCTGTTCCTTGATGAAATCGGCGACATGCCCCTCGACCAGCAGGCCATGCTCCTGCGCGTGCTCCAGGACAAAAGGATTAACCGCATCGGCGGGGACCACATCATTCCCGTAAACGCAAGAATCGTCTGTGCCACGAACAGAAATCTCATGGAAGAGGTGCAGAAAGGCAACTTCCGGGCGGACCTGTACTACAGGCTCAATGTCATACAGATCCGTATTCCTCCCCTGCGGGACCGCATCAACGACCTGCGGGACCTTTTCAATCATCTTCTCGACAAAATCTGCAAACGGCAGGACCGCTGCATAGGATTTGTATCGGAAAAGCTTATGCAGCATCTGCTGCGGCATGACTGGCCCGGCAATGTCCGGGAACTGGAAAATGTTGTGGAAAAAATGCTCAGTTCCGACTTGGAGGCCATAAACCTGGGCATAGAACACCTGCCGAGCAGGATAGCCGCAAAGCAGAAAGCTCCTTTGGTCTGTTCATCACCGTTCTACCCCACCCCCGACCGGGACAGCAGGAAGAAGGAAATGTCCGACCTCGTCATGGAAAAAGAACTGATCATCCAGCTGCTGACAACACACCGGGGCAATGTGAGCAGGGTCGCAAAAGAAATGAACCTTTCACGCAACACGGTGTACCGCAAGATGAACTTCTACAAGATATCCAAGGAACAGCTGTTCAGTTAAAGAATATCCCCGGACCATGCCGGGGAGTTCACAGGAATAATTTTTCGAATCCACAGCCTTCCTCTTGTGCCTGCAAGGTGCTGAGGAAGGCTCTTTTTTGCCACTCCACCCACTCCTGTTTTAAAAACCGGACCTGAAGCCGGACACACTCCGGTTCATAAAACCACATTGAACAACATACATGAAACGCAACTGTCACATGCCCCATAAAATGTAACACCTGTCACAAAGTGTAACCTTAAACAAAGCACAGGGGTGTGACACAAAAAAAGGAGTATCATTATTTATCCAGAATTTACGAGATGTTACACAGACAAACATCCTGCGGCATCATTATTGCTGTCTTTTTTGACATAATCAGACTGGCCAGTTTGAATGCAGTACCCCTTAATTACTTAACCCTTTCGGAGGAACGTTAATGCAGAAGCCAATTGATCAAAATTACAAACTGTATGTAGACGGCAAATGGGTGGACAGTAAGGACGGTAAAACATTCAAGGCATATTGCCCGGCCAACGGGGAAGAGCTGGCAACATGCGCAAATGCAAGCAAAGAAGACGTCGATATGGCAGTTGAAGCTGCCCAGAAGGCCTTCAAGACCTGGAAAGACGTATCGCCGCAGGACCGGGCGGGCATCCTTCTCAAGATTGCCGATCTCATAGATGAAGAAACCGAAAAGCTTGCCATGGTGGAAACTCTGGATAACGGCAAGCCCATCCGTGAAACAAGAAATATAGATGTTCCCCTCGCCGCTGACCATTTCAGATATTTCGCAAGCGCCATCCGGACTGAAGAAGGCTCAGCGGTAATGATCGACAAGGATACGATGAGCATCATCCTCAACGAACCTATCGGCGTTGTAGGACAGATCATCCCCTGGAACTTTCCTTTCCTGATGGCGGCCTGGAAAATAGCCCCGGCCCTTGCCGCAGGAAACACCGTTGTAATCAAGCCCTCATCCGAAACCTCCCTCAGCATGCTGGAATTTGCCAAGATTCTTGACAGAGTCCTGCCTCCGGGAGTTGTCAACGTTATCACCGGCGGCGGCTCCACTACCGGGAACTACATTCTGGAACATGAAGGTTTCAGCAAGCTCGCCTTCACCGGTTCCACCGATATCGGCTACATGATCGCAGATGCAGCCGCCAAGAAACTCATCCCGGCCACCCTTGAACTTGGCGGCAAATCGGCCAACATCTATTTCCCCGACTGCCCTTGGGAAAAAGCTGTTGAAGGCGCTCTTCTGGGTATCCTCTTCAACCAGGGCCAGGTCTGTTGCGCCGGTTCCAGAATCTTCGTCCATGAAGACATCTACGACCGTTTTCTTGCAGCAATAACCGAAAAATTCGAAAGCGTTAAAGTCGGCCTCCCCTGGGAAGAAGACACCATGATGGGCAGCATCATCAGCGAGAATCAGCTCAAACAGGTTATGGAATGCGTGGAAACAGGCAAAAAGGAAGGAGCAAAACTCGTTACCGGCGGTGCAAAAATCACTGAGGGCGAACTGGGCAAGGGCAGCTTCCTCAGCCCGACCATCTTCGCCGATGTGGACAACTCCATGGAAATCGCCCAGCAGGAAATCTTCGGCCCGGTTGTCTGCGTCATCAAGTTCAAGGACGAAGACGAAGTCATCGCCATGGCCAACGACAGCGAATTCGGCCTGGGCGGAGCTGTCTGGAGCAAGGATATCAACTGCGCAATGAGGGTGGCCCGCAAGGTTGAAACCGGACGCATGTGGATCAACACCTACAACCAGCTCCCCGCACACAGCCCCTTCGGCGGGTACAAGAAGTCCGGCATCGGCCGTGAAACGCATAAAATGATGCTGGCTCACTACAGCCAGACAAAGAACATATTCCTGAGCATGGATGAAGGTGCCTACGGCTTGTACTAACCTTGCCTCATAGCATGCTGGAAAAAAACCTGAACTGCTGTTTATTGTGTTCAGAGTGAAAGTCCGCGGTAAAAAAACTGTGCGACAAGACCTTCCCGCACAGGGAGGTATACCGCGGGCCTTCACAAACCCCTTCAGGCCTCCAGGTGACTGGGGGCCTGTTCTTTGGACTTCTACCAACCAGGCGGTATGTGAAATATGACCAACACCATTGTAAAAAAAAGAGCGCTGATACCCGGACAGACAAGCATGCTGGTTATTGACGCTCCCCAGATAGCTAAAAAAGCCAGGCCGGGGAACTTCATAATTCTGCGTGTTTCCCAGAATGGGGAACGCATTCCCCTGACCATTGCGGATACGGACCCGCAGGCCGGCACCATCACCATTGTCTACCTTGTAGTGGGTAAAAGCTCGGCCCTGCTTGAAACCCTTAATGAAGGGGATTCCATCCTCGATCTTTGCGGCCCGCTGGGCAAGGCCACCCATATAGAAAAATGCGGAACGGTAGTCTGTGTCGGGGGCGGAACCGGAATTGCCGCAATGCACCACATAGCGAAAGGGCATCATATGGCCGGGAACCATGTTGTCGCCATTGTCGGCGCAAGAAGCAAGGATCTGCTGCTGTTCTGTGACGAACTCGGCGGCTTCTGCCCGGAACTGATCATTGCCACGGATGACGGAAGCTGCGGGCATAAAGGCTTTGTCACGGACGTCCTGAGGGAACGCCTTGAGAAAGACAAAGACGTGGCTGAAGTTGTAGCAGTAGGCCCTGTTCCCATGATGGAAGCCGTTGCCGGAGTAACAAAACCGTTCGGAGTCCGCACGGTTGTGAGTCTGAACTCGATCATGGTCGATGGAGTCGGAATGTGCGGTGCATGCCGCTGCAACATCGGTGGCGAAACCCGTTTCGCCTGTGTGGACGGGCCCGAATTTGACGGTCATAAGGTCGATTTCAATGAATTGAAAATGCGCCTCGGCCAGTACAAGGATCAGGAAAGGCAATCAATGGATTTGTTCAGGAGGGAACATGGCTAGAAAGAAATTCAATCCTATCCGCACCCCGATGCCTGAACAGCCGGCAGATGTGCGTAAAAAGAACTTTATGGAAGTTGCCTGTGGATACACTAGGGATCAGGCGGTAGTGGAAGCGTCCAGATGCCTGCAGTGCAAGGAACCGCCCTGTCAGAAAGGCTGTCCGGTGGAAATTGATATCAAGGGATTCATCGGCCACCTTGCTGCCGGAGACGTTCCCTCCGCATACAAGGTCATCAAAGAGACCAACGCCCTTCCTGCTGTCTGCGGCAGGGTCTGTCCGCAGGAAAATCAGTGTGAAGGTTCGTGCATACTGGGCAAAAAATATGAACCGGTGGCCATCGGGCGGCTGGAAAGATACGTTGCAGATACTTTCGACAGCGACTCGGCATGCGAGATGATAACCGGCGATACTGCCTGCAGCCTGCCCAACGAGCACCTCAAGGTTGCCTGCATAGGTTCCGGGCCCTCCAGCCTTACCGTTGCCGGATACCTCGCGGCAAGGGGCGTGCCTGTCACCGTTTATGAAGCCCTGCACGAAGTCGGCGGTGTTCTTATCTACGGGATACCGGAATTCAGGCTGCCCAAATCCATCGTCGCGCGTGAAGTGGGCGCATTGTGGAGCAAGGGCGTCACCTTCCTGCCGAACTGGGTGGGCGGCAAGACCGTTACAATTCAGGACCTCATGGATGAAGGCTTCGATGCCGTGTTCATAGGCGTGGGAGCAGGACTTCCGAAATTCATGAATATTCCCGGTGAAAACCTTGTCGGCGTATATTCATCGAACGAGTACCTTACCCGCATCAACCTCGGCCGGGCATACGATTTTCCCGGACACGACACCCCGGCTCCCAGACCGCGCAATGTCGCCGTTATCGGGGGCGGAAACGTGGCCATGGACGCCGCGCGCACGGCGCTCAGGCTTGGGGCGGAAAACGTCTACATTACCTACCGCCGCACCAGAGATGAAATGCCCGCGCGTCTCGAAGAGCTGCACCATGCGATTGAGGAAGGGGTAAAGCTTGATCTGCTGACCTCACCCATCTCCATAAACGGAGATGAGAACTCGCATGTGAAATCCATGACCCTGCAGGTGATGGAACTCGGTGAAGCGGATGATTCAGGTCGGCGCAGGCCCGTACCGGTGAAAGGCAAGACCAGGGAGCTTGAAGTGGATATGGTCATTATGGCCGTAGGAACCGGTGCCAACCCGGTCCTGCTTGAGGCCACTCCCGGACTTGATCTGAACAGGTGGGGCTATATAGAAGCTGATCCGGAAACCGGAGAAACATCGATCCAAAATGTTTTCGCAGGCGGCGACATCGTCAGCGGATCAGCGACAGTCATATCCGCCATGGGTGCAGGCCGCCGGGCGGCAAAAACAATTGCCGAACGGCTGGGAGTGTGAAGCGGCCGTTAACCGCAGGCACTTTTTACCACAATGCCCTTTATTTCAGCCAGGTTGTTTACAGCCTGGCTTTTTCATTTCATGGCCGCGGACTGCTCCTTTTAGGGCTCTACCGGCTCTACCTCAAAGACAGGGGTACTAAGGATTGATACGATAACCATAAAAAAGGACCGATTCTTCATGAATCGGTCCTTGAAATTTCTTTGGCGTCCCCAAGGGGATTTGAACCCCTGTCGCCTGCGTGAAAGGCAGGTGTCCTGGGCCAGGCTAGACGATGGGGACGCATCAAAATATGTACCTGCTTCCGTGGCCTGAATCACGATGTTGAAGCCGGTAAGGGCAAGACCTGCTCTGGCAATTCAGATCTTTGATGAGTGGCGTCCCCAAGGGGATTTGAACCCCTGTCGCCTGCGTGAAAGGCAGGTGTCCTGGGCCAGGCTAGACGATGGGGACACATCTCATTAGTATTGCTGTGGCTGGGACACAAGGACTCGAACCTTGATTAACGGAGCCAGAACCCGTCGTCCTGCCAATTGAACGATGTCCCAACAGCGAGGAAAAACTTTTATGTGTATTTGCCCTCGCTGTCAACAATTAATTAAATCTTTTTATCCTGATTCATACCGCAAAATAAAAACGTACTGCCAAACACCCCAGCCCGGATAAAACTCTCCTTGTTAATATATATGTATGGCCGGTTCCAGAAGCCCCCATGAAAGACAATTCCGGACCGGAAAACTTACGGCCCCCGCCAGAATCAGTTGGTCCCATATTTGCTTTGTGTTTCCTCCCATAAGGTGTTTGAATTATCAACTACGGAGGCCTGAATCACACCTCATAACATTGCAGTCGCATCCCAAGTGCACGACACCGGGCCTAAGCAGTCCCAGAAAATACGAACGGATGTGCAAAAACGCTCTACCCTCTGTAAAACCGCCTAGCCAAGGAGAAAACCATGCGGCACCCAAAACGCGAAATCAAAGACAGAAACAAGGTTGAAGAACTGCTCAAAAGCTGCACAACCATGCAGCTCGGACTCTGGGACGGCGTAAAGCCCTATGCGGTCACGGTGAACTTCGGATACGCGGACAACGCCGTCTATTTCCACAGCGCAATGGAAGGACTCAAGATGGACTGCGTCCGCGCCAACGGTCTGGTAGCCTTCACCACGGTGGTGGAAAGCGAACTGATCCGGGCCGAGGACGGCTGCGGCTACACCACCCACTACACATCTGTTTCCGGCTTCGGGAAGGCCACGCTTCTGGAGGCCCCGGAGGACAAAGCAGCCGCACTTGATGTGATACTTGCCCAGCATCAGGGCCCCACCGGGGGATACCCGGATAAAGTGCTGCAGAAGACTGCGGTTGTCCGCATTGATCTCGACGAACTGGTCGGCAAGGTCAACCCCGCCTACCCCGGCGATCCGCAGATATAACCATTCGCTAAAATCTTGATGACAACAGACTGTTGAGAATGTGCCGTAAGGTGCAGTAAAAAGCATGAAGCTGAGCGTATACAGGCGTTTCATGCTTTTTCACAGCAACGCAGCAGACCGTGTTTTATCGAGAGTCTGAGGCCGGAGACGAAAGTCCCGGCCTTTTTTTATTGCCCACCGCACAAAGGTTCCTCGCGGTGCTAATCCCCACCGAACGTTCCGTTAAGTACCATTCCCCTTAATCAGGTATTTCCGCATTCGCACCAACCGGTACCTTTGCCCTGCAAACCGTTCTCCGCCGGAACGAAATCAGCCCCTTTTCCCGGTCTACGGACTATTTCACCCGGTTTCGGACCTTTTCACACCTTCTGGCATACCCCGTGCTTTTACAGATTCAAATCGAACCTCAACAAGATGATCCCGAACACATCAAACGGATCAAAACATCAAAGGAAAAAATCATGACCAGAAAAATCGCTATCTACGGAAAAGGCGGCATCGGAAAATCCACCACCACACAGAACACTGCGGCAGCCATGGCCAACTTTCACGACAAAAAAATCTTCATCCACGGCTGCGACCCCAAAGCCGACTCCACCAGACTGATTCTCGGGGGCAAACCGCAGGAAACCCTCATGGACGTACTGCGCGACCAGGGCGCGGAAAAGGTCACCAAGGATAAGGTCATCAGGGTCGGCTACAAGGGCATCCAGTGCGTTGAGTCCGGCGGACCTGAACCCGGCGTAGGCTGTGCCGGACGTGGCGTCATCACCGCTATCGACCTGATGGAAAACAACGGAGCCTATACCGAAGACCTGGACTTCGTATTCTTCGATGTTCTCGGTGACGTTGTCTGCGGCGGCTTCGCCATGCCTATCCGCGACGGCAAGGCGCAGGAAGTCTACATCGTTGCCTCGGGTGAAATGATGGCCATCTACGCGGCCAACAACATATGTAAAGGTCTTGTCAAATATGCCAAGCAGAGCGGCGTCCGTCTCGGCGGCATCATCTGCAACAGCAGAAACGTAGACCAGGAACGTGAATTCCTCGAAGAATTCACTTCGGCCATCGGCACCCAGATGATCCATTTCGTACCGAGGGACAACATCGTGCAGAAGGCGGAGTTCAACAAAAAAACCGTCTGCGAATACGATCCGACTGAAAATCAGGCCAACGAATACAGTGTACTTGCCCAGAAAATCATCAACAACGACAACTTCGTTATCCCCAGCCCCCTGACCATGGATGAACTGGAAGCAATGGTCGTAAAATACGG
Organism: Maridesulfovibrio sp.; assembly: GCF_963677005.1. NCBI lineage: Bacteria > Pseudomonadati > Thermodesulfobacteriota > Desulfovibrionia > Desulfovibrionales > Desulfovibrionaceae > Maridesulfovibrio > Maridesulfovibrio sp. The sequence continues at coordinate 4,021,160 of NZ_OY781616.1, read as the reverse complement.
TATCGCCGACTAAAACTCCTCAACCTGGAACCGGCTTAACCTTTTCGGCTTATCCACCTGAAACAGCTTCAATTACAAGGGAGCCGTGTTCCAAAACAGAAGCCAGCCAGAGAAACGGATATCCCGGCCGCAAGTCCGGGCAACCTTCCCTGTTACCAGGAAAGAGAAAAAGGAGACACACTATGGCAATGAAAATGATAAAGGCGATCGTGCGTGCAGATGCCGCAGACAGCGTGGCCGACAGCCTGGCCGAAGCCGGATTTGCTTCCATGACCAAAATCAACGCCTTCGGGCGCGGTAAGCAGAAAGGAATCACCGTCGGAACCATCCACTACGATGAACTGCCGCGCACCATTCTGCTGATGGTTGTGGAGGAAAAGGACGTGGACGAGGTCATGAAGCTCATACAGGGCAGGGCCTACACCGGCAACTTCGGCGACGGCAAGATCTTCGTCACCCCTGTTGAAAAATCGGTGACGGTGCGCACGGGCGCAGACGGTCTGTAGGAGGCGCCATGAAGGAAATCATCGCCATAATCAGGCCCAAACAAATGAACAGTACCAAGAAGGCCCTGGATGAACTCGGCCTGCCCAGCATAACCGCCACTCAGGTACTGGGCCGGGGCAAACAGCGCGGCATAGCCGGAGAGATCAACGTCGACCTTCGACCCGAAGAAATAGATCAGGCGAAGTACAGAACCATGCCCTACATCCCCAAGCGTATGGTCACGGTGGTGGTCCCGGATAAGGATGCGGATAATGTGGTCGAGACCCTGGTAAGGATCAACAGAACCGGCCAGGTAGGAGACGGAAGAATCTTTGTCTGCCCTGTGGACGACGCTCTGCGTGTACGAACCGATGAGTACGGGGAAAAAGCCATCCTCTAATCAGGCCGCGAAAACGATTCTAAGGAGAAAATCTCATGCCATATCACGAGTTTGAATGCAGCAAATGTATTCCCGAACGCAAACAGCACGCAGTAGTAAAGGGAGAAGGTGAAACCCTTACCGACGCCCTGCCGCTGGGATACCTGAACACCATTCCCGGAACCATATCCGAGCGCGGCTGTGCCTATTGCGGAGCCAAACACGTAATCGGAACCCCTATGAAGGACGTCATCCACCTGAGCCACGGCCCTATCGGATGCACCTACGACACCTGGCAGACCAAACGGTACATAAGTGACAACGACAACTTCCAGATGAAGTACACTTTTGCCACCGACATGAAGGAAAAGCACATCGTCTTCGGAGCCGAAAAACAGCTTAAACAGTCGATCATAGAAGCCTTCAAGGCCTGCCCGCACATAAAACGCATGTCTATCTACCAGACCTGCGCCTCCGCCCTTATCGGTGATGATATCGAGGCCGTGGCCCAGGAAGTGATGGACGAAATGCCCGATGTCGACATCTTCGTCTGCAACTCGCCGGGCTTCGGCGGCCCCAGCCAGTCCGGCGGGCACCACAAGATCAACATCGCCTGGATCAACAAGAAGGTCGGCACGGTTGAACCGAACATCAAGAGCGACTACGTCATCAACTACGTGGGCGAATACAATATTCAGGGCGATCAGGAAATAATGATCGACTTCTTCAACCGCATGGGCGTGCAGGTGCTCTCCACCTTTACCGGAAACGGAAGCTACGATGACCTGCGGGCCATGCACGGGGCACAACTGAATGTGCTCGAATGCGCCAGATCTGCGGAATACATCTGCAACGAACTGCGCAAACGCTACGGTATTCCAAGGCTGGATATCGACGGATTCGGATTTGAGCCGCTGGGCACATCGCTGCGCAAGATCGGGCTGTTCTTCGGCATCGAGGACCGTGCCCAGGCTATCATTGACGAGGAAACAGCACGCTGGAAACCGGAACTTGAATGGTACAAGGCAAGACTCACCGACAAGAAGATCTGCCTCTGGCCCGGCGGTTCCAAACTCTGGCACTGGGCTCACGTCATCCATGACGAAATGGGCATGGATGTGGTCTCGGTCTATACCAAATTCGGCCATCAGGGCGATATGGAAAAAGGCATCGCACGCTGCGAAGTCGGCGCTCTGGCCATCGACGACCCCAACGAGCTTGAAGGCTTGGAAGCCATGTACAATCTTGAGCCGGACATCATCCTGACCGGCAAGCGTCCCGGTGAAGTGGCCAAAAAAATCCGCGTACCATACCTTAACGCCCACGGTTACCACAACGGCCCGTGGAAAGGATGGGAAGGATGGGTCCGCTTTGCCCGCGACATCTATAACGCCATCTATTCCCCCATCCACAAACTGTCCCTGCTCGACATCAGCAAGGATGAAATTCCCATGGACAAGGGGTTTGAAACTCAGCGCATGATTTCGGACGTGGACCTCCCTGACGAGGTCAGGAACTCCCCCACAATGCGGGAATACACGGGCAAATACAACTGCCTCAAGGATCTGCGCAAAAAAACGTATCAGCCTTTCGAACACAAATCGCTGGCTACCGCGGTCTAGGAGGGAGACATGGCCGAACCTAAAAATGAAAAGTTATCGGAGCTGGAAAACTACATAATGAAAAAATGCCTGTGGCAATTCCATTCCCGTAACTGGGACAGAAAACGCCAGAATGAAAATATCCTGGGCATGACCAAACAGATTCTCCTCGGAGAACCGGTTGATACAAGCACCCCGGAGAACCGCTGTTACTGGGTGGATTCCGTGACAATGGCCGAGGCATTCAAGAAGAACTGCGCCTGGCTCACGGACATGTCCAAAGATGAAATAGCGGCCCTCATGGACGAGCTGTACGAACGCATCGAATATCTGACCGTCACCGGCTCGCTCAATCAGGAACTAACCGACCAGCATTATTGAAAGGAAATAATATGTCCTGTGAAATCAATGAAAAAGAACGCGTCGGGTGCATCAACCCGATATTTACCTGCCAGCCGTGCGGCGCACAGTTCGCCAGCATCAGCATAAAGGAATGCATCGGCATCGTCCACGGCGGACAGGGATGTGTAATGTTCGTACGCATGCTCATCTCCCAGCACTTCAAGGAGAGTTTCGAGCTGGCCTCGTCATCGGTCCATGAGGACGGCGCTGTATTCGGTGCTTGCTCCCGCGTTGAGGAAGCCGTGGACGTGCTCCTCATGCGCTACCCGGACGTAAAGGTAGTCCCGATCATCTCAACCTGCTCTACCGAGGTCATCGGTGATGATATTGACGGTGTGGTAGCCAAGCTCAACGCCGAGCTTCTGCCCGAAAAATATCCGGACAGGGAGGTGCACCTCATCCCCATCCATACACCCAGCTTCGTGGGCAGCATGATCACCGGCTACGATCTGGCGGTAAAGGAATTCGTCTCCTATTTTGCGGAAAAAACGGAGCCGAGTGAAAAGATCAACCTGATAACCGGCTGGGTAAACCCCGGCGACGTGACCCATCTCAAACATCTGCTCGCCGAGATGGATGTTGACGCCACCGTCCTTTTTGAAATTGAAACCTTCGACTCCCCGCTTATGCCTTCGGGCAACCACGTTTCGCACGGGGAAACAACCATTGCAGACCTGCGCGGAACGGCCAACGCCGTGGGCACAATAGCCCTCAACCGGTACGAGGGAGGCAAGGCGGCGCAGTATCTGGAGGACAACTTCGGTGTTCCCGCTGTTATCGGACCTACTCCCATCGGCATCCGCAACACCGACACCTTCCTCCAGCACCTCAAGAACATTACCGGCAAACCCATACCGGAATCGCTGGTGCGCGAGCGCGGCATTGCCCTCGATGCGCTGACCGATCTTGTACACATGTTCCTGGCCGACAAACGCGTGGCCATTTACGGCGCTCCGGACCTTGTCCTCGGACTGGCCGAGTACTGCCTGGATCTGGAAATGCGCCCCAAACTGCTGCTGCTCGGTGACGACAACGTACACTATGAATCAGACCCGCGGGTCAAAGCGCTGAAGGAAAACGTGGATTACGACATGGAAATCGTAACCAACGCAGACCTGTGGGTGCTTGGCGACCGTATCCAGAACCAGGGACTGGAGCTGGACCTGATCCTCGGACACTCCAAGGGACGGTTCATAGCCATAGACAACAATATTCCCATGGTGCGTGTAGGATTCCCCACCTATGACCGGGCAGGACTCTACCGCCACCCTGTCGTGGGGTACGCCGGAGCAATCTGGCTGGCCGAACAGATGGCCAACACCCTGTTCACGGACATGGAATACAAACACAACAAGGAATGGGTTCTCAACGTCTGGTAGCCCGACCGAATTCACAGGGGTATCCCCTAAAACCTCCAAGCCGCCCGGAGCCGAAACGGCTTCCGGCTCCGGCGGATAAAATCCTTCAGCAAAAGGTTGCGAAAATGAACAATGACATACTTCTCACACCCGTGCCTACGGCAAAACGGAGAGCACCGAAAATAAGATATTTCGCCTACGGACCAAACATGAATCCTGAACAGATACAGGAAAGATGCTCCAACCCGGTAGTAATAGGTCCTGCCCGCCTCCCCGGATACCAAATGGCCTTCTTCGGATACAGCTGGATATGGGACAGCGGCATGGAAACGGTTATCCCCGCGCCGGGAAAAGATTTGTGGGGGGTAATTTATGAACTCGGCTCCACGGACGCCGACAGCCTGGACGCGTGGCAGGACATCCGGCTCAACGGAACAGGCTCGTATTTTCACAGCCCGGTAGTAATCTTTTCTCCGGAAGGAGAACAATACGAGGCCGTACTCTACCGCAAAGACATACTGGGAACACCTACTCCGCCCAGCCGCGAATTTCTGGAATTCATACTGCAGGGAGCGCGGATTCACGGGCTGCCCGAAAGCTACGTGAAGACTCTGGCCGAAATTCCGAGCAAGGATGCGGCCTACAGCGTTCCGCGCAGACGCGACGAGGACCGCGACGCCCTGCGCACGACCTCATGTCCGGACTGCTCCAGCCTTATTGATGAGTACAGCGGATTGGAGGGAAAGGCTGAAAAAACAGAATAGGCCGACAATAACACATTGTCATCCGGCCTATTCTGCTGAAAAAGTTAATTAAAACAAGCAAAAACTATCCTTTACGAGCTGTTTTGCTCAAGCCCTCCCTGCTTGCGGCCTGCCGAAAGGATTTATAATTCAGATTAAACCGTTTCATGCGCAGCCCCATGGTACGCCGGGTCAGCCCCAGGGCATTTGCAGCCTCGGTAACGTTCCCCCGGTGCTGGCGCAGGGCCTCGACAACCATTTCGTACTCAATATTCGCCAGCCGGACCTCCAACCCGTTCGGGGCACTGTTTTCCAGAACCAGAGGGGATTTCAAGGTCAAAGGCAGATCATGGCTGTGTATGGTTTCGTCATCGGCCAGGATAACAGCCCGCTGAACCACGTTTTCCAGTTCACGCACATTCCCCGGCCAGTTATGCCTGGTGAGCATGTTAAGAGCGGAAGTAGAGAAAAAAGTGACCCGTTTCTCGGTCTCCTTGGCATAGCGGGCCACAAAATGCTCGGCCAGGGTGACAATGTCGTTACCCCGCTCGCGCAAAGGCGGAATCATGATCGGAAACACGTTCAGCCGGTAATACAGGTCCTGACGAAAAGTCCCCTCCTCCACCATATCGGCCAGATTTCTGTTGGTGGCCGCGACAATGCGGATGGAGACCGTTATGGAACGGTTTCCGCCCAGCCGCTCGAACTGGCGGTCCTGAAGCACCCGCAACAGCTTGGCCTGCACTCCCAGAGACAATTCCCCGATCTCGTCCAGGAATAGAGTTCCCCCGTCAGCCTCCTCGAATTTACCTTTGCGGGACTGAATGGCCCCGGTGAACGCGCCTTTTTCATGGCCGAAAAGCTCGCTCTCCACAAGGTTCTCCGGCAGCGCGGCGCAGTTGAACTTGACCAGCGGGCCTTCCGGGACCGGACCGCTGTAGTGAATGGCGTCTGCGATCATCTCCTTGCCCACCCCGCTTTCACCAAGCAGCAGGACGGTCGTCCAGGCCGGAGCAACCTTGCGGATAAGTCCGTAGACCTCCCGCATGGGTGCGGAAGTTCCTATGATATTCGGTGGTTTGAACTGTTCCTTGAGTCGGTTGATGAGTTGACGTGTACGATTTTCCCACTGCACTTTGTCCACATTTTCAATAAGATATAGTTCAAGAGCATGCGCCAGAATATATGAGGCAACCACAAGGACGTCGAGGTGCTTCTCCAGAAACCACTTGTCATCGTAACGCCGCTCGGCGCTGATGGTACCAAGAACCTTGCTTCCGCGGACAATGGGAACGCACATGAAGGAATAATCAAGATCCAGACCGCCGGAAATGGACTTGGTCCTGTTGAGATAGGAAGGTTCATCACCGATGCGCGAGACGACAATGGGTCTGGCGGTCTCCACAACACGCCCGGTAATGCCTTCACCCATGAAATATACGCCCCGGTCCTCTTCTGCCGGAGTAAGACCGATGCTCCGGTGCACGAATATCCGGCCGCTTTCCCGGTCATAAAGACTGACCATTCCGCGCTTGATGCCCATTTCCTTGCGCATGTAGGCCAGAAGACGGTCCAAGGCACCGCTGAAATCACTGCTATCGGAAAGCATCTCGCTCATCTGGCGCAAAAGAGGAACAATCCGTCCCCGGCAGGTTCCTATTCCGCAGTCACCGTTCTCACCGCTCACTTTTTGTGTACAGGAAGTGCCGGCCCCTTCCCGCAAACCGTGCTCCGGAGCGGAAGTAAGAAGTGTATTGCAGCTGTACCTGTCACCGTGTTCGTTTTTGGGAAGAGTCTGTCTCATAAGCATGGCATCCGGTTAATGTTGTACTGCGGAAAGGCTTAGTGGGGCGGTTCGGCCTGTCGTGTACGGACTCGGTGTCCGCAGGGATACAGACCGACTCTAACCACAACATATGTCAGCAATGATCATACCAACAATTCGCCACAGTCTGGACACACCTAATGCGCAAAGACAACATGCTTAATTTAAACAAAAAACAATTTCAAAAAACTACTTTTAAGAAAAACACCAATAAACACAAAAAGTACATATCGGTACATTATGTTGTTGCATACATAAAAACCAACAATTTTGTTCCTAACAACATACATTATATATACGATTATTCGGAAGGTAATAAAATACTGCATAAAAGAATCTGATATTGGTTTACTGACGGCGAATAACATTTTGATTTATCGTCAGGATACAGACACAAAAAAACAAAGGTATACATGGAAACACACTGAATAACATGAGCAGTCCGAACAGGCTGAAACCGAGACCGGACAGAATATTTTACTACCAAAATCCGCCCCCACGAAAAGACTAGACATTTAATTTGACTTATGCTGATATTCCGCAAATTTTGTGGGTATAAGTCCCGCAGGCAGTAATCTGCCGACCCCTTTGATCAGTTCTGGAAGTATACACTTTCAGGCGCGCCAACTTGATCCATCCCCGGGGTTATCTAAGAGTCTGTCCAGCAGCCGACATGTTGCGGAGCCATTTCATAATGATCCTGCAACCACGGTTTCTATTACCGTGTTCGGTGTTCTCATGTGAAGAATCTCCTATCCACCCATCACACGAGCTCCTCAATTTTGCGGGGCAACTCTAGTCTATATATAGCTTTAGTTGAAACTTCCATTTCCCGGACGGGGCTTGGCGTTCTTCAACACAAACTTATTGATGAAGTGAGTTGGTACATGTTTAATTTCAATAAAATGTTCAAGACAGCGCTTGTCCTCGTTGCTGCGGCCATGATGCTTACCGCCGTGACCGCCAATGCTGCAAAGTTCAAAAAAGAATACAAAATGCAGGTTACTGTCGGCCCCAAACTGTACTGGGGGATGGGTGCCGCCAAATTCGCGGAACTGGTCAAGGAAAAAACCCACGGCCAGATCAACGTCAAGCCCTACTTCGGCTCCGCACTGCTCAAGGGAGCACAGCTCAAGAGTTCCCAGATGGTCGCCAAAGGCGTAATCGACTGCGCAATGGATTCCACCATCAACATCAGCCCGGTTATTCCCGAAACCAATATTTTCCACCTGCCCTTCTTCCTTAATGATTTTGAATCAATGGACAAGGTCAAATACGGAGAAGCCGGTAAAGCCATCTTCAAGGCCATGGAGAAAAAACGTCTGCAGCCTCTGGCCTGGGCAGAAAACGGATTCCGCCAGCTGACCAACTCCAAGGTTCTTGTAAAAAAACCGGAAGACATGAAAGGACTTCGCATCCGCGTTGTCGGCAACCCCCTGTTTATCGATACATTCCGCCAGCTCGGAGCGGACCCGGTAAACATGAACTGGGGTGACGCCGTTGCCGGTTTCCAGCAGGGCGTTGTGGACGGACAGGAAAACCCCGTGGGTGTTCTGATTCCTATCCAGATCTACCAGTACCACAAGTACGCAACCATGTGGAACTACCTGGCCGACCCGCTCATCATTTACTGGAACCAGCGCGAATGGAAGGCCTTCCCCAAAGAGATTCAGGACCAGATCATGGAAGCTGCCCAGGAAGCCGGAAGATTTGAAACAGCACTGAGCAGAGCCGGACTGGACGGCGACAAGTCCCTGAAAATCCTCAAAGACGAATTCAACTACACAATGGAAGTTCCCGACCCCATCGCCTTCATGGAAAGTAAAGGCATGGAAGTTCACTCTCTTACTCCCGAAGAGTTGAAGGCATTCGAACAAGCCACCCTGCCGGTATACGATAAGTGGATCAAGGAAATTGGTCCTGATGTCTACGAAAAGGCCAAAGCCGATATGGGTCGTTAGACCCACCGGCCTTTTGGCTGAATGTTCGCCATAAACTGTTTTCCGCTCAGGCAGCCCCTGATCGGAACCTGTTGCAGCGGACACCGATTGATTAATAAAAATCCTGAACCTTTGTTCCGAATGATGGCTGCCCCGGAAACCTTTCCGGGGCAGCCCGATAATCGGATTTTGCAATGAAATCCGAATCCGGGAGTTTTCGTGTGAAAAAGTTATTGTTTGGTTTTCGGCTTGATCACTGGCTGGTTGCCATCTGCATGGCCGTCATGGTGCTGATCGCGTTCATCAATGTCCTGAGCCGTTACATTTTCCATTTTTCATTAGCCGCGACAGAAGAAATCACAATCAACCTTTTTGTCTGGGTAACCATAATCGGCATAGGCATTGCTTTTGAACGCAGCGAACATCTTGGCATGGTGACCTTCTTCAACCGCTTTCCCAAGAAAATGCAGAAAGCCTCGGTCCTGATCTATTCCCTGCTGGCAGCCGGACTGTTTCTGGTGCTCAACTGGTTTATGATTCAGGCCATCTATGATGAGATAACCCTGTTTCAGGCCCGGTCTGCATCCCTGAACATTCCTGTCTGGATATACTATGCCGGACTGCCTGTCTTTTCCGTATTTATTTTCAGGGGGATATATCGGGATGCTGTAAACAAGCTGACCGACCGGGAGGCGGAAGAATAAAATGGAATTCATACTTATCCTGGTCCTGTTTTTCATACTCATGATCATGGGGGCCCCCATCGGCACATCTCTCGGGGTAAGTGCTGTGGCCACCATCATCTACTTCGATCTGGGAGCCGAGATGCTCGGGGTGAACTTCGCCTCGGGCATAGCATCCTTTCCGCTGCTGGCCATTCCTTTTTTCGTCCTTGCCGGAGTTATCCTGCAGCGGGCGGGAATCGCGGCCCACATAGCCTCATTTTTTGAACTGCTGGTAGGCAGGGCCACCGGGGGACTTTCCATCGTTGCAGTGCTTACCTGCATGTTCTGGGGAGCAATGTCCGGCTCCGGACCGGCTACAACCGCCGCAGTAGGAATGATCCTGATGGCCCCCATGCTCAGAAACGGATACGGAAAGGCCTTTGCAGGTGCGACAATCGCCAATGCTTCGGACCTTTCAATCATCATCCCGCCGTCCATCGCCTTCATTATTTACGGCAACATAACTTCCGTTTCCGTTTCAGCCCTCTTCGTTGCCGGAATTATCCCCGGACTCCTCACCGGGCTGGGCACCATTCTGGTGGCCTGGTACATCTCCCGCAAGCGCGGGTACAGGGGCTTAAGCAAGCGCGGGACTTTTTCGGAACTGATGACAGCCCTCAGAAAATCGTTCTGGGCCCTGCTGGCTCCCGTTGTAATTCTGGGCGGCATATACACCGGCATATTCACTCCGACCGAAGCTGCCGTTGTGGCTGTGTTTTACAGCCTGTTCGTGGCGGTGGTAATCTACAGGTCCATCGGGTGGCGGGACCTCATGGAAATTCTCGTTGATTCCGCAGTGACCAGTTCGGTAATCATGTTCATTGTCGCCTTTGCAGGTATTTTCACCTGGGCAGCCTCCGTAACCGGGGTTATCGATACCCTTGCCGACCTTATTATCAAGGTTTCCCCGAATGCAATCGTCATGATCATTCTGGTCAACCTGCTCCTGTTCGCTCTGGGAATGCTGCTTGACGCTATATCAATATCCTATCTGGTCATGCCGATTCTTATTCCGGTACTGTCAGCTTTCAAGATCGACCCGGTTTTCTACGGAGTAATATTCATCTCCGCACTGGCGATAGGACAGGCCACCCCGCCGGTAGGAGTCAACCTGTTCACCGCCGCAAACCTGGCCGGATGCGAAGTGGATGAGATAGCCAAGGAAGCCATCCCGTATGTGGCCATGGATTTCATAGTGCTGATCATTCTCTCCTGCCTGCCGGTTCTTTCACTCTACCTGCCCATCTGGGCCGGACTGTACACACCGTAGCAGTATAAAACTACATCAGCAAAAAAGGGCACCGGCAGATTCATTGCCGGTGCCCTTTTGCTTTTAATTCAAAGGGAAATATATTTTTGGAAAACATAAATCCATAGACTGCGCCGGGAATCCTAAACCCGGCACGGTTTCCATAAATTCTTGTACCCGCTTTTACCGAGCCCAGTACTGGACAGTCAGGAATTCAACCCCATGGTGTACGCCTCCTTGAAGGAGGGACTCCACTGGGCTGCGCCGCCTTCCCATGCCCCGGTAACGGACATTATACCCTTCTCTCTGGCTCCGCTGAAACTTCTGGTGAATATTTTCAGGCTGTTCACCGAACTTTCCACCTGCGCATCGCCTCCGGCGCAGGATACCGCGTAGTAGAAATCCTTGTTACGGATCATGGTATAAACGGGGCAGACTCTGTCGATAAAAACTTTCATCTGGCCGTTCATTACATGAAAATAGACCGGGGTGCCGAGCACAATAATGTCAGCAGCTATCATCTTCTGATAAATCCCGGTCATATCATCATCCTGGCTGCATTCACCGGGATCACTGACACAAGCCAGGCATCCGGTGCAGTAGTTGATTTTCTTATCTGCCAGACGGATTTTTTCGACCTCATGACCGGACTCAAGCGCTCCCCGCATGAATTCATCGCAAAGCGCTTCGGAATTGCTGTTCTCTCGCGGACTGGCCGAAATAACCAGCACCTTTCTGCCGGACTTGCCGCCTGCCGCTGCCAGGGCTTCCGAAGGAAGGACCGCGCTCCCCATCCCTGCGAGGAAAGGAGCGGCAGCCATAACGACTCCTGCCTTGAGGAAGTCCCGCCGCTCAAGCGAAACAGCAGTTTTTTTATCTTCCGGTTTTGTTCTATCAGACATGGTTAGCCTCCTTGCCGATCTTTATTTCTCGGCAGGCGGATAGACAGGTTTACTTATTTTTCCACCCTGATTGTTCCTGAAAGCTTCCTGATATTTTCGCTTCCCTGAACAGCATGACCGAGTTCATACAGGCCGGAAGCAGATCCGAAACTGCCGTAAAACATTACGACATCACCCCAGGGAGCATAGTAGGCAAGAGTTCCCGTCCGGGCTGATTTCACCAGCGGAGTGTTTGCGGTTCCCAGTTTCTTTGCGGGGTAAAATATTTTCTCGTTACTGCTGTAATTTTCAACTTTGATGTCGATCGGCAGTTGGGCGTAAAGATCTTTAGAGGCCTGGCTGTCATTTAGTTCAAAGACCACTTCCTGCCCGTTTGCCTGTACTTTTATCTGCATGACTGTTTTCCCTGTTGCTTTATTAGGTTTAAATTTCTGGATGACAGCCTCTCCGGACATGCCGGCAATATCGTCTACCCCGCTCAATCCGATCCCGAGTCTGTGCATTTCATCGCCGGCATAAAAATCCTTGTAGAGCATGAACACATCGCCCCAGGGTTCATAGTAGCTGAGTTCACCCTTTTTGCCGTCATGATAGGCTTCTTCAGCGGCCACGCTCAACTTTTGGGGAGGGTAGAACATCCATTGCGCATCACGGAAATTGCTTAAATCCAATGAGAGAGGCAGCTGATCATAAAACTGCCTGGCAGCAACCGTGTCGTAGAGCCGGAAAACGGCAGTCTTGCCTTTGGAGGTTATCTTTACCTGCATATCGGACAGGGCAAGTCCATTGGCCGAGTCTTTACCGGCATCGGAAGCCTTTACATCCCCAGCCTTTATGAGGATAAACAAGCAGAATATGAATCCCACAAACAACAAAGGAACAACACGACTCACAAAAATATTCATGATCGTCTCCCTGCATATCGCCGGGGCCCGAAGATACCTTCAAAAGCAGAATCCCTCCGGGCCTCGGCGCCTGTAATTATGAAGTCACGGCACGGAAGTTGATTTCACTCCGCGCCATGCTGTCTTAATTGTGACTTAACACCTTGGACTAAAAGGATTTAGTCCAGAGAGTTGTAATCTTCGTCAGATACCGGCTCAAGCCATTCGTTGCTCTTGTTTTCGCCGGGAACCTCAACGGACAGATGCGAAAACCAGCTGTCTTTTGCGGCTCCGTGCCAGTGCTTTACTCCGGAGGGGATGTAGACCACGTCACCCGGCTTGAGTGCGCGAGCAGGCTTTTCCCACTCCTGATACCAGCCGCGTCCGCAGGTACACAGCAGGATCTGACCGCCGCCTTCGCTGGCTTCATGACTGTGCCAGTTATTCCGGCAGCCCGGTTCAAAGGTCACGTTGGCGATGAAAACACCTTCAGTGTTGATAATATTGAGAAAACTATTACCTACGAAATACTTGGCGTAAGCTGTGTTGTCCTCTCCGCGTCCGAAAAAGTTATCAGTGTTGATATCCGCCATTGTTCTTTCTCCTTGATGAGACATTTCACAACAAGCCTGAAAAGGCCTGTCGTCTAAGTTATGATTAAGGTTAATTTCCAACTCGTTTCGCAAATTCCGCAGGATAACGATCTCCTGAAATTTCTATTCCGGAAAGGGCTTTATCCAGGATGAGTAGTTCGTCCTGGGTAAATTCCACTTCGGTTGCCCCGATGTTTTCATCCAGCCGCTGCAGGCTGGTCGTTCCGAAAATAGGCACTATCCACGGTTTACGGCTCAGCACCCAGGAAAGGGCTATCTGCGCCGGAGTAACATTTTTACCTGCGGCAATCTCCCGGATCAGTTTAACCAGAATCTGGTTGGCATCCAGATTTTCCGGACTGAAGCGCGGGACAATACTGCGGAAGTCGTCCTTGCCGAAAGTGGAAGACTTATCGAACCTGCCGGTAAGAAATCCCTTGCCCAGCGGACTGAACGGAACAAGCCCGATTCCCAGCTCTTCCAGCACGGGAAGCAGCTCTTCCTCCGGTTCTCTCCACATCATTGAATATTCGCTCTGAACAGCGGTTACAGGAAGAACTTCATGAGCCCGGCGTATGGTCTGGACTCCTGCTTCGGAAAGGCCCCAATATCTGACCTTTCCTTCAGCAATCAGCGCTTTCACGGTTTCCGCGACTTCCTCGATTGATACCTCTGGATCAACGCGATGCTGGTAATACAGGTCTATTGTCTCCACTTTAAGACGTTTCAGTGATCCTTCCACCGATTTACGGATACTGGCCGGACTGCTGTCCAGAATCTGCTTTCCGCTCTGGAAATCTACCATTATCCCGAATTTGGTGGCTCTTATCACTTCGTCCTTAAACGGAGCCAGCGCTTCTCCCAGCAACTCTTCATTGATGTGCGGACCGTATGTCTCGGCGGTATCGAAGAATGTAATTCCTCTTTCTACCGCATTACGGATAAGAGCTATCATTTCCTGTCTGTCAGCAGCGGGGCCCTGACCATAGCTCATGCCCATGCAGCCCAGACCGAGCGCTGAAACTTTCAGACCGCTGTTTCCCAGTTGCCGTTTCTGCATATGCTTTCCTGTGCTTGAAATCAGGCTTTCAGCCCTGCTTCGTAGGCCTGTCTGGATGTGGCCGAGCCTTTAACTCCACCTTCGCCCCAGATGCCGGTACTTGAGATTACGCCCTTTTCATTGATTCCATGCAGGCAGCCGGTGAATACCCGGAAACTCTGGACAGTGCTGTCCACGGGAAGTTTTCCTCCGGCAGCGGAAATGATGAAGTACATGTCCTTATTGCTGATCATGGAATAAATGGGGCAGACCCTGTCGATAAAGGTCTTCATCTGAGCGTTGAAACTGCGAAAATAAACCGGGGTTGCCAGAACGATAACATCGGCAGCGAGAATCTTTTCATAGATTTCAGCCATGTCGTCCTGCTGGGCACAGGAACCGTTTCCGCTGATGCACGAGCAGCATCCGGTGCAGTAGTTGATGTTTCTGTCAGCCAGCCGGATTTTTTCCGCATGGTGCCCGGCGTCTTTTGCCCCGCGCATAAACTCGTCACAGAGGATATCGGAGTTGCCCTGCTTTCTGGGACTAGCCGAGATGAGAAGTATGTTTTTGCTCATAATATCACTCAACAAAATTTATAATAAACCATAGTGAGTTAATTTCCGGGTGAATACGCATTCACCCGGAAATAGAGGGTAAACAATCTGTTCCGTTAATTGACGGAACAGGAGCTATTTACTTCTTTTTGCCAGAACCCCGGCAAGAACTTCTTTAGCGCTTTGAGCCTGTTTTTTATCCACTTTGGTATCAAGCACTTCAACAAAGCTGTTCATCTGGTCTTCGGTCAGTCCGGAGTTCATGGCAGCTCCGTAGTGGAAGAAAAGCTGTCCGCCGGTACCGCTCATATTGGCAAGTGCCGCGATGGTAGCCAGCTCGCGATCTTCTTCGCTGAGCACGTCACGAACAAAGATATCCGCGAAAAGGTGCTCTTTCAGGAATGTATCCATGATCGGGCAAAACAACTGCCATTCCGCGCCGGAGATATCCTTGTCGAGTCCGGCAAGCTTGGCCCGGACTTTAGCGCCGTATTCGTCCCTGTTGAAATCTGCCGGGACAGGACTGGCTTCCTTCCCTTCCTCGTCCTGAATGCCGTTGGCCTTGCGGTCTTTAACAACGGACATGAACGCAGCCATGCCGTTAAGACTGCGGGGAAAACCGGTATAGGCATACATCTGGACCAGAACTTCCTTGATTTCATTGATGGTCAGTCCGGCATCCAGACCTTCATTAAGCGCCGGTTTCAATTTTTCGATATCACCGCTCGCGGTAAAAGCGGCGATGGTAACGATAGACTGCTGCCGGGCATTAAGGGTTGTTTCATTCTTCATATCTTTAGCCTCTGTTATGGTTGAAATACTGAAAACGACTGCAACCGCGA
The DNA here is from genome assembly GCF_963677005.1 of Maridesulfovibrio sp. NCBI lineage: Bacteria > Pseudomonadati > Thermodesulfobacteriota > Desulfovibrionia > Desulfovibrionales > Desulfovibrionaceae > Maridesulfovibrio > Maridesulfovibrio sp. The sequence continues at coordinate 4,005,635 of NZ_OY781616.1, read as the reverse complement.
TTAAAAATGAGATGTATTTCCGCATATTCATAATCCCGACTCCTAGCGTTTCATATATTGTTCGTCTGTTACCTTTTCCTTCCAGACAACCGCCTTGCCGTCCTTGACTCCGGAGATAACCAGATGGGTCATCGGAGCATCGGGGGTGGCACCATGCCAGTGATCGATACCTGACGGGCACCATACGGTTTCTCCCTTCTTGAACTCGATAACCCTGCCGTCGCGTGTTCCGGTAAGCGCCACACCGTCGGTAACAACCATATGCTGTCCGGCCGGATGCCAATGCCAGTTGGTTCTGGCACCGGGCTGAAAGGTTACGTATGCACCGGAAAAGGCAGCTTCATCATTGGCAGGAAAAAGCATGTCCACGGTTACATCACCGGTGAAGTACTTTTCAGGGCCTTTGAAAGATTTCTGTGATCCTTGCGGGTAGAAAACCTGTGCCCCGCCATTTTGCTCCTGATCAGCATACGCTATTGAAGCGACAAGAACCAAAGCCAGAATCAAAATTAATTTTTTCATGTCATTCTCCAGTGGTTGTCAGGTTTGTATCACTTCCGACACGGTCAAAAGTGATTTTGATCCGTGGGTTGCTGTTATTCCAACTCGATCCTAACGGTGATGCTGCCGTCAAGGGTGTCCATTACGGAAAGAGGAGCTTTGATAATGCCCATGTTCACGATCCCGTCGAACTGCTTGGAAATCTCCTCATCCTTGTACAGGATGGTGAAGTAATTTCCGTTTACGGCAAATGCGATATCTCCGTTCAACCAGCCGTCTTTCATATCCTGCTTGTCGTAAGGCAAGGCATCGTTCATGACACCGCAGTAATCGTGAGCGTAACGCTGCAACTTGACGGTATAGGGAAGTTTGGAAACAAGCGCCTGAGCGGATTTGCTGTTGTTGAGAAGTCCCGGAATCTCTGTATTGCCGATGACAAGTTTGATTGCTGTCCCTTCATCAAGGGTGCGGGTTGCGTATTTTTCATTTTTGCCGTCCGTTTCGGACTCGGCACGACAATTTGCCGCAAATGCGAGAGAGCCGATGAAAACAAGACCGATTAATAACAGTTTAAGCATGTTAAACTCCTTTGTGTTATATTCTTATTCCTAATTGGTTTTTACGATTTTATTTACAGCTAAAGTTACCACCTGCAGACCCTGAACATCTCCTCCGCACGGGGGAGGTTCTTCCGTTGCCTATACGGTTTCAGGCACCCCGACAGGTTCCGGGTTGCGGGCAAACAGAAGAATTATGATGCATGCAGCCAGAGCCAGAAATCCATAGCAGACAGCGAGTTGAAAAAGAGTCATGAAATGTGACAATTGCCCCGCTATGAAACTCGGTACGGCCGCTCCCGTGTAGGAAGTTGCATAGATAAGTGACAAAACACCTGCGCGCTCCTTTTGAGACACCCCCGTAAGCAGGGAACGGATACTGCCGGTAACAACAGCGCCCTGTGCTGCCCCGGCAATAGCGCTCATCAGCAGGAAGACAGAGAGCATGGAGGTTTTCAGTGAATACAGAACGGCCATGACAGCCAGCGTAAAAATGATCATGCCCACCCTTTGTGCACTGGCGGGTGAAATGTGAGCAGTAAGCGGTCCGCCGATCGCGCTGGGAAGCAGAAAGGATGAAAAGACAAGTGCAGCAGTGAATGTATCAAGAGACCCGAGCTGGTTTGCAGCTATTGAGGGCGCATAGGCCTGAAAAAAACCGCCCAGAGCCCATGTGGCCACAAAAGTGCAGGCCGCGACCGGATACAATCTTTTATCGGCTTGCGGAAGAGAGAACACAGGCCGAAGAGATTTCAGCAGTCCCGGAGACCTGCGTACTGTTTCCCTGCTGAAGGCAATGAGCACGGCGCAGACGGCCAGACCGACCAGAACAACCAGATAACACAGTGTTCTGGGACTTGGCCCGTACTGAACAAGCGCTCCGGAGGTCAGGGCTCCGAAAGTCAGTCCGACCATGGGAGAATTGCCGATTATCACTGCGGAAAGCCATGCGGGAGATAAAGGAGCACTGTCGGCGACATATGATGCAATGGAGCTTGAAGCCATCCCGCAAGCCAGCCCCAGCAGAAACCTGCCAGCTATCAGCGGCAGTGCGCTGGTTACATCCAGCAGAAGTATGCAGGCCGCCGCTTCCAGTCCGAAAACCAGAAATGTAGCCGGTTTTCGACCCAAATGGTCTGAAATTCTGCCGAAAACAAGCAGTGCGGTAACTGCGCCGACAAAGTATACGACAGCGGTCAGTGAAAGGTCACTATATGTTAAACCGTCTGCACGGCGATATATATCGTAAAGGGGAATCGGCGTAGCCGATACCGCAAATGCCATCAATAACGATATGGTGGATGCGATAAACCCCAGGCTGTATTTGGACTTTTGCAATTGTAATTTTCCCTGTTCATTCAGCGTATTTTTTGTGTGGAGTAAACGGCTTGAGTTTATCGGCAGCCTTATTCACGGATAAAAACAGCAACGTGGTCCCTTTGGAGGAAAGTCGGCCCCCGGTTCTGACCGGGGACCGACTCATTATTTGGAACCATGATTATCTTTTCAGTGCCTTGCGGAAGAAATCATCCATTTTGTCGAAAGGAATCATGTCGGTCCGGTCATAGAGGTCGATGTGTCTTGCTCCGGGGACGATAACGAGTTCCTTCGGTTCAGCAGCCATTTTGTATGCATCTTCGGTAAAATAGCGGGAGTGCGCTTTTTCACCCATGATGAACAGAATGGGCCTCGGAGAGATGGTGTCGATGTAGTTCAGCAGCGGGAAGTTCATGAAAGCCATGTCACTGGTCTTGGTGAACGGACCGTGCGATCTGGGATGGTGACCGCGATCCATTGCGTAGTATTCCCAGAATTCGCTGCTGATGGGGTCGAGACCTTCGGGGATGGAATCAACCGCTTCGGTCGGGAATCCTTCGGGAAGCATGGGACTTCCGTTTTCGAAATCCTTCCAGCGCTGTTCGCCAAGTTCGTCAAGAACCTTGCTGCGCTGTTCCGGGGTCATGCTGTCCTGCCAGCCGTTACGGAGCACACGGCTCATATCGTACATGCTTGCCGTTGCAACAGCTTTGATGCGGTGGTCAACCTGTGCTGCCTTGAGGGCGAATCCGCCGCTGCCGCAGATACCGATAGCACCGATCTTGTTTCTGTCTACGTAAGGACGTGTTCCCAGAAAATCGACACCGGCACTGAAGTCTTCAACGAAAATCTCAGGGGAGGAGACGTGTCTGGGCTCACCGCCGCTTTCACCGTTGAAGGATTCATCAAAAGCAATGGTCACGAATCCGCGTTCGGCCATTGTCTGCGCGTAAATGCCTGCGCCCTGTTCCTTTACACCGCCGTAGGGGGTGCCGATAACAAGAGCTGCATACTTTTTGGATTTGTCAAAATCCTTGGGTTTGTACATGTCGGCAGCCACGGTGATTCCATACCTGTTAGGGTATGAAACTTTTTCGTGGATTACCTTGTCACTCAGGGGAAATGTTTTATCCCAAGCCATTTTATCCTCCGCAAAAGCTGAGTTTATAGTCAGGACCAGTGTCAGAATGGACAGCATGGTCAGTGTGATTCCGGTTGAAAGAATATTTTTCATTTGCCTACTCCTGTGAAATCGCCTTCGCGTGAAGGCTGGTTTCGGATTAAAGCGCTGATTTGAGCACTTCGACGATATCTTCCGTGGTCATGGGAGGACGTCCGAGCAGTCTGCCTTCCTCGTCACGGACAACGAGAGCGGAATCCTTCGCATACTGTTCAAACAGCGCATCGCCGATACCCACTTCGGAAAGGGTTGTGGGGCATCCGATTTCACGCAGGAAAGCTTCGTATGCATCAATTCCTTCCATTCCCAGAGTCAGGTCGTCCTTGCCTTCGGGAGAAAGATTGAAAACGCGCTGGGCAAACTGTGCGAAACGTTCGGGACGATGCTTTGCTGCAAAACGCATCCATGCGGGTCCGACGATGGCCAGACCGGCACCGTGAGTGATGTCGTGGTGTGCGGAGAGGGCATGTTCGATCATATGCATGGGAGCGAGCATGTGGACACCGGCCTGAACCCAGCCGTTGAGGGCTACGATGGAGGCCCACTGAACGTTGCCGCGGGCTTCAAGGTCGGTTCCGTCTGCAACGGCTTTGCGGCCCCATTCGATGGTGTTAATGATTACGCCTTCCGCGAAACGATCCTGAATGGGAGTGCCGTCCACACCGTTGAAGTAACCTTCCATAACGTGGGTGATGATGTCGCAGACACCGTAGGCAGTGTGGTTTTTGGGAACGCTCACGGTAAGTTCCGGGTCGACAACGGCGACTTTGGGGAAAAGAAGCGGAATCTGGATGAAGGATTTCACCTTGGTTTCATCATTGGTGATTACCGCACCGCAGTTTGCTTCCGAGCCTGTTGCGGCCAGGGTAGGCACGGTGACGAGCGGGAGGGTCTCGGTGGGGACATAGACTTCTTCCTGTCCGTGCAGGATCATGTCCCAGGGGTTTCCGTCATAGAGGGCTGCTGCGCCGATAACCTTGGAAGCATCCATGGTGCTTCCGCCGCCGATGGCGATGATAACATCGCAGCCTTCATCGCGGGCAATTTTTGCGCCGCGGGCAACGGAGGTGATTCTCGGGTTGGGCTCGATGTCGGTGCACTCGGCAAAAGATACACCTGCGGCCTTCAGGCTTTCAACGGCCTTGTCGAAAACACCGGTCCGCTTGACGCTGCCGCCGCCGGTAACTATCAGGGCTTTCTTGCCGTATTCACTTACAACCTCGCCAAGCCTTGCGAGTGTTCCTGCGCCGAATATAACTTTGGTAGGATTTTCAAATTCAAAATTCATTGTTTGCTCCTTATGTTTAACTTTGTCTGTTAAAGTTGTTTTAAGGAGTTCTCAGGTCCTGTTGAACACACATTTCTCTTTAAAGTTTGCCTATTCCTCTACGGAGAACTTTTTTATGTTGAATAAAATTCCGGTATGGGGTTCATAATATCCGGACGAAAAGGAGGAAATATACAATATGTCTGAATTGGTAGAATTGCTTGAAGAGATGGCGATCGATGACGGCGGAGCCGTGGAATCGCGATATAAGGGTGTTCGTTTTTTTAAGGAGACAGAACCGGTCCGTATCAGGCCGATGGTCTACAATCCCGGAATATGCATTGTGGCTTCGGGGTACAAAATGGCGCACATCGGCGGGATGTCCTTTCGCTATGATGCCGATAACTATCTGGTAACATCCGTGGCTATGCCGTTTGCATGCGAGTCTTTTCCAAGCGAGGACAAGCCGCTGCTCGGTCTGTACATAGACATCGACATGGCGCAGTTGAACGATCTTATCACCCAGATGGATCTTCAATCGAAAATAGCAAAACTTGACGGAAACAATTTTCCTCTCGGCATCGGCCCTTCGGTGATGAGTAAGGATATGAAGGAAGCCGCGGTCAAACTGATCAAATCTCTCCGCTCAAAAACGGAAGCTAAAATTCTGGCTCCGGGATTTGTCAGGGAAATACATTACCGTGTTCTCTGCGGGCGTCAGGCCCCTGTTCTCTATTCGCTTGCACGGGGAAGCAATTCTTTTTCGCAGGTCGCTCGCGTAATAAGTATGATGGAAGGAAGTTATTCGAAAAAATTTGATGTGCAGCAACTGGCAGATTCCGCCAACATGAGCGTTTCGGCTTTTCACAAAGCCTTCAAGGAAATCACAGCGGACTCCCCGCTCCAATACCTCAAGAAAATAAGACTTTCACGCGCCAAGGATCTGATCATACAAAAAAGGATGAAAGCCTATCTGGCTGCAGACCAGGTCGGTTACGACAGCCCTTCGCAGTTCAGCCGCGAGTTCAAACGTTATTTCGGCCAGACCCCGGCTGAAGTGATCAGGGACATCCGTTCAGCCTGAGAGTCCACAGCTACAGGGAATCGTAAAAATTCTGAATGTGATCCAAAAACAGACGCAGCCTCTGCGTAAGCTGAGGGGAACCGGTTACCACGTGGACATCATGCTCGAAACCTCCGCTCCATTCCGGGAGTACCTTTATCAGTCTCCCCTCCTTTTCGTACTGGTCCGCTTCCTGCCATCGGATCAGGGTCAGCCCATGTCCGGCAAGAGCAAAATCACGACAGATTTCAACAGAGCTGAAAGTGTACTTCGGCTGTATCTGAATTGAGACCTGCCGCTTGCCATCGAACATGGGCCAGCGGTTCCCGAAACGCTCAAGCGCGATACAGGGAACATGATGCAGATCTTCGGGGGTGACCGGCATGGGATAGCGTTTGAAAAGCTCCGGTGAAGCAAAGAGAAAAGGCTCAATTCTCATCAGCTTTCTGGCAATAAGAGGCGGTGCTATTGAAGGGCCGATGAGAAAAGCCGCATCATACGGTTCCGTGCGCAGATCAACCGGATGCTCCACACAGGTAAGGTCTATCCTTATATCCGGATAATTATCTGCAAAACAAAGCAACGCCTTCTTCATATTCCGGTCATACAGGTCCCGGAACATACAGATTCGGATCAGCCCCGAAGGATTTTTCATGTTGTTGACGACTGCGTCATAGGTCCGCTGCGTTTCCTCAAGTATGAATTCGCAACGATCAAGCAGTATCTGCCCGTTATCTGTCAGTTCGACATTGCGGGTATCCCTGTAAAAAAGAACCGCCCCCATTCTTTCTTCCAGCTTTTTTATACGCCGGGACAGGGTTGATGTTCCTATTCCCAGTATTTCCGAAGCCTTGGTAAAACTTTTCTGCCGCGCAACTTCCACCAGCAGTGGAATGTCATTAAAAAAATCCTGCATAATTATGCTCATTTCCGGGATAGAGATTTCCATTATGTATGTTTATTTTATTTGTGAGCATGGTATGAGAAGGCATAACAGATGGCAATATGTCTATGCGACAACCTGCCACGATTTTCCAAACAAAGGAGGAGAATATGGCTATGCAATCCATACTTGACGATACCGCTACCTTCATGGAGCATTTAGGCTTGGGAGAAGAGCCTTTCGGAGTTTACTACAGCGACACCCTGCCGGAAAACGCCTACGGACCGAAAAAAGGAACTCCCATATCCCGTGAACTGGAAGAAAGCGGACAACTGGACATGCAGGAAGTAATGAAGTCATTTTCCTGCGTCATAGGCAATATCTGGCTGGCAAGAAAAAAACGCAGTGCGGCGTTTATCTCCTCGGAAGAATACGGATGTCCCGGCGGCGTTTACTATTGCTCAATGATGAAGCCTCACCTCAGGTTTATCGAGCATTATGTTTCAACGGGTTTTGAGGGCACACCGCTTCACGGCGAAAGGTACATGCCGAATCCCGATGCCATGCGCGAATTCATGCTCAAGGTGAACCCCCGTGAGGCCACCGGCAAATACTGTATCTTCAAACCGTTATCCAGTTTCACCGATGCCGAAAAGCCGGAATTCGTTATCTTCTTCGCCCGGCCCGAAATTCTGACCGGACTCTTCATCCAGACCGTATTCACCACCGGCGACATGGAATGCGTGGTTTCCCCCTTCGGCGCGGGCTGTACCGGACTTCTGGCCTGGCCTCTTTATTATCAGCAACAGGGGTTGGAAAAGGCTGTACTGGGCGGGCTTGATCCTTCGGCCAGGAAATTCATGAAGACCGATGAATTGACCTTCACGGTTCCACTCGGCCTGTATGAAAAAATGCTGGCCGCGTTACCGGATTCCATGTTCAACCATGAAACGGACTGGAAGAGCGTGCGTAAAAAAGTGGAACGCAGCGCCAAGGCCTGGGGCGAAGAAAGCTGATCGGCTCAGTTCGAAATAAGACCTGAATCTGCCAGCAACAAAATTGCTGACATCTCTATCAAAATTGAGGGGGAGTCCTTCCCCCTCAATCATACATAACGTATCTTCAATAGCCACCAACTCGGTTCGGGAGTTAGAATGAAGGCAGTTACGAAAGGCAGCCTGAGTTCCGGCAGGCCTCCTGGAAACTACTGGTTAAGGGCGTCATGCAGGATAGTGTTCACATCCTGCAGCGTAGCCTGCACTTCCTGCTTCTCGCCGGTTTCCACATCAACAAAAACCCAGAGTTTTTCCTTGGAACCGTCACCGATATCTTCGCAGGTGAATGCCAGACCGACCATTTCTTCGCCATTGGCATCGGTGGAAATAGTTACATGGTAGCATGAGTTGTTATCACACATACCGCCGAGGTAAAAATTGCCGAAGTTGGGATCCTGAGTAGGAGCGACAATCCAGGTCCCTTCCTTACCCGTGCAAAGATCATTTGCCTGGGCAGCAGAAACCAGAAGAGTACAAAGCAAAACTGCCGAAAATATTAATGTAAGTATTCTCATCTTCAATCCTTAAAGTTAAGTTTGTTACAAGCCGTGCCCGACACAGGTTTTACGGCAGAACCTGTTGAACAGACTGTTCCTATCAGCATAAACCGCTAAATTGCGATTAGTCTAAAATTCTGCTTGTGTCTGTCCGCCAATACACCTACATGGGCGAAGTTATGCTCCACAAGGCCAGATTTAGACATACTTATTAGAGGGTTAATTAGGATTCAGCCTGCATGCCTTCTGCAAACATGCCTGCAGTTCCACTTACTACATCTAATAATCTTGATAGAATCGGAGCCAAAGCCTCTTCATTCGGCAGAAAGAACTCAACAGCAGCCCACATATCATCATTTACCGGAAATACTTTTGCTGCCTTAACCGATGCTGTCGTTTCCAGAGCTACTTTAGAAGCGAGATTTCTTTCCTCTTCACTCTCTATTTCCCAGAAGTTAGGGAGAACAATTTTAATAAAATATTTATCGTCATCTTCAGTATCTATAAAATAAGTGCTCCCTTCGTATTTAAAAAGAAGATCGCCATCTTCATCTACTTCAGGACGGAAGCCTTCTTCAGCCAATACATTTTTAATTTTATCTATGTTCAAAATTATCTCCTGCTATTTAATTACATTTTGCCAATCGACTAAATATGTTGCCATTCAACACAAGTACCCGGTTAAACTTCAACTTGGTTTCAAGTTTAACAACAACACACCTTTCCTGTCTGTCCGTCAAAACACCTACAGGAAATGATACCCTGAGCAACAAAGCAGATGGAACGATCACTTTTTTGATCTTGATTCTGAACAGTCGTAGAGAAGAAGTTCATCTAGTGCTTTGCTCCGCCAAGGCAACAGCACAATCGCATCACAAAATGAAAGTCGTCTTAATGCAGACATAATGATTTCAAAACCTTGGAAACCATCGCCTGCGAGTGCGGGTTATGAGCGGACAGAGGAAATCAAAAGAAACGGCTGGAGCTTTGAGCAATCAGGCAGGAGCCCGTTTTGGGCATCTCTGTATAAAACAAACGCAGCCCGGAATCCGTCAAACAGATTCCGGGCCGAAATGCATAGGGAATGGGAACCGGAAAGCCCCCTGTATTAAAATTTCTACGAGATTGGTATAAGGCGAAACTACTGCAAAAACGGTTTGAAAAATCCCGGAGGGGACTATAGGTACTGCCAGACTTTTCCGATTGTTGTTTCCATAACGGCAACCGCACAAGTATCTGTGTAGGCTATTTCAAACAACTCGGCACGCAGCTTACCCTCTCCCTGCTCTTTATTGAAGGCGTCTTTTAATGCAACGGCTTCACTGAGACTGTGCGCCAGTGGAGAACTGCCGTCATGCGTCCGTGGATGGTAACCTATGTAAATCAATTTGTTCTTATCCTGTTCCCTGCTCATTTCCTTTCCTCGTTGGTTTATGGTTTTATTCGATCCTGGGACCGGTATCTGCAATCCGGCCTGAGGTATAGGATTTCAGTGGATTGATTATCCCCAAAAGCTTGAATTCCAGTCAGGGTCTGTGTTCCTGACGGATATCTTTTGCGTTATGTTGATGATTAACAGGCTATATAAACACAGAAAATAATGCAAGAATAACTAAGACTGTCTGCATATCCGTAAACATCTCCCAACTATTTATATTTGCAGACATTGCTTTAATCGAAACAATATTTGCGGGATAAACAGGCAAAAGGGAAATGGTGAGATTTTAACCAGACCTTTTTTTCCTCCACATCTCGGCGTCAACCTCAGACATACATTTGCAGTTGATTCCATTTGCTGATCAAGATAATGTGTAGACCGATCTACATAATAAGAGGTTAGCCAATGCAGAAAAAAACACCTACCGCACGCGAACGCCTGCTCACTGCTGCACGAGAATTATTCTATACCAAGGGCATCACCGCCACAGGCATAGACACCATCACAAAACAAGCAGGCGTCGCAAAAATGAGTTTATACAACAACTTCTCTTCAAAAGCGGAGTTGGTCGCTGCCTACATAGAGGAACGGGACAATGAATGGACAGCCATCTATTCCCGTAGGGAAGATACCGCCATAAATCCCAAAGAACGCGTACTCGCAGTGATTGACGCATATATAGACCACGCCGACATTGAATATGCGGCACATGGTTTCAGAGGTTGCGGTATGATGAACGCGGCGGCAGAACTGGAATTGGACTCCCCTACGCGAGATGCGATCAGAAAGCACAAGACAATGGTAAAATCCCTATTTGAAAAGCATGTTCTGGAACTACCGTCAGTCACTAAGGAACAGGCCGCTGAGATTGCCGAAACATTCTCTTTTATTCTTGAGGGCGCCATGGTGTGTTCCGGACTTGATGGAGACAGCAGCAAAGTTCATTCCGCCAAAAGAATCATTGCCGCCATGCTTGATAATATTGAACTTCAAGGATCTCAATGCAATGCCTGACAAATTAAGTTCGAACGCAAGGCATGATGTGGATTTGACCTCGTTCACTCTGGCAGCAGTTACAGCCATGGCCTGGGGCATGACCGGGGTATTTGTACGCCTGCTTCCCCCGCGGCATCCTGCGACCATTACTGCGGCTAGACTCCTGATAGCCCTTCCCGTGGCCATTCTGCCCGGATTCCTTTCCGGCTCACGTCAGAAACTATGCAGAAACACTCTTGCCAGACCTGAAAGCTACCTACTGGCCACGCTTCTAGCCGGATATTACCTTATGGCGACTACGGCATTTCAAATGGCCCCGGTTGCGGATGTAGCGCTCCTGTTGAGCACGCCTCCATTATTTGTGCTGGCAATAGAGAAAATACTTGGCCCACAGCCACCAAAAGCGGCAATCCTCGGCGCGACGCTGGCTGTTGTGGGGATAGCCGTAATACTCTCACCGGGAATCTCTCTTACCGGAAACTCTACGCTGCACAGCTTTATCGGACGGAGTATGGCTCTTTTCGCTGCGATGTTAACGGCTTTATACGCCCACTTTTACCAACGGCTATCGCAGAAGACTATCATTCTGAATGCAAAGACAGTTACGTTCCTGACCTTTTTCATCGGAGGACTGGGGGCGGGCCTGATTTCCTTCCTGCAACCATCAACCATGCATATAGAACCGGATTTCAACTCAATTGTTATTTTTCTGGCTCTCGGCATCCTGTCGACAGCAATTCCTACTTTGGGGTTTGCCGTTTTATCCAACCGCTTACCGGCTATCATGACCTCTACAATATCCTTGTTCATCCCCTTATTCTCAGGGATATTCGCATATCTGCTGCTAGGCGAACGCATTACACCAATGTTTTTGCTCGGCAGCGTTTTTGTCCTCTTGGGAGTCTCCATGATCATATTTCGAAACAGATTCAGGAAACGGATTTAGCCATCAGCCTCTCACTCTTTATCGTCTCTAACCTTTGAATCACAGCTAAATCACAAAAACGTAATTTCATGTGGACAAATTGACTCTTTCCCCAATTCGGGACAAGAAGAAGGCATGAAACAGGACGAAAAGTAAGACCTCGGTTAGAAACATTCGCCAACAGGTTTATGTGAAATTTATTTGACTGCCAGTATAGTCCATGCAGGCCACTCTCCAATTTTCACAGGGCAAGACTGAAAAGCATTTCCAGCCTGAATCAGCAGCAATATAAACAATACCTGATTCTTACAACTTTTTACCACCACATAACAGGAATCATTTTATGCTCGCAGGAGACTTTAAACAGGAAATAATGAAGCTGCACAATGCCGTTAATATATCCATCTTCGGCCAGGGGTTACGCTGGCAAAAGGTTGAGTTTTTTCAGGATAAAATAATCATTATTGCCCATAACAAACGTGTACCGGCTCTTAACTCCCTTGATGAAACGGATCGATTCACAACCAGAATGATGGATCTTGCGCTGCTCATGCAGTTCAAAAACATGTTTAAACAGGAACTTGAAAACTTCCTTTCTTTCGAACCCTTAGCGGTTTTAAAGGATTATGATCCCAAATCGGAAATGTCGATGTGTGCCGTGCTGTTAGACAGAAGCGTTGAGGAGCTGTTGCCCTCCATATAAAATCAAAAATACAATACTGCAAAAACATGCGGGTTTTCCGCACACCCCAAAGACAGCTATTGACATCTGTGTAATCCGTCAGATAGAAGAGTATCCACAGTTGGCTGAGGGAGCTCGCAAGAGAGCCCGACATGACCGCTATTTCAAATGCTATGTACGCACCTCCATGAGTTCTTTTTCATGAGGAAAGCGTTGTCATTGTATTTGAGATAGCTTTTTTTTTGCCTTTTTACCGGTCGCAGTGCACACGTCGGCAAAAAATCAAGGCAGGAAAAGGCAGTTACAGACAATCCTGATCACTTTAAATATCTCGCAAAAAGAGGATGATATGAAATTGAAAGCAACAACCATCACACTTTTCCTTCTATTATTAAATTTTACTGTTTCCAACGCGTTCGGGGACAATCATTTCCTTACAACTCTGGAGGAACAGGTCTCACCTGATGTTTGCGCCGTTCTCGTTGTTGACACGCAAAATGATTATGTCGCCGATGACGGTATGCTCGGAAAGGCAGGCCTGCCGGTGAAAACTCTTCAAGCCAACGTTCCGGTTCTGAACAAGTTTATCGAAGCAGCCCGTCAGGCTGGAGCAACCGTAATATGGATTAAAAGCAGTCATTCACCTGCCGACTCCCTGCCCCCCTATATGGTCGGAAACATTTCAAGAAAAAAGGGACAAATGCCCAATAAAGCAGATTTTCTCTGTGCTCCGGGAAGCTACGGTCAGGAATACTACAAGGGGATGGTGAAGCGTCTTACCAGTGAGCCGGAAGTCATAAAAAACAGTTACAGCGCTTTTATCAACACTCAGTTGGATGCATATCTGCAGGCAAAGGGCATCAAAACCATTATCTCGACCGGATACATCACGGATGTATGCGTGGGAAGTACTGCTAAAACAGGATATTTCAAAGGGTATTACTCCATTATGCCCGTTGACGGCTCATCCAGCTACACAAAAGAGGCAACAGAGTCCTATTTGAAAAACCATAGAACATATTTCGGTTTTACTCCGACAACAGCTGAAATAATGAACATATGGAAGACAAAATATAAAAAATAGCGGAGATCTGCCTTCACCGGGATGACTTTTCCCGGAAAGATCACCAAAAGAAAGAGGGCGGAGGAAGATAAAAATAGTACTTTTCCTCCGCCCATTAAGACCTTGTAAGCGTCATGCCGTTATCATCCAGCCCCCCCCCCTAGGGCCCCCAAATAACCGATTTTATCTTCGACGGCACCAGTAAGCACCATTTTTTTTACGCACAAGACTCTCTGCCTCAATAAACCCTGCCAAGATTTCCGCACCGATGATTTTTATTACCCACCTCGAAAAGATACCGCAAATCATGTAACTTACAGCATTATATAAGCAGCGACCGCAATTTCACGAATTTACAAAGCCACAGAAAACGGACAAAAAGAGTTAAACTCCTCCTGAAATTTCAGCATAATGAAGCCCAATCTATGTATGCAGGTGATAAAAATATCTGAGTGGCAAAAATTTACCCAAGAAAAGCCCTCGTCAATCAGACTTTTGGAGGAAGGACGGCGGCGGCTGGTGTGTTAATAGGGACCAGGCTTTGAGTCACTTTGAGAAATTCGATTGCTTTTAAAATAGACCTATTCTGCTCAAAACATGCTTTTTTGAGGCTAACAAAAGAGGATTAGGCAACTTTAATATACTAATTGATATTCAACCGAGTTTTTTTTGCCTGTAATGTGGAAAGAAGTGGTTTTGCTACAAGGTTGTAAGCACTGGTTTAAGTCCGACAGAATTTCACAGAAAAAGCGGATGCCCAAATCCAAGCGTCTAAATTACGATCTGGAATATGAACGTAGCACAGCCCTTTTAAGCAGCTATCAGTCCAGTAATCATGCCTGAATTGCAGAGCATCCCGGATTCTTCCACAGCAGTATATCGGGCCCTGCGACAATCGCGAAAAACGAGTTCCGACATGAAAGACTGTCACCGGCTAAATTCGAAATCAATTTTCAAGAAAATGTCTTTGCGGCTTAACTGATTGTCTCCAAAAGAGCGGCATAGGTTCACGGCCACAATAGCCTAAAATATAATGACATTCCTTTTAACAAGGGAATGCCGCAACAAAAAAAGGATAAGAGAATGCAAAAAATAGCAGTACTCGTATTTATGCTTATTGTTCTGTCTGCAGGAAGCGCCATGGCGCAGGCCCCCCTGAAAATAGCCATAGAGGGTCAGTATCCGCCTTTCAATTATGTGGACAGCCAGGGAACTCCCAAAGGATTTGAAGTAGACCTTGCCAAGCAGATTTGCGCGATAATCGGACGTGAGTGCAAATTCGTGGTTCTGGACTGGGACGGTATAATCACCGGCCTTCTGGCCCGCAAGGTGGATATGGTCATGGCCAGCATGTCCATCACGGAAGAACGAAAACAGTCCGTAGCGTTCACCAAAAAGTATTATGAAGAAAGCGGCAGCTACGTAACAAGAAAGGGCTCCGGCATGGTCATTTCGAAAGAGGGACTGGAGGGTAAACGGGTCGGCGTGCAGCGCTCCACTACCTGGAGTTCCTATATTGAAAACACATACCCCGGCGTTGATGTGGTCTATTATGACGATGACAACCGGGGTCTCCTGGACCTTCTGGCCGGCCGCATCGATACCTATCTTGCCCAGAGCTACTTTATGAACCAATGGCTCAAAAAACCGGAAGCAAAGGAATTGCAAATTTCCGGAGACCCCGTTAGAGACTCGCAGTATATAGGAGAAGGCATCGGTATCGCGGTACGAAAAGGTGATGTCGAACTGAAAAAGCAGTTGGATGAAGCTTTGGCTACAATATTGAAGAACGGAACTTACAAAAAAATAGCTTCCAAGTATTTCAATTTCGATATCTACGGTTTTGGAATGTAATTATTCCCGCAAAGGAGGGGTCTGTAGTGATCGGTCTTGATGGGTATGGTGAGTCCCTGATGATGGGGGTGTTGAACACCATACAGATATCAGGATATTCTCTTGGAATAGGATTGTGTCTTGGAATGGCCGGTGCAGCAGCGAAACTGTCCGGCCACAAAATGTTACGGGGCGCGGCGGACGGAATAACTTCCTTCATCCGGGGTATACCCGAACTTCTCTTTGTCCTTGCCGTATATCTTGGCAGCAGCGTGGCAATCAACGATGCGGCCCTGTATTTTGGATATACCGAATATATAGAGCTGGATGCATTCTGGGCCGGAGTAGTCGCCCTGAGTATTATTTTCGGGGCCTATGCCACGGAAGTGTTCCGAGGCGCCATTCAAGCCGTGCCCAAAGGACAGACCGAGGCGGCCTATGCTTCGGGGCTGACTCCTTTTATGACATTCAGAAAGGTCATCTTGCCCCAGATGTGGAGAATTGCCCTGCCGGGGCTGGGTAATCTTTTTCTGGTTCTGCTCAAGAACACGGCTTTGCTGTCCGTCATCGGAGTTCAGGAATTGATGCGAAAAACCGGCTCCGCAGTGGGGTTCACTAAAAAACCTTTTCTGTTTTACCTTGCAGCCACGTTTTTGTACCTGATTCTGACGGCAATCAGCATGGTTGTCATGGAATGGCTTGAAAAAAAGAGCCAACGTGGGATTAGAAAGGTGCTTTGATGGATTTCGAACTGATGATGAAGTCGATTCCCAAGCTGCTGGCGGCAACGGAATTGACCTTGCTGCTTGTGGGCCTGACCCTTGTTCTCGGGCTGGCACTATCCCTCGTGGTTGCCTTTCTGCGCGTATCCAGGAAAAAATATTTCAGATGGCCTGCATACGCATACATCTTTTTTTTCCGTGGAAGCCCGCTCCTGGTGCAGCTGTTTTTGATTTATTACGGCCTGCCCCAGTTGGAATGCGTGCGGGACAGCTTTATATGGCCGCTGCTTCGGCAACCTTTGCTGTGTGCCCTGCTGGCCTTTTGCCTGAACACCGCCGCCTATACAGGCGAGCTGCTCCGGGGGGCCATAGAGGCCGTACCCGCAGGACAGATTGAAGCCGGGATGTGTCTGGGCATGTCCCGGTGGCAGATATTCAGGAAGATTGTGCTGCCTCAGGCGATACGAATCGGCCTTCCCGCCTATAGCAACGAAGTGGTCTACACCATCAAGGACAGCTCTCTCGCCAGTGTGGTCACGCTCCTTGAACTGACCGGCATGGCCAGGAACATCGTGGCCCGGACGTACAAACCCATTGAGATATTTTTACTGACCGCGTGTATTTATCTTATTTTGGTCTTTGTGGCGACAAGGTTGCTCAGAATGGTGGAGGGGCTTTTGCCGCCCCATGATAAAAAAAGCGACAGGCTTGGACTGTCTTGAAGGAGAATTACTTAACATCGTCCCCGTTCTTTAAGGGCACCGACTCTACCAGAACGTGATCTGAGTGTTAATACAAGCCCACTACACTCACACAGTCGCCCAACTACCGCTGATAGGATGGGGCTTCCAAGAAATAAAAACGATCAACCAGCGAGGAGGACTCCCACGGCACCTGCCCGCCACCGGTTTCCTGCACCACGCCCTTTCTCGTGTAAAAAAAGACATCGCTGATATCGAGTCCCGGTTGCATCAGGTATTGAAGCAGATACTTCGTGTACACGCCGTTGCGACCACTGCCGTCAGCGGCCACGGAACCCGGTGCGGTAGAATAGGCCACGATGGACCCGGTTGGCGCGTCCATGCGAGCCAACCCCCTCTGCCCCGAACGAAAACTGCGGGCAAAGGGATTATTGCGGCAGGCATCGAGGATTACTATGTTAAGAGCATTACCGGCATCCTCCATCTTGCCTAGGATACGGCCCGCATCAAGACATTCGTAGCGGACATCGGATTCTGATCTGACGGTCGCGTCAACAGGGATGAGATAATTCCTTCCCCCAACCTGCATGCCATGCCCCGCATAATAGAACAGCCCCACGCCGCCTTTCTGCAGACTGGCGTAAAACCGGTCCATGGCATTCTCCATATCGCGCAGCCTGGCGTTCTTGACCAGAATAACATTAAATCCCAACCGAAGCAGGGCCTTGCCTACGTCCTTGGCGTCATTGACCGGGTTCTTCAAAGGGGCATCCCTGTATGCGCTATTGCCGATAACCAGAGCATACCGTTCACCCTTTACCGCAACCGGAGCGGGAATACCCGCAACAACAGCGACCGGTGCATTAATTTCATCAATGGCAGTTGCCAGCCTGCGTGATGTGCCCAACTCGTTGCTCAAAGCCGCAAGAGCCCTTCCCGCTGCTTCCTTGAATCCGACCGAACTGGCCGGATAGGGAACCACGCTCACGCCATGCGCTTCAACTTCGGCAAGCACACGGCGTTCCCAGTCTACAAACGATCCTTTAAGATTCACGGAATTCTGCTCACCTGACATGCTCCCCAGACTCACTTGCGTGTCAAAAACCATTACCAAGTCCAACCCCATGGACCTGGCCTGCTCCAGAGAATCGACCTTGACCACTTCCCCGAACAACCGGGTAAGAATTTTACGGAGATTATTCGACACGTAGGCTGTATCCAGATCCTCCATGGCCCCGGTATTGGAAAAAATACCCATTTTCATGGCTTCGCGATACTTGCTGATGAAGTCCTGTGACTTCTGTACATTTCCAGAAAAAAGCAGCCCCAGGCGCACCTCTTCATATAAACCGGACACGGACTGCGTGGTATTGAGATCGGCCAGTGGATCCTGATATTGGGGTGGGGGCATAATGCAAGCGGTCAGCGTTGCCAAAAGGATGAAAGAAAGAATATGGAGATGCAACTGACAAATCGGCCTGACCTTGGAGGCAAAAGCTTCCCCAAAGATGCGGAGACTAAACATCACTCTCCTCCTATATTACTTTCAATTTAGCAATAAGGAATGGTCATGACAAGGAAAAGGGGGATTATCTCAAGGACGGGGGCGATCAGTAGCTGATCATATTCGGTTTTAGATGCTGCAAGACAAGTCACAATAACTCATTGATATTAACCTGTACATTTTATAGGCAATAAAAAGGTGACAAAATGAAAAATCAAAAAAAATATTTGATGCGCGCAATAGAGCTTTCGAGGGAAAGTTATTTACGTGGCGGTGGACCGTTCGGAGCCGTCGTAGTTAATAAGGATGCAATTGTCGGTGAAGGAATGAATTTAGTCACACCAACAAACGATCCAACCGCTCATGCCGAGATAGTAGCCATACGGATGGCTTGTAAAAAACTATCAACCTTTGATCTCTCGGGGAGTCAGATTTATACAAGTTGTGAACCCTGTCCGATGTGTTTAGCCGCCATTTGGTGGGCAAGAATAGATGCAATTTATTATGGAAATACAAAAAATGATGCTGCCTCAATTGGATTTGATGATGCTGATATTTATAAAGAAATGTGCATAGATATGAACAAACGGAAAATTCCATTAGTTCAAATGTTGCATTCTGAATCAATAAAAGTTTTTGATGAATGGATTAAGTCTGAAAACAAATTGATGTATTGAACTAAATCGGTTCTATTTCAAAGAAAGGGGCGATGTTCACACCCGGTTCACCTACAGGATCACCAGCGACGAAAAAGCCTAGTCATCTTGATCGATAACCAGGCTTAATTCTTAGAAATTTCGAATGGTGGAGCTGAAGAGAATTGAGCTCTTGGCCTCTTGAATGCCATGCCTGCCGGAGGCTTCGAAGAACTGTTAGTCTATAACTCTCTGGACACCTGCGCGTTCTTTTCAGCTATGGTTCGGATACTCAGTCCGGAGCGTCAGATGTTTTTTGCTCGTTCAGTATAGTGAAGAGTTTGGAAAGGATATTGGCAAGTTCCTCCGTATTTTCTTTTTCCAACGCAGGCAGTTTGATCACTTGGCGCATGAGCTTGTATCCGGATATTAGAGCAAGGCAAAGCGCAGCGTTGATTTCCGGAGTCTTCCCAGGAGCGTTTCCGGTGATAGGTTCAAGATAGCGGATTGCCTTTTCACGCAAGATTCGGGCGGCCTGTTCGTTGCCGACCGAGCGCAGGAGAATCACAGTACCGTCGGGAGTAATGCCGGAATTGGAAGTGGCCATAAGTTCTCTGGCCATATCTCGGCCCAAGGCTTCAGCGTTGTGTTCCTCGTTTTGCCAAGCAGCACGCAACAGACCATGCATGGCAAGCGTCTCTTCCACCACTTCCTCAAAGAGTTGTTCCTTTGAGCCGAAATAGTGCTTCACCAGCATGGCCGTCACACCGGCATTCTCGGCTATCGTCCTTACCCCTGCACCGTCATACCCATATTTAGTGAAGGCCAGACGCGCCGAATCCAGGATGGCTTGTCTGGTGGCAACAGGATTGCGTTGACGTTTGCCAGGCGTTGACGTGTTTTTTTTAGATCTGTTTTTTTGGGGAGGCATTTTTGTTCTTTTCCTTGGCATATCACAGGTGGGAATGCGCTATTTTGACAATTGCCCGCTGCTTTCGGCTTGCAGTGACCGGGAGAAGAACCCAGCCATATTAATACATTTTTTTGATCACTGGAAGCCGGTCTTTGGGCGATTCCTATCCCTGATAGCATAATTCTACAAGTGTAGACAAGTGTTCGACATTAGTCTACACCTGTAGAAAAGATTTGGTGCTCGCTGCAATATATATAAATCGGATAGTTAAACGCGGGCTTTAGTAAATTCAAATTTCATTCGGCCCCACAAGGAGGGTGAGCGACTGCCTATTGTTAAGAAAGGCAGTCCATTCACTGTTCATTCAGATGCAACCATCGTATTCTTTTTCCCTCTCTCTTCCCGCTCGGGAATCGATCAAGGCTGGACTTGCCATGGCGATTACCGGCGGTATTGCCATGGGGCTTGGATGGTCCAACCCCAGTTGGGCTTGCATTGCCGTGGCCGTGGTCAGTATGCCTACCGTAGGAGAGTCGATCAATAAGGGGCTGCACCGGTTGCTGGGAACTTTGTTAGGCGGAGGCTTAGCCCTTTTGCTTGTGGCGCTGTTTGCCCAGGACCGTTGGGCATTCGTGTTCGGCATGTCCATAATACTTGGATACTCAATATACCGCATGACAATATCCCGATATGTGTATGTCTGGTTTATCTGCGGTTATATCAGCCTTTTTCTGGCCTCCTATGTCCCCGACACCTCGCAGCAAATATTCAACCTCGTAACGTCGCGCGTTCAGGAAACCGCCTTGGGTGTGGTGGTCTATTCAGCGGTATCGACGCTGTTGTGGCCGCAAAAAAGCGCTCTTGGTTTGAATAACCTGGTGGTGAAATTACTGGATACGCAAAAAAAGGCTTTGCAAGGCTGTTTTTCTATGATGCGGGATTGCGCATCTTCCGGCTCCGAGGCCTTGTATGGGCTGGAGGCCCAGCTTGTTTCACAACTGTGGCGAGTTTTGGACGCAGCCGAAGTGGAGCAGTTTGAAATATATGAAGTCCGAGGCTGGTGGCGCCAACTCATTAGTCAGACTGAACAGCTTATGGAATCCCTGGAATTGTGGCGCGAGAGCCTTTCAGAATTGCCGCCTGACATGCCGGTGGAAATGGTTTTCATTAATATCGATGAATTCCAGGCGGCTATTGCTGAAAGTCTGGACCAGTCCGCTCTTCTGTTGCAGGCAACTTCCGGAGACGAACCGCAGAGGGTTGACCTCACCGTTGATACAAGACAGCTTGCCATGCTTTCTCACCATGAACAGGCTGTATGGAACAACGTGCGGTATGCGTTGGAGCGGATCGAAACTTTGGTAGCCTCGTTGCATATAACCATTCAAATGCTCGTATCACCGCCCCGATCTAGCATCTGGGAACAGCCGAAAAAGGTTTCCGCTCTGTCCAGACCAGCGGATGCCGACAGTCTCGCCGGCTTGGCTCGTGGCTTCGTAGGCATTTGGGTTGCCGCGTTTTTCTGGATTTATGTTGATGGGCCGGGACATCTTTTTTTTGTGGTCTTTGTCGGGATCAATATCCTGCTGGGCCAGCTCGCGCCCATACAGTGGGCAAAGTTCTTTGTTTCGGAAAGTGTCGGCATTCTCCTGGCCGGAGTCTTGTATGTTTTCGTCATGCCGCACCTGTCCGGATATTTTGAATTATCCATACTCTTGTTTACGCTCACGACAGTGCTTTACTACATATTCTGGCATCCACGTATGACGATGCTCAAGATGGCCAGCATCTTGCCGTTCCTGTTGCTGGTAAGCTTTCGCTCGCAGCAGCAGTATGATTTCGCGGCGTTTGCCAATAGCGCCTTGTCCATGCTCCTGGCTCTTACCTTTGGCGCGCTTGTCTCCTCGTTCCCCTTCTCGCAACGTCCTGAGAAAATGTGCTTGCGTGTCGTACGACGGTTTTTCCGTCAGGCCAGCCGTTTTCTTGAACAATCCACGCAACCGGCCTCGAACCGGAAAAGAGACATTTCGGCATCCGGGCTGGCCTGTATGCAGATTTCCGCAGGGAAAGCAGGCAGATGGGCGGGGAGCATCGACTATGAACTGATTCCGGATAATTCATCCGAGCAGACTGCGGCTCTGGTCGGCAGCCTTAATTCCATCGCCTATCGGTTCAAAATGCTGGCCGATGCCCGGGCGGCCTGCCCCGTGTTCCAAGACGGTTTTGGGAAGCATGTTCGGGAATGGGAGACCGTCATCGGCGAGGCAATTGATCCCTGGGCCCATGGCCGGTTCGAGGAGGTGCCTGCCGGAATATTGCAGGACCGTCTTCCTGAACTGGAAGCTGGCCTAGAGACGACTTTGGCGGCGGTGTCCGAGGAAGCTGGAGTGGATACCTACGCAGCCACCTCCCGTCTGCTTGGCTGTTACCGGGGGGTGTATAGAGCCCTTATTACCCATGCAAGAATTTGTACGGGATTTAATTGGAATGTCTGGCGCGAGTCGCGCTTTTAGATAGAGGAGAATACGCATTGCTTTATCCCAGTGAACTGAACCTTGGCGGGGTATATTTCCCGCCACTTTTTGTGGCAGGTGCCTTTGGCCTGTTTGGCACCTATTTTCTGACGCAAATCCTGAACCGTTATCGGCTGTCACGCTTTTTTGCCTCGCCGCCGCTGGCGTTCTTCTCCTTTGTCATTATTCTCGCGCTTTCCTTTGACCTGCTTATTTTTGGGTAAACAGTATGAATCTTCTTTCGAAAAAAGTTCTTCTCACCTCTGCGGTGGTTCTTTGCGCTGCCTTTTTGCTGGTAATCAAGTTCAGGAATTACATTTCCAATCCCTGGACGCGGGACGGGCAGGTCCGGGCCAATGTCGTGCAGATCGCGCCACGGGTCTCGGGGCCCATTGTGCAACTGCCGATCAGGGACAACCAGTTTGTCCACAAGGGGGATCTGTTGTTTGAAATAGATCCCCGGACCTATGCAGCGGCCATGGACGAGGCCCAGGCGAATCTTGATCAGGCCATGGATCAGATCAAAAACCGCCAGAGTCAGGTGGAAAGTGCAAAGGCGTCCCTGCAGCAAGCGTTGATACGGGTACGCAATGCCCAACTGGGCATTACGAGCGCCCGGGTGCACGCGAATGAAGCCACCAAAAACCTTGATCGATACAAGACTCTGATAGCCAACGACACCATAGCCAAACGGGATTATGATTCGATCCATGAAACCGCCGTGACCGCCAATGCGCAGTTTGAACAGGCGCAGACTCAGTTGGATCAGGCCCGCGCCGCCAAGGAGCAGGCAGAGGCGGAACTGGACCAGGTCAAGGCGATGTTGGGCGCCTCCGGAAAAGCCAATCCCTTATTGCGGCAGGAACTGGCCCGGTGGGAACAGGCGCGCCTTAATCTGGAATTTACCAAGGTTCGGGCTCCGGTGGACGGATATATCACTAATCTTAACATCCGTCAGGGGAGTCTGGCCGTTGCCAACCAACCGCTGCTTGCCCTGATTGACGCTAACAGCTTCTGGGTTGACAGTTACTTCCGCGAAAGTTCGCTTGCCCATATCAGAAAAGGCGACAAGGCAGTGGTGACACTGATGACCTACCCTGAGAAGCCGCTTGTCGGGACCGTTGAGAGTATCGGCTACGGAATAGCCCAACCCAACGGTGCTACCGGGGAAAACCTGTTGCCGTCCATCAGCCCGACGTTCGAGTGGATTCGGTTGGCCCAGCGTATCCCTGTCAGGGTCGGTATTCTGGACAAGTCCAAAGATGTGACGCTCAGAATCGGGACTACCGCCTCTGTCTTGATTGAAACTGAAGTGCAGAAGCCGTAATCGGCTCTACCCGGCTCTACCGGCTCTACCTCAAAGACAGTGGCATTAAAAAAGGACTCACGATTTTCATCGTAAGTCCTTATAATTTCGAATGGTGGAGCTGAAGAGAATTGAACTCTTGGCCTCTTGAATGCCGTGCAAGCTCATCGTCTGTAGTTGTTTGGAATACTTATTGTTTTTAGCGTGAAATATACATCAAAGGTATATTTGCGGGCAAAAAGTATTTTTTTGTATATTCCTGAGAGGTATAGAAATGGTATATCCCGCCCCCCAATGCCACACTCTACAGGGCCATCTTGTTCTCGGACCGGAGACAATCGCCGCACAATGCTGACCCAGACCGAGTAACTTTCCATTCCAAACACTCCATACACAATGCATTCCTCAACTATTGAGGGTATCCGCCGCCCTAACCATTCACCATCATCCCGATATCATTTGTATAATCACTTGTACCCCCCGTGTCCCGGAACATACAAGTCATGAAATATTGGGCAGCACATCCTCCGAGGATTCATCGATAGCGTTCGAAATACTATGTAAGATGGTTCTGAATAGTTCCAATTCGTTCTCATCGTACTTCTCAATGGAATGGATAATACAGCCCTTTGCGCTGTCATGAAGTCTTTTGTGAATATTGCAAACAGTTACACCATCACGTGTTAACACATAGTATTGGTTCTTCTTATTCGCACTATCCTTTTCAGACTTGATCATTCCCTTTTGCAAAAGCCGACTGGCCATTTTTGATACTCCGCCCTTCGTCAGGCCAAGCGCCTTGGTTAAGGCGGTACCGTTTATCGGCTCAGCCTCAGCAACTGCCGCAAGAAAATGGATTTCAGACAGCGAAAGGTTGGACATGCCTGCTTCCTGCTCCGCACAGTGCTGTAGCACCTTCCCCATTTGGATATTCGCCTCCTCAAACCGGTGCATGAGCAGCGCAAGGTCATTAACCACTAATTCACCGTTTTTATTCTCTTTCCCCACAGCACACACTCTCTTCTATTGATTGACTCAATCCTATGGTCATCATTTTTTGTATACCTGATTTTTTTGTTGACTTGGAAACTAAATCAAAATAGTTTCCAAGTCAACAAAAACCAGAAGCTCAACTTTGGCTCTACCTCAAAGAAAGGGGCGATGACTTAATCCGATAAAAAGAAAGGCATACCGAACCGACTCGATATGCCCTATAAATTGATCAAATTTCCGACCAAAGAAAGGAGATCAATTTATGGATCGAATCTTAATCGGCCTGCCCGATTTTGCAATCAAAAATGTGGTGTCGTATTTTCCGATAATTCTTGAGGTAGAGTGGACAGGCAAGCCAATTTGTCCTCGGTGCCGAAGTTCTTCATTTCGGATCAAGGATACGTTCAGGCGATTTATCAAGAGCATTCCGCATAACGGGCGCGCATCGATTTTGCGGGTAAAGTGCCACAAGTATCACTGCAAGGATTGTGGTCGATATTTCAACACCCGTATGGACGGGATTAAGAAGTGGAGCCGCTCTACCGAAATTTTAAAGCGCGAAGTTTTTCGGCAGTACAACAACGGATCATGTAACAAGACCATTGCCAGTGAAAACGGAATCGGAGTTTCCAGCGTGGAGCGATTTTATCATCAGGTCATCAATCTAAAAGTCCGACAGCGCAGCAACTGGAAGTGTCCTCGGTATCTCGGAATTGATGAGCATCGTTTCACACGCAAAGTGGGGTTTGCAACCACGTTTTGCGACCTTGCAAACAATAAAATTTTTGACATAGCCATGGGCCGCAGTGCCGCTGAATTACTTCCCTTTCTCAGGACTCTTAAAGGGCGGAGTAAGGTAAAAGTAGTTTGTATAGATATGAATTCTGCTTATAGGCATATGGTCAAAACCTGGTTTCCGAACGCCCGGATTGTTTCGGATCGCTTTCACGTAATTCGGCTGGTGAACCAGCATTTCAGCAAGACCTGCAAGCTGATCGATGAAGAAAATATTTCGTATGGTCGGGGTGGAATTTTGCGGGCCATGCTGTGTCGGCAGGACCGTTTGTCAGACAAAAGGAAAGAGCTTTTATCTAAATATTTTGAGGCGCAACCGGCAATCGAAAGTCTTTACCACTTCTGCCATGAACTGAACGATCTGCTCAGAGTTAGGGCACAAAATGGCCGTAGCTGCAAAAAATACATTTTCGAACTGCTTGATAAAATCAAGCAACTTCAGCAGAGTCCTTTTGCTCCGCTTCGAACGCTGGGCAGAACTCTGAATAGCTGGAAAGAGGAAGTGGCCCGGATGTTTCGTTACGGTAAAAGCAACGGAACAACCGAAGGATTTCATCGGAAGATGAAACTTATCCAGAGGCGGGCATACGGATTTAGAAATTTCGAAAACTATCGGCTGCGTGTACGGGTTTTGTGCGGGTAGTCGAGAAGAAAATCAACGGTTGGAAATTTGATCATTCGGGCTTGTGCCCCTTTCTTTGGTGTAGACCCTCAACTTTAAACTAAAAAGGAAAACCTAATGCAACGCTTTGACCTGTCTTTTCCTCTGACTAACGAACTATTTGAACGTATGGAAAAGCTAGCCGCAAAACACACTCACATCCAAAAAATAGATCTGTTCGGGCACATCGGTACCCATCTTGATTTGATGGGGAAACCGTTCCCGGAAGACTACTTCACACTTTCGGGCCGAGTCTTTGATGTCCAAAAAATTGCCGGGCGGGACATCGAAACGACCGACATCAATCTAGACTGCATCGCGGAAAATGATTTTGTCTTTCTCCACAGTGGCTGCCTGTCCTCGCTTTCCTACGGATCAGACGAATACATGGCAGATCCCATCCAATTATCCTGGGACCTGATTGACAACTTGATAAGCAAAAAAGTTGCCATGATCGGAATTGATTTCGCAGGCATCCGCCAGCAGAAAGAGCACCATAAAGCAGACACTATTTGTGCTGAAGCCGGAACATTCGTAGTAGAAAACGTCTATTCGCTTGAAAACCTTCCAATCGAATCGGAGTACAGCACATTCACCGTCAATTGCTACCCCACGCGACTTGCAGACGCAACGGGACTACCCTGCAGAGTCATTGCGGAAATATAGGGCTCTACCGGCTCTACCTCAAAGAAAGGGCATTAAAAAAGGACTTACGATTTTCATCGTAAGTCCTTATAATTTCGGATGGTGGAGCTGAAGAGAATTGAACTCTTGGCCTCTTGAATGCCATTCAAGCGCTCTCCCAACTGAGCTACAGCCCCACGTAAGTGGTGAAGAAGTGTTTAAAGAATCCTGAGGCAGCTGTCAACATTCTTTTTACGAATAATTTAAAAAAGATCGGTCAACAAATCTTTAAAGGAATACCTGCCGATGATCCGGTAAGACTTTTCCGGGCTCACCCCTTACGGACATCCACGGTATTATCGTTCAGCGTCGTAGCCTCCCCTATGTCGGAAAGACGCTCGCGCATAAGAGTATTGACCAGATTTCCGTTTGCCGACTGCTCGGATTTGAATATGCCCGCAACGGCAACAGTTCCTCCGGCCACCAAAGGAGACAGCCGGACCGCAAAAGCCACCTCGCCAAGATCGTTGTATGCAAGGACAGAGTCTCCGTCCGCAATTGAACGGGCCGCGGCATCCTTCGGATGCATTACCAGCACCATTTCTCCGCGCCTATCAACCATTTCGTCCCGCTCAAGGAAAATGGAGTTGAGAGTCTCGCAGCTTGGTGCGGCAATAAGCCGTAGCGGATAGGCTCCTCCGTGACATTCCGTATAGCAGGGCAACGGATCGGAAAGGCTGTTATCTACAATCTGCACCTTCCCGGACGGCGTCCGCCAGTCTGTGTGATCGGAAAAAGGAATGGAGATCACCCCGCCGGTTTTCAGCGTTTCCCACTGATCAGCGGAGATTCCCTGCAAGCCCTGCATCGGGCGGGCAAGCAATTCATCAAGCAGATCATCTTCGGACCGTTGGAAATGACTGTCGGTGTAGCCCATCCCGCTAGCCAGAAGACTGAAAATATCCCAGTTGCTTCTGCACTCTCCCGGAGCCGA
Source organism: Maridesulfovibrio sp. (assembly GCF_963677005.1). Classification (NCBI taxonomy): domain Bacteria; kingdom Pseudomonadati; phylum Thermodesulfobacteriota; class Desulfovibrionia; order Desulfovibrionales; family Desulfovibrionaceae; genus Maridesulfovibrio; species Maridesulfovibrio sp. The sequence continues at coordinate 3,978,017 of NZ_OY781616.1, read as the reverse complement.
AACCACCTTGCGGGCCACGCCGAACGAGCAGTACCCGTAAGCACTGTAACAATCCGAATGCTCCACCGAAAAAGTTGCCGGAAGAATTATGTCCGCGTAGCGTGCGGTATCGGTCATGAAACGCTCATGAACAACGGTGAAAAGATCGGGATTAAGCAATCCGCTGCGGATTCCGGACTGGTTGGAGACAGAGCCCATCGGATTGCTGCCGTACACATGCAGACACGAAATGGGCACCTGCCCGTCCCCACCTTTCAGAGCCGCTGCAAGCTGGTTGATATTGACCTTTCGCGCATTGTTGCTGCGCAGGTCCGGGCGGGTGATAAGATCTGTGTCCACATAAGGCCCTCCTCCGGGGTTGCAGCCGCAAAACCCGCCGCCGGGACGTTTCCAAGCACCGGTAAAACAGGACAGGACGGTAATAAGCCGCACGGTCATGCCGCCGTTGCCATATCGGGAGTTGCCGCTGCCCAGAATGATTGCCGGCGCCGAAGCCGCTCCGTATTCCAAAGCAAGTTCGCGAATATCTCCGGCCGGAATTCCGGTTACAGTCTCGGCCCATTCCGGGGTGTATCTATCCAGAGTAACCAGAAATTCCTCATACCCGACAGTCTCGCTCCGGAGAAAAGCGGAATCTTCCAGCCCTGCCCCGACCAGAACATTCATCATGGCCAGTGCCAGAGCTCCATCCGTTCCGGGGCGGATCAACAAGACCCTGTCGCAATAGGGAGCCATGTCACCGGCAAAAGACTCAATCAGCACAACCTTCCGGCCATGCTTGCGACCATTGACCAGATCAGCCATGCTCTGCAGCCGCGTGGCCTTCATGTTGCTGCCCCAGACAACATAATAATCACTGTCCGCAAGTTCCCGGGGATCAAGACATCCGGTCGCGCCCATAACCGATGAGTACCCTGCTCCCTTGGCAGAAGCGCAAAGGGTTTTAACCAGATCGCAGGCTCCCATCCGGTTGAAAAGGGCATCACCGCAATAACGCTGAATAAGGCTCATCACACCGGAATAATAGAACGGCAGAATGGAATCCGGGCCATGTTCTTGAAGGGCGGCCTTCCAACGTCCGACAATGGTTTCAACAGCCTCGTCCCAGGAAATTTTTGTAAAATTTCCTTCACCTTTCCCGGAAATTCGTTTCAGGGGAGTGGTGATCCTGTCCGGGGAATTGATGGATTTTTCATAACGCTGCATTTTCCGGCAGATCAGCCCCTTGCAGACCGGGTCATCAGGGTCGCCTTTCACCTTTGTTATGCGTGTCCCGTCCGTTTGAACAAGAAGCCCGCACGATGTAGGACAGTCATACGGACAAATCGTCTTGAATGTTTTCATCATCAATACTCGTGGTTAAGCTGTGAGACGCCTGAAATTCAGTGGGCAAAGGCCTGCATGCAGCATAGACAGATACATTTCATGTTCAGGATGTGCAAGCGTTCACAGCACTAAACAAACCCAAAATAAGTTTACTTTTACAAAACACAACTATTGCTTAGTCCTGAAACTTCGATTATCTTAAGCCGGATTAAAAATTAACCAGTTCCCGCTCACGAGGTTCCATGCTAGACATCGCCCTGAAAATTTTTTCCAAAATCGCATGGGTTTCAGCGGTCTTTATCGGAATCACAATCATAAGCTTCTGGGTCATCCATCTGGCACCGGGCTCACCTACCGATATGCAGACCACCATGAACCCTGCCGCCACAATGGACACGCGCCTGAAACTAGAAAAGCTGTATGGTCTGGATAAACCGCTGCACACGCAGTACCTGAACTGGGTCTCCCGTCTGGTAAGGTTCGACTTCGGCCTCTCCATGTCCGGGGACAGACGTCCGGTATGGGACCGCATAAAGGAAAGACTTCCGCTGACTTTCGGCATGAATGCCGTTTCGCTGATACTGACCATGCTCATTGCCGTACCGATAGGCATGTATTCGGCATGGAAACAGGACGGATGGTTCGACCGGGGGATGACCGTCCTGGTTTTCATCGGTTTTGCGGTACCCGGATTCTGGCTGGCCCTGCTCCTAATGCTCTGGTTGGGAATCCATTACCCGATCTTTCCCATATCCGGCCTGACCTCGCTTGATTACGAACTGCTCTCCCCATGGGGCAAAGCTATGGATCTGGCCCGGCATCTGGCCCTGCCCATATTCATCTACACCTTCGGAAGTCTGGCCGGGATGTCCAGATTCATGCGCTCCTCCATGCTTGAAGTGCTCCGTCAGGACTACATCACAACTGCCAAGGCCAAGGGACTGCCCATGCGCAAGGTGCTTTTCAAACATGCGCTGCGTAACGGCCTGCTCCCGGTCATCACAATTCTGGGCCTTTCCATTCCGGGGCTTATCGGAGGGAGTGTCATCATCGAATCGATTTTTTCTCTTCCGGGACTGGGGCAGCTTTTCTACGGAGCGGTCATGTCCCGCGACTATTCGCTGATAATGGGATCGCTGGTTCTGGGAGCCCTGCTGACCCTTGCCGGAAACCTGCTGGCGGACGCGGCTTACGGCCTTGCCGACCCGCGCATACGCGCCGGAGGTGAAAACTGATGAGCGCCGGAAAACCGCTTGCTCCACCCACCAGACTGCAGAAATACGGCCTGCTGTATCTGGGCCTGTTTCTGGTAGGGACCGTCTCGCTGGCAGCCGTGCTGGCCCCGCTGCTGACACCATACGACCCCAACGCGCTGAATGTGGATCAGCTTCTGCTCCCGCCGAGCTCCGAACACCTTTTCGGCACGGACTCACTGGGCAGAGACCTGTTCACCCGCATGCTCTACGGAGGCAGGGTCTCGCTATGGGTGGGATTCGTTGCCGTGGGCATTTCCACTGCCATAGGGCTCGCGCTGGGTCTGGCTGCCGGATACTTCGGCGGTCTGGCCGATGAAATCATCATGCGCGGAGTGGATGTAATGCTCTGCTTTCCATCTTTTTTCCTGATTCTGGCGGTCATAGCCTTTCTTGAACCGGGACTGACCAACATCATGATCGTCATCGGCCTCACCTCATGGATGGGGGTGGCCAGACTGGTGCGAGCGGAAACACTGACCCTGCGCAAAAGAGACTTTGTCATGGCCTCCCGGCTGGCCGGAGCCGGTCCGGTACGCATCATGCTCACCCATATTCTGCCCAACGCCATAACCCCGGTGCTGGTTTCGGCCACTCTGGGCATTGCCGGGGCCATTCTGGTGGAATCATCCCTGAGTTTTCTGGGACTCGGTGTACAGCCGCCGGACCCGTCATGGGGAAATCTGCTCATGGACGGCAAGGAAGTGCTTGAAATTGCCCCGTGGCTTTCCATTTTTCCCGGCATGGCCATTCTGCTTACCGTTCTGGGCTACAACCTGCTCGGCGAGGCCCTGCGGGATATTCTCGATCCCCGACTGAAACAATGACCGAAGAAAGGTTAACAGCATGCTTGAATTGCTAAGAATACGCGACCTTGCGCTCATCGAAGACGCTGAAATAGAATTTTCACCGGGAATGAACGTGCTGACCGGGGAAACCGGAGCGGGTAAATCCTTTATTCTCAGGGCCATAGATTTTCTTACCGGACAGAAGATGAGCCCGGATATGGTGCGTCCCGGAAAAGAACAGGCTGTTGTGGAAGCAATGTTTGTTCATCCGGACGGCGAGGAATCCATCGTCCGCAGGGTTCTGTCCGCGGAAACCGGCCGAAGCAAAATTTTTGTTAACGACAAGCTCAGTTCCAGAAACACCATCATGGAACTGGGCTCCGCCATGATTCTGCATACCAGCCAGCACGCGCAGCAGAAACTTCTGCAACCCGCCTACCAGTGCATGATGCTGGATTCTTTTCTCGCGGACCGAAAACTTCCGGAACAGAAAGATTCCGTGCTGGCCGAACTTCGCGGCATTCTGAACAGAAAACAGGAGCTGAAAGACCGCTCCGCCTCTCTACTGGAAAAAAAAGATTTTCTCGAATTTCAACGCACTGAAATAGACAAGGTTTCCCCCTATCCGGGAGAAGAGGACGAACTGCTTGAAAAAAAGAATGCCCTGCGCGCTCAGGAAGACGCCGGGAAATGCATTCACAACGCCATGGAAATCATGCGCGGAGCCCCGGATCTTGCCGGAGCAATTTCACTGCTCGGTTCGGAGATGGAACGCATCAGCGACCTGTTTCCCGACTATGAAGAGGATCGCGAACGGGTGGTCGAGTTCAAACATTATCTGGACGAACTGGGCGGCAGGCTCCGTTCGCAACCGCTTGACTTCGACTCCGAGGAATCCATTGATGACATAGAGGCGCGACTCTACGAGCTCTCCAGACTCAAACGCAAACTAGGCCGCGACCTGAACCAGATCGTGCTGCTCAAACAGGAAATTCAGGAAAACCTCGATTTCCTCGACTCATGCGCACTGGAGCTTGCCCAGATCGAAAAAAAGGAAAAGGAACTGGCCAGCCGGCTTGAAACAGTGCTGGACCGACTCTCTTCCGCCCGAAAAGAAGCAGCAACAAGGCTTACGGAAAGAATAGTCGAGGAGTTGAAGGGACTGGGATTTTCAGAGCATGTTCAGGTCCGTTTCGAATTCATGCCCCACGAGCTTTATCCCGGCCTGAACGAAATGCGCGGAAGGCTCATGTGGATACCCAACCCCGGTCAGGGAGCACAACCGCTGGACAAGATTGCTTCGGGCGGAGAACTCTCCCGCTTCCTGCTGGCCATAACCGGGTTGCAGGGGGAATCCGAACGGCCCACGCTCATCTTTGATGAAGTGGATTCCGGCATCGGAGGGCATACCCTCAATCGCGTCGGGGAAAAGATGATGGAACTGGCCGGGCGCCAGCAGCTGATAGTCATCACCCACTGGCCGCAACTGGCCCAGTTGGCCGACCGCCATTTCCTGATTCACAAGGGCGTGGTGGACAAGGAAACTTTCACAACATGCAGGCAGCTTGATCCGTCCCGCATAAAAGACGAGCTTGCCCGCATGGCAGGTAAGGAATAAAAAGGCCCGGCAGGAAAAATCCTGCCGGGCCCTGCAGTCTGTTTATTAGTATCTGTAATGGTCGGGCTTGTAAGGGCCTTCGACCTTAACACCGATGTATGAAGCCTGCTGCTCGGAGAGCTTGTCGAGGGTAACACCAAGGCGTTCAAGGTGCAGACGGGCAACTTCCTCGTCCAGTTTCTTGGGCAGGATCATGACCTTGGGTTCATAATCGTTCAGGGCGAGGTCGATCTGGGCCAGAGCCTGGTTGGTGAAGCTGTTGGACATTACAAAGCTGGGGTGGCCGGTAGCGCAACCGAGGTTGACCAGACGTCCTTCGGCAAGAACGATTACGGATTTGCCGGATTCCAGCACCCATTTGTCCACCTGCGGTTTGATTTCGATCTTCTCGGCCTTGGGGTTGTTTTCCAGATATCCCATGTCGATTTCGTTATCGAAATGACCGATGTTGCAGACAATGGCTTCGTCTTTCATGCGGGCAATGTGTTCGCCGGTAACAACATGGTAGTTGCCGGTGCAGGTAACAAAAACATCACCGCGTTCCACTGCGTTTTCCATGGTAGTAACTTCAAAACCTTCCATTGCAGCCTGAAGAGCGCAGATGGGATCGATTTCGGTAACGAGCACGCGTGCGCCGAAGCCGCGCATGGACTGAGCACAACCCTTGCCCACATCGCCGTAACCGACAACAACAACTACCTTACCGGCGATCATTACATCGGTTGCGCGTTTGATGCCATCAGCAAGAGATTCCCGGCAGCCGTAGAGGTTGTCGAATTTGGACTTGGTAACGGAATCGTTGACGTTGAAGGCGGGAAAAAGAAGTTCCCCGGCTTCCTGCATCTGGTACAGACGATGTACGCCGGTGGTGGTTTCCTCGGAAACGCCGCGGACTTTCCTGGAGATGGCAGTCCATTTGCCGGGAGTTTCGGCAACGGAGAGTTTCAGTCTGTCCAGAACGCACTGAAATTCCTTGTTGTCGGTCTTCTGTTCGGCGATGGAAGGATCAGCTTCAGCCTTCACACCCTGATGGATAAGCAGAGTCGCATCACCGCCGTCATCGACGATCAGATCAGGACCGGTTCCGTCGGGCCAGGTCAGAGCCTGCTCCGTGCACCACCAGTACTCTTCGAGGGTTTCACCCTTCCATGCGAAAACCTTTGCGGTGCCGTTGGCGGCAATAGCTGCTGCGGCATGATCCTGAGTGGAAAAAATATTGCAGGATGCCCAGCGGATGTCGGCACCCAGAGCATGCAGAGTTTCAATGAGCATGGCAGTCTGGATGGTCATGTGCAGGGAGCCGGTGACCTTGAGGCCCTTGAGCGGCTGTTCCTTTCCGTACTTTTCACGAATAGCCATCAGGCCGGGCATTTCGCGCTCGGAAAGCTGCATTTCCTTGTTACCCCAGTCAGCCAGGGTTATATCGGCCACTTTGTACTCGAGACCAGGATCTACTTTAAGCATTTAATCCTCCGTGTTGCGGGATAAACCCGTCATTGTTTTTCTGAAATGCATACAAGGACAGTCAGTCCTTCATTAACTGGAAAGCGGCGGATATCCATCGCCCCCATTCCGGCTTCATTAATCCAGCCGGCTAGTTCTTCCTCTGTAAAACCGAGCCGGCGGTCACCGTACTCGGAACGCATCCGCTCATTAGAATGGACCAGAAAATCTGCGATAACCAGCTTTCCCCCGCTGGACAGGGTCCGCGCAGCCTCGGACACAGCCTTGTCCGGACGCGGAAGATGGTGCAGGACCATGGAAATGACTGCGAAATCGGCCTCCCAGTCACGCAGCGGCAGGTGAGTCAGTTCTCCGATGCGCAGACTCACTCTGGGGTTTGCGCCTATGCGCGACTCGGCCAGTTCAAGCATTTTTGGCGAACTGTCCACACCGATGACGGACCGGCACCCTGCAAGCATTGCTTCCAGCAGAGCTCCGTTGCCGCAGCCAAGGTCCACCGCAACGGAACACGATCCGGCAATGGAAACCAGTTCCTCGTTCAGATTGAAGCCTCCGAACACATCGCGCTGCAACCTTTCCCAGTCTTCTGCTATTTCATCAAAAAATTTACGTGTCTCCATATTCCGCTCGGCAAGAACCCTGGCAACCCGTCTGCTGTCTTCGGCGATTTCCGGTTCATCCTCCAGAAGCCACCCGATGGATTCTGCAAAACGGCTTCCGGCACCGGACCGGGCCAGACGATAAAAATTCCAGAGACCTTCCCGCCGGGATTCAAGCAGACCGCTTTCATGAAGTATCTTGAGATGCCTGGACACCCGCGGCTGAGACATGCCGAGAACCTGGACTACTTCGCCAACGTTCAACTCTGTCTCTCTAAGCATTGCCAGGAGCCTGATCCTGATCTCATCCGACAACGCCTTGCTGAATTTAAGCATCTCCATCTGTAAAACCTCACCCCTGAAAAAACATAACGACATCTTTATATAACGATATTAAACAGAGCCCTACGCGCCATAACCGAAAGCGTCAAGCATTAACTGTCATCTAATATGTTGGGCTGCGGCAGGGAGTAATTGCCATACAGGACTTAAACGTATAAACATGGTATAAAGTAAAACCGTCTGAAAAGCATTACCATGGCAGTGAAGAAAAAATATACCGGCCCGGTAAAAAGGGTCTTCCACCCCCGGCAGCGAAATGTACGCTCGGTAGGCGAAGCGCTTGACAGCTTTGTCGACGTAATGGACGCAAAAGACCGGCTGATGATTCCCAGACTGTGGAAGGCATGGCCGGAACTTATGGGCGAACTTGCTGAATTTGCCAAGCCGCTGGGACACCGTAAGAGGACATTGATCCTGGCTTCGGACGACCCTGTGGCCGCTCAGGAACTCTCATATTTCGCTCCGGAGATCCTGGAAAGAATAAATTCATTTTTTGGTGAAGAAGTCTTTGACAAGGTGCTGTTTGAACTGCTAAACGGCAGGGTTCCATTGGACGGGTACGAATTGAAGCGTACAGAGTTCAATGATGCCAAGATCAGAAGGCCCGGAGATATAGGCGGGCTGAAAGACAAATTTGATCCCGAATCGGCGGTCGGAAGATGTTATCTGAAATACGTCCGCCTTTTTGAAAAATCATAATATTTCAGGGCAAAAAGCCCGCCAAGGAGGACAATATGAGCGAAGAAACCCCCACTCTCGAAAGCCTGGCCCTTAAGAAACCCCTTGACAAAATGACCGTCAAGGAACTGCGTCAGCTGTGCATGGATAAAATGCCCCTCATCGTAGGCGCTTCCAGCATGGACAAGGAAACCATCGTTTCCAACATCAAGGAATACCTCGGAATCCAGGATGAAGAAGGCGCAGTATCTCCCTACAAAGACCAGATCCTCTCCATCAAGAGAGAAATCCGGGCCAAACGCATTGAAAAGGCCGCTGCTGAATCCCGCAAGGACCGCAGTCAGCTGCGCCGCAAGATCAACAAGATGAAAAAACAGACCCGCTCTCTCGCGAAAGCTCTGTAATCATTTTATTTTCCTCATACTGCAAAAAAGTTGAAAATAACTGTTGACAGATTGAGGCAATCCAAATAAACACTCTCTTCGTTGTTGGGACATCGTTCAATTGGCAGGACGACGGGTTCTGGCTCCGTTAATCAAGGTTCGAGTCCTTGTGTCCCAGCCACAACAACACATATGAGATGCGTCCCCATCGTCTAGCCTGGCCCAGGACACCTGCCTTTCACGCAGGCGACAGGGGTTCAAATCCCCTTGGGGACGCCACTCATCAAAGACTTGAACAGCCAGAGCAGGTCTTGCCATCACCGGCTTCAACATCGTGATTCAGGCCACGGAAGCAGGTACATATTTTGATGCGTCCCCATCGTCTAGCCTGGCCCAGGACACCTGCCTTTCACGCAGGCGACAGGGGTTCAAATCCCCTTGGGGACGCCACGAAATTTCAAGGACCGGTTCATGGAGAATCGGTCCTTTTTCGTTTGTCTGCCGTTCAGCATAACCGCCAACACAGCAGCATCCATTCCACAACACGCGAGAACCAGCCATGTCCGAAATACCCAACCGGGAACAATGCGAAAAGCTCCTTGCCGAGCATAGCGTCAGCGGCAAGGTAATCAATCACTGCGCAATGGTCCACGATGTAGCCCTCAGGATAGGCCGGGACCTTAAATGGCTCCGTGACCGAGGCCCCAACCTTGCGCTCATCTCTGCCGCCGCAATGCTTCATGACATAGCCAAGGGACAGCCCGATCACGCCGAGGCGGGAGCGAAAATATTACGCAGCCATGGTCTGCAGGCTGTGGCCGACATTGTCGGCGCGCACAACGATCTGGATTTTTCCGGGGAAGCTCCTGTAACGGAAAAGGAAATCGTTTTTATTGCGGACAAGCTGGTCAAAGGGGAGCAGATGGTCACCGTGGCCTATATTTACGACCATAAAATAGAAGCATGCAGCAACGATCCGGATACTGTAGCCATCCTTAAAAGGATGAAAGCCGTAGCCATGCGCATCAAATCCTCCATTGAACAGGAAACCGGCAAAAATCTCGAAGAACTTGCCATAGCCGAGAACTGATTTTCCCGACTCACCACTCTAAAGATCAAAGCCCGGACTGATTGCAGCTCCGGGCTTTTTTTGTTCACACGCCTGATCGGACCCGGCAAAGGGGCCCGGCAACAGCCAGACATCCCTACTAGCCAATCCCCCCTGCTTGGGTATATCCTTTATGTATGGAATCAATACCGGAAAACTCCCGGCAATTGCCTTCCTCTCAAATTGACTCACTTCGGTTGCTATATTGTAACATTTTCGCAACAGCAACGATTGGACGATCCTATACAGACTAAAAGGATATCCAACCTGTTGAGAAAACAAGGAACATAAAAACATAGTTAAGCGATCTGGAGGCCGTCCAATGGGCAAAGACAGTAAAATTGAAAGAATGATAAGCACCGGTGAGTTACCGGAATTTTTCCGCAAGATGGCATCCGCGATGGAAACCGGCGCAACAGACGAGAATGCCTACCTGTCCGCGATAGAAGGGTTTGAAAAACTCAAGATAAGCATCCGCAACGAGCAGGGCCAGACTGTTATCAAAATAAAGGCCCGCCCCTCCAAAATGCCGGATCAGGATGAAACGGCCACCTCTGAGGCTGAAAGCCGTTCCGATACGGGAAAACCCAAATACACCCAGTTGAAAAAGCGTATGAAAAAATCGTTCAAAACGATTTTCAAAACGTTGCATGCCGGGGAAATGCCTCCCGCAGAGACGGTGGAAGAGTTCATTGCCGATTCCGAACTGATGACCAGCTATACAGGCAAGGGGCTTGGTGACGAATATTACAGTGAATACACAGATGCCTGCGAAGTCTTCATGGAAGCGTTCAAGGCCGGAGACCAGGAAGCCGCACATACGGCCTGCGACGAGATCAATCACATCAAAACCAAGTGCCACGCAAAATACGACTGAAAAGCAGTCGACCACATTGCTCCAACCACAAAACCAGGATTATCTATAATGAATGCTACCAACAATTGCCCGCAACCGATAAAAGTAACTCCGGAAATAACCGATGACGACCGCACCAGATTCCATGATGTAATCTCTACTGATCTTGCCGACTGGCAGGTGGAACAGGTTGTTACCCCGTCCAAAATTTATCCGCGCCAGGAAAAACTTCTCGCCCTGCACTGGCACCCGGAATTTGTACCCATGGACCTGATAACCCGTCGGGTAAATGCCATGTTTCCGAATGTTACAGACAAAATGATGATCCCCACCCAGCATAACATCCTGATGAGCTACGGGGATTACACCGGCGTAGAGGTGGACTGCTACGCCAGCGGGTTCAACCAGAAGGTTCAGTTGCTGCTCCACTTCGAAAACGAAAGGGTTCGCGAAGCCGATGTGCTGAAATCAATGCTGGCCCACACATTCAAATACCGCTCTTCACAGCTGTTTGAATACATGGACGCCATCACCAAGCCGGATGAGGAAAAAGTCGGTCTCGCGGCCCGCAGCACAGGCGCGGACGATGAACTGGTGGAGATGGTCCGTGTATATGTGACCAAAATCCAGACCATGCTTGATGAAGAGTGGTCGGATGTTCCCAAAGAGTCCATCAAGAACAAACTCCTGAAGAACTACTTTGATGCCATGCGGCCCATTTATGGCGACAACACAATCAACCGCGTTCAGGCCTACCTCAAAGCTATAAAACAGCTGGTAAAAAGCAATTTCTCTCTCAAATACTTCTACCGGGCCACTGAAGTTATAGAGGAAGCCCGCTCGCTCGGCGGGTGTGTTGTCATCCCCCACCCTGAAGAATTCTGGCCCATACTGCTGGCCAAATACGATGTTGACGGCATTGAGGTCTGGAATCCGCAGTCGCAGAGATACACGGATTTTCTCATCTCGGTAGTGGATCAGCAGAACACCGCAAGACCGTCCGGAAGCCGTAAGCGTCTTATCTTCATGGGCGATGACTGCCACATGAGTGAAAAAACCAAAAGACCTGAGACACAGGACCCGGTCAAAGCCGCACGTGAAATCGGTCTGCAACCGGCCTGGGACGACCTGAATATCAGGAAAAAACTGATTATCGCAGGTATCGACAGACAATCGGTAATTACCGAATACCGAGAAAGACTTGCCGGGTGACAGCAGTGCGGCAATCTTCATCCAATCTTCATCAAATCGAAACGAACGGCCCCATATCAGGGTGGTAAAGCTCTTCCTCATACCTGCAAGACAAGTCTTCCGGCAGTGCAACTCCGCTGTCGGGATTACGGAGATAACTGATGCCAATTGAAAAAAAATTCGTCTTTGATTCGCTTCAGGACGCCGAAACAATCCGCCAGTTCCTATCGGCACTGGTTGATGGATTCGAATCTGGTAACATAAACCTGTCCACCAACGGCGATGAAATTGAGCTCCAGCCCAAGGGTCTGCTCAATTTTTCGGTGAAAGCCAAAAAAAAATCGGACATGAACAAAATAACCATCAAAATCTCATGGAAAGAATCCGGTGAATGGGACAACCCCATGGGAAAAACCCTTAACGTCAGCTCATAGCCATGCTCACTTTCGAAGGACTGGACGAAAACTTCAAATTTCTCATCATAGAAGTGCTGAACCAGATCAAGGCAACCAGGGAATTTGTCAAATCTCCCTCCAGGTCCCTGTTCCGCAAGATAACCTCCCGTGATGACTACATAGACAACCTCAAAACCGTAATCGAGAATAAATGTTATTCCCGCATCAACAGTTCAAAGGATCTTGATAAAAACCTGCTCAACAAGATCAGGGCCATACAGGTCTCCTCGGTCAATCTGGAACGCATCGGCGACTACTGCGTCAACATTGTCAACCAGATGGCCTATCTGGAGGACAAGTCTTTTGTGCTCCGTTTTGAATGTGAAGAAGCCTTCGACATAATCGAGGAAACCACCGAACTGATTGAAGAGGCCTTTGCAAGGGAAGACATGCCTCTGGCACTCAAGATCTGCAAATCGGAATACAGGCTGGACTCGCTATACAAAGACAATTTCAACCGTATTCTGGCTGAAATGGGAAGCGGCAAGAACATTCCCAACCTTGTCACGGTCATATTCATTTTCCGCTATCTTGAAAGGATAGGCGACTCCATGCTGAACGTGGGGGAATCCATAATATTCTCCATCCTCGGCGAACGAATCAAGATCGAACAGTTCGAATCCCTGCAGCAGACCCTGAGCGTATCCGGCTTTGACGGTTCTTTTTCGGACATTGACTTTCAGGGAATATGGGGCTCAAGGTCCGGCTGCCGTATCGGCAGGGTTCAGGCCAAGGACGCGGAAAACAGTGCGTACAGCCAGGTCACTCCTGTCGCTCAGGGAAGCATATATAAGGAAGGCAGCCTTGATAAGATACGGCAGGAGCGCAACAACCTGGATACATGGAACCAAAAGTTTCCGGGCATGGTACCGGAGGTGTTCGGATTTCACGAAATTCCGAGCGAAAACAAAGGGTCGATGCTGGTTGAGTTCCTTCCGGGCTGTACTCTCGACACAATGATTCTGACCTCCGATGATGCCGATCTTGAAAACACCCTGTTCATCCTTGAACAGACTCTGCGGCATATCTGGGGTACAACCAAGAAGGTCACCCCCACCCCCACCACCTTCATGCAGCAGCTCAAGTCCAGACGCAACGGAGTCCTGCAGGTTCATCCTGAATTCAACCGCAACGCGCGGCAACTTGGTTCCACGGAAATCATTTCGTCGGAAATTCTGATCAATGAATGCATGACCATCGAGGAATCGATCCCGGCGCCGTTTTCAGTGTTCATTCACGGCGATTTCAACTGCAACAACGTAGTCTACGCGAATACGGATGAACGGATCAGGTTCATCGACCTCTACCGCTCGCGGGATTTCGACTATATCCAGGATGTTTCCGTATTCCTTGTTTCCGGATTCCGCATGCCCGTTTTCGAAAGGCCCATCCGTAACAAGATCAATGCGGTCATAAGCCGTTTTTACAACTTCGCGGATGAATTCGCCCATGAAAACGATGATGCAGCCTGGCAGGCCCGACTTGCTCTGGCACTGGCACGGTCATTCTATACATCCACAAGGTTTGAATTCAACTACGCATTTGCCAAGGAAATGTTCAACCGCTCCATGTTCCTGCTGGAAAAGGTGTACAGGTTCAGCGGAAGTTGGGAAAATTTCATACTCCCTGAAGACATTCTCTACTACTAACCATAAGTCAAATAAGGTGATTACCATGAAAATAGGCGTGATAGGCATAAAGGACGCATGGTCTTCGGAGCAGCTTGCCGAAGCGGTTGCCCGCAAGACCGGTGGAGAGACAACTGTTTTTGAAATGCAGGACGTGCGTCTGGACCTTCCGTCCGGCAGATCCATGGCCGAAGGACAGGACCTCTCCGAATTCGACGCGCTTATCATCAAGAAAATCGGTCGCCAGTATTCACCGGACCTGCTGGACCGTCTTGAAATGCTGCGCATGCTTGAAGGTCGCGGTGTTAAGATTTTTTCCTCCCCCTACTCCATCCTGAGAGTGCTGGACAGGCTGACCTGTACCATTTCCCTGCAGCTCGGCGATATCCCCATGCCGCCGACCACTATCACCGAGGATGTGGACCACGCGCTTGCAGCAGTGGAAGAATACGGTGAAGCCGTATTCAAACCCCTGTACAGCACCAAGGCCAGGGGGATGTTCGTGCTCAAACCCGGTCCGGATGCCCGCAGCACAATCGAAAAATACCACAGCGAGTACAAGACAATGTACATCCAGAAAACCATCGACCTTAACGGAAGCGATCTGGGCATTGTATTTCTCGGCGGCGAATACCTGACCACCTATGCGCGCTGCAAGACCACGGATTCATGGAACACCACCACGGTCAACGGCGGAAAGTATGCTCCTGTCGATCCGCCGAGTGAAATAATCGAGCTGGCCCGTAAGGCTCAGGCCATATTCAATCTGGATTTTACCTGCGTGGACGTGGCCATAACCAAAGAAGGACCTTTCATATTCGAGGTTTCGGCTTTCGGCGGCTTCCGCGGCATCCGTGATGCTCGCGGAATCGATGCGGCAGCCCTTTATGTGGACTATGTAACCGAAAAGGTGAAGAAATAATGAACTGCAACACAACTTCAAGAGCCGCCATTGTAAGCAGATACCGTGAGGATTTCCCGGCAACCGAGGCAATTTTCATAGACTTCGGTGGCTGCATCATAGAAACAAGGGTTAACTCCCCGGAACTGCTCGCCGACCTCAGCAACTACTTCAAGGAATTCCTGACCGAAGCGGACCATGGAGATATCCTGATAACCGCCCACGAATGCCCAGCAGCCGATCTCGGTCTTGAATACACAGTAAAGCAGCCTGATCCGGGCAAGACAAAAATCAAGGAAGAATTCGCCGAACTTCCCGACGGCCGCGTTGTCTACAAGCGGCTCACCGGGCTGATCTTTGCTTTCGGTGAAGGCGAAAACATAGCCATCGGACCGTGCATTGAAAATTCGAATCAGGTCATCAACTTCATCAACAACCGGTTTATCGAATACAAGCTTAATCAGGGATGTTTTCTTGGGCATGCCGCCGGGGTAATAGAAAGCGGGCGGGGAATTGCTCTGGCCGGATTTTCCGGCATGGGCAAATCGACACTGGCCCTGCATCTGATGAGCCGCGGCACGACTTTCATAAGCAACGACCGGGTGATGATTGAAGACAACGGAGAATCTGTCACAGTCTACGGAGTTGCCAAACAGCCGCGCATCAATCCCGGCACGGCTTTAAACAACCCGGACCTGCAGTGCATAATTGCGCCGGAAGACAAGGAAAAATTTCTTGCCATGCCCAAAGAAGAACTCTGGGAACTCGAACATAAATACGACGCCCTGATTGACGAGTGCTACGGCAAAGAAAAATTCATTTTGCGCGCGCCCATGGAGGGGCTGGTTATTCTGAACTGGCACCGCGACAACAGCGAAACCAGAATTCAGATAGTAGACCCCATGGAACGCAAGGACCTGCTTCCGGCGTTCATGAAGGGAACAGGACTCTTCTACCGCCCGGACTCGGCAGATAAAATATGCGATCCTGACGTAGAAGCCTACGCGGAAATACTGTCCAAAACCACCCTTATCGAGATAAGCGGCGGTGTGGATTTCGATAAGGCCGCAGATGCCTGCCTGAAGTTCATGCGCACCGGAACGCTGTAACCAGCTCAGAGACAGGAAGCGGGGCCTATGAAGAATCTGTCTGTGTTAGGCAGCCTCATGCTGTTGTTTCCATTTGTTTCAGGTTAGGATAATCAATCTGACATAGAACTCATTTAATCATGCAGGAATTATCAGTGCGAATAAAAATTGAAAGAGAAGTAAGAGTTCCGGACCCCATAAAGCTGGAACGATACAGAAGAACCCCGGACCTCGGTCCGAGAATCCTTTTTTTCAGTGGCGGAACGGCACTGAAGAAGACTTCTACCGAACTTACCCAATATACGCACAACAGCATCCACGTAATAACTCCGTTTGATTCCGGCGGAAGTTCTGCCGTTATCCGCAACAAATTCAAAATGCTTGCGGTGGGAGATATCCGCAACCGGCTTATGGCCCTTGCGGATCAATCCGTGCTCGGCAACCCGGAAATATACAAGCTCTTTGCATACAGGCTCCCGAAAGATGCCGACGACGCCGAACTGCACGCGGAATTCGAGCAGCTGATGTCGGCAGAACATCCGCTGGTAAGGGATATTCCGGCGCCCATGCGCAAGATAATCCGCAACCACTTTATTCAGTTTGCGGATATCATGGAGGATTTCAACCTGCGCGGAGCAAGCATCGGCAATATAATTCTTACTGCCGGGTACATAGCAAACAGACGACATATCGACCCGGTAATTTTCATCTTTTCCAAACTCGTCGAAGTACGCGGAATTGTACGCCCTACGGTCAATAAGGACCTGCACCTGGCCGCAGAGCTGGAGGACGGCTCGTTTGTGGTCGGCCAGCACCTGCTGACCGGCAAGGAAGCCGGCCCTATATCCTCAGGGATAAAAAAGCTCTGGCTCGCGGAGAAACTGGATGATTCGACTCCATGCAAGGCCCAGATCCGGGAAAAGCTTGCTGACCTCATCCGCAGCGCAGAACTCATCTGCTATCCTCTCGGAAGCTTTTACTCCAGCGTTGTAGCAAACCTGCTCCCGGAAGGTGTCGGAAACGCAATCAGGTCCAACGGCTGTCCGAAGGTATTCACCCCGAATACCGGGACGGACCCGGAACTGAAAGAACATTCCCTGACCGACCAGATAAACAAGCTTCTGTATTACCTGCGCAAGGACGACCCCGAAAATATCGCCATACACGATGTGCTTAATTTTATATTGGTGGATTCGGTTAACGGCATTTATCCCGGCGGCGTGGATAAAAACGAAATTAACAAATTGGGAATGAAGGTCATTGACTGCGAACTCATCAGCGAAGAGAGCGCTCCATATCTGGACCCGTCCCTGCTCTCCAAGGCTTTGCTGTCCCTGACCTGATAATTTCCGGCCAAAAGGTTGGTGTACTATGGGAAAAAAAGAAAAAAAGAAAATTTCAGTCAAGCAGACCATGACCCATGAAGAAACGGTCTCGTTTCTCAAGACCCTCATGGACAGCTTCAACTCGCGTGAAGTTATCGTCAAAAATGAAGAAGACAGTCTTCTGCTTGTGCCTGCCGATGAAATAGGCATGGAACTCAAAGCCAAGGTAAAAAAGGGCAAGGTAAAGATGAAAATAGCCCTCAGTTGGTCAGAGCTTCCGCAGGTAGAAGCACTGGTTGCTCCTGCCGAACCGGAAACAGAAGCTGCAGTCGAAGAAGTCGCGGAGCAGCCTGACGCAAAGGAAGAACCTCAGTCCTGAGCAGGAAGAGATTTTTCATTACCATAAGCCGCCCGGAACAGTCTGCTCCGGGAAGCAGAACCGGATCTCCCGGTTTCATACGCTGCCAAAAGGAAACCGCCCGGATGGGCGGTTTGCCTTTAGGTGGGTGATGAGAGATGAATTAAGTGTGTGTTAGATGAGATTATACAGCTTTCGAACCGGCACAGGGGAATCGGCCGATCGAAATTTTTGGAAATTTTTTTAAACCCACACACTACTTGAGACTGTTTATGTCCAGCGGACTCCCGCATACCGGACATGTCCTGATCGTTTTTCCGTACGTAGAACCCATAACCCAGAAACGTGTAAACCAGTTTTCCGGCCTTTTATGGTGATACTGCACCAGCACCCTGTTCCCGCATTTGCAAAATCTCTCCTGCATGACTGCCTCCTGCTGCTTTGCTTATCAGAAACGGAAGGGCTCAACCTTTCCGCCGTTCTCCTGCCGTGTGACGAGTACAGTTAAACACTGACACAACTCCATGTCAACTAAAATTAAACTATACACACAAAATAAGTTAGTCAAAGTTAACTTGTGTTTTCAAAACAAGGAGTTACGGTTTTGCCTTATGAACCATAAGAACAAGAAGCTCTAGCAGGATGCACAATGAACGCAAAAAAACGGGATGGAGCAAAGCGCCAACATCCCGTTTTCTAAAATAATGCAATAAATAAGATGATTATGGATGATCCGACCATCCCTGAATAATTGAATAGCCAGCTACCTGAAAAGGCACACCCCGCAAAAGACTTCAAATACCCCGGATACCGGCATCAGCCCCCGGACTATCCGGGCCAAAGCCCCTGACGATCAGTGATATTCACGGGAAATCCAGACCACCTGCCCCAGAACACGGACATTCTCAAGTTCATCCCCGCCCAGATATATTGGGGAATAGTCCTTGTTGTCGCTGTGCAGGACCATCTGGCCCGGACGCTTTTCCACCCTTTTGACCATTACCGTGTCTTCAACGCCGACAGCGTAGATTCCACCGGCCAGTATGTTCTTGCGGGACTGGTCCAGAAGGACAACATCGCCTTCCTTCAGCTCCGGCTCCATGCTGTTGCCGTAGACTTCCATCAGGACCATATCGGAGGGATTGCCTTTGCTTTTGATCCAGTCCTTGCGGAAAGCGTAATAGCCTTCCACTTCCGCTCCAGTCTCAAAGGAACCGCCCCCGGCGGACAGCCGGGCCGCGACCTTGGGTATCCGTGCGAAATCTCCGGCGAATTCCTGAGCGCTTGCTTCTGGACCGGGGGAGCCGATACCGGATTCAAGCCAGGTGGAATCAATGTTGTAGCGGACGGACAGATCCAGAATCCAGCGAGGAGGAACTGCGCCCTTCTTTTTGACCAGCGACACCGCCGCACGGCCGACTCCGAGTTCACGAGCCAGTTGGGCCTGCGTGGAAATATCCGTCTGTTCCCTGAGCCGTTCAAAAAAAGAATCAAAATCCTTGCCCTGCATCGCTCCCTCTACTTAACTATAATTTAACAAATTGGTTCACCATGACTTAACGCACTATAGAGGAGACCGCAACCTTTTTGTAAACAGAGAAGACTTTCAAAACAAAGGTGTTTGTAGTAATGTGTTGTACTGGTTGCAGGACTTTCACCCCGGAGTTTTTTTGATGAGCAATGATCTGGCCGTAAAGAACATGGCTGCCGCTTTTGTGGAGTACTTCGAATTCGACTTCGGAGATGCCGGGGTGGAGCTTTCTCTTCTGGATGATGCACCGGCCGAACTGCAAAAGATGATCAGGGAACTTTGCGGTAGAATTTCGCCTGAAACTCTGGTTCAGGTCTACGAAGCGCTGAACGCCATTTCCGAGGCTGACGACATATATCAGTGTGAAATAGATGAAAAGGTCTGCCAGCTCACCTTATTCTGCAAGATTGCACGGAACCTGGAAAAGATAGCTGTGGGCTGAAATAGTGCAGGCACGGAGCATCCGCCATGCCGCCGGTATTTATCCGCACGGCATGGTTTCCACACTTGGATTTCACGGAACATCAGACAAAATTCTTGTAATCCTCTCCACCTTCCACCAGAGACAGGTCGGCTTCCAGCAATTCAAGGCTTACCGACTCCAGCCGGACCTTGATTTTCTGCCCCAGCCTGAAGGCCTTTCCGGTCCGCTCACCGACAATCAACTGTCTGTCCGACCAGAAAGTGTAATAATCATCGGTAAGTTTCGACAGCCGCAGCATGCCTTCGGCCATGACCTCCTGAAATTCGACCCAGAAGCCGAAATCGGCCATGGATGAGATGATGCCGGTAAACGTTTCACCTACCTTGTCCTTGAGGAAGATGATGGTCAGCCGTTTGAGAATCTCACGCTCCGCCTCCATGGCCACCCGCTCTCTGGCGCTGATGTCCGTGCCGATGCGGGCCAGTTGCTTCTGCCCCGGTATGGCCTGATGCGTATCGCCGAGCGCAACCTTGAGCATACGGTGTACCACAAGGTCGGCATAACGCCTGATCGGCGAGGTGAAATGGCAGTAGCATTTGGACGCAAGCCCGAAATGCCCCTCGTTCGCAGGTTCGTACTTGGCCTGTTTCATGGAACGTATCATGAGCCTGCTGACCAGATATTCCTGATCGGTACCCTCGGATGCGCCCAGCACCTGCTGCAGAGACTGCGGAGTTACCGGGGAAGGGACCTGACCGCCTATGCCCATTTTCTTGAGTACCCTGAAAAGGGAAGTAAGCTTGTCCGGGTCCGGTCCGGGATGGACTCGGTAAAGACACCCGGCCCCTTTTTCGGTCAGAAATTCAGCCACGGCCTCGTTGGCCGCGATCATGAATTCCTCGATGATCTGGTGAGCGAAATTCCGGCAGCGCGGCCTGATATCAACGGTGCGGCCCTGAAGGTTAAAAAGAATCTCCGGTTCCGGCAGGTCGAATTCAAGGCTGCCTCTGTCTCTGCGTCTCTTATTGATTTTGCGGGCAAGTTCTTCGGCCAGTTCCAGCATGGGCACCAGCTCACCAAGCGCGGCCCTTTCCCGCTCCTGTGCAAGCAGAATTCCCTCGTAAACCTGCTCATACGTAAGCCGGGCATGGCTCTTTATGACCGCAGGCGCAAAAGAAGATGCCTGAGGTTCCCCGGCACTGTTGAAATCAATGGTGGCGGTCATGGCCAGACGGGGAACTCCGGGGTTGAGACTGCACAGACCGTTGCTGAGAGCCTCCGGAAACATCGGTTCCACGGACTTGGGGAAATAATATGAATTACCGCGGGCCAGAGCTTCTCGGTCCAGCGGAGAGTTCATAGCCACGTAATGGCTTACGTCCGCAATAGCCACCCGCAATCTGTAGCCAGCGCCCTTTCTTTCCACGTGCACAGCATCGTCAAAGTCCTTGGCGGTTTCACCGTCGATTGTCACAAAAGCAATCCCGCGCATGTCCTCGCGTCCGCTGAAATCCTCTTCACCGGGAACTCCTGGCAGGTCATCCGCCTGAGCCAGAACCTTTTCCGGAAAAGCGGTCGAGATACCATGGTTGGCCTTTACCACGGCCTCCTGCACCAGAGCATCGTCCTCTATTCCAAGGTGCTTGAGAATGCGGCCCTCCCACAGGTTAGGGTTGATCTGCTCTCCCGGTGCCACCAGCAGCACATCACCCCGCTCGATACGCGAAAAATCCACCTGCTCATCATAAGTTCCATCAGAAGAAATATCCGTCCCATCGCCCTCACGGACCGGGACCTCTTCAACAGAACCGGGTTCCACCACAATGCCGAAATCAAGGCGCGGGTCCGTGGGGTGGCAGAGCAGAGCGGTCCCGCCCATGGGCCTTATCACCCGGACAGGGAAGACCTGCCGCCCGCGTTCCAGAACACGCACCACCCGGCCTTCCTGTTTCTTGTTGCCGCGCCCGGCGCTGGTCAGGGCCACGGTTACCCGATCCCCGTGCCAGGCATCCCGCATATTCTTGGGATGGATGAAAATATCGCTCAGCTTCTTGTCGTCCGGTATCAGAAAAGTCGTCCCGGAACGCTGCACCTGCAGCCTGCCCGTGACCATATTCATTCTCGAAACCAGCCCGTAAGCACTGCCGATCTTGATTATACTGCCTTCCCGCACCAGCCCCTTAATCAGATCCTTGACCTGTTTACGGTGCGCCTTGGTCAGTCCCAGACGCTTGGTGACCTCACCTGCGGACAGGGGCTTGTTCCCTGCCTTGAAAATATTCATTATCTCACGGGCCTGTGTCAGGCCGGAGTTATTCCTTTTTTTCTTTCTTCCCACTTAATTTTCCTTCTGCTGAGAACTATTCAGCAGCCTTTCCAAATTCCACCATTTATCAAAAGGAAGCGGTGCCGTGCCGTCAAAAAAGAGCGCTTCCAGAAATTCCACTTCAAGATCTATCACATAAAAGTCATCACACCCAAGCCCGGCCAGCTTAACAGCATCCTTGGGAGTGCAGATAATCCTTTTCGCCCCCAACGTCGCGGCCTGTCTGCGGATGTCCTCCACATCACGGTCCGTGTACGCATGGTGATCCCTGAACACAATAAATTTTTCCGGTTCCCTTCCCATATATTCGCGGGCATCGGCCACAAGCATCTGCGGATTGCCTATGCCGGAAAACAGCACATACTTTCCGCTGCCGAACTCCAGACGGTCACCCCCGCCAAGCAGTTTCAGCCCCACGGCCCGGAGCGAAAACTGAAAGACCGGCCTGCCGAACGGCCCCAGCCTGTCCTTTACCAGCCCCGCCATGGACTTGAAAGATTCCGCACCGCTCTTAACAAAAAAGACATCCGCCCGACGCAGGGCATCCTTCCCCTCGCGCCATGTTCCGCGCGGGATAACCCTGTCCCAACCGTCCTTCAGATCGTCCGGGGTGAGCAGGACAAAATCCATATCCCGTTTGACGGCCATGTGCTGAAAGCCGTCATCCAGAATGACAAGATCGGGACTGAATTCCTCGCTGGCCCATGCTCCGGACCTCTTGCGCACCGGATCAACCACCACCCTCGCATCCGGGTTCTCCCGCGCCAGCATAAGCGGTTCATCTCCGGATTCCGAAGCAGGACTGTGCGGCCCGACAACGTAGGGAAGATGTGGAGGTTTTGCCCCGTAACCGCGGGTAAGCAGCACAACCGAAAGCTCCTGTATATCAGCCCACTTCAAAAGCCAGTCCGCAAGCGGAGTCTTGCCGCTGCCCCCGGAACCGATATTCCCCACGGAAAGGCACGGGCAGGCAGGACGGAACTGCTCGCATTCGCCCATGGCGTAACGCCTGGCCCTGCGGGACATTAGCGCAGAATAGCCCCGGGACAGCGGGGTAAGGACAGGGCTCAACAGCCCCTGAATTTCGGACAGGGAAACCATAATCCGCCTTTTTTAGGAAAATATTTATATTTCAACCATACCGAATAAAAAAGCACGTGCAGACCTGTTGCGGCCTGCACGTGCTTGAAAACCGTCAAAAGGTCTGCCCTACTCGCGGTTACCCATGAGGCGGAGCAGGAAGATGAACATGTTTATGAAGTCAAGGTAAAGGGTGAGTGCGCCGAGAATGGTTCCGCGTCTTACTGCGGTGGAGTCATCGGCGGGGATGTATTCACCCATATCCTTCAGCTTCTGGGAATCGTATGCGGTCAGCCCTGCAAAAATGAATACGCCGAGAATGGAAATGGCGAAACTGAGAGCGGAACTGTGCATGAAAAAGTTCACGACCATGGCGATAAGGATTCCGAACACACCCATCGTCATGAACGCACCCATGCCGGTCAGGTCGCGGTTGGTGGTCAGCCCGTAGATGGACATGGCCCCGAACATACCGGCGGTGACAAGAAAGGTCTGGAAAATGGATGCCGCAGTGTAGGCAATCAGGATTGTGGAAAGGGTCAATCCGTTCAGGGCACTGTAGGCCATGAACAGCCCGGTGGCGGCGCCGGCGGAAAGTTTCCCGATACGCATGCTCAGGTAGAAAACCAGCCCGATTTCACCGATGACGGCAACCCAGAAAAGCATGGTTGGTGCGATCATTCCGGTCTGGGGATTCTGGGCCAGAACAAGGTTCATAACTGCCGGGCTGGAAATGGTCACCCAGGCAACGGCTGCGGTAGCCAGCAGGCCGGCACTCATCCAGCCGTAAATGCCGCGCATGAATGCGTTAAGGACTTCCGGTCTCGCGGATACGGAACCGGCTGCACCGAATCTACTCATAATTCGTTTCCTCCGAATTTTTCAATCAAATTAAAACGGGCTCCCGCCCTGCGTATTTGCATATTTTCTTTTCAGTATAAATAGTCATCTTCCAGTCGGCATGCAAGGTTTTTAGGCATATTTATGACGATAATCCGGAAGACGGCTAGTCCGATATGTATTTTTTGAGCACCGGAACGCAGGCGGACATGACCAGACCTATCACCCCGGTAGCGTACCCGATGTTCAGAAACAGATCATCATAGATGTCTATGGACTGAAGCGCGGTTATGCCGTGTTCCGGCACGCTTGCCATGGTGGCTATTTCCCCGCCGAGAACCATGGCCACGGACTGGAACATGAACCATGCGCCCATCATGAAACCCATGGAGCGCTCCGGAGTCAACCGGGAAACCATGGCCAGACCAAGCCCGCTGACCAGCAATTCTCCAAGACTCTGGAAACCGTAGCTGAGTACCAGCCAGTTTCCGGAGATGTGTCCGGTGGAGTCCGCAAAATAACGGGCAACCATTCCGAGCGTAAGAAACGCCGCACAGCACATGAGCATTCCAAGCGCGAACTTGCCGGGCAGGGAAAAATCCTTTCCGCTCCTGCTCAGGCGTTCGTAACCCATGGCCAGCACCGGGCTTATGATCATTATCCAGAACGGATTAAGAGCCTGAAAGGAGGCAGCTTCAACTGGTATGCCGAATATGTCGGGATGAACGTTGCGCAAAGCGAAAAGGTTCAGCGAAGTCGGCATCTGCTGATAGAGAGCAAAAAAGACTATCGCCTCGGCCATGAGAATCAGGCAGACCACCAGATTGGCCCGCTCATGCGGTTCCGCCCGGGTTATTTCCCTTACGTAAAGCACCGCCACAACAACCAGAGCGATATAAAGAATACCATGGGCCAGAGTCAGATGCACAAGCAGAATGGATGAAAGCGCGGCAACAAGCGCGGTTCCCGCAACTGTCGCGATCAGGTTGCGCCAGGAAAGCGGCCTGAAATCGGCCTCCGAGCCTACGGGCTCAAGTATCGAACGAAATACAATATAGTTGACGATAGCAATCAGCATCCCGATGAAACACACGAAAAAACCGGCATTCCAGCCGTAATGTTTTTCCACTATCGGGCACAGGGACATGGCCGCGAATGATCCGATGTTGATGGCCATGTAGTAGAGGGTGAAGGCTCCGTCGACCCTCGAATCACCCTTTTCATAAAGCTTGGAAACCAGTGCGGAAGGATTGGCCTTGAACAGACCGTTACCGGCGATGATGATACCCAGGGCGGGATAGAGAAATTTCTCGCAGTCCAGACCGAGCAGCCCGTATCCGGCAGCGAGCACCAAGGCCCCAAGAAACATGGTCCTGCGGTTGCCGAGAATCTTGTCACCCACATAACCGCCGGCGCAGATGAAGGCATAAACAAGGGCTGCGAACGCGCTGAACGTGGTATCGGCCAGATCATCGGTAAAGCCGAGTTTTCTGACCATAAAAAGCACCAGAAGCGCCTGCATACCGTAATATCCGAACCGCTCCCACATCTCCACCGAAAACAACAGATAAAACGGCTTGGGGTGGCTGAAAGCTCCGCTTGAACTCTGCGACATCGTATCTCCTTTGCTCCTGATTTCACGTTTCAAAGGCAACATACGCCAAATCCGAGAAAATTGCGAGAAATTATAGTTTGATATGCTCTCGTCAAGACAGACATGGAGCCCCAGAAACATTCAATATAATAATTAATATAAAATTAAAACAGAGCTTAATACAAATTGTTTTATACCTACCTACGAATGGACTTGTAGTTGCCTGACCGTATAGCAGAAGCATTAATTTATACTTAATAAAGAATGTGCTAAGCACACACTAATATATTATACATGATAATTTTGAACAATAATAACAACTTAAGGTTGACATCAATTGTTACAGAGGTCTATTGTCTCAATCACATCAATTGATTACATACTCAAGGAGAAGACAATTATGGAACTTAGCGCACGCAACCTTATCCCCGGCAAAGTTAAAGAAGTAACCGTAGGTATGGTTAACGCTGAAGTAACTATCGAAGTTGCTCCCGGCGTTGAAGTTGTTTCCGTCATCACCAAAAGCTCCGTCGAAAGAATGGGCATCAAAGTCGGTGACGAAATCAAAGCCATGATCAAGGCAACCAGTGTAATGCTCGCTAAATAGCAGCAACACACGCAAGAAAAAGCCCCCGGCAGTAATGTCGGGGGCTTTTTTTTGCGAAACGGAATTGAGTATTCACAGAAGAAGTGATTCAGTGCCTGTTTTCATAATACAATGCACCACAAACGGTTACCGCAATACCTATTGCCAGCAACAGCCCTGCAGACGGGGCAGGAGTAGGAGCAGGAACACTTTCGAGTGAGCCAAGATCTATATTGCCGTGCAGATGTTTATGACCCTCAAATCCGAAATGGGCAAAACGAATTTTGTCTGTTGCGAACTCAACGTAAAAAGCATTATCGACCGCCTGTTCACCAGCTATTGAAGTGTAATCAAAGACAGTATCAGGAGCTAACGGCGAAAACTCGTTGTAGCCTTTAAGGCCCTTGCCTGCGTAAAAACTGACGGTCATCCCCTGATCAATGTGCGCGTTAATATCAGCAACGGTGAAAACTGATGTCGCCTGAAGATCTTTAAAACCTATCGAGCCAAGATAGTGGTTATTGCCCAGCTTCCATGTGGCACCATTATTTTCCATAACAAATCTGAAGCTAGCGGCATGCGAACATACAGCTGCCGAAAGAACAACCAGAACAGACAAAACCAATATCATTATCTTTTTGATCCATGCCACCCTCATATTGCCCTCCTGCGGTTTGTGTCCCACAAGACTGTCTGCAGCGGAGGGTTTCATTTGCATAACACCCTCCAATATTAAGGTAACCACTAAGAATTAAAAGTCAAATCACCATTAAAAGGCTCAAAAAACACCAGTTGGGCAATTAAACGATTAAAAGAGAGTTTCCCGTATCAGCTCTGGACCGGAAACAAAGACACTGCTAAACAATCTGCGAAACAGAACTCAAGACGGAAAGACTTTTTATCTGGAAGGAGCTGCACAATGGGCGATTGGCTGGTAGAATTTCAGGGACGCAATCATTCCACTGCCGTTAAACTGAATTTTCTTTGGAAGCAGGATAACGTTTTCATAATGGACAACCACCGTGCCGCATTGTGGTGCTGGGGTGAAGCGCTCAGAACAGAATCGGAACTTTCTCTTTTCCACGTTGACCGCCATTTTGATGCCCTTTTTTCACAGCAGGACTATGCCCACTTTCCCCACGATGAATTTGAAGGTATGGGCATAACCGAATATCTTTCGGCCGGATACGACAACGACTTTTTTGCGGTCACCCCCCTTTTCAGATGGGACAACTATCTGGGTTTATTCATCGCAGAATATCAGCAGAGAATTACGGAATGGGCCTTCGCCACCCACGGCAAGGGCACACCGCCTAAAGGAATCGGATACGCCGCCTACGAGCCCTGGGAATTCCCGCACGCCATAGGGGAACTTACCGGGAAATGGATATTCAACCTGGACCTCGACTATTTCTTCGGACGTATGGGTAATGGGAAAATGGGCCGCCTGTTCACGGATGAGTACATCCATGACTGGGGAACGGCTCTTGCCGCCGGGCTTGAAAACGGCACCGTTCGCACCCTTACGGTAAGCCTCAGTCCGGAATGTGCGGCAGGATGGCAGGAAGCAGAATCCGCATTGGAAATATTCATGGGCGGACTTGGAATGGACTTTTCACTGCCCGCCGACTGAGACTGAACCGCGGAGCATCCACGACAGACCGTAGTAATCCGGGACGACACACCCCTTGTTTCTGCACAGGCTGTTTTCCTCCCGGACCGGCAATTCGGGGCGATCCCGCACTCAGAAAATTTCCCGCAGGGATAACCCAGGTCCGCTCAGTCTCGGTTCCAGACTTTGAACTTGTGATCGGCAAAGAACTCGCTGTACAGTTTCTCGGCCTTTTCCCTGAACTTATCGTCGTGCATGATCAGCACACTCAGGGCCTCGTATTTGAAATAGGCAACAACGTCGTCCCAATCGATTTCCCCCTTCTCGTCTTTGAATCTGAACCCCTGAAGCCCCGGCTCAACAAGTTTCTGGGTCATGGGATCATCAACCCCTGCATGTTCAAAAAAATCGCAGATTTCCTTTTTAACCTCATCCGGCCAGTCCGTTTCGCCGAGCGGCACCAGATCCTGAAACTTGTTTTCCTGCCCTTTTTTCAAAATATACATACATATTCTCCGATTCGGTTACCTGTGTTTTGCAATATTGATTATGTGCTAAAAGAAAACTGTTTTCAAGAACATCAAATCATACCGCTCATTCAACAACACACAATATCATCAAGGGATTGTAACCGGCCCGTAAAGACCTGCGGGCATGGATAAGCTTAATCAACAGTCAGCAACACTCCCTCATCTCGCGATGAATCGTACCAGCCTTCCCGGCTATCCCCCCGGTCACCCCGATAACGGCCGGGGGGAAACTTTTTTAAACACCGTAAATCTAATTCACCCGGATAAACCGGCCTATTATCTGCCCCGTGGCCGTATCCCGTGCTGCATCGTCAAATTCGGTTTTCAGAAATGTCAGGGAGGAGCAGTCCTCAGAGAACACTAGGGTTCTTATCTGGGAGTTGCCGCCACCGGACTCGTATTCGATTAAATCCGTAACGTACACGGTGTTCCCGGAAACAGTTACCGACCGCCGGACATCCGATCCTTCCAGCTTCCAGACAGTTTCCAGATACTCGCCCTTCTCCGGCAGAATATAATAATCATAATGACTCAAGGAGTTGTTACCGCCGGCGCTAACGGTGAGGGTTGCTGGCGTGCGGACCATCCTTCCCTTGTAGTGGACAGTAACGGTCCCCTTGAAGACCCCGCCAAACCGAGAATTGCCGACCTCTTCTCCGGCAGGCTCGTTGGTCAACTCTCCGCTCTCACGGCTTCGGCCGGGCTCGGCCCTCTGTCCGGCAGGCTCGGAAGGGGATGCAGGTTCGACTGAAAAGCCGTAGCGCGGCCTTTTCACATCATCCAGAAACTGACGTTCCTGCGCCGCAGCTGCGGACAACACCGTCAGCAGGCAGACAGCAATCAAAAACAGTTTCGACATATCACGAATACTCCGCTGTTATACTGGCATGAAGCAGGCAGATACTGTACTGTTGCTCCAATTAACTGAAAGGAGATTAACATGATTCGTGACAACAGGAAAATATTTCCCCTGCTGGTTATACTGGGAATGCTGTTCACCGTTTCCACCCTTCATGCCGAGATGAAGATTACCCTCAAAGACGGAAAAGTGATAAATGTTCCGGTAAAAAAGGAAGACGTGCAATCCGTTGAATTCGGTTCCGAGTCGGGGAAGACGGAAAAAGTGCTTGCAGAAAAAACGATCCGCATACAAAGCGCAAAATATGGAAATGTCAGTTTTGAACTGGGCAACGAACTCGGATATAAACAATACTTTTGCAATGCAGGACCGGCCCTGATCAAAAAATGCAATGGTCACGACAAATGCAAGATCATCGTGGGGAGCACCATATGCGGAGACCCTTACCCAGGCAGAGGGAAATACCTGTATGTGGAATATACCTGCGGAAACAAACTGAAAAGGGCCAAAAACACACAGACGGAAGTTATGGTACTCAAATGTCCATAAGCGTCTGAAGGTCCGCTTTTTGCTTTACCGACCGGAGATGTAAAATTTTACCTCCGGAGGATTATGGATGAGAGGTTTTTTTGCTTTCGGACTTGTGCTTGTAAGCGCAATGCTTCTTATTAATTCAGGACTTCAGGTTTACCATTGTTTTGTACCGGCAAAACAAACACCACCGGCCGAGATCAGGCTGGTCCGCATAGAAGGCAAAAACTGCCCTCTTTATTTTCCGGAAGGGCAATGACAGGAAAATTTATTTTATTTCCGGCAACGGGTTTTCATTTATAAACCTGTTGAAGTCATTCAGAAAAGCCTTCCTGTCACGTTTAACCAGCAGATGCAGGCTGTACGTGTACAGAGGTTCTTCAATTATTCTGAAATCAGACATGGACAGCTTTGCCCGTCTCATGAGGGCGGGCAGAGTCGTCCTGTTGCAGACTCCGCCGTCCACCCGTCCGCTCAGCACCAGCTCCAGAATCTGGGATGTGCTGTAAACCGGATGCTTTTTTACTGACCCTCGCTCAAAATACTCATCCATGAGCCCGTATCCGTTTCCGTGCAGGACGGCTATTTCCTTTCCTTTTAGAACAGAAATATCCGCAGAACGGATAGCAGAATCACTCCTCACAAGCAGATGGTCCTCTATAGACCATAAGGGAACGGATATTTCAAATTTTGCATTTTCTTCCGGACTGTTGAACATGGGAGAAGACAAAGCGAACGCATCAGCAGCTCCCTCACGCAGCATTTTTGAAATACGCGCCCTGGGCAGACATTTGTATTCAATAATGTATTGCGGATAACTCTTCTTAAAGTTTGAAAGAACATCAATAAATACGCCGCTCAGATTTTCCGCAGGATTTTTTGCGGACAATATGGTATAAAAGGGAGGAAACCTGTATCCGAACAGTATTTTTACATGCTCACGATGCAACTCTTCCGCATGTAATATTCCGGGAAACATTATTGCCAGCAGCAGAGCAATAATGCTAACTGTTTTAACATATCTTAACATAACCATAACAAATTTATACAAATAGGTCTTATCCTTCAAGCAGGAGAAAATTATAAAAATGATGTATACTTTTTTAAGATATATTACACCTGTTTTTTTTCTGCTTATCCTGGCTGTTGCGGCATGGTTTAATTTCAAATGGTACAAAGACCCTCCATTTGAAATAAGCAGAATAGAAACCGGCCCGATAAATAAATACGGCGGGGAAAGCCGGATTCAGACTGAACCGGAAGAGACATTCACCATAATCAGCTACAATATGGGATTTGCCGCAGGCCCCATGCAGCACACTCTGGCCGATGAACACCCCGAATCTTTCTTCACTGCCAATCTGGAAAAGCTTGCAGCCATGATCAAGGTCAGGAAGGCCGATGTAGTGCTCCTGCAGGAAATCGACCTTGATTCAAAACGAAGCTGGTACATGAACCAGCTCGATATCCTAATGAAAACACTTGGCTGGGGATATGCGGCCCCGGTTGTGGACTGGGATATGTACTTCCCGCTACGCAAGGAACGCAAAATAACCAAGGCCACTGTCGTAATTTCCAGATTCCCGCTTGTGTCCAATGAATTCTGCCTGACCTCGGCCAAACCTGTTTTTGAAAACAACCTGCTGAATATCTTTTATTATCCGTTGCTTTGGAAGTCCTGCATGCAGCGGGTCACGGTAAAGGCAGGCATCCGGGAACTGGATATATTCAATGTCCACCTTTGTGTATGGAACAGGGCCGCAAGGATTGCGCAGGCGAATTTTCTTGCAGACTGGGTACGCAGAACTGAACGGAACAGGAATTTCATAATCGGCGGAGATTTCAACTTCCAGGCCTACATCAGGGGAACTCCGGTCCCTACGGACGACATGCTCCGAGAGCCCTTTCTTAACATCATCTGGGACAGTGCCGACGGAATTAAGGAAATCCTGTCCAGTCGTACAGACTCCACTGACAGGCTCCATGAACAATTCACCTTTCCGGAAAGAAAACACCGCTACGACTTTATGTTTTATTCACAAAAACTGAAACTTGAACGCGCCGGGGTGATTAAGGACATTGACGCTTCCGATCACCTGCCTGTATTCGGGATTTTCAGATTTACCCCATAGACAATTATGATTTAATTTATCACCGAACAAACAGACTGCGCTCTGTTCTGATACCGGGCAAAACATGCTAGGGTGATCAAAATTCATGATTACCTGTGTAGAATATAGATTAAACAAAGCGGAGAAAACATGACCAAGTTCCTGTCGGTCGGCCTGACAGTCTGCCTTGTTCTTCTGGCATTTTGCAGTTTAGTGTCTGCCGCGGATAAAGAGAAAAAAACAGTTTTTATTGTACACAGTTACAGCATGAAAAACATATGCGGAGCACCACAGCATCAGGGTGTTGTGGAAGCGCTTCGCGAGAAAGGTTTTACTGAAGGCGACAACCTTGTGATCCATGCCAGTGCCATGGACACAAAAAGGACCAACAATACCCCGGAACTGATTCTCAAGGAAGCTGACAGAGTTCTGAAAGAGATAAACACGGTAAAACCGGATATAGTAGTGGTTCTTGACGACAACGCCTTCAGGACCGTCGGCCTTGAACTTGTTGATACAGATGTTGACGTTGTGTTCAGCGGGATGAACGGCCAGCCGGAAGATTACGACAGGACAAGGAAATGGCTGAACAGCAGAAACAAACCGGGACACAACATTACCGGAGTATATGAAAAACTGCTGGTTTCCGATGCCTTCCGCGTACAGAAAATGATACTGCCGAATCTTGAAAAGATACTCATGGTATCCGACAACTCCCCCACCGGTACGGCAGTGCGCAAGCAATTCCTCATGGAAGCCCCCGGCAACAGTTCCGGGATAGAATTTTACCTGCGCATAGCCCGTTCCTGGGAAGAATACATGGAAATAATAAAGGAAGCTGACGAGGACCCGCAGACAGGAACCATCTATTCGGCCGCAACAACGCTGCAGGACAAAGACGGCAGGACCCACACCACGGAAGAAATCATCAAATGGACTGTAGCCAACAGCCGGACTCCAGGAATTCCTCTTAACTACTCCTTTGTCAGACTGGGGATGCTCGGCGGTGCAGGAGTGGACTTCATTGCCATGGGCAGGCAGGCGGGCGGAATGGCTGCCAGAATTCTGAAAGGGACTCCCGCCGGGGATATTCCCCTTGAAGATGCCAAAAGATATGCCCTGGTCTTCAACCTGAAACGGGCACGGGAACTTGGCCTGACAATTCCAAACGACATGCTTATGGCTGCCGATGCTGTGTACAAATAAAAAGTTGGCCGGCCGATCACTATGAAAAAAAAGAACTCCACTTACCGACTTTCAACTCTTGTATCAGCAGCCATATGCTGCATGGTCGTTTTTACAGCATTGGCCCTTGGCGGAGTTTTTTCATACAGCTACATAGGCAGCCTCAAGAATGAATTCTATGATCGGGTACATGCCGAAGGTGAAGGTTACAGCCTTGAGGTGTACGGTTTCATACACCAGGCCAGATCCAGACTGGAGGAACTGGGCAGAGACAATTCCATACGGGTAACCATGATGCTCGGTGTAGACTATCCTCTTGCCGAAAAACTGGATGAGTACAACCAGCTCCCTGCGGGGGTCGACTACTTTATTCAACGCAAGGGAGACGAAAAAATATTTTCGTCGTCCTCCGAACCGTACGATGAAAAACTTGTACGATCCGCCCTGAAAAGCGCCCCGTACAACTGCTCGTTATGTCCGGGTCCGGAAGACCGCATTTCCACAATTTTTTCCATTCCCATCAGGAGCAGGTCCGAACTTGTCGGAACGGCTGCGTGCCTTGTGGACTTCTCCGCTGCCAGACTGGCGCAGGAACTGAAAAAGAACTCCGGGAGCAGAATACTCATTTCCGAAAACGGAAAAGTATTTGATATGTTTAAGGGAAACACTGTTTCAGTGTCCATAGGACCCCGAATAGGCAACGGCATGACCGAAGCATCCATAAACGAATCGATGCACGGCATACTGTTCAAAAGTGATCTCGTTCCAGGATTGTCTTACTTTGCTCCGGACCGCAGATTAAATGAATCCCTCTACCGGACCTTCTGGCTGCTGATGCCCTTTGTGGTAGCCGTAACAGGTCTGGGAGTGATCGTTTCGCTTTTCATCAGCAGCAAACTGACTCGCCCGCTCAGGGACATTATGGATTCAGCCGGAAACATATCAAACGGGCTGGAAGAAGATATCGACCTCAGAGGCAGCCGCCTGTACGAAATCAATGCTCTCCAGAATTCCCTGGCTCTGATGCTGCAAAGTCTGCGCAAAAGCAAAGGGCTGGAGCAGTACCAGTTCTTTTTCGACAATGTCGGGGATATCGTCTGCATTACCGATCTGGATG
This sequence comes from Maridesulfovibrio sp., assembly GCF_963677005.1. Taxonomy (NCBI): domain Bacteria; kingdom Pseudomonadati; phylum Thermodesulfobacteriota; class Desulfovibrionia; order Desulfovibrionales; family Desulfovibrionaceae; genus Maridesulfovibrio; species Maridesulfovibrio sp. The sequence continues at coordinate 3,944,330 of NZ_OY781616.1, read as the reverse complement.
GCATGTTCCTGGAAATCAACTCCACGGCATGCTCAAGCCTCGGCTACAGCCGGGAAGAATTCATGAGCAAAACATTCTTCGAGCTGGTTCCGCCCTATGAACGGCAAAGCCTCAGGGGAGTGCTCAACGCCCTTTTTGCAGGAAACAGTCCGGACAGCTTCGAATGTGTCATGGAGACCTCATCCGGAACGACCATGCACTGCGAAATCCGCTCCAGAAAAATCGAATATCGCGGGCAGGATGCCCTGCTGAGCGTTGCGCGAGACGTCACCGGACGCAAAAGGGATGAGGAGGAGCTGCAACGCTATGCGGCGGAACTCCTCAAGGCCAAACAGGTGGAGGAGCGCAACTCCGCACACATGGCCGAAACATTGAAAAAACTTGAGGAAGCCATGGCCAGGGCTGAGGTGGCCAGCCGGACCAAGAGCGATTTTCTGGCCCAGATGAGCCACGAAATCCGCACGCCCATGAATTCCATTCTCGGCATGGCCGAGATGCTGGCGGAAACAGAACTCACGGAAGAACAGAAAAGCTACGTAAAAATATTCGGAGACTCGGGCAGAGCACTGCTGAGCCTTATAAACGACATTCTTGATCTTTCTAAAATTGAATCCGGCAAGCTGACTCTTGAAAACACTGTTTTCGATATAGACCTCATGGTCGATGAAGTCGCCGGAATAATGTCTGTAACCGCATGGAAGAAGGGACTCGTCTTCACCTGCCAGGTGGCACCCGGAACACCGTCCCTGTTCAAGGGAGATCCGACCCGCATCAAACAGATTATCGTCAACCTGCTGAGCAACGCCATCAAATTCACAGATTCCGGCGCAGTGACCCTTGAAGTCTCGGAAGAGAAAGAATCCGATAGCCGCAGCAGACTGGTCCTGATTGTCAGGGATACGGGCATAGGAATTTCGGAAGAAAAGGTGGACATGATCTTCGAAAATTTCGTTCAGGCCGATTCATCCACCACCAGAAAATACGGGGGAACCGGACTGGGCCTCTCCATTACGCGCAATCTGGTTAAACTGATGGAGGGGATAATTTCCGTACGTAACATCCCTGCCGGCGGAGCCGAATTCCGGGCCGAAATATCAGTGGACCGGGTACCCAGAGCAAGTGGAGAAGATGCCTCGGTAAGGGCAGCCGTGCAGGGAAGAAAAATTCTTGTGATAGAAGAAAGCCCTGTGGTCAGAAATTACATCTGCGACTGTCTGAATGCCTGGGGAGCTGTTTGCGCTCACTGCGAAACGACTGCAGAGTCCTGCACCGACAGCGAGAAGCCCTGTCCTGATGCTGAACTTGTCATACTCCCGGACAAACTCGGGGAAAGCGAAGACCCCGCAAAAACCAAGGACGCCAGCAATGATGCCGGGCAGAATTCCCCCAGCCTGTGCACCATTTCCACCTCCCCCGGAGACAGCAGCAACCATCCCGAGGTCAACAGAATCTTCGGTGTAAAGGGCTGCGTACGCTGGCCGGTTACCCGAGGCGGACTGCGGCAGGCAATGATTGATATATATGGAACTGCGGACAGGAAGAAGAAAATACAGCAGGAGATTCCGGACCTGCCCCCGTTGCGCATCCTTGTGGCCGAAGACTCGGAGAGCAACCGGATGCTGCTGGATTTTTACCTCAAGGACACACCCTTCAGACTGACGTATGCGACCGATGGAATCATTGCTGTAGATCTGTACAGGCAGCACAAATACGATCTCGTAATCATGGATATGCAGATGCCCGCCAAGGACGGCTACACGGCAACCGCCGAGCTTAGGGAATACGAAAAGCTGATGGGCTACCCGGCCACACCGGTAATAGCCCTTACTGCGGACAGTTTTACAGCGGACCGCACCCGCTGCCTCAAGGCAGGGTGCACCGATTACATCTCCAAACCGGTTAAAAAAATCACCCTGATCAAATCGATACTCAAATTCTGCGCATCCTGAGCAGGCACAGACCTGTGCTATTCCGACTTTCTGCCAAGCCAGTTGCCCAACGCTTCCTGCAGAGAGGAAGAGGCCAGATGGGCGCAATGAGTTTTATCTTCCGGGAGTCCGCCCAGAGCTGTGAGTATTTCTTCTCCGTCTATTTCCGAGGCTTCATCCACACTCCTGCCCACGGCAAGCTCACAGGCGATATCTCCGCTCACGATACTGGGACCGCAGCCGGTGGTAAAAAAGGAAGCTTCACGGATTACACCGGAACTGATCTTAAGATAAATCCTGATCATGTCTCCGCATACCCCGTGCATTTCCCCGACAGCATCAGGATCTTCCATAATCCGGGCAAAAGACGGATTCTTCCAGCGTCGGGTCGTGGCATCGCCGAACATGCTGTGGGCGGCGTCATCACATTGTTGCTGGATATCGTTCAAAAGGTTGTCTAATTCAATCATGGCTCACTCCTTAATTGATAAATCCGACGGCAGAAGCAACTCCGGCAATCCTGCCGAGACGCTCAGATATGCTGATTTGAAAACTCCCGGACAGGACAGGCGGGACTTCCTGAAATCAGGGTCAACCCGACTGCCGTATATGAAATGCGCTCATCGAAATCATTGCGCATCAGAATTACGAAATTAATGGAGAGGTACACCCTTTGACTTTCGAAAACAAGCGGTCTCTCTAAAGGATTATTCCGGTACCGGCTCTTGCCTGCCCCGGAAAAAACTGCATAAAATGAGATTGTAATCACACCGGAAGTATTGTTGAATGGAGGAAACAATGTCAGCCTCATACAATTTGAATATATGGAACTAAGACAACTCAGATACTTTATAGCCGTTGCGGAAGAGCTTCACTTCGGCAGAGCCGCACGCAGGGTGCATATAGCGCAACCGCCCTTCTCGCAACAGATCAAATCCCTTGAAGAAGAACTGGGAGCAAAGCTGCTTGAACGCAACAGCCGCAAGGTCAGGCTTACCAGCGAGGGCAGATACTTCTATCAACAGGCTATCTCCATTCTTGATCGGACAGAAGAAGCCGCTTCCACCGTCGGGAGGATGGCCAAAGGCGGATACGGCAACATCAAGGTCGGCTTCACTGAAACAGCCATGGACAGCATGCTGCCGGAATCCGTGCGTTCCTTCAGTCACCGCTATCCCGGAGTTTCCATGCAGTTCAGCCAGTTCGGCACATCCGCCCAGCTTGAACTGATCAGATCCGGAGGACTTGATGTCGGTTTCTCCTCAATATACCGTCATGCAATGGACGGACTGTCTTCGGTAAGGCTTTTTGCCAAAAATCATGTTCTGGCTGTACCTGAAGACCATATATTTACCTCGCGTGATAGTGTATCCTTGGCCGAGATGGCCGGAGAACACCTGATCATGTTTCCGCGCAGCGGCCAGCCGGACCTGCACGATGAAATAATGAAGGCATTCGGAAAAAGAGGTCTGTCTCCGGTGATAAGTCAGGAAGTTTCAGGGCTGTCCGGGGCTTCGGCACTGGTTGCATCCGGAATGGGAGTGACCTTTCTTCCTGAAAACAGCCGGACGGTCCGCAAGGGAATAGCCCTTGTCCCCCTGAAGGAGGAATTTCCGGGTATGGACATCTACATGGTCTGGAACAGCGAACAGTACTCCAACACCTCAGGGGTGTTCATGGAATGGGTGGCGGATTACTTTTCCGTCTCGAAACCTTTTGCCGAAGAAATAGGCATTTAAAAGCTCAGGTAACCTGTTAATGACCGATATACTGGACGGATATGAAATTTCATGGGCACCTTCCATTGCCGAGATTGGCCGCGATGAATGGAACAGACTTGCCCGCCCCGTGCATTTTCCCTTTCTGGAATGGGACTGGCTGCGCATGGTGGAAGAAAGCGGCAGCGCTTCTCCGGCCACAGGCTGGCTTCCGGCGCATCTGCTGATCCGCAGCGAGGGGAAACTTATCGGTGCCGCGCCTCTGTACGTGCGCGACCAGAGCGAAGGGGAATTCATTTTCGACCGCGTATGGGTGGAAGTGGCCCAGAAAGGGAATATTCCCTATTACCCCAAGGTGGTGGGAATGAGCCCTTTCACACCGGCCTCCGGATACCAATTTCTTATCGCCCCGGACGCCCCGGCAGGCAGGGTTACGAGACTGATATGCAGCACTCTGGACCGCTTTTGCGCGGTAAACGGGCTTGGGAGCTCCGCCTTCAACTTCGCGGACCCGAGTTGGGCTGCAGAAATGGAGCAGTACGGCTACGCGGTCTGGAGGCATCAGGGCTACATATGGAACAACGATAATTTTTACGACTTCGATCACTGGCTGGCCACCCTGAACAGCAACCGCCGCAAAACAATCCGCAGAGAAAGAAAGGCGTTAAGGAAAGAAGGGATACGGGTCGAAACTCTGGCCTGTTATGAAATACCTGACGACTACTTTTCCAAAATGTACAGCTGCTATGAATCGACCAACGACAAATTCGGCGTATGGAGCTGCAAATACCTGAACAGACATTTTTTCGACAGCCTCAAATCGAACATGCGCGAAAACATCATGTTCACGGTTGCGTACAGGGATGATGAGCCTGAGCCGCTGGCTATGTCCATGTTCGTCTTTTCGGGAGACCGGCTCTGGGGAAGGTACTGGGGATGCTTTGAAGAAGTACGCTTTCTGCATTTCGAACTCTGCTACTACACCCCCATAGAATGGGCCATAGCCAACGGAATCCGGTCATACGATCCCGGCATGGGCGGCGAACACAAGGCTCGCAGAGGATTCTTCTCCACTCCCTCCTACAGCCTGCACAAGTTTACCGACCCGTCAATGGACCTGACTTTCAAAACATACATCATGGAAGTCAATAATCTTGAAAACGGTTATATTTCCGAAATGAACGGACTCATGCCACTGGGATCTTCCAAGGACTGATACGGCACGGGGACAGGACTCAGTGTGCCCCGACAAGAAAATCACGCACCCTGCCGTCCGAGCCGAGCACCTCTTCGAAAATGCTGAACCGATGGTCGGTGTCATAGCTTATTATCCCGGCCCCCGCCCTGCGTAGAATATCCTTCATACGGTTCTGATCAAGCAATTCGTCCTGTTCGCCGATCAGTGCCAGAATCTGCCTTCCGTCGACCATGCCGGCCATCACTCCGTCCTCAACTTCCCTCTGGACCGTAAAAAAACGTTCGGCATGTTCTTCGCTGACAATAATGCTGTCTCCGTTTGAAAACTCGTATGGTTCACCTACTTTTGCCGCAATAAGATCACCGGGAGCAAGAGCAGGATTGATAAGCAGAGCAGGCACGCCATGACGCATATGCATGACCAGCGAATAAAGTCCGCCCATGGACGACCCCTGAAGCACAAGCGGTTTATCGCAATTCTCCAGTACGTTATCTTCTATTATGGCAAGACTCTCCTGAGGATCGGGAGGCAGGTCCGGGCTGATGATATTATAGTCCGGAAAGACCTGTGCGAGTGCGGCTGCTTTGGAATTGCTTCCTGATGAACCGAATCCGTGGATGTTGAGAAAAATGTTTTTCATATCTGCATGGATGGGCTATATGATGTTTTAAGACTTATAACAGCACTGATGTTGTCAGGAACAATCTGTAGTCAAAAACGGTGGCATATGCAAGACAGAGCAGCTCGCAGCAGCCTGCATTTTCCGGGAGGCAAAGGTGGCGAACAATAACAATCCGCGGATAGTTTTTTTCAGCGGAGGCACGGCCCTGAATGGCCTTGCAGCAGAACTCGCCGCCATCAACAGGGAATGCTCCTACATAATCACCACGTTTGATTCCGGCGGAAGCTCCGCACTACTGCGTGATCTGTTTGATATGCCTGCCGTTGGTGATGTGCGCAACCGACTGCTGGCACTGGCGGACAAAGCAAGCCCGGAAAGGGAAAACATTGTGCGGCTGCTCTCAACCCGGCTGCCGGACTCCAGGGCCATTTCCGTTCCCATGGAAGAACTGCTCCGGCTGTCTACCGGGACTCACCCGCTCATGGCCGGAATATCCGATGTTACACGCGAGATACTGGCCGACCGCTTTTCACTCTTTCTGGATCTCGCGGGAGACCGGTTCAACCCCTCCGGAGCGAGCCTTGGAAACATCATTCTGGCAGCGGGATTCATGGCCCACCAAAGGGTGATGGCCCCGCCCATAGCCCAATTTGCAAGGCTCATCAGGGCAGGCGGAACAGTCCGCGCCGCAACAGTGGATAACGGACATCTGGCCGTCCGACTGCAAAACGGTGATATCCTGGCCGGACAGCACCTTTTCACCGGCAAGGAAATTGAACCTATCCACTCACCCATCGCCGGGATGTGGATATGCTCGGGGGTAAACGATCCCTGGCCGCAGGCCGTACATGCATCGTCGCTGGCCCTTATGCTGATTGAGAATGCGGACCTCATCATCTACCCGATGGGCAGCTTCTACTCCAGCATACTTGCAGCACTCTCGCCTAGGGGCATGGGAGCGGCCGTTGCTGCAAACCCCTGCCCTAAAATATTCATACCGAACCTCGGACACGACCCGGAGCTGCTGGAACATGACCTTGAACTGCAGGTGGAAAGACTTGTGGAAATAATAAGGCTGGACACCGGGGCTTTCACCGAACGGGAAAAAATCCTCAGCGGGATACTCATTGACTCCAATCGCGGGCACTATCCCGGTGGAACAGGCGCGGAACTGCTGAAAAAACTTCCCGTAAAAGTGATTGACCGCAATCTGATTTCGGACCAGTCTGAAGAGCTTCTTGACCCCGGACTGCTGGCGGCAGAAATCATGAGCCTGGCCGAGGACGGATAAAAGAATCAGGCTGAGCAATTGCTAATTATCACACGGACAGAAAAAGGAAACTGAATTGATTTATCTCGGAGCCCACATGCCCATTACCGGCGGGGTGGACAAGGCGGTTGAAAGAATCATGAGCATCAAGGGAACCGCTCTGCAGATCTTCACCCGCAACCAGCGCCAGTGGAAGGCCAAGCCGCTGGAAGAAGAAGTAATTACGAATTTCAAGACACTGCGTAAACAATGGGGCGGCTACCCGGTTTCCGTTCACGATTCCTACCTGATCAATCTTGCATCTCCCAAGCATGAATCCGTTGAAAAATCAGTTAGATCATTTGCCACGGAACTGGGAAGGACGGAATCTCTGGGCATTGAGTATCTGGTTACCCACCCCGGGTCTCATCTTGGAACCGGAAAGGATGAAGGCATAAAAAGGTACGTTGAAAATCTGGACAGAGCCATAGACCTATCCGGAACTACAGCGGTCACAATACTGATTGAAAACACAGCCGGGCAGGGAACCAACCTCGGCAGCGCATTCAGCGAACTGGCGGACATTATCGAAGGATCAACCCACAAGGAACGGCTGGGAGTCTGCTTCGACACCTGCCACGCCTTTGCCGCCGGCTACGATCTTCGTTCCCCGGCAGGCTGCGAGGCCGTCTTTGCAGAATTCGACAGGCTTGTCGGGATCGATAAAATCCGCTTTTTCCACCTGAACGACTGCAAGGAGGCTCTCGGCGCCAACAAGGACCGCCACGAACACATCGGCAAGGGACAGATCGGTCTTGAGGGGTTTCGCTACATCATGACCGACAGCCGCTTTTCCGGCCTGCCGAAAGTGATCGAAACGCCCAAGGACGATGATCCTCAATTTGAGTTAGACCGCATGAACCTTAAGCTTCTCCGCTCCCTGTGTGAGTAAAATCAGCGGAACCGTTTTCCCGGCCTGACGCAGCATCCGCAGTACCTCAGCAAATGATCACAGATTATCCAGGCAGTTCTTCAACGTGGATACGCCGCAGGAATGAAACATATGCAGGGGTATGCGCTTTGCCTTTGTGTACTTGACGATATCTTTCTTCGCAGCGTGCGAAATCTGGTTGGTAAAAATAATGACGTGATCGGCATTACCGAGCATGGATGAAACCTTGTTTTCCTTTCCGGTAAAGACCTTCAGTTTCACTCCCTTTTCACTCGCTGAACTTATATATTCCCTTTTCAATCTATCCATTCCACCTATAAGGGCTGCACACATGATATTCTCCTTTGGTTTCGGTTGTACTCAGTTTTATTGAAAATGAAATTCATTGTCAACTAAAAAAGTAACTCAAAAAGCTCTGCGAAACAGATCAGATGGAATAAGCTGTATTTATTACATATTTTAGACATAGTGTTCAGGATGTTCTCTTTTACATTTCTCTGTTTTAATATATCTTGAACATAGTTACATTCAGGCACAACACGGCAACAGAGACAGCCGTAAGATGAAATCACGGGAAGACATGCAGACGAAAGGTATGCCCATTGACAACTGAATCCAAAAAGAATGTCCGGGAAAAAGGCATAACCGACAATTCAAGGTACAAACTTTTTCTTATCAGCGCCCTGATCCTGTTTACAGGGCTGGTTGGTATTGCACTGTGGTCCGGCTACAACTCCCAGTTGCAGCTGCAGAACACGGCAGAAAAACTTTTTGCCGGAGAATCAGCCAAGCGGGCCATGGCGGTGAGTTTTTTCTTCTCCGGCAGAAAGACCGAACTAAAAAAACTCGCAGCAGACAAGGCGATAAAAGAACTGATCGTTGAAAGTGACAACAGCTCCCCGGAAAAGGAAATCTCCGCTGAACTTATAAACAAGGTTTGTGACGATTTTGCCAGAACTCTGAATGAGTCCATGGTTGGAAATGAGCAGGTGTTTTCCCGCATAGGCCTTCTTGATCAGACCGGAAGGTTGATTATAGATACCGACAGCGACTGCCTGCTCTTAAGGGGCTACAGCGGCTATGAACAGTTCGCGGCAAAGAATCAGCCGGTATTTTCATGCGGCGAATCGGCCGGAGTGCTGAATATGGTCACAAGTGTCCCGGTCAGAGTTGCAGACGGAAGATCCGGTTCCGTTGTCGGCTGGATACGCATCGAAAGCATGCACCGCAGTCTTGAAAACATGACCCTGTCCCCTTCGATCGGCAGCGATTTCCTGCGCATAGGCGATGCTGTTGTAGCCATATCCACTTCCTCGGCCCGCGAGAGCGGAAATTTCCTGCTCATGGACGCTCTGCAGGATTGGCAGGGAATGACGGTTCTTGAAGCCGAGGATCAGGACCACGACTATCTTGCAATTTCTTCTCCTGTTCAGGGAACATCCACGAGTATAATCTCACTGGTAGAGGAAGATCGCCTCTTCGGTTCCCTGAGCATGCGCTCGCACCTTCTCATAGCAATCTTCATTTTCATAGCCATTTCCCTTGGATGCTTCCTTCTTATCCGCACCATATTGAGACGCCAGATTTTCGAAACAAAAGCGCATGAAGCGAGCCTGCGCGAAACTGAAATAAATGCACAGAAAGAAAAGCTTGAGGAGGAAATACAAAACCGCAGGCTGGCTGATGCACTGCGCAAACGGGCTGAAATACGCTACCGGGAAATTTTTGATAACGCGCCGGTGGGAATATTTCAGACAACGTTGGAAGGCAGGTACATAACGGCCAACGCCGCTCTGGCCCACATCCTGGGATACGAAAATCAGCAGGACCTCATAAAAGCGGTAAACGACGTACGAACCGAGGTGTATACCAACCCGGAAGACTGGTACGGGGGGATTTCATTTCTCAAGGCTTCCGGGCAGGTATCTGCGTTCGAAGTGGAATGCAAACGTAAGGACGGCACAAGCGTATGGACTTCCCGCGACTTCAGGATGGTCAGCGGAGCTCCGGGTTTCCCCGCCTATCTGGAAGGATTTGTGGTCGACATAACAGGCCGCAGGCTGGCGGAGGCTGAAAGCGAAAAAAACCAGAAAAGACTGCGTTCTCTTTTTGATAACTCCCCGGTTGCACTGTGGGAACTTGATCTCTCGCAGGTCAAAACTTTTTTCGATTCCCACAGCGACGGAACACCTGAAGACATCAGGGGAAAAATACTGCCTGATATGGGCAGGGTGGTTGAATGCGTAGAACTGATCAAAGTAATCGATTCCAACAACCTCGCCATACAGATTCTGACTTCCCGCGACGGAAAGGTAAACATTGATAACGGATTTGCCCCCTACGTTACCGAACAGGGCTGGCGCTTCTTCAGAACAGTATTTCTTGATTTCGCTTCCGGCCTGACCAAGCACAGGAGTGAAATACAGCTTGTCCGGGATGACGGCAAAACGCAATTCCTGATCATAAACTGCAATATCGTCCCCGGCCACGAAGACTCCTGGGGGATGGTCCTCTCCACAGTAGAAGACATATCCGAACTCAAACGAGTGGAAAACGAGCTGCGCATCAGCCGCGAACAGGCCCAGAAAGCCAATGAGGCAAAAGGACATTTTCTGGCCAACATGAGTCACGAGTTCAGAACACCGATGAACGCCATCAAAGGAATGGTGCAGCTGCTCCAACACTCTGAGCTCACTCCGGAACAGCAGGACAACCTGCGCCTGATCAAATCCTCCGTGGACAGTCTGCTGATTATCGTCAATGACATACTGGATTTTTCCAAGCTTGATTCCGTACACATGGAACTGAGCGAGGAGGATCTGGATCTCCCGGCCTTCCTCAAAGAAATGCGCGATATCATGGACATCGGAGCCACCAACAAAAAGATTGAACTTCTGCTCGAAACTGCCGATATACCGCAATGTGTCAGGATGGACAGCCTAAGACTAAGGCAGATACTTACGAACCTTCTGGGTAACGCCATCAAATTTACCGATACCGGCAGGGTGATGCTCAGGTGCGCCGGAAGCGGCAAAACAGATTCTTCAGGGAAGGTTGAAATCCGGTTCGAGGTGGCAGATACGGGAATCGGCCTGCCCGAGTCCGAAGTTGAATCGCTCTTCAAATCGTTCGTACAGGCGGACCCGTCAATAAGCCGCAAATACGGCGGAACCGGGCTTGGACTCGCAATATGCAGTCGGCTTGTAAAACTCATGGGCGGGGAGCTTACCGCCCGGAACAATGAGGAAGGAGGAGCTTCCTTCTCCTTTGTTCTGCAACTGCGTGAATGCTCGCCTGCACTTGAAGCAGCGGATGAAAACACTCCGGTTGAAGAAGCCCCGGCACAGGATATTTCAGGTGTAAAGGTTCTGGTGGCCGAGGACAGCAGGATGAATCAGATACTGCTACGCAAGATTTTCGAAAAAAACGGGATAACCGATTATCTGATTGTTGAAAACGGGAAGGACTGTGTGGATGCCTTCACCGCTTCGGATGACTTCGACATCATTTTCATGGATATCCAGATGCCGGTCATGGACGGTTTCGAGGCCGCATCCGCAATACGCAAGCTCCATTATCCGGTACGGATTGTGGCACTTTCCGCCAATGCGGGCAAAGAGTTCAGAGAAAAGTGCATGGAAAGCGGAATGGACGCCCGCATTGTAAAACCCTTCAACGTGGAAGATCTGCTCGCAGAACTGGCCCTGGCGGCAAAAAACAAGGCTTGATTACATTGACCGGGATCAGGAAACCGTCCCGGAACGAGGCTTAACCGATATGTTGAAAAACCTTGCGCTGCAAAAATACGAATGTCTTCGGGTGGCCCCCCTGCCCCATTTTGTTCTGGGGCTCTGCATCGGAATGGCCGTAACCCTGACCTGGATCGCATTTGAATTCTACCGGGACGGGCACAGCCTCGGCTGCCTCAGCGCCGGAGCAATCGCCCTAAGCTGGATAACCGGGGCCTTTTTCTCGGTGGCAGACATAATCAGCCGCTACCGGGAATACCTGCGCATCAGGAAAATGCTCGCGGACAAAGGGTTCAGTGAAAAGATTTTCAAGACAGTTGCCTCCTCCCGCTGCCAGCGGGATGCTGCGGTATGGGCGGCCAGAAGAGCCGGGTACGGAGCCCATGCCCAAAAACTATACCGAGGATTGGGCTATCGCTGGTATCACGTCATGCCCGAGACACTGGTCAAGAACCCGTTTCTGCTGTTCACCCCCGGATTTCTGCGCACAGCCTTCATGCCCGGCAAAAAAACGGATACATAAAAATACCGCGAATATCCCACCACGCAATGCCTTCGGCGACACCTATGCTCTCGTGTTTCCGTAAGACTCGAAACAAAGCTTCTCGCCTAACGGCTACAAGGCCTGCCGGGGGCCTTAAACCCTTTTGCAAACATGGCTTTTTCTATAATCCGCAAAAATATATTAAGACACTGGATTTGATGCGCTTCGCGCTTCTGATAAACGGATTTAGCCGCTGGCAGCCAAAGGGGATAATCCCCTTTGGAATCCCTATATAACTTTAAGATTTCATTTTAATTACCTAAAAGGCACCAAGGACACTGGCTAATTCCATCATCAACAGGCCTTGAAAACAGTCAGACCGTCCGATCTTTCTCCTTCGGCCTTATGCCGGGGCGGTAGATTCCTGTACTTAACAGCCGGATACCCGAGCATCAGTGCCCCGTAAATCATGTGCCCCTCCGGCACCCCCAAAAAAGAACGCACTTTTTCGCTGTAGGCAGCGGCCAGAACCAGATATCCGGCCCAGCAGGCCCCTATTCCTCTGGCGTGGGCAACCAGCTCCATATAGCCGGTGGACAGAACGGTGTCTGCCTGAGGGGTAATGCCGTTGACGGGAGCCCAGGCGGCGGCCAGCGCCGGAGCATTCCTGCAGATATGGTCTTTGCCCTTCCTGAAAGCATTCACCAGTCCGGGCAGAAAAAGCTTATCGGATAGCGGGTCATGCCGAACGGCCATCTCCTCCATCCACTCGACAATAACCGCAGCCAGTTCCTGCACTTTCTCCGCCTTATCGATAACCGTCCATGAAACAGGCTGGGCATTATGACCGGATGGAGCGTATGCGGAAAGATGAACAAGCTCTGCAATCGTGTCCATATCAAGTTCCTTATCCTTGAAACGGCGCACTGAACGGCGGCTTTTGATCAACGTTTCCACTTCAGTATATTCCGGCAGTGAACCGGCTTTGAATGGTTCCGAGGGCTGCTCGGCAAAGGCATTGATGGTTATGGCATTAACCGGACAGATTGCGGCGCAATGCCCGCAGTTGATGCAATGGCCGGTTTTCTTCGGGTGCACCACCGGCGGCTTGCCCTTCTCATCCACCGTAAGCACGGACAGGGGACATTCGCGAACGCACAGTTCGTCCGCTTTGCAGAGCTCTGGATCTATGGTTATGGGCAGCATTTTATTCTCGCTTCATTTTGGACCGTGGCAACGGCAATTGAAAAACAAAAAGACGGGCAACAGGATAGCCTGAAAAAATCGGGCGAACTATTTTAGCCAATAAGAAATCCCAAAGGCCAAATAAGACACCGCAGCCAAAGGTCAATGTCGGAAAACTAGCGCATGAAATCATGAGCCCAGCGTGCAAGGCTCAGCAGGACAAGTATTCCGCCTTCAAGTCTGGAGACTTTCCAGCCCGTGCGGATGAAAAAAAGCACCAGCCCGACCATACCTACCAGAACGGCCAGTCCAGGCAGGGCATCGGGAGAAACTTCCAGCGGACGCAACAGGCAGGTCAGTCCGAGCACTCCGGCAAAATTGAAAAAATCGCTGCCGATGAGATTGCCGAGCAGCATTTCATTGCGGCCTTTTAGTGACGCGGCCAGACAGGTTACAAGCTCCGGAAGCGAGGTCCCGGCGGCAACAATGGTCATGCCGATAACCCAGTTGGAAACACCGAAATGCCGGGCTATGGAGGAAGCGGAATCAACCATGAACTCCCCGCCCAGAGCTATGCCCACGAATCCGGCCAGCATCTTGATCCAGACCATGGTGGTAAGTTCTTCAGACTGCTCTTCCGCTTCCGGTATGATCCCGGAAAGAACTCCGGCCGCCCTTTTGCTGTGGACCAGCAGATACCCGATATAAGTGCCGAGAATGGCCAGAAGCATTATTCCTGCGGACCGGTCCAGCTTGTCGAACCAGGCCAGGCCGAGGATCAATGCGGTAGTGCCAAGCAGCAGCGGCGTATCGCGCAGGGCCAGGGAGCGGTTCGTGGGGAGCGGCTTTATCAGCGCCATCAGCCCGAGAATGAATCCCAGATTGAAGATGTTCGATCCGACCACGTTGGAAAGGGATATATCGGACATGCCTTTGAAAGCCGCCGTGATCGTGACAAGAAATTCGGGCGCGGACGTGCCGAAGGCCACTATGGTCAAACCGATGACCAGATCGGAAACCTTGTATTTGCGGGCTACGGCTGATGCGGATTCGACAATCCAGTCCGCACCGAACCAGAGCAGAAAAATACTGAGGACAAAAAGGGCAATATTGATCAGCATGTTACCTCTTGCTGTAAAGACTCCGGCGGACCGGCCGGGACTGACGGTTTGGCAAACAGTGCGACCGGATAATCGCAGGCCTGCCGGAAACAATCAACCGGACAATTTGTTTTTATCGCGGGATTTCTTCCATTCCTTCAACCCCTCCAGATCTGGAAGGGCAAAACCGGAACTTGTTTCCCGTGCAGGTTCAACGGTAACAACCGATTCACCGGAAGGACCGATAACAGCAACATGGACCGCCTCCCCGGAGGCAACGGCTTTGGGGGAAAAGGATGCGGTAAGCGCGGCGGCATCAAGAACTTCCTGTCCGCTCCACTCCTCTCCGAGAAAAGCCCGTCCCACACTCAGGGGGCCGGGGAATCCGCGCACCTCGAACATGTAATCGCCGGTTTCAAACAGATCTTCAATCCGTTCATTGTCATTGCGGTTCCGGCCGATAGCCATCAGCTTGTTCCCGGCCCAGTACTGACGCCCGGTAATGGCGAGACGGAAGGAATTCACATCCGCACGTTCCAGCCTGCGCAGCAGCGGGTAGAATCGGGCCGCATTCTCAACCTCGGTCAATTTGCAGCCGCCTGCGGGAGTCGGTATTTCGGAAAAGCCGTACTGTCTGGCCATCTCAAGCTGTGTTTTACGACCGCGCCCAAAAATATTGGGCAGTTTTTCGCGATCCACCAGCCCGGATTCCTCCATGGGGGTAATGGGCTGGGACTGGGCGCAAAGGGGACGCAAAAGCACATCGGCCGAACCGGAACTGTTGCGTATTGCGTTCAGGGTTGGCGGGCGCTGGGACATGGGCCGCTGTCCGGTGACTTCTCCGGAAATGATGAATTTGGCCCCGTAACTTTCCAAAAGCGATTTGGCATGGCTGATCATCATGATCTTGCAGTCCACGCACGGATTGACAAGCTTGCCCATGCCGTGGTCCGGGCCGTCCAGAAGCATCTGAATAAATTTTTCGCTGATATCTATGGGGATGATTTCCACACCATAGATTTTTTCCCAATGCGGAATCTTCTCCGGGCTGCCGAAAAAAGGAGTAATAAAATGCAGCCCCAGCACCTTGAGTCCCTGATCCTGAATGACCCTGCTGGCCAAAATACTGTCGAGCCCCCCGGAAAAGAGGGCCAAAGCGTCATACTGTCTGTTCATGGGGCGGCTGTACCTGCATTTCCCGCAAACCGCAACAAAATCCGCCTGGGTATAACAATTGCCCTACTCCATTTTCGATTGTTGAGCACTCTGCGGCGGAGTTTCGCACTGTGAATTTATCCAGAACCGAAATATGGCGGTTTAGGGAAGATGGTTTATCGTTTTGCAGCTATAGCATTTATAGCCATCCTTTTTGCACAGGTAGTAACATCCTAGTATGGCAAGATAAGCACAAATCACCAAGCTACTGAAATCGTGTAGGAGAATAATCCCCACCGTTAAACCTGCAGCCTGCAAAAAAGTCATATACGCAAAAATACGTTTAGGGATAACGATATATTTATGATCGCAATTTGAACAGGTGATTTCTTTTTTAAAATGAGATGTATATATGATCAGTAAAACGGTGTAACAAACTAGAACGATAGCAACGATCACAACTCTCATCATTGAAAATCCTTTTTATGTATTTTAGGAGTAGTATAAAATAGACCTGATAAATATACTAAATCTTATTTATCGCCTCTTTGGCCTGTAAATCTATTTGATAATATATTCCTTCCTGAAGGGAACACCTTTCATGCAATGACGGCAATAAAATTTTGGTTCTGAAGATAGATAGTAAAGAGCCGGAGTTAGGAACAGCGTTTCCAGGTAATAATTGATACTATTTCCTGTAACAAAATCATAAACTATGTCAGATCCAATTATGAATAATGACACCGAACCAAGTTGTGCATACGTGGCTGTTTTAATTTCATTTTTACACTCTGGACATTTTATTTTTTTTCTAAAAAAAATGCAGTAAATCAAGGTTAGGACAAATACGACAGTACTTAGCTCTTTACTGGTCATTTTTATTTCTTATATTTCGCATTAAAGCCATCATAACAATCTTTAACTTCTTGCCACTGTTAACGAAAATTATACTAAAACTTTTGAGCGACGTCATTATCATCTTCCTCAACCATGTTGGTAAAAATCTCCCGTTTCTCAGCACTGACATATGATCCAAATTTTATAGCATCATCCCCGCCTGCATAGCCCAGCGGATCGGGAGAAATAAACCTCCCGCTGACAGGGTCGTATTCGCGGTATCCGAAATGGATCAGGCGAGTTGTCCAAAAAACAGGTTGAATGGGCTGTCAAAAAATAATCGACCCCGAACTGAATGTCCGGGGCCTGTATATTTGTCAGTAAAATAAAGGCTTATTTAACAGCTGACAATCTTTTAGCGGCATTTCTTTTAAGCAATGCCTACAAAAAAAAGAAGGGCTACGAAAAAGAAAATACACAGGAAGTATCCAAAATATAATATCAATATAACTAAACAACGCTTCGTCATTGAATGAGTCTAATAAAAACGAAAAAACATTCAAGACAATGAGGATAACACCAAATTGTTTGTATGTTAAAGCACGCTGATCTCTGCCACATATTGGACAGCTCACTTGAACTCCAAAAAGATAAAAGTACAATGCAAAAATAATCAAATCAATAAAGCTAAAAAAGAACGAACCCATTGTATAATCCTACGAATATTAATTAGATGTAGATTGGTTAGATATTTTTTTTGCAACCTCTGGAATTACAACGTCACCAATAATTGATCTGCCCATTCCAACAGAAAATCCCACAGGGTATAAAGGAGTTGCTCTTGTTTTTAAGAACCTTCCACCATATTTAATAGTTTTCTTTCCGTAATTGTGACCTTTTTTAACCATGTTATTAAAAATCTCCCGTTTCTCAGCACTGACATATGGTCCAAATTTTATAGCATCATCCCCGCCGGCATACCCCAGCGGATCGGGAGAAATGAACCTCCCTATGGCAGGATCGTATTCGCGGTATCCGAAATGGATCAGGCCGGTATTTTGAATAATTGAAAAAGCCCCACACCGAAGTGCGAGGCTCTACTGTCTATTTCAAATCGTCCATCAAATCTTCAGGAACTTCATCTTTTTTATCTCTTAGTTCAGGATGTCGATCATAAAACCCTGTAAGCGGTTCTAGTTCGCATGAACATTGTGGGCAAAGTTGTTCTCCAGTTGTCCCAGCGAGAAAGACTTTCTGACATGTTGGACATATCATATCAACATATTTTACATTATCCTGCTTGCTCTTTGGGGTTTTGTACAGAAGACCATAAAGCACCATGAGAATACCAAAGACAATAACAACACCTTGACCATATCTACTTACTTTGAAGTCATGAACATACAAATCCTTGCCTCCAAATGGTAAACTAAAAAGGATAACCAAAACTCCCATATAAAATATTCCAGTTCGTTTTGATTTAGCAACACTATATTTTGATTTATTTTTTTCTTGTTGCATTTTGACTCCGTGAACTGCGTACCTCTTCACCGATCATATCAATGTTTTCTAAAATTTCTTTCATTCCCCCACTGGCTAACGACCCGACAAGTCCTCCAGGACTAACATTGGGTGGAGTGCTGGGATTGGTGTTCAAAATTGCATCTATAAAATTGTCTGAACCAATTTTAGCACCAACTAGACTGCTTCCAACTTTAGCCGGCGCACCCTGCACACCATCGGGAGCCACTACACCCCCTCCACTGGGTCGTATTCACGGTATCCGAACTGGATCAGGACCGTTACCCCAAAAACAGGTTGAATGGGCTGCCCCAAAAAAATAGACCCCGAACTGAATGTCCGGGACCTACAGGTTTTATTTAACTATGTATTCTTTCCTAAAAGGAATACCTTTCATACAATGACGGCAATAAAATTTTGGTTCTGAAGATAGATAGTAAAGAGCCGGAGTTAGGAACAGCGTTTCTAGGTAATAGTTAATGCTATTTCCTGTAACAAAATCATAAACTATGTCAGACCCAATTATGAATAATGACACCGAACCAAGTTGCGCATACGTGGCTGTTTTAATTTCATTTTTACACTCTGGACATTTTATTTTTTTTCTAAAAAAAACGCAGTAAATCAAGGTCAGGACAAATACAACTGTACTTAGCTCTTTACTGGTCATTTTTATTTCCTATATTTTTTCTTAAAGTTGCCCAGATGTTCTTCCATGTTTTGACGTTGTTCACGAAAATTGTCCTCGACCTTTTGAGCTGCTTCATTATTTGGTTCTTTGTTATTTTGAATTGCACTGACTAAACCTTTTAACATACCAATTGATCCACCAGCCAAGCCAATGCCTGCACCAACTGGCCCATATTCCATAAAACCATTAAACGCCTTATCTGCTCCTGCCTCTTTAGCCTCTTTCACCATTTTATTAAAAATCTCCCGTTTCTCAGCACTGACATATGATCCAAATTTTATAGCATCTTCCCCGCCTGCATACCCCAGCGGATCGGAAGAAATGAACCTCCCGGTGACAGGATCGTATTCGCGGTATCCGAAATGGATCAGGACGGTATTTTGAATAATTGAAAAAGGCCCGAACTGGTGTGCGGGGCAATTTGTCATTTTATGGAAGTTGATTCAATGTTTTGCAGTTAGGACATTTATATCCTTCTTTTTTAAATAAGTAACATATCACTGTAACTCCAGTAAGAAAACATATAAAAGACACTCCGCCCCCTATTATGAAAATATCTATAAATAGCAGCATACAAAATATAATCACTGTTAGTCGTGTCAGGACTTTAAGAGGAAAAGCATCATACTTTTGTCCACAATTATTACAATGAATAGTTTTTGATAACTTGGGCATGACTGTTATCATTTCGATGATGAATACAATACCCATAATAGTACAGAATAAATATAACACTGCTGAACTTACCTTTTTCTGGTTTTACATTAAATTTCTCCATTGCATCGCGATAACGCTGCTGCAAATCCTTGTCTATTCCAAAGATATTTTCTATAGATATCATAGAGTGAATTCACAGCAGCACCCACAAAAGCTCCCGTGGCTCCTCCTGCAGCCATACCTATTTGAACAATTGAAAAAGCCCCACACCGAAGTGCGAGGCTCTACTGTCTATTTCAAATCGTCCATCAAATCTTCAGGAACTTCATCTTTTTTATCTCTTAGTTCAGGATGTCGATCATAAAAACCGTCAATGGGTTCTAGTTCTACATCGCAGTCCTTGCATTTGCCGCTTTTGGGAGCACGCCCTAAGCCATAAGGGGTCAAACATTTTGGACAGATTAAACCTTCTTCATGATACTTTTTGGGGAATTTATATAATAAGCCCAAGAAAATAAAAAAAAGACCAAATCCAACTCCCATCCATCTTCCGGGCATATCTACCCGGATACCACGGGAAAAGACCTTTGCGTGTGGAGTCCAAGGCCTGTTATACAGGATTAACACCAGACCTCCTAAAATAAACAGCAACCTTTCGATTTTAATGTATTTATTATCAAACACAACTACCACGACATCAAAAAAACGATCTAATATTGATTTATTTTCTGAAGAACTCTTTGGCTCCATTATATAAGTCCTTTGCATTACTATTGCTTTGATCATCCCCGCCTGCATAGCCCAGCGGATCGGGAGAAATAAACCTCCCTATGGCAGGATCGTATTCGCGATATCCGAAATGGATCAGGCCGGTGTTTGAACAATTGAAAAAGCCCCACACCGAAGTGCGAGGCTCTACTGTCTATTTCAAATCGTCCATCAAATCGTCAGGAGCTTCATCTTTTTTATCTCTTAGTTCAGGATGTCGATCATAAAAACCTTCAAGAGGTTCCAGATTAACTCCGCATGATTCACATGAAGTATTTGCTGGTGCCTGTCCCGCCATATAAACTTTTTGACACTTTGGGCAGATGGTCTCTTCTTCTTTTGCTACCTTCACCATATTGGTTGACCGTTTATAAAACAGAGCATACCAAATCCAAAATATCCCAGCTGCAAGTTGTGTCCAGCCTGCTATTTTCATGACTGGAATTCCTTTGTACAGACTTCCTCCACTTAATGTGGCTAAGCCTCCTGCAATGGCAAGGACACCAAAAAGAATGAGAAATATCTTTCGATCCTTACTTAAACCATTTTGTTTCTTGTGCTGCATGTTGCAACTTACCTAGATTTTTTGTTGGATTTCATATGTTCTTTGTATCTAGTATATATTTCGTTTGCGAATGCTACACCTGCGCCTCCCCGACTTTGAGAAGGAGGAAGTCCTTCTATTAAACTGGCAGCACCGTCAGCAATATCGTCCACATCTATATAGCGACCAAATCGACTGCTTCCAACTTTTGCCGCCCCCATCCGCATGGCAGTCCGATAGGCACTTGCGATAGCAGCCCCGCCACCGACAGCGTACGCCGCAGCAGCTTTCGGGGCCATACCTGCAGCAAGAGCCGTGTTGAAAGCGTTTCGGAACGACACGTTGTTCTTATATTGATTTACAACTTCCTGTGAAGCGACACCTGCCGCTTTCAACCCATCTCTGACAGCTATACCTGTTGCCTTGCCGCCTTGAGTCAAAGCCTTTCCAACACCATCATAAACTGTTTCAAAAAAATCCCCTACAGCTTCAAAAAGACCTTTCTCTTCTTTATTAACAGCCTGAATTGCCTGCCGCTGCTTTGCCTGCCGCTTATCTTCTGCCCGGACTCTGGCCATGTTCTTTGCACGTTCTACGGCATCCTGTTTTGTCTTTTCCACAACGGCCACATCCTTTACCGGCGCACCCTGCACACCATCGGGAGCCACTACACCCCCTCCGATTGTTGGAACAGAGTCTAAGATTCCGGGTTTTTGATGCTTATTCTCAAGAATATTCAAATTCCGCAGTTTGTCATTGCGCTCTTTCTTTTCACGAGCCTTACGCTCCCTATTCGCCTGTTGTGCAGCCAGTTGCGCCGCACGATCCAGACGGGCTTTTTCTTCCTTTGCCGCCTTTGCCGCCATTTCAACTTCACGTTCTTTCAACTCACGCGCATACTCCGCACTCGATTTCGCAGGCGAAGTATTATTCTTATCAGGAGAGGCGGTATACCAGCTATTTTCCTTGACCCAGTTGTTGTACCCCCTGTTCCTCTGGCCTTCCATCGCATTAGCACGATCCCGAGCACCCTGAGACAAGGAATTATGGGGCGAAGCACCGGTGCCAATATCGGAAAGTCCACCGTCCACTCCGCCACGACTTGCACTGAACCCGCCCCACAGACCGAACGGATCAACAAAATTAATCGGATCATCAAGGCAGTAACCGTACAGATCAACATCCCCGCCGGCATACCCCAGCGGATCGGGAGAAATGAACCTCCCGGTGGCAGGATCGTATTCACGGTATCCGAAATGGATCAGGCCGGTATTTTGAATAATTGAAAAAGACCCCGCACCGAAGTGCGGGATCAATTGAATCACTCTTTATAAAACCATTGAGGGCGTTTCCAAGCAACGCAAACAAGGTATAAGTCGAAAATTGGTGGAACTAAAAAAAGAACCAACCCAAGCCCACCTAAATCAATCAAGTAAATATGTGGACATATAATCATTGCATATGTCGCTATGACTATTCCTGATCCAAGGCCATCTTTACTCATCATGATTAAAGGCATTAAACTAAAAGAGCCCAAAAACCATAATATAGTTGATGCAATCAAATATTTATGTCGATTATTCTTACCAAAAACAATGGTTTTAAACAACGTTGATACGGGCAGTAAATAGATAATCAGCCAAGTTATGACATATATAATCCCATGAAAAATTGATTTAAAAATATTAACATAAAACAGTATAAATAACATGTAGGAAGAAAATAATCCAAGTATAGTAAAAATTCCGCTATAAATAGCAGTAAGCCAGCCAAGCAGTGAAAGCCTGTTTTTATTTACTGCTATTTTTTTCATAATAATTATAACCTTGCTCAATATCCCACTGATCTTTTGGGGAGTCTCCGAAAGTTAGAGCCCATCTTCCTTTTGCTGTGCCTGCTTTATATTGTGCATATCCAGCACCAGCTTTGGCTGTAAGTTCTGACATTCCAAGAGCATTCATGACTGCTCCATAATTAAAATTTCCAAACCTCTCATATACTCTACCCTGTTGTTTGTAATCCATAGGTTTCTTGTTTGGAAAACGGTCAAGTATATAATTTATTTTTTGAAGATAGCTTTCGTATGCAGGTAAACCCTTAACACGGTTTTTAAATTCTTCAGCATCTTTTATATTCTTATCAATGCTGACACCATCAGGAGCAACAGGAATGCCTTCGTACATATGGAAATTATCATCTGTGTCGGCGAGAATGCTGTTAATTTGTTTTTGTCGTTGTTTTTTTTCTATAGCATTCATTTGCACTGCATGTTGAGTAGATGACTTTGGTTCCGCACGATCGAGACTTCTTTGAGCGAGCTCTTCCATCGCTCGCGCTTGCTGCGTACTTGATTTGACCTCATCAGGCTCACGGCCAACTGTTGGCTTCTGCTCCTGCTTCGCCTTTTCCGCAACGACTTTTGCAGCCCGCCCAAAACGTTCTTTATCCGACTTAGTTGCATCTACTGCCTTTTCCACAACGGCCACATCCTTTACCGGCGCACCCTGCACGCCATCGGGAGCCACTACACCCCCTCCGATTGTTGGAACAGAGTCTAAGATTCCGGGTTTTTGATGCTTATTCTCAAGAATATCCAAATGCCGCATTTTGTCATTGCGCTCTTTCTTTTCACGAGCCTTACGCTCCCTATTCGCCTGTTGTGCAGCCAGTTGCGCCGCACGATCCAGACGGGCTTTTTCCTCCTTTGCCGCCTTTGCCGCCATTTCCACTTCACGTTCTTTCAACTCACGCGCATACTCCGCACTCGATTTCGCAGGCGAAGTATTATTCTTATCAGGAGAGGCGGTATATCAGCTATTTTCCTTGACCCAGTTGTTGTACCCCCTGTTCCTCTGGCCTTCCATCGCATTAGCACGATCCCGAGCACCCTGAGACAAGGAATTATGGGGCGAAGCACCGGTGCCAATATCGGAAAGTCCACCGTCCACTCCGCCACGGCTTGCACCGAACCCGCCAAACAGACCTAACGGATCAACAAAATTAATCGGATCATCAAGGCAATAACCGTATTAGAAATGGATCAGCCGAGTTATCCCAAATACGGAGTGATAGAACATTCAATAGTGCAAAGCCCCAGAACCACTACGAGACCTGATTACCTGAAACAGAATCCCAATTGTGATCATTCTCTAAGAACATTTGCATACGAAGCCCATACATACACTGCAAGAATAGCCAAAAATGATTTTGCAGTCAGCGCGGATGTATAAATTTCGACATTTTCAAAAGGAATCGAATTTAAATAGAGAAAGAAAAGTAATATAGTCGAACAAAATACAGTTTGAGTTAAATATTCTTTTGCACAAAAACATAGCATTTTACCTTTAAAATCAAAATTAAACAAAGCAGCTAAAAAAGGTAAAATTAAAACAGTAAAAAACGAAAACGATAAAACGACACACAGGCTAACTCCTGCATCTGTCAAGTATGTTTGCATGTATAAATTAAAAAAATATTTTAACAGAATATAATCAATGCAAAAAAACAACACGTTTAATATAACTACAACAAACAACAAAAACATGAACGAGGCAAATATAGACCTCAACCCTACAAGACGCCCCTTTGACAAGAACTGAAGCACAATTGCAGATAAAAATGAATATACACAGACAAAAACAATATTTGATCTGATCACTACCGTTGCTATAACCACTAAAAATGTAGCTACAAACAATAGCAATGTTTTTTCCCTGACAATTTGATCAAAATACATGAGAACACTCTTAAACATATTCTCTCTCCAAATAATATCTTGATGAACAAACACACAAACAAAGAACAGATACTGCTGTCAGAGAAAAACCATAAATCAAATTTCTGCTATATAGATTATATATACCTGCCATTAAAAACAAAACAGGAACTAAAAGGCTAATAATAATTTCAATTCGCTTTATATGTAGTTTTGATACGGATTCAATATTAGACACTCCTAAAAGAATAACAATGTAAAACCACCCAACAAGACTTGTACTGTTATCATTTGACCTAAAAACATCAGGCAAGCAAATCAATATAAAATTCAACACTACGATAGCAACAGCTGAAAACATCTTTATAAATGAACTTTTAATTCTTTTAATATCACCATCTGGCAGCAATAAAAGAAGACCGATAGAAAGAATATAGAGAACTCCAACAGCTGAGTTTAACGACAATGAATTTGTCAAAGCATTTAGCCCCAATAGAGCTATTATTAACAGGCTCGGCACCACATTTTGTTTTCTTAACCATAATGGATTTGCATACCAATAAACAATTAGAGAAACAGTCAATATGCACCTGATCCAAAACCAACTATTCCCAGGCTCCACTCCTACATTCAACAAGTATAAATTATGAGCTATGCAAAAATACATAATCAAATATTGTATTGTTCTCACGTCTGCTGGTCCCTTTACTGAGACCAACAGACGTGACCTCAGTTATGGTTTAAAAATCCTTAACCCAAATTCTTTGAGACTGCTTCCCCAGTCCTCCAGTACATTCTTAACGGTTGGTTCTTTGCCTTGCTTTTTGACGTTGTCAATAGAGTTGAAAACCTGCCCCCACTCAAGAGGTGTTCCTGTCATGTTTTCCATTTTACTCATTGAGAGGATTAATGGTGAACAGGCCCCGATCCGTAGTCCGGGGCCTGTTGTCATTCTATGGAAGCTGGTTCGGAGATTTACAGTTGGGGCATTTATATTCTTCTCTTTTGAACAGGTAGTAAAGAAACGTGACTCCAGCTAGATAGCACATAAAAGAAAGCCCCTTAGCGTATATAAAAACATTTACAAAAGACATTTGGCAAAACACAACAAATGATATGAAGACAACATTCTTTTTGGGTATTGCGCCAAATTCTTGATTGCAGTTTTTACATATGATCTTTTTTGTTTTTTTTGACAGCCACACAGCAATGGCAATAATAAATGAGAATTCTACTATGCTATAAACTAGATATGACATTATCTTTTTTTTGTTTTTTTAGTGTTTTTGTTTGCCTTTTCCATAACATCACGCAAACGTTGCTGAGTGTTTTCATCAACTCCAGCTAGATCTGAAATTGCTATTGACCCAACTTTATAGAGCATTCCAACAGATCCTCCGGTAACGGCTCCTGTTGTTTCCTAAAATACGTGTTGAGTGGACTGCCAAAGAACATACCCCGAACTGAACGTCCGGGGCCTACGGGGTTTATTTAACTATGTATTCTTTGCTGAATGAGATACCTTTCATGCAATGTCGACAAAAAAATTTTGGTTCTGATGACAGATAATAAAATGCAGGAGTTAGAAGCAAAGTTTCAAGGTAAAAGTCGACGCTGCCACCTGTCGCTAGATCATAGGCTAAGCGTGTCCCTCTCATAAAAAGCCACACTAAACCGACCTGTGTATACGTCATTGTTTTGATTTCATTTCCGCATTCGGGACATTTTATTTTTATTCTAAAAACAATGTAGTAAGTTAATGCCAAAAAAAAGACAATATTACGAACATCACTCCTGATCATTGTTTATTTCCTATAATTATTTTTGAATTTGTCAAAATATCCATCGGTTATTTTATCGCGATGATTACGAAAAATTTCTTCGGCTTTGTCAGCGGCTTCATTTTGGGGTTTATCTTGACCTAGGATTGCTCCCCCCAAGCCTTGTAGCATGCCCAATGAGCCACCAACCATTCCTAAAGCCACGTCTGCAGGTCCATATTTAAAAAGTCTACCCAGTGAGTAATCGAAAGCTGAATCTTTAGCCCCCGCCATCATTTTATTAAAAATCTCCCGTTTCTCAGCACTGACATATGGTCCAAATTTTATAGCATCTTCCCCGCCGCCATACCCCAGCGGATCGGGAGAAATGAACCTCCCGGTGGCAGGATCGTATTCGCGGTATCCGAAATGGATCAGGCCGGTATTTTGAACAATTGAAAAAGCCCCACACCGAAGTGCGAGGCTCTACTGTCTATTTCAAATCGTCCATCAAATCTTCAGGAACTTCATCTTTTTTATCTCTTAGTTCAGGATGTCGATCATAAAAACCGTCAATGGGTTCTAGTTCTACATCGCAGTCCTTGCATTTGCCGCTTTTGGGAGCACGCCCTAAGCCATAAGGGGTCAAACATTTTGGACAGATTAAACCTTCTTCATGATACTTTTTGGGGAATTTATATAATAAGCCCAAGAAAATAAAAAAAAGACCAAATCCAACTCCCATCCATCTTCCGGGCATATCTACCCGGATACCACGGGAAAAGACCTTTGCATGTGGAGTCCAAGGCCTGTTATACAGGATTAACACCAGACCTCCTAAAACAAACAGCAACCTTTCGATTTTAATGTATTTATTATCAAACACAACTACCACGACATCAAAAAAACGATCTAATATTGATTTATTTTCTGAAGAACTCTTTGGCTCCATTATATAAGTCCTTTGCATTACTTTTGATTTGATCATCCCCGCCTGCATACCCCAGCGGATCGGGAGAAATAAACCTCACGCTGGCAGGATCGTATTCGCGGTATCCGAAATGGATCAGGCCGGTTGCCCAAAAAACAGGTTGAGTGGGCTGCCAAAGAACAGACCCCGAACTGAACGTCCGGGGCCTGTATATTTGTCAGTAAAATAAAGGCTTATTTAACAGCTGACAATCTTTTAGCGGCATTTCTTTTAAGCAATGCCTACAAAAAAAAGAAGGGCTACGAAAAAGAAAATACACAGGAAGTATCCAAAGTATAATATCAATATAACTAAACAACGCTTCGTCATTGAATGAGTCTAATAAAAACGAAAAAACATTCAAGACAATGAGGATAACACCAAATTGTTTGTATGTTAAAGCACGCTGATCTCTGCCACATATTGGACAGCTCACTTGAACTCCAAAAAGATAAAAGTACAATGCAAAAATAATCAAATCAATAAAGCTAAAAAAGAACGAACCCATTGTATAATCCTACGAATATTAATTAGATGTAGATTGGTTAGATATTTTTTTTGCAACCTCTGGAATTACAACGTCACCAATAATTGATCTGCCCATTCCAACAGAAAATCCCACAGGGTATAAAGGAGTTGCTCTTGTTTTTAAGAACCTTCCACCATATTTAATAGTTTTCTTTCCGTAATTGTGACCTTTTTTAACCATGTTATTAAAAATCTCCCGTTTCTCAGCACTGACATATGATCCAAATTTTATAGCATCATCCCCGCCTGCATACCCAGCGGATCGGGAGAAATGAACCTCCCGCTGGCAGGATCGTATTCGCGGTATCCGATATGGATCAGGCGAGTTATCCAAAAAACAGGTTGAATGGGCTGTCAAAAAAGAATAGACCCCGAACTGAATGTTCGGGGCCTGTGTATATATCAGTAAAATAAAGGCTTATTTAACAAGTTTTCTTCTTTCAAAGGCATTTCCTTGAAACAGTACCTACAATAATATGCTGGTTTTCTGAGCAGTAAGTGAAATGACATCACCCCGAATATCAAATCTGATAAGTCGATCCTCCAAACACCGTTAGAAATATAGTATATTTGAAATATCAATATCGAAAACAAAAGGACAACACCGACTTGTTTGTTGCTTAAGGTTGATTGAACACTTGAACACTGTGGGCATTTAACTTTTATCCTAAAAAAAAGGATAAATACGACAAAAAACAGCGTATCAATCAATGATAACATCCAATACAGACTCATCTCAACACACCATAAATCTTATAATAAATATTCATTATTTCATTATCTTGTTCATTAGCTCTTTTTTGACAGGTCCACTTGCTAAAGATTCCAAAGCTCCCACTGACGCACCAACTGGGTATAAAAAAGCGCTTGCAATTCCGAATTTGGAAAAGCCCTTACGTATAGTCTTTTTCCCGTATCCATTAGCTTCCTTAACCATGTTATTAAAAATCTCCCGTTTCTCAGCACTGACATATGGTCCAAATTTTATAGCATCTTCCCCGCCGCCATACCCCAGCGGATCGGGAGAAATGAACCTCCCTATGGCAGGATCGTATTCGCGGTATCCGAAATGGATCAGGCCGGAATTTTGAATAATTGAAAAAGCCCCACACCGAAGTGCGAGGCTCTACTGTCTATTTCAAATCGTCCATCAAATCTTCAGGAACTTCATCTTTTTTATCTCTTAGTTCAGGATGTCGATCATAAAAACCGTCAATGGGTTCTAGTTCTACATCGCAGTTCTTGCATTTGCCGCTTTTGGGAGCACGCCCTAAGCCATAAGGGGTCAAACATTTTGGACAGATTAAACCTTCTTCATGATACTTTTTGGGGAATTTATGGAGCAGTCCAAAAAAGACAAAAAAAATGCCGAGAAAAGTTAGCCCCCACCTTACTGGCATAATAAGACGCCCCCCACGAATAAATATATCTATATGAGTATCCCAAGGCTTGCTTGAGCTAATTGTTACTAACCCAGCAACAACATATAGCAACCTTTCCATATTAACATATTTATTCTCAAATAAAGAGCCAGCAAAACCAATAATCCGTTCTAGTCTTGAATTATTATTTGAAATATTTTTTAGCCCCATTATATATATCCTTAGCATTACTTTTGATTTGATCATCCCCTGCTGCGATAGTGCCAGCTAATCCTCCGATAGTTGGACTAGGGGCACCACTAGAATCGTAAGCTGTTACATAATCATACCCCTCCCTTAATGCTCTCCGCAACTTAGGATATCCAGTAGCCGTAGCCGCCGCCCTTTGCATGGCAGTCCGATAGGCACTTGCGATAGCAGCCCCTCCACCGACAGCGTACGCCGCCGCTGCTTTCGGGGCCATACCTGCAGCAAGAGCCGTGTTGAAAGCGTTTCGGAACGACTCGTTGTTCTTATATTGATTTACAACTTCCTGTGAAGCGACACCTGCCGCTTTCAAACCATCTCTGACAGCTATACCTGTTGCCTTGCCGCCTTGAGTCAAAGCCTTTCCAACACCATCATAAACTGTTTCAAAAAAATCCCCTACAGTTTCAAAAAGACCTTTCTCTTCTTTATTAACAGCCTGAATTGCCTGCCGCTGCTTTGCCTGCCGCTTATCTTCTGCCCGGACTCTGGCCATGTTCTTTGCACGTTCTACGGCATCCTGTTTTGCCTTTTCCGCAACGGCCACGTCCTTCCCCGGCGCACCCTGCACGCCATCGGGAGCCACTACCCCCCCTCCGATTGTTGGAACAGAGTCTAAGATTCCGGGTTTTTGATGCTTATTCTCAAGAATATTCAAATTCCGCAGTTTGTCATTGCGCTCTTTCTTTTCACGAGCCTTACGCTCCCTATTCGCCTGTTGTGCAGCCAGTTGCGCCGCACGATCCAGACGGGCTTTTTCTTCCTTTGCCGCCTTTGCCGCCATTTCAACTTCACGTTCTTTCAACTCACGCGCATACTCCGCACTCGATTTCGCAGGCGAAGTATTATTCTTATCAGGAGAGGCGGTATACCAGCTATTTTCCTTGACCCAGTTGTTGTACCCCCTGTTCCTCTGGCCTTCCATCGCATTAGCACGATCCCGAGCACCCTGAGACAAGGAATTATGGGGCGAAGCACCGGTGCCAATATCGGAAAGTCCACCGTCCACTCCGCCACGACTTGCACTGAACCCGCCCCACAGACCGAACGGATCAACAAAATTAATCGGATCATCAAGGCAGTAACCGTACAGATCAACATCCCCGCCGGCATACCCCAGCGGATCGGGAGAAATGAACCTCCCGGTGGCAGGATCGTATTCACGGTATCCGAAATGGATCAGGCCGGTATCGGAATCATAAAGCCCGCCACCGAAACCCAGCACTGAGTCGAATTCGGGATCGCTGTTTTGTATCCTTCTTCCGAAAGAATCATATAGAAATTCCTGTACACTGTTTCCTGACGAATCGGCAACAGTAAAAATGCTGCCCGACTGATCGGTTGCAAAAGGGTATGCCTGACCGTCCCGGTCCATTCCCATTACGCGGCCATGTTCATTGTAATGAAACCGGCTGAGGCCTCCAGCATCTTCAACCGCAGCAAGAGTGGTCAGATCTTTCCAGAGATAGCGTTGGACAGGGTCACCGTTGATGAGCTTGGCAGCCCTGAAACCGCGCTTATCGAAACGGTATTCAATGTCGGTTCCGTCCGGCAGATGGACTGCACAGAGCTGCCCGGTTTCGAGAAACTCGTATCCGGTTGTTCCTTCAGGGGATATTTTTTCGCACAGAGCTCCGTCAGCATCGTATGCATAGACGGTATCTCCGGCCTGAATCAATTGACCAAGACCGTTGTAGCTGTATTCCCGCTGACCATCGCCGCCTACCTGAGAAAACACCCGCTGCCCCAATTGGTTGTAGCGGTATTCCTCCACAGGTTCACCGTTGTAACACACCGCCTTAAGCCGGCCCTCCTCGTCGTACATATATTCATGGACATGGCAGGACTCCGGCGATGCAAGTATCCTGTTTTTGATCCTGAAATCTTCTCCCCGATTCAAGATAAGGACTGCGTAGGGACTCTCGGCTTCTGGCGTCAGGAACTGGAGAACTTCATCTGCGATTTCATGGCTGTCCACATCGTCGCGCTCCGCCTCATCGCGAATTGAGCGCCCCGTACCCGTCTGCGGGACTTCAGGCTCCGGTGATCCGGGGGTTGGGATGGGAGCACTCTCGGCAAGGTGTTCCATTAATTCATGCTGAATTGCGTTCCCGTAGGTGGTGAACCGCAAACTCTTCACAACAGGCAGATCAGGGTTCTGCTCCATGAAATCCGCATGAATCATGCGCTTGAGTTTTGCGTGTGCGGCCATTGCAGCCTCCTGTTCAGCCTGCTTCAGGTCCCACCTGTGCCTGACCTCCGGCTTCATCATGGAGGGATACATGATGTCGCCTGCCGAGAATTCGGAAAAATCCGTTTTCGGCTCCGTCAGTTCTTCACCTGTTCTGCGGTCAACGATTTTCCATAGATTCTCGATCTGCTTCTGCGCCGGTTCTGTCTCGCCGTACAATACGAGTTCGGTTGTCAGTTCGTTGCGCGGTCTGGGCTCCATTCGATAGTTGCTGAAAGACTTCATTTCATCCTCCGGTAGTTAGGGTTTCCGGGCAGAACTACTGAACCCCTGCGATTCAGGACGGCTCTTACCCTTGCTCCTATAGGCTAACCGATAAGACGGGCATGAATAAGCTTGATCATGTCCGTTATTTGAAGAGAAATCGATCCGGGTGAAAATTACCTGCTCCAAGCCTTGCAGGCCGGAAACGTTCTATTTCAACACACTGATTGCCAGCGACCCGGCAAATCAGACTCCGAAAGTCGAGTTGCCTTATTTATAGCTGTTTGATATTGGAAGCAGTTGCCTGCCGCGTTTGGGAAAATCATACCCAATGACGCCGACAGGACCGGGACGTGACTGTATTCCGCCGCAAGGCTCCTGACCGTGTGACAGCAACAGGAAAACTGAATACGTTAACCGTCCAATTTACATGGAGAAAAAATGAGCAAAAAAAACGTAAATCCTGACGAGCTCCGCAAGGCAGCCTTGCAGACCGCCCTGACCACAATCGAACGCAAATTCGGAAAAGGCTCCATCATGCGCCTTGACTCCGATGCCACCCAGAGAATGCCGGTTATACCTACCGGTTCCATCGGGCTGGACATGGCTCTGGGGATTGGCGGAATACCTAAGGGCAGGATCACAGAAGTATACGGGCCTGAATCTTCCGGTAAGACCACTCTAGCCCTGCACGTAATCGCCGAATGTCAGAAGATGGGCGGAACAGCTGCGTTTGTCGATGCGGAACACGCCCTTGACGTCAAATACGCCAACAGACTGGGCGTAAACACGGACGAACTGCTCATATCCCAGCCGGACTACGGCGAACAGGCCCTTGAAATAACCGATCTGCTGGTCCGCTCCGGCGCGGTGGACATCGTCATCATCGACTCGGTCGCAGCGCTCATTCCCCAGGCCGAACTGGAAGGAAACATGGGCGAGACACAGGTCGGCGGCCAGGCCAGACTGATGTCTCACGCCCTGCGCAAACTCACCGGCACCATACATAAATCAAACGCGGTCGTAGTTTTCATCAACCAGATACGCATGAAAATCGGCATGACCGGATACGGCAGCCCGGAAACGACTTCCGGCGGTAACGCGCTCAAGTTCTATTCCTCCGTGCGTCTGGACATCCGCAAGATTCAGACCCTCAAGGACAAGGACGAGGTCTACGGCTCCCGCACCCGCATAAAGGTCATCAAGAACAAAGTTGCGCCGCCCTTCCGCGAAGCCCTCGTGGATATACTCTACGGGACCGGAATGTCCCGCGAAGGAGAGCTTCTGGACCTCGGGGTCGACCACGGGGTCGTAGACAAATCCGGAGCATGGTACGCATTCGGGTCGGAACGTCTGGGACAGGGCAAGGAAAACGTCCGCCAGTTTCTGGTGGAAAATCCTGAACTGCGCCAGCAGATTGAGGACAGCCTGCTTGTTCATCTGGGGATTAAGGAACAACCGGAAGAGAAGGTTGACGTAGAGCCCGGTGCAGAGTAAAGCCTTTTGGCCCATATAGACAATCCGCCCCCATAAAAGGGGTGTAATGCTGATTCAAAACGTCGGAGGGGGAACTCCGGCGGAAATATTTTTTTTTACGGAGACAGCCCATGAAGGCCAGTGAAATCAGAGAAAAATTCCTCAAATATTTCGAAAACAAAGGGCATACTGTTGTCGACAGCTCTTCCCTTATCCCCAAGGACGACCCGAGTCTGCTCTTCACCAACGCGGGCATGGTCCAGTTCAAGAAAACATTTCTCGGACAGGAAAAAAGGGATTACGTTCGCGCGACAACTTCACAGAAATGCCTGCGCGTGGGCGGAAAACACAACGACCTTGAGAATGTCGGCCGTACTGCCCGCCACCACACTTTTTTCGAAATGCTCGGCAACTTCTCTTTCGGAGATTATTTCAAGGAAGACGCCATAAAATTCTGCTGGGAATTTCTTACTGAAGAACTCGGGCTGCCCAAGGACAAACTCTACATCACCATTTACAAGGATGATGATGAAGCCGGAGAACTCTGGCAGAAGGTGGTCAACGTTCCTGCTGACCGCATCTACAGACTTGGCGAAAAGGACAACTTCTGGTCCATGGGCGATACCGGCCCCTGCGGCCCCTGCTCCGAAGTCCATATAGACCAGGGCGAAGACATGAGTTGCGGCCCGAACTGCGGCATCGGCAAATGCGACTGTGACCGCTTTCTGGAAATCTGGAACCTCGTGTTCATGCAGTATGACCAGGATGAAGAGGGGAACCGCGTACCCCTGCCCCGCCCGTCAATCGACACCGGGATGGGACTGGAACGCATCACCGCGGTATGCCAGGGAGTACAGTCCAACTTCGAGACCGATATTTTCCAGCCCATGATCCAGGCCGTAGCCAAAAAGGCCGGGGTCAAATACAAGGAAGATTCCGAGATCGACACTGCCCTTCAGGTTATCGCGGACCATTCCCGCTCCATAGCCTTCCTGATCACCGACCAGATACTGCCTTCAAACGAAGGCCGAGGTTACGTGCTGCGCCGCCTTATCCGCCGTGCATTCCGGTTCGGACGTCTGCTCGGACTCACTGATCCGTTCCTCCACGAAACCACCCGTATGGTTGTGGACCAGATGGGCGGACAGTTCCCCGAACTGCTGGACAACAAGGACTTCATGGCCCGCATGGTCCGTGAAGAGGAAGAGCGTTTCAGCCAGACCCTGGACAAGGGTCTGATCATCCTTGAAGATGAAATGGAAGAGCTGAAAAAACAGGGCGGAAATGTCATTTCCGGCGAAGCGGCCTTCAAGCTCTACGACACCTACGGCTTCCCGCTGGACATCATCAACGACGTGGCTGAAAAACAGGGCTTCACGGTTGACGAACCCGGTTTCAACGCAGCCATGAAGGAACAGAAGGAACGGGCCAAGGCCGCATGGAAGGGTTCGGGAGAAAAGAACTCCGGAGCCATTTTCCGTCAGGTGCTTGAAGCCGGCCTCAAAAACAGCTTTACCGGCTACCGCGAACTGGTAACCGAATCCAGAATCATCAATCTCCTTTCCGAAGAAGGAGAACACCTGGAACGCATCACTCAGGGCAGCGGAGGCTGGATGATTACCGCGGCCACTCCGTTTTACGGAGAATCCGGCGGGCAGATGGGCGATTCAGGATCCGTAGGTACCATGACAGGCAACGCGGACGTGCTTGAAAGCATCAAGGCTTCCAAGGAACTGACCGCATCCAAAATTTTCGTAAGCGAAGGCGAACTGCTCGTTGAGCAGGAAGCCAAGCTTGAGGTCGACCCGGCAACCAGAGCGGCAACCGAGCGCAACCATACGGTTACGCATCTGCTTCACGCCGCGCTGAGAAAAGTTCTGGGAGACCACGTAAAGCAGTCAGGGTCACTGGTGGGACCCGACAGACTGCGCTTTGACTTCACCCACATCGCAGCGATGACTCCCGAGGAGATCGCAGAGGTTGAAAACGATGTGAACCGTGCTATACTGTCCGACACACGGGTGGACGTTCAGGAAATGTCCGCCAAGGATGCCACCGCAAAAGGCGCAACCGCCCTTTTCGGTGAAAAATACGGCAATGTAGTCAGAGTTGTTGAAATTCCTGGTGAATCCATGGAACTTTGCGGTGGAACACACCTCAAATCCACAGGTGAAGCCGGAACATTTGTAATTCTGTCCGAATCCGGTGTAGCTGCGGGCATCCGCCGCATCGAAGCCGCTACCGGATGGAATTCTCTTAAATTCCTGCAGGAGCAGCGTGAAGAAATAGCTAAATCTTCCGCCATGCTCAAGGCAGCACCCGGACAGTTGGCCGACAGAATTGCGGCTCTTCAGTCTCAGGTGAAGGAACTGACCCGAGCCAATGACCAGCTTCAGTCAAAACTGGCTTCCGAGGCAGGTGCGGACCTCATGAGTTCCGTAGAAGAGCTGGGCGGAGTAAAAGTGCTCGCAGCCAAGCTCGAAGTAACAAATGTCAAAGCCCTGCGCGATCAGGCCGATGCCCTGAAATCCAAAATGGATTCAGGTATTTTCTGTCTGGCTGCAAAGGTTGATGACCAGAAAGTTTCCCTGATCATCGCCGTGACCAAGGACTTGCACGATAGATTCAAGGCCGGTGATCTGATCAAACCCGTTGCAGCAGAGGTAGGAGGAGGTGGCGGCGGCAGGCCCGATATGGCCCAGGCCGGCGGCACCAACCCGGATGGAATTGAAAACGCATTCGCAACGCTCAAGAAAATCGTTGCAGAGTCCTGATCTGGAAAAAGGGAATTTACACTTGACACATCCTGGTCACGGCATGTATAAGTCCCCTTCCCAGATTTCACGTAAGGAGCATTTCAAATGAAAACATATATTCCCAAGGAAGAAGACATCGCTCGCGAATGGTACGTGGTCGATGCTGAAGATAAGGTTCTTGGCCGTCTGGCAACTCAGATCGCTAACAAACTCCGTGGAAAGGACAAAGCCATGTTCACCCCCCACGTTGACACCGGCGATTTCGTAGTTGTTCTCAACGCAGACAAGATCAAGGTTACCGGCAACAAGCTGGAACAGAAAAACTACTACAAACACAGCAACCATCCCGGCGGACTGAAGGAAAGAACCCTGAAAGTCATGCTGGAAAAGAAGCCTGAAGTAGTTATCCAGACTGCCGTTCGCGGCATGCTGCCCAAAAACCGCCTCGGCAAGCAGATGATCAAAAAGCTGAAAGTTTACGCCGGCACCGATCATCCCCATACTGCACAGCAGCCCAAGACAATGGAATTTTAATTAAGGGTGGAGCAATATTATGAGCAATGATTTCAACTACGCTACCGGCAGAAGAAAAAATGCTGTTGCACGCACCCGTTTATATCAGGGCAGCGGCGCAATCCTCGTTAACGGCAAGCCTTACGAAGAATACTTTCCCCGTAAGACCCTGCAGATGATTGTACAGCAGCCCCTCAAACTTACCAAAACTCTCGGTAAGTTCGACATCAAAGTCAACGCTGACGGCGGAGGAGTAGCAGGTCAGGCTCAGGCTGTGAGACACGGTATTTCCCGTGCACTCATTGAACTTGATCCCGAACTCCGTCCCGTACTCAAACGTGCAGGTCTCCTGACCCGTGACGCTCGTAAGAAAGAGCGTAAAAAATACGGTCAGCCCGGTGCACGCGCCAAGTACCAGTACTCCAAGCGTTAAGCCGTACAGCGGTCAGAACGTTATTGATAAAGGCGAAACCGCTTACTGCGGTTTCGCCTTTTTTCGTCTTTGCAGTACAATGGGCGCAACAATAGGCCGTTCTGCATTGGTATTAATATTATCAGTTATTGTGTTACAACCGAAAACAATCTACAAAGACATAAGGGGTTGTTAAGACGGCTGATGCAACGTACCGGTTTTTGTGTACAGTCGGATTTTTCCAACTGTTCATGATAAAATAATACCCGGCGAAACAGCCGCAGAACCGTAACGGAAATAATTCTGATGAACTCCAGAAAAAGCCCGATCTACGATAAATTTTTCTTCGCCAGGCAGCCCATTCTCATGCCCGACCAGTCCGTGTGGGGTTACGAACTTCTGTTCAGGGACAGCGGCAGCGCTACCAGTGCCGTTATTTCCGACGGGTACAAGGCCACCCTGAATGTTGCCGCCGATATCTGCTCTGCTCCGGGAAAGGACATCCCGGACAATGTAAAAATCGTAATCAATTTTTCGCACAAATCCATTCTGGATAAAATTCCCTACTCCCTCCCCGCAGGCAAAACAGTGGTCCAGATTCCGGAGACCACCCCGCCGACTCCGGCTCTTATCAAGGCCCTGCAGGAACTTTCGCAGGACGGGTACATCATTGCGCTTGACGACTTTGAAGGCAGACCGCAGGGAGAGTTTTTCATCAATTATGCCGACGCAATAATTGTTGATATTCTGGCTGTTCAAAAAGAAAAACTCCGTCAAATGTGCGAGCAGTGCCATAGCAGCGGAACAAAACTGATCGCCAAAAGAGTCGAGAACATGACCCAGTTCGCCATGGCACAGGAACTGGGATTTGATTTTTTTCAGGGCTTTTATTTCAAGCGCCCGGAAAACATCAAAGGGCGCAAACTTAGATCCGGTGAAACGGTCAAACTCAAATTACTGAAACTCATCGAGGCACCTGATCCGGACATTGATGCATTGGCCGAAGCCCTGCAAAACGATGTATCCATAAGCTATCGCCTGCTGACTCTGCTGAATTCTCCTACTTTCGGATTCCCTCAGAAAATATCCTCGATCAGGCAGGCAATAGTGCTCGCCGGGTGGAAGATGCTTAAAAACTGGCTTCGCGTCATTCTGCTTACCGACCTTACTCCCAAGGAAAAAAGCCTGGAACTGCCCCAACTGGCCACCCAGAGAGCAAGATTTCTGCATACGCTCACTTCAAAGGCTCAAAACGGCCTCAACCCGGAATCCATGTTTCTGCTTGGGCTTTTTTCCCTGCTGGGAGCCATGTTTGATATGCCCATCCGCAAACTGACCACATATCTTCCCCTTGAGGATGATATCTGTGCAGCGCTCTGCGGGGAGGACAATATATACAACCGCTACCTTGAACTGATCGCCTTTTTCGAAAACGGCGACTGGGATAATCTTGAATTCGTCATTGATGAATTGGGATTGGACCAGGTCATTGTTTCCAAGAGCTATTATGAAGCCAGCCGCTGGGCCAACAGCTTTTTTCAGCTTCCGCGCACTGCCTGATCACATAGGCCGTTATTGCCCCAAGAACGGAGATCTCCATGCCCGACTGCTGCCAAGATGAAAATTACTCCGGCCTGAACATTCTTGTTGCAGGCCAGAATCCGCTCATCCACTCCCTGATGCCCGGACTGTACGAAGCAGGGCACTGCGTTTCCATAACAATAACCCCCAAGGAAACCCTTTTTACCTACGCCAGCCAGCAGCCGGATCTAATTGTTTTCGCAGACCAGGAAAACTCCGTCTCCACTTTTACCGCTATCCGGGAAGTAAACCCGGAGGCCGAAGCCATGTTCATGGTAGATTCGCAGAAACCGGAATTCATCGAAACCATATATGCATTTCACCAGGTTTCCTTTATTCCGGCGAAGGCGACGCAAGAATGTTTTCTCTCGGCCATAAACAGATTTCAAAAACAGGCCACCCTGAAGAAAAAAAACGAGGCAGATGCGAAATTATACGATCTGATTCTGCAAAGTCTTCCATTTCCGGCACTTCTGCTCTGCGGAAAAAAAATGGCACCCATATTTACAAACAAGGCAGCCCGCCGGGAACTCCCGCATAAAGACTTCACCGACCACCCTCCGTTCATGGAAAATCTGTCTGATGATCTGTGCTACAAACTTTTTACCGACATAGAATCCTACCGCATACACTCGCTGGAATCAGTGCCGGCATACGGGCGATACTGGGACCTGACAATTGAACAGGTTGCCCCTTCGGTATTCATGCTGTTGGCAATAGACACTACCGACCAGCGCCGGCAGATGCAGTTCAGGGAAGAAATGGAACGCATAACCAGACACGACCTGCGCTCTCCCACCGCTACGATAGTCGGACTTTCACGAGTTCTGGAAACTGAAGCCGGGCTGGAAGACGAGTTCCTGAACATAGCTGAAATACTGCGCAAAACCAGCGAAAGAATGATCCGGCAGATCGATACATCACTAACCCTCATAAGACTTGAAACCGGTTCGCTCAAAACCGAAGCCTACCCGTTCAATCTCTACACGGCCATCAGTGCCGCGGTTGGGGATCTCAGCCAATTGGTAGAGGACAAGCACCTTGAAATAGTCAGTCTGCTGGATGGTGAGCCAGCACAGGAAGAAAGTACGGTAGTCTGCTTCGGTGAGGCCGCACTCATCATCACCATGTTCTCCAACCTGCTGAAAAACGCCGCGGAAGCAGCTCCCGAACACTCCCGCATAACCATCAGCATACGTGAAGAAAAAGACTTCATTATCACCGAAATTCACAACGTGGGGGAAATTCCAGCCTCCATCCGCAACAATTTTTTTGACCGCTACACCACCTACGGGAAGAAAAACGGTACCGGTCTCGGAACATACAGCGCCCGGTTGATAGCCAAAGCTTCCGGCGGGGATATATCGTTTACAACCTCCGGTGAAAAAGGCACAACCCTGATTACTTCGATACCGAAGCCGCAATAACACATAGGAAAGAAACAACATGGCCACCAAAAAGAAACCCCGTCCGCTGCTTGTTTTCGCAGACAAGGACGGCCAGATCTATGATCATCCCGAACTTGAAATGATGTGCCGCAGAGGCGACGAACTGGCCCAGCCCAGACCGGATGAATACATCCCCCTGCCACCGGACAGTGAATTTTTCCTTCTTCCAGGACGCTACCCCATCGGGCTTGATCCTGAAACAGGAGAAGTGGAAGAGGTCGACGGCATAGCCGTTGCCGCGTTCGCCTGCCCCGGACATACCCTGACCGGGCTGGCTGCATATTCCAATTCCGAAGACGCCCCTGTTCTGCCCATGTTTGCCTACGGAGCAGTGGGCTACGCCAACGGCAAATTCTGGATAACCGCAAAAGTTGTTGACGAGGACAAACGTCAGGTCTTCACCAGAATTCCGCGTAAAAAAATAGACTCCGGGGCCCAGCGGCTGATGAAGGACATGCCCGACAACAGACTGGTACGCCATCTGGCCGGTTGCGCCCTGACCTACGGATGTCCGGCTGCCAAGAACTTCGCTCTGGGCCGCTTCGAAGCGCCGCTCCCCACAGCCAGAACCTGCAATGCCCGCTGCATAGGCTGCATTTCCGAGCAACCGGAAGAATCGGAATTCCCCTCCACCCAGGAACGAATCAAATTCACCCCGACGGTAGATGAGTTGACAGAAATCATGCACTACCACGCCAAGCGGGAAAGCAAGCCCATTTTCTCCTTCGGGCAGGGCTGCGAGGGCGAACCCCTGACAGAGCACGTGCTGCTCACCGAAGCGATCCGCAAGTACCGCTCCGAAGCCGGAAAAGGGACCATCAACATCAACACCAACGGTTCAATAACCGAGTCCATGGAGCCGCTTGCAAATGCCGGCCTCAACTCCATAAGAGTAAGCCTGAACTCGCTGCGCGAACCGATCTACAACACCTACTACCGCCCCAAAGGCTACAAGTTCGATGATGTTGTGGCCACTATATTCAAGGCCAAAGAACTTGGTCTGCACGTATCGCTTAACTACCTCTTTTTCCCCGGAATAAACGATACCGAACTTGAAGTGGAAGCCCTTATCGAAGTCGCCCAAAAATGCAAACTGGACTTCATCCAGTTACGCAACCTCAACATCGACCCGGACCTATACATGGAGCTCATGGAACCGTACGATTTCGGGCCCGGCATGGGCTTCGCCAACTTCCGCAAACGCATCAAGACCGAATGCCCCTGGATAGGATTCGGATACTTCAACCCCTATCTGGGAGATAAATAGAACATACCGATGGGAGCCTACTGGCGGTCCCTTCGGGGAGCCTACCGGCGGTCCCTTCGGGGAAGCTACCGCTGGTCCCTCCGGGGGCCAGAGAAACTTTTTGTAAAAAGTTTCTCTGGACTCTTCAAAAACTTTCAGTATGGCTCTGCCACCATTCTCGGACAGTCCGGGGCAACGCATAAAACAAAAAAGACTTTGTTTCGAATCTTAGGGATGTGGAGAGCAGAGATGGATTATCCCCTTTGGCCGCCGGAGGCAAAACCAAATCACCAAAAGCGCGAAGCGCATCAACTCCGCACGCGCACCGGATCTTTTTGCTTTGTACAGCAGGAGTGCTGAGTGTATGATTTGTGAATGAACATCCGTTTCGTTATAGCCTTTGCAGCCCTGTTTATTCTTTTCTGCCTGCCCGGCCTGCCCTCAGCAGACGCAGGACGGGATAACTTCGGCCTTAACTGGCAATTCGAAATTGACCTGCCTCAGGCCGGTATTGCCGGTACTCTGAAAGGGCATCTCACCCATCTGAAACAAACAGATTTCCATTTTCAGGGCGAATACATAAACCAGAAGAGCCCCATAAAAACAGGTCCTGTACTGCTGTCAGCAGACCTTCGGCTGGGCAGCGGCGAGATAATACTGCGGGATTTGGAAATTCAAATCAACAGAATTGGAATCCACAACAAAAAGCTGCAGTTGATGCAGCCGGACGCAGTCCTGCACGGCAACGGACGGATAAACACCATTTCCGGAGAGGCTGCATTAAAGAATCTTTCCCTGAAAATTGGAAATCTGCCTGCTCTTGAAGCTGACATTTTTTATTCTCCGAAGGGTGGAGGGAGCGCTTTCGCGTCAATCCACAACCCGTATAAGCTGCTGGCCGAGCTGGCCGATTCATATCTGCAGGGGGTCAAGGAGTGGGACAAGTCCGGCAACCTCACCCTGAAAATCAATCTGCGCAATATCACATCGAAACCGGTGGCTGAACTAGATCTGGGATTCAAGGATGTATCCGCAGCATCCCCGGACGGATCGGTTCTTCTGGACTCCGCAGCAGGCTCCATAACGGCATCAGGATCTTTATGCCGGGGTGGAGTGAAGGCCGTAATAACGGTAGATTCAGGAGAAGCACTGTATGACACGTTTTATATGAATTTTTCCCGCTATCCCTTGCGGGCCGCACTCAAATCAGCACTCCCGGACAGAAGAGGCAGAATACCTGTTGACGGGAATGTGGATTGGCAGAAAATAGGCAGACTGCATGTGGACGGTGCCGTTGGCATCGCAGGCCGGCATCCGGATATTCGGGCAGAAATCAGGCTGAGTCTTCCAGAAATTTCAACTCCCTTCAGACTTTTTGCCGTGGACCCCATGTCGCTTGGCAACATTCAGGCATCCGGCAGCCTGTCCGTAAACGGCACGGTAAATTCCGAACGGAACGGAACCGTCATTAACGGCACAACGCGTTTACTCGGTGGAGAATTCATCTCAGATGCAATTCAGCTTGCCGGTATAAATTCCAGACTTCCCTTTGCAGTAAAGCTCAATAATGATTTTCTGCCGGAACCTGATGACGACCTTGCTGTTCCTGATCGCGGCATGATTGAAATAGGAAGTATCAAGGCCGGTCCGTTGACCGCTTCAGCAGTATCATTTCCACTGACAGTATCCTCGAATGAAATTGAATTCGGCGACATCCCGGCCATACCTTTCGGGAACGGAAGCTATAAAATTTCAGAATTGGACATGGAAGACCCGTTCAGCAAAAATTTCGTCCTGCATGGAAAAACGGAAGCTGGGCACATCGATCTTTCGCCCTTTTCTCCGTCCTCACTCCCGCTGGACGGAGAGATCAGCGGCAAAATGGAATTCTGGATGCTCAAGGATCACCTTTCCACCACCGGCAGATTGACCGGAAATATCTATGGCGGCAAAATGAGCATCTACGAAATTTTTGCCGAGAACATTTTTGAACCGTCCCGGCAGTTCGGCGCGGACTTCCGGGTCAGGAACCTGGACCTTGCAAAACTGAGCCACGCTCTGGACATAGGCAGAATAACCGGGCGCATGGATCTCGATCTTACCGACCTGCTTATCGCCTACGGACAGCCTGCGGGATTCAAACTGCGGGTAGTAACCACACCGGGCTCCGATTCCGACCGGCACATAAGCTTAAAAGCGGTAAACACTCTTTCGGTTATCGGAACAGGTTCGGGACTTACCGGAGCGGGAGTGGGAATGTTTTCGCGGTTCTTCAAGGAATTCGGTTACGCATCCCTCGGACTGGAGTGCACTCTGGACCGCGACATATTCAAAATACGGGGCTTGATCAGGGAGGACGGAATCGAGTACATTATAAAAAAACCGCTACTATTCGGCATAAATGTAGTCAACAGCAACCCCGAAAACCTGATCAGCTTTTCAGACATGCTCAAAAGACTGAAAAGAGTTTTCGAAAACAAATAATATAAGGAGCCTGTCATGTTCGGGAAAACCGCCCGCATACTTACTTTTCTGTCCCTGCTGTCCTTCGTGGCCTGCGTTACGGTAAACATATACTTCCCCGCTGCAAGGGTGGAAAAAGCGGCCGAAGATATCGTGGGTGACGTGTACGGTCCCGGCGCCAAAAAAGAGCAGGACAAGAACGACAGTTCCGCTCTGGAGACATTTCTTGCGCTGGCCGGACCGGCAACAGCCCACGCAGCCAAGGTAACGGAATCCGATATTGAAAGCCTCAACCAGTCCAACTCCGCCATTCGCGGCCTGAAAAAAACAATTGCTGACGACCACCAGCAGCTTCTTCCCTACTACAATTCAGGAAACATAGGCATAAACAACGAGGGCCTGCTTGAAATTATCAGCAAGGACGGGCTTGGACTCAAAGACACCGCCCAGTTGCGCCGTCTGGTTGCACAGGACAACAAAACACGCGAGCAACTCTATGAAGAAGTTGCCGCCTCCATGAACATCCCCGGAAGCGAGCTTGCCAAGGTAAAGGCTATTTTTGCGGAAGTCTGGCAGAAGCGAGCCCCCGCCGGCTGGTTTATTCAGGGCGCAGACGGAAAATGGAAAAAGAAGTAGGTACACACAGGAATTAAAGCACGAAAAAGCCCGCCCGGAAACACTCCGGACGGGCTTTCAAATTCATAAACGGTATTGATCTAGAAGTTGACCTGCACCTGCTCGGAATCACCTTCACGAGCGATGATCTCGCCGATCTTCCAGCTATTGATTTTCATTCCGGAAAGGCGGCTCAGCACGTCTTCTTCGCGGTCTTTCGGAACCACGAGGATATATCCTATGCCGGTGTTGAAAATCTGGAGCATTTCAGGCCAGCTCAGGTTGCCCTGTTCCTTCAGCCAGTTGAATACCGGCAGAACTTCCCATGACCCGAAATTGATTTCCGCCGTGACCTGCTTGGGCAGGATACGGGGCAGGTTGTCATAAAAACCACCGCCGGTAACATGCACCATTCCCTTGATTTCAATATCGCGGGAAAGGTTGCGCACGGGGTCCACATATATTCTTGTCGGCGTAATCAGAGCTTCGCCGATTTTCTGATCCGTTCCGGGGAGCAGGTCGTCAGTGCCCAGACCTGATTCTTCAAAAAGCTTGCGCACCAGCGAGTAGCCGTTTGAGTGAATCCCGGAGGATTCAAGCCCGATGATGGAATCTCCGATAGTGATGGATGAACCGTCAACGATCTTCGTGTTATCCACGATACCGACGCAGAAACCGGAAAGATCGTATTCACCGTCGGCATAAAAACCGGGCATTTCAGCGGTTTCGCCGCCCAGAAGCGCACATCCTGAAATCTTGCAGCCTTCCACTATACCGGCGATGACTTCTTCGGCCACTCCGGTTTCAAGCTTTCCGGTAGCAAAATAGTCCAGAAAAAACAGGGGTTTCGCTCCCTGAACAAGGATATCGTTGACGCTCATGGCCACGAGGTCGATACCGATCGTGTCGTGCTTGTCTATTGCAAAAGCGAGTTTGAGCTTGGTACCGACTCCATCTGTACCCGACACCAGAACAGGTTCTTCCATCTGGGTAAGGTCGAGCTTGA
Source organism: Maridesulfovibrio sp. (assembly GCF_963677005.1). Taxonomy (NCBI): domain Bacteria; kingdom Pseudomonadati; phylum Thermodesulfobacteriota; class Desulfovibrionia; order Desulfovibrionales; family Desulfovibrionaceae; genus Maridesulfovibrio; species Maridesulfovibrio sp. The sequence goes on along the minus strand of NZ_OY781616.1, from coordinate 3,899,400 downwards.
AAAGCCCGCCGAAACCGCCGATATCCGTGACCACACCTTTGGTGAAGGTGGAGCCGACCATACCCTTGATGCGGCCTATGAAATCGTTGGCCGCATCGATATCTACACCGGCGGCCTTATATGCATCAGAACGACTTGCCATATTATTTTCTCCTAACAGTCTCTAAGAACGGACTGTATATGCTGAATCCGCCAAGAGTTCAAGGAACATCCCTGCCCTTTTCCCGGAAACGCAGCAAAAAGGATCATTGTTTGCAACAGATCCGGAAACAGCTTACAGTATGACACGGAGAAAAATCATGTACAAGAGAACTTTCATCGTTATGATTATTATCGTGGTTCTTTGTCTGGCTGGTTCGGCTTTTGCCGGAACGAAGTTCATAAACAAGGACACGGCCAAAGACAGGCAGGACATAAGGTTCGGAACGCGCACGAACAGGAATGACATTTCCATTCAATCAGACAACAAATCAAACAGAATCAGCACCATGCCAAGAAAAGAGGAAGAAAATGTAAGCCAGCCTGTCGGGCCTGTATTCGTTGTTCCCGAAATAAAACCCAATGGAAATTGATATGCTGTACCCGGCGAGACTCTGGAAAGAATTAAAGGAGAAGACGGTCCAGTGCCGTCTCTGCAACCATTTCTGTATTATCGAACCGGACGCTCACGGCAACTGCGGTGTGCGGCAGAATGTTGACGGCAGCTTAATGACCAAAACCTACGATCTGGTTGCAGCCATCAACATCGATCCGGTGGAAAAAAAGCCCCTGTACCATTTCCTCCCCGGTACCAAGACATTTTCGCTCGGAACACAGGGCTGCAATTTCGGCTGTGCATTCTGCCAGAATGCGTCTCTTTCCCAGCACCCGAAAACCGGCAGGGAAATAACCGGGCAGAAAGTAACTCCGCAGACGCTGGTTGAAGCAGCCATTGCCCACGGGTGCGACTCCATGTCCTACACGTATTCGGAACCGACAATCTTTTTTGAACTCATGCAGGATACGGCTCGCGAGGCACACGCGAAGGGTCTGCAGAACATAATGGTTTCCAACGGATTTCAAAGTCCTGAATGCATAGATGAGCTTACCGGGCTGATTGATGCCGCAAACATCGACCTGAAAGCCTTTAACGATGATTTCTACAGGGAAATCTGTATGGGAAGACTTTCACCGGTCCTTGAGAACCTTAAACATATGAAGAAAAACGGCTGGTGGCTGGAAATCACCACCCTGCTCATTCCGGGAAAGAACGATTCCCCGGACGAACTGAAAAAGCTGGCCGCATTCATTGCCGAGGAGCTTGGCGAAGAAGTTCCGTGGCACATTTCCAGATTTCACCCGGACTATAAAATGCAGGATTGCCCGGCAACACCCATGCATGCCCTTACTCTGGCCCGCAACATAGGTACCGAGGCAGGACTTGAATATGTATATATAGGCAATGTTCCCGGCAGCGAGCATTCCACAAGCTTCTGCCCTGCCTGCAAGGCGGAACTTATAAAGCGGTACGGTTTCGAGATGGAAAATGTCGGGCTGGAAGACGGCATGTGCAAGTACTGCGGCTGCAAAATAGACGGGAAATTCAGTTAAAGCAGATCCGGCCAGAAGTCTTGAGCACGTAACAAGAGGCAATCAAAGACTTAAATTATGACTTGCCAAGCACTGTCAATTAAAGTATCTCCCCTTTCTGCGCAATACAAATCGGGGCATGGCGCAGTCTGGTAGCGCGCCTGCTTTGGGAGCAGGATGCCGGGAGTTCAAATCTCTCTGCCCCGACCAGATAGTTCAAAGGCTTACAGCATTAATTGTTGTAAGCCTTTTTTCTTTGACTCACACTTTGGTCTACATTTGTTATCAGCCTAACTGCTTTTTCGCCTCTCTCGACTTCAACCAGTCCCTTCTACCCAACTCAAACCAAAAGCCACAAACAATATAAAACGCACCCCATAAATACAAACAGATAATTACCTTTGCGCAGACGCTGCACTGAAATATCCCCAAGCTGCGCGGTTATTATCATAATGCCCACAAGCCCGTTGAGCGAAGAGCCCAGCACACGGGCAAGGGAAAGGGCTATGACAATAGTGGATGCTGAGACATTGAACATCTCAATATCACCGAACATCCCGGCGACTATCCCTATGACAAGCATGGTATGCAGACCGAAATAGCTGAGGACTACTATTCCCAGTCCGCTCAAAAGGAGCAGCACATTGCCGGAGATATCAACATCACGCAGAAAATCGAACGTCTCTCCGGGTGTTATCTCCGCATCTAGTACACAACCTAGAAAGACAACCGCACCAAGTATCAGAATAACGTTCGTCTGCTTCGGAACCGAGTTTCGGACGTATCCCCGGAGTACATTTTTCACCCCTGCCAACCCGGCTTTATAGCTCAGACGGGAATACTGGGAGAAAAGCCAGAACGCACTGAAAAGCGGTACCACCGTCAACACAGCTGTCAAAAGCCTCAGGTGCGGCAATCCCCACATCGTTACAGCTGCAGCCAGCAAAAGCAGGATCAATATTCCGGCCAGGGGAAGCAAACGCTTTGCAGAATGCTCTGTGCCCTTTTCGTATGAAAGTTCGGATGCATGCACACCTTTTAAGCCCAGCAGAACGGCTACAAAACTGAAAACAATGAGGGCAAGACTCAAGACCAAAGATTCCAGAGAGATATCCGCCCAGCGGACTTCAGGAAAAAGAGGCAGCAATACCGCAAAAGTTGTGCTTGTAGGGGACCACGAAAATGCGGTCAGATTACCCCGCAGAATGGAGTACAGACAGGCCATGTCCCATTTTTCCTGCAAGGCGGGATTATCCCCGGCCGCATTCTGCGGCAGCATGGAGTGAATAAACCCAAGTGCTCCGGCACCGAGAAAAATGCTCATCACATGCACGGCGGCATGGAGTGCGCCGATGAACTTGGTCGGAGAAAGAGAGGTCAGCCACTCTGCGGAACTGCGTACAGCCTTGGAGTTTGTCCCGCACTCCTGCATCAGCCCCATTATGGGAAAAAATGCCGCAAAAAAAGAAGCACGTGAAAAGCCGTGCAGAATTCCTCCGAGGGTCAAATCTCCGAATGTAAGAGATAAAACGGCAAACAAAGCTACCGCCGACAATATTTTTCTGGTTCCGGATTTTGCCACGGAAAAGGACCCGACAACGAAAAGGAAATATAACGCTGCGGCCAGATATGAAAAAAAAGACAGTTGCAGAATTTTTCCAAGCAGATAGCTTGTGCCGGCCCAAAGGGCCGCATGAATACGGAAATCTTGAAGTCTGTCCAGCAATTTTGCATTGATCCCGGATGCGGTTCTCCCGAGAACCAGCTCGTCCATCGAACCCATCTTCACACTCCTCCTGTTTTACACAAGCGGTTATAGCAGGAAAAGAGTAAAGCCGCGACCAGAAGTAAAACCATTACCGAACTGCATAAAAACTTAAAGAAATGCCAGGTTGGGTACGGCCGCATCAGTAATAATCCGTTACGATTAAACGGCAACACAATTATCAACACAGCTGAAACAGACGCTTGAATTCAGACTTCCTGCGTTATCAATGCATTAAACGTCTATTTTAATTTATCTTAGTAAATTTATTTATAATAGACTTTTCATAGCAATTTAAACACAAAAATCAAAAGAGGAGGATTTTTATGAAGCTTTCAATAAAGAATAAAATAATCATTATGGCTGCATGCATTTCAATTGCTACAGGTATATCTATATTTTTCTCGATCAACCATTACGTAGGCAAAGGATTCTCCTCTGAAGCAACCCGCAATATTTCAAGCATGTGCAAGGTTGTCGATCGCCATATAGCTTCTCTTTCCAACAAATTCTCTACAGAAGCATCTCTTGCTGCTCAAAATACAGACCTGATAGAAGCCATCCAGGCTGACGATACAGAGCTGCTGTCTAGCAATATTAAAAAGCTTATGGCCGAAACAGACTCTGAGTTCATGACCATAACCGATATACACGGAAAAGTTCTTGCAAGAGCGCATTCGGAAGAATTCGGAGATTCTGCAAGCCACCTTGAAAGCGTTCAAAAAGCTTTGAGGGGACAAGCCAGCGCCGGTGTTGTCAAAGGAAAGAAGGTCACCTTCTCATTGCGGGCAACCGCGCCTGTGAGAAAGGGCAGCGCCATTATCGGAACGCTCTCTCTGGGCATCTCCCTGTCCGATGAAAAATTTGTAGATGAGGTAAAAAACTTTACGGATCTGGATGTCACTGTTTTCAAGGGTGAAACACGCGAGATGACTACCATTGTCAAATCCGGAAAACGTGCTGTCGGAACCCGTATGACCAACCCGAAAGTAACCGAAACAGTCATCAGGGACGGGAAAACATTTCTGGCCCGCAACAATATCCTCGGAGTTGAGTACCAGACTGCTTATTGGCCGATCAAAAGCATCAAGGGTCAGAATATAGGCATGTGGTTTATCGGGATGCCCATCCAGACCATGATAGAGTCCCAGAACAGAGTCAGACACTCATCGATAATTGTAATCTGCATAATCCTGCCCATTATCCTGCTTATCTCCTGGCTGATAGCCCGATCAATGTCTACGCCGATTGTCACTACAACAAAATATGCTACCAGTGTTGCCGAGGGTGATCTGGACAACCTCCTTGAAATTAAGAGCAAAGACGAAGTCGGAATTCTTGCAACGGCTCTTAATTCCATGGTCCTTAACCTGAAAAACAAAATCAGCGAAGCCCAGGAACAGAGCCGTCTTGCGGCAGAAGAGACGGAAAAAGCACGCCAGGCAACCCAGGAAGCGGAAGAAGCACGCGGACAGGCTGAACGGGCCAAGCAAGAAGGAATGCTGCAGGCAGCACTTCAGCTGGAAGATGTTGTTGAAATTATTTCAGCGGCTTCAGAGGAACTTTCGGCACAGATTGAACAGTCCTCCGCCGGATCGGAAGTACAAAGTCAACGAACCAGCGAAACAGCCACTGCAATGGAAGAAATGAATGCTACGGTCCTTGAAGTTGCCAAAAATTCCGGCGAAGCCTCCGGGACTGCCAATGAAGCAAAGCAGACCGCCACAGAAGGGGCAAATGTCATAACCACCATGGTAAGCGGAATAGGCAAAGTTCTTAACCATTCTGCCGAACTGGAAAAGGACATGGAGTCGCTTGGAGTGAGCGCTGAAAAGATCGGGCAGATAATTGAAGTTATCTCCGATATTGCAGACCAGACCAACCTACTGGCCCTCAATGCGGCAATTGAGGCCGCCCGCGCTGGAGAGGCCGGACGAGGATTCGCTGTTGTAGCCGATGAAGTCCGTAAATTGGCAGAGAACACAATGAGTGCCACCAATGAGGTGGAAAAGACTATTTCGGAAATTCAACGCGGAACCAAAGAAAGCATAAAACAATGTGTAAGCACGGTTAAGGAAATAAACTCTGTATCCGGCATGGCGGACAACGCGGGAAGCTCCTTGAACGAAATCCTTGCTCTGAACGATCATGTTTCGGATCAGATTCGCGGAATAGCAACAGCCTGCGAGGAACAGTCCGCAACATCCGAGGAAATCAACCGTGCCGTTGATGAAATCAACCATATCGCTACCGAGACAAGCGATGCCATGCGCCAGTCATCCCAGGCAGTAATGGACCTGGCCGCACAGGCTCAGCAGTTGAAATCAATTATTGAGCAGATGAAAACCGACAGCTGAATTGCTCCTGAGCACCGTTGCCAAACTCAATAGAAGCACGAGGACGGCTTGCTGATTCTGTATAAAATTTATCAGCCTATAAGGTTTAAGACCATTTGCGGCACGTTGTTGGCCTGTGCAAGCATTGCAACGGCACTTTGTGAGACAATATTGCTCCTGACGAATCGGGCCATTTCCGTGGACACATCTGTGTCAGATATTCTGGATTCCGCAGCCTGCAGGTTTTCGGCCTGCTGGGAGAGGTTGTCTACCGTTGCTTCAAGACGGTTTTCCAGAGCCCCCAGACTTGCGCGGATTTTGTCCTTGGAAATAATCGCATTGTCAATAATACCCAACGCCTGCTGGGCAGCATCCTGCGTTGAAATGGTCGCAGGGTTTCCGGAAGTAACTGTCAGTCCGCCTTCGCCGATATAAGTCGCCATGGGAGAGCCTGCCTGATATGCGAAAACCCGGTTGGTTCCGGTGTCATCCTGCCCCACGACCCAAAAGGAATTGCTTCCATCCCAGTACACCTGGCAGGTTGAGCCGTAAGCAAAAGTATCCTTTACCTCAGCCGGACTGGTTACATAATACCCGTCTCCGGTATCCCATGTTAAATCGTAAAAATATGTGACCCCATTGAGTTGAGCTATTTCGGAGGAGGTAAGGTTCGTCAGTGAGGAGCCAATCCCCAGTGAACTGGCGGTTACCGCACTGATTTGTATGGAATAGTAGTCCTCGGAACAGTCGTTTCCACTTCCGAAATGTACGGTCAGAGCTTGCAGGCCATCCAGATTGCCGTTCAGCAGACTTATCCCGTTAAAATCTGTTGAGTTGGCGATGCGCGTTATTTCATCGGCCATAATCTGGTATTCGGAATTTATGAGCATACGCTGATCGGAAGTATATGTACCGGTAGCCGCCTGCTCGGCCAGCTCTTTCATCCTGATCAGTTTCTCATCAATAACCTGCAGAGCCCCGTCGGCCGTCTGGATGGCTGAGATGGCGTCGTTCGCATTGCGTATGCCCTGTCTGAGGGCTGAAATATCCGACCTCATAAGTTCTCGGATGGCCAATCCGGCAGCATCATCCGCAGCAGTTTCAACCCTCAACCCGGAAGACAGTTTGCGGGTTGATGTGCCCAAGTCTTTGTATTGATTGCCAAGACATCTCGCTGTATTGGCCGCCATGCTATTATGGTTGATGCTTACAGCCACGTTATCACCTCCCCCAAAAGTTGATCTCTGCTTCTTTTTTTGTGCCTTTATATAAATTAATCTCTATTACACACAAAATAAAACACTGCTTTTATATTGCACAAAGCAGACCACAACCGCCAACATGGAACAACCTCAGACAAAAGAAACATATCCAAGCAACAACACATGCAGTTTTGGATTAGATATATTGGCCTAGCATTTTTATTAATAAAAATGCAGTAGGAAATATATTCAGCATTTAAACAATGCTCACAAACAAGCAAAAAGTGTTTATAAAAACACATTCTATTTTATGTTATTTGCATTAAGATTTATTAAAATGCAGTAAATCAATTATGACGCACCATGTTGGCAACCAGATGGTATAATTTGGAGCGGCAGTATATTTATTTCAAAATATTTTTATAAAATTGTTGAGATTAACTCAGGCAGGCCAACTTTATTATCGTTGTTTTGTCATTCGACTATGGAGGGCCTGCCCCGACCCGTTAATTTTTGATTCATGTTGAATAACAGCTGCGTTTTATATATAGAGAGATAAAAAACATGCCGCTTATTAAGCAGTTACATTGAAAGAGAATAATAAAATCCTAAAGAGAATCATCATGAGCAAAAATAAATTCATTTGCCTTGTTTTCATATTTCTTGCCGTTTTCTGTGTTTCAGGAACGGCGAGCCAAGCCGACGCGGGGGCACCCAAAAAGCTGTCCATTGCCGTAATCCCGGAAAGAGACGATCTTGATTTCTGGAAACTTCTTAGAAAAGGGGCCGAGAGCGTAGAAAACGAGGACAGCGATGTTGATGTCATATGGGTCCCTCAGCCCGGTTTCGGCAGTATTGATGAGCAGCAGGAAAAAGTTGATTGGTGTATTGAAAATAAAGTTGACGCAATCGTCATTTCACCCGTGCGCGGGCGCAAGATGCGTCAGTCTCTGAGCAAGGCGCTGCTTAAAGGAATACCCGTAGTCCAAATGGTTTCCAGAGCATTGAACAGCCCGAACTGCGCTTACGTTCATTCCAACAATTATATGGGCGGAGTTGTAGCTGCAAAATATCTGAATCATACTTTGAACGGTTCGGGACAGGTCCTTCTGGGCCTGTTCAACAGAGGCAACTCTCCGGTAAACGTGCGGGTGGAAGGATTCAAAAAACAGCTGAAGGATTCGGGATCAAAACTTAAAATAATGCGGTCAATTTATGTAGGCGGGAACCCGGAAAAAGGTGCTTCCAAAATTCGTGCGGCCATATGGGGCAGCAGTATTGAATCAACCGGGAAGTCAAAAATTGCAGCAATAGTAGGCATGAATGAAAGCAGCTGCGAGGTGCTCCTGAAAACCCTCGGGGATATGGGTATGGATGAAGGAATAACCTTTGTTGCTTTCAACCCGGACCCGGAAATGGTCGGCAAAATAAAGGACGGAAGCATTTCTGCCGGAGTGGCTCAGGACCCGTATCGAATCGGCAGGATAGCAGTCACCCAGGCGGCAAAGGTTGCCCGAGGAGGAAAGGTTCTGCCGGAAACAATGACGGACGTATATCTGATAACCAGAGAAAACCTGTCACAGCCTGATATCCAAAAAATCCTCGGACTGAACTGACACGGGGCAGGGACGTTTGCTTTCCGGCAGAAAAGATGTCGGGGAAGCAAAAACTGTTTTATTGCTGAAAAATTGCGGGAGGCGGGATAAATCCGGCGGAGTTAAATGAAATCGAAAGAAGACAGCCGTTGCGGGCTCTCATGATCATACAGAGAGCCCGCAACGTGAAAACACTGTGTTACGCCCACCAGATGGAGCGGGCCGGGGGATTGCCGAACGAGGTGAAGTCGTCACCGGACTCTTTGATAACCGCGTCCAGCTCATCGATAGTAAAATCGTAACCTTCTTCATTGGCAGCGGCCACAAAGGCCTCTTTGGACGGAATAGCGTTGTATTTAGCTTTTACTGTCTTATTCTCTCCGCCTGCAATCAGCAGACGTTCCACTTCTTTCTTGGACATCGTAATGCTCCTTGTTAGCAACAAAATGGGATATAACGTTTTTTCAGATTCAAAAGGGCACGCATGGGAAGTGACCCGCATGGAGCCGGGCTCAGCCAATAGCTCACTTTTAGCTTGAGGCCGGGTTCACAGTCAAGTGCGGCCCTCCTTGCAGCTACTCACAAGCAGTCTCTATATTGCACAACTTACGGTTGTTTCGTATCTATAAAGACAATCTCCGCTTCTATAAATCTATACAACACCAATAGAAGCGAAGAATCTTCGAAACAACATATATAAACAATCGGGATCAAAACGCATCAATTTTCTTCCCGCAAAAAGGAAATACGTTCATGCCTAGATTATTGACAAAATCGTCCTGCATAATCTGCGCTGTTTTAGTCTATATGCTCGCCGCAGTTCCGGGGTCATTCGGAAAGACACAGGTTGAGCCACCAGCCGAATTCCTGCAGCAGGTGGAGAGCAACACCTTGCTGAAACTTGATGCCATAGAAAAACATCTGCAAGAAAATATTGAAAAATCAGATCCGTCATATAGTGACCGTCTGCGGGATAAGCTCATTCACCTGAGCATGTGGCCGCCTGTAGCCGGATGCAGCCAGTGGTTTCTGGAAACCCTCGGGGACAGCAGGACTGCCCGAAACGTTTTTTTCTTTGCCATGCCCCTAGTCAAGTGGATGAGCGACCCTTTCATTCTTCCGACTGAAACAGAAGGACCTGATGCGGAAAAAGATATTGCCAGGGTGTTCAAACTGATATCCGATTTGCGCTCCAAGGGCATGAGTGTAAGTCTGGACAACGTAGGGGATGCATCTCTTTCACAGGAAGATGCCCTGCTTTACCGCCGCTACTACAAGACTCTCATGGAACGTTTCATTGCAAGTGACACTATCCCGGAACTGGCCGTGTCCATAAAACTGTCAGCACTTGTCGACGACCTTGAAAGCGCAATAAGCGGCAACGACTCAAGTAAAAAATCAGCCAAAAGAAATGAAATAAAATCCGCGATTGCCGAACTGCTCAAAACTGCAGCAGGCACCGAGAAACGAATATTCATCCGCATAGATATGGAGGAATACGCTTTCAAGGACCTGACTCTGGCTCTGTTCAAAGAGGCGGTGGAAGAGAATCCCTCACTGATACGCAACCGGGACGGAAGCCTGCGGCTCGGAGTAGTGATACAGGCTTACCTGCGAGACTCTGCTCACGATGTTGTCGAGCTGGCCAAATGGGCACGGGAAAGAAATCTGAGAGCCCCCATACGGCTGGTAAAAGGTGCATACCTGACTCACGAAAGAGAGGAAGCAGCAAAAGAGCACCGGAAAAGCCCGGTCTGGAATTTCAAGCCATCCACGGACGCCAACTATGAAGGCATCTGCACCTACATGCTGCTCAACCGGGATGCCCTGCAACCAGCCTTTGCCACGCACAACATAAGAAGCATGGCCCATGTCATGGCACTGGCTGAAGAACTGGGAATTCCGAGCAAGGAGATAGAACTCCAGATGCTGTACGGAATGGGAGACCCCATCAAAACTGTTGTTGTTTCAATGGGGTATGCGATGCGCGAATATATCCCGGCAGGGTCGCTTGCCCGCGGGCTGAAATATGCAGGCCGCAGGTTCCATGAACTGTCCAGCGGAGACAATGCCCTGACCAGAACCCTTCGCGGAGACTTCTCTGCGGCAGTAGGAACCCCGCCTGCCTTCATAGGGGATGAAGACATCGCCGACGGCATGTTCGTAAAGCAGGCAGTCCTTCAATCCCTCGAAAAATAGAGAGCACACAGATCGGGGAGCAGCAACGGGTGCTACTCCTCGATTTTCACCGGCCTTATCGTGTTGGCGAACTCCCTTCCCTTGCTTTCCGCATGGGAATCGGACTGAAACTCAGGATATTCCACCGGATCATCCTGGCTCAGATGAACAGTGGTGGTGGGGAATGCGATCTGTATTTTCATCTGTTCAGCCAGCCTCAAGGCATCCACAATAAACCTGTGCCGGGCAACAAGCTCTCCGGCCCAGTCTGCGGTCTTGAAAAAGATGTATACCATTATGTTGATTGAGGACGGCCCGAAATCATTGACCACAATGTGAAAATTGGTCTTGTTCGTTTCAGGATGATTCAGGACAAGCTGCTTTAGTCCCTGCACATATCCGTTCAGATTTTCAGCGGGAGTATCATAAGCCACCCCTATAAACGTCTTGTAGCGTCTCCACTCCCTGCGGCCCATATTGTCCACTGGTTGCGTAATGAACTTGGCGTTGGGAATGGTAACTTCGGAATTGTAGAACGTGCGTATGGAGGTGGAGCGCACCCCGACATTCTCGACCGTACCGTCCATGCCGAGAAAGCTGATCCAGTCTCCCACAGCAAAAGGCCTGGTAGTCATGATGACCATGGTTCCGAAGATATTTTCCAGAGTATCCTTCCCGGCCAGGGCAAGGGCCAGACCGCCTATACCCATGGCAGCGAAAATACGGCTTGAACTCTGACCGAAAAGATCGGCAACGTTGACTAGCCAGAGCAGCATGATGGCCACCTTCATAATCTGGGCGACAATAAGCATCATTGTTCCCCGGACGCTGCCGCCCCCCCTTGCGATAAGCACATCGCAGGACAGATTTATCACGGTCACCAGAATCCAGGCCATCGACAGGGAACCGATTATCTTGACCCCGTACAGACAGAACGTCATCAGGCTGTTATAAAGGATGAGGACCGACAAGGCCTCCAGCCACAGATATCCAAGCACCATTATCTGTATGGGCAGCATGAGTTTCCTGCGGCTGGGCAGAGTGACTCCCGCAGGCAGCCGTTTTTCTATGACCAGCAACCCCCTGTTGCCCACGTAGGAAATCAGAGCGGCAACAGCCGGAGTCAGCAGGAACAGGCCGAACAGAATAATCCATTTGTACAGGTTCGTGTTCAGATACCGGACCATGAAGCCGGGATGATTACGCTGCACATAGTCATCTATGACCATGTGCAGGGGCAGGTTGTTGCCGATAAAAGGATTGTTCCCCTCTTTCTGCAATACCTGCATGGTGCGGTCATAACTCTTCCAGGCAACCTGAAGACTGTTCGGCGTGAACTGCCAGGCTTTGCGCCCGTTTTTGAGAGTCACCACATGCATGGTGATGGACCCGAGGTCAGGTACGACCATGAATACCGGAGCGTAGTCGCTGTCCGGGTCGGCGGAGAGCTTTTCAAGATGAATGGTTGTGCACTTGGTTATGAGCCTGTAGAGAATCACCGCCAGTATGGGGCCGTACACCGGCCGTTCCAGATGAGAATAGGCGCTCAGGTCCAGTGCCGCAACAGCCCTTTCCAGACTGTCGCTATAGCGTCCTTCCACTCCGGACTGGAGCGTAAAGAACGTTCTGTAGGGAGACATCAGATCCTGAACGAAAGTATCCCCCTCCATATTTTCAGACGTAAATTTGGCATAACGCTGCCGGAGTTCCCTTGCGGCATTCTGCAGGTCCGGATCTTCAAGCATGCTGTTGTCGAAATGCCATCCTTCAGGCCCTCGCACCATGGCTATGCTAAGGAGCTTGCCTTTGAGTTTGAGGGGAAAAGATATTTTGTCTTCCGAAGCTTCAGCAGGGATATCCTTGTCCAGATCATAATTTATATTCTCCAGAATAAGAAAGAGTCCGCTGGCCTTTTTCAGAATATCAGATTTGTATTCGATGGTATTTTTATCTTCGGAAGAAGAGATCACTCTGGACAGACAGTCAAATCCGGTGTGGCTGTCCCTGTTGTAACTGCGCATGCTGACCAGAAAAGACCTGAATGCCGCCCGCGGGGTGGAAAGATCACAGTTCTCACTAACAGCGTAGGTATCTCCACCTGTTATCGAGACACGGCTGTCGGGCATGATCATGAATACACTGAGGGCAATCCCGAAACACAGAGCCAGAAACCAGTAAAATCTCACCTGAATCCTCCTAGTAGATAAACCGGACCAATAAGGAAATGACTTTGCATTCAGGGTATTCCATTGTCAACATGACGGCATTATAATCAGAAACTCCCCGACAACTCCGAGCAGACTCGAAAAAGACCATCCATCTAGCCACCAGCAGGTGTAAAACCAGATTGTCTGCCTGTTCCCTTAATAAAAACAAATTTGTCGAGAAGAATATTTCCCCAGACAAACCGCGACAGACAATTTGTATCAATATTCACATTTAAGGTACAATTATGCGGCAACAACAAATAAAAACAAAATTTATTTATCTTATTTGTTAATCTGATTGAAAGAAGCTCCATAGTAACCTAGTATGAATTACGTTAACAAAAATTCTAACGGGAGAACTAAAAAAATGCAGAAAGCAACTCTTGAAAAGATTTTCGAATACGCATCCATGCCCATGCATGGAACATTGTCCCGCAAGCTGCGGAAAAACCTCAAACTGCAGGTCGGGGAAGGCCCCATCTATGAAGGTGCTGTCTTGTTTCTGGGAGACGAGTTCATCCGCATAACCCAGGAAAAAGGCGGAGAAGCTATAAACACCTATTATAACTGGGAAGACATCGGATCTATCCGTACATTCAGCAAGGTCGAAGAATAAAACCCGATACAGCACAGACACAACAAGGGGCGGCCCGGAATTTTCCGGCCCGCCCTTAATTTCTTCACTCAGGGCAATCTGTACCAGACATTCATGGACTCAAGACTGCCGCCGATATTCGTATTATTTATCAGCTGCCCCGAGAACTCGTACCCGCCCTTGGAAAACAGCGAATTGATTCCGTAGGAACATGCTCTTGCAATGGTGTAAAAGCAGTTGATCCCGAATTCGGCACAATCCTTTTCCAGCGCCCGCAACAACTCCCCGGCAATCCCCGTATTGCGGCAGGAAGGCTCAACAGCGAAGTCGGTCATCTCCGCACTGTGCCCGTCAGGACCTATCTCTGCCGAAGCCGCGCCTACAAGTGTTCCGTCCCTGAAGACTCCCTTGAACCGGACATTCCCGGCCATCTCCATGCGCAGAAATTCAGGATCATCCACGGGAAAAGGATAGGTATCGAAAATCCTGCCGTAAAGACCGGCAAGAGCTGCGGCATCGGCCGGACCGAGAGACCGCAGAGACAGAAAGGAAGGAAGAGTTGAAACATTGCCCTTGCCTTTTTTGGCATTGGCAAAGGCAAGCACTTTGTCAAGCTCCTCACCGTTTTCAAGCTCCTTTCTCCACTGGCGACGATAGAAACTCATGAAAACCCCGTCCTCGCCCGGATACATACCCGGAACTTCGGCCTCCATTTCAAACCCATCGGCAACAAAGGGAGAAGCAAGGGACCTGGGGACCTTGGCAAATATCTTGGACAGATCACGGGACGCGGCCATATCAAACAGTTCGTCGACAATCCCCGGCCCGTCTTCGGGGAAAAGGGACATCAGGTAAATCCGGTCATTGAACGGACCGCACTGCACGCAACTCCTGCCGAGCAGAAAAACGGAATCATGCGACATGCGAATTACGCTCCGCCCTTTCGTTATCTTCCGGGGTCAGGCTCAAGGTATCGTCCCAGTCCGAAATCAGCTTTTCAATGCCGATGGCTTTTTCCTCAGCCCCTTCAAGCATCAACTGCAGATTGCAATCCTCGCAGTTTCGGTCGCAGTAGTTGCATTCATACGAATCCGGCTCCGTATAAGTAGTGATAACCCCTTCATAATTTCGCAACACCACCTTGTTGGTCGCCCAGGACACAATGTAATTGGGCATAACCGGAATCTTGCCTCCGCCTCCGGGAGCGTCAATAACGTAAGTGGGTACGGCAAAACCGCTGGTATGCCCGCGCAGGCTCTCAAGAATCTCCATGCCCTTGCCCACCGGGGTCCGGAAATGGCTGAGTCCTTCGGAAAGATCGCACTGGTAGAGGTAATAGGGCCTGACCCTGTTTCGGACCAGTTTCTGGTTGAGTGTCTTGATCAGCCTCGGGCAGTCGTTGATGCCGGCAAGCAGGACACTCTGGTTCCCAAGCGGAATTCCGGCGTCCGCAAGTCTGGCAAGGGCCCGTCTTGCGGAGTCGGTAACTTCACGGGGATGATTGAAATGGGTGTTTATCCACAGAGGATGATGCTTCCTGAGCATGTTAACCAGGTTGTCCGTTATGCGATACGGCAGCACGACAGGCATGCGGGTACCGATGCGAACAACTTCGACATGCTCTATCTCTCCGACCTTTGTAAGAATCCAGTCCAGCATTTCATCGGAAAGCATGAACGGGTCTCCTCCTGAAAGGAGCACGTCACGAACCTGCGGCGTGTTGCGGATATATTCAATGCCTTTTTCAAGCTGCTCCCTGGAAGGTATGGAATCGGTATCCCCAACCTTACGCTTGCGGGTGCAATGCCTGCAGTACATGGAGCAGATGTTGCTTATATGAAACAGTACCCGGTCAGGATAACGGTGCGTTATTCCCGGGACGGGACTGTCCGCATCCTCATGCAGCGGGTCGGTCATGTCACACCGCTCTATCTTCAACTCTTCCGGCCGGGGGAAAGACTGCAGGAACACGGGATCGTTTTCATATTCATTCACATCTATAAGCGAAAGGTAGTAAGGAGTAATAGCCAGAGGAAACTTTTTCAGAGTCAGTTCGTGCTTCTTTCGCTCGGTCTCGCTGAACCGTATTCCAAGGGCCTTCTCAAAGCCGGCCACGCTTTTTATGCTGTTACGGACATGCCATTTCCAGTCTGTCCAATCCGATTTGGAAGATTCATCGTCAATGATGCCTGCCAATGTTTCCTGTCGTTCTGTATAAACAGTCATAACTTCCTGTAAGTTTAATTAAATTATCTGGGAAAGGAATTCCCGTGTCCTCGGCTCGGATGGTGCGGCGAACAGCCTTGACGGAACGTCCTGTTCGAGAATTACACCCTGATCCATGAAGGCAACCGAATCGGCCACTTCATTTGCAAAATTCATCTCATGGGTCACAACCATCATGGTCATGCCGTCGCTGGCCAGATCCTTCATGACGGACAGGACCTCGCCGACAAGTTCCGGGTCGAGAGCCGAAGTGGGCTCATCAAAAAGCATGACCTCCGGCTCCATGGCCAGGGCTCGTGCAATGGCAACCCTCTGTTTCTGCCCCCCGGAAAGGGTTGAAGGGTAATCATCCGCCCTATCGGCCAATCCGACCTTGTCCAGAAAGTTCATTCCAAGCTCAACTGCTTCCTTTCCGGGCATTTTTCTGACCTGAGTCGGACCTTCTGTCACATTACCCAGCACGCTCATGTGCGGGAACAGATTGAAATGTTGAAAGACCATGCCGACCCTGCTGCGAAGCTGATTTATCTCCCTTTCACCGGTCGGCACCTGATCTCCGTTAATGCTGATCCGTCCCTTGGAATACGTTTCAAGACGGTTCACGCAGCGCAGCAGAGTAGACTTGCCGGAACCGCTGGCCCCGATAACAACCACAACATCGGAATTACCCACGCTCAGATCAATTCCCTTGAGGACGTGATGAGTATCAAACCATTTATGAACGCCTTCGATACATATTGTTTCCTGCATGATCGCTCCTTATACCCTGCCGGTATCGAGTCTTTTTTCTATTCCATGAAACAGAAACGTAAACACTCCGGTATAGAGCAGATAAAATCCTCCGGCGATAGTGAGCATTTCCATCATCATGAAATTGGATGAGGCCAGTTGCTGCGACTTTAGGAGCAACTCGTTGATGGTGATCGTGCTGGCCAGAGACGAATCCTTTAAGGCGATGATGAACTGGTTTCCCAGAGCAGGAATCGCCCTTTTGAACGCTTGCGGGAGAATGATCCTGAACATTGCCCGCGAATAACTCATTCCTATACTGCGCGCCGCCTCCATCTGCCCGGAAGAAATGGAGACAATAGCCCCCCTGAAAATTTCGGCAATGTAGGCCCCGTTGTGAATTCCCAGCGCCAGAACCGCCGCAGGCAAAGCGGACAACCCTATCATGCTGCGCATACCGAAATAGATGAACAGCAGTTGAAGCAGCAGCGGAGTTCCGCGTATTACATAAATATAGGCGTGCGCCGGTATATTGAATATACGCTTATCGGAAATACGCATGAAGACAGTAACAAGTCCGAGGACAAGTCCCAGAAGAATACCAAGCATGGTAATCTCAAGGGTCATCCAGGCCGCCGGAAGAAAATAGGGAACATACTCCGGCAGGCTCGCAAAATCGAAATACATTGATTATCCTTGCTTGAAACAAGTAAGGAGGCTGCAAAGCCCCCTTATCCGTTATTTTCTGGTGATGTCCACCTTAAGCCATTTCCGGCTCAACTCGCTAAGCGTGCCGTCTTCATGCATCTGTTTCAATATCCGGTCGACTTCATCGGTGAGAGTCTTGTCCTCTTTCCTGAAAGCTACCGCGATATCTTCCAGACGCAGGGGAGAACCTAGCGGCCGGATCTTGAATTTGCCGCTGTTCATGGCATTAACGCCAACCACACGGTCGGTGATGACGCCGTCTATCACGCCGTTTGAAAGCTCGGTAAGCGTGTGGGTATCGTCCTTGTACAAACGGATGTCGCTAACGCCGAGATTCTTGGCGTCCAGCTCGTAGGTGGTGCCGGTGACAAGACCGACAGCCTTGTCCTTGAGTTCATCAACAGATTTGAAAGGAGCATCCTCCCTCACGAACATCTGCGCCCCGGAGTAATAATAGGGTATGGAAAAATCCACGACCTTCCTGCGCTGGTCGGTTGCAGCCATGCTGCCCAGAATGCCGTTATAGATACCGGAACGAAGTCCTTCGATGATCCCGCTCCAGTCCGTGGTAACAGGCTTTAGTTTTACCCCCAGCCTGTGGGCAACTTCCTTTGCCACGTCCACATCGAAACCGACCAGTTCATTCTGATTGTTGAAAAAATTAAACGGAGGGTAACCACCGGACATTGCAAAGCTTATTTCACCGGACTCCCTGACTTTTTCAAGACCGGTCTTTTCCTGACGGGCACAACCGAAAACTGCGGCAACGGCAGTAACAGCGAGCACAGCAAAACACAGGACGATAAAACGTTTCATGTTCTCTCCTGAATATTAATTCATTTTTTAAGATATACGCTTTTGTAAACTTCTACAGAGGAGCTAGAGATATAATTTTGAATTGTGTCGCGATACGAAAACGACAATGCAACAAATACCAACAATGTAACAAAACAGATTACAATGTTAATTTTCGCATCTCTGAAATTGATTATATTCAGTTCTTCAGAATCCATAAATTCAAAAAGGTAGAAATAAAAAAAACAATCTTCCCAGCCGGCTCTCACAACAAAGCAGATTGACTGATTACCAACAAGGCTATCTATGGGGTATTCATAGGGTATATGGTATACCCTGCAGACCTATGAACCGGCCTGATGTTTCAGGTAGGAAACGAGGGAAATATTCTTACCGCGAAGCCCCAGCCTGCGGCGGATATTTTTGCGATGGGTACGAACCGTATCGGCTGTAATGGAAAGCAGTTCCGCTATGTGTTCGGTACTTTTTCCTGCCTCAATGTAGCGGCATATCTCCACTTCGCGGGGGGTAAGTCTGAGCAGCAGGTCATCCAGTTGATCTCCGGTTTCTCCGGCCAGTGCGCAAAGGCGTTCCTTTATAAACTTTCCGAAACTGATGCGCATCTGGGGAAGCGGCTCCCGCATCATCCTGTCCAGAGCCGGGAGAATCTGTTCGCGGACCTGCTGGGCGAATTCCTCGTGCATATCCCGCTTTTCTTCCTCCACGGATTCTATAACGGTACGAAGAGCCACATTCATGCCGTCAACCTGTTCACGGCTCTCTTCAAGCCCGGTTTCAAGCCGCAGAATATCACTCATGTCCCGCAGACCTAGATGAAAGACGGTACCGGACTGGAGCCGGACCTTGTGCATGGAAAGTTCAACCGGAATCTCTCTTCCGGAAGCATCTACAGCCGTCAGATCCCCCTCCATGCTCATCTTGGTATCAGTGCCGCATGTTTCGAAACACTCGCGGACAATTCTGGCCGATCCGGCATCAAAAAGATTCAGACAACTGTTTCCGGAAAGAGAGGGTCCTCGGCCGAAAAGAGCCTCCGAGGCTGGGTTGGAGGTAAGTATCCTGAAAAATGAATCCGCAAGTATGGTAGGGTCCTGCGCCCCCTCGAACAGGGCATTGAAAAGAGTGATGCTGTCATCCAGAGCGGCGATATTGTCTTCTATACGTTCTTCATACGTCTCATGCAGTTCCACAAAAGGAGCATTATTCGTAACCACGGCAACATAGCCGTCCGAACACAGCGGACCTTCCAGCGGAATGAGTCTCAGCGAATAGCTCCCGCCGCTTTTTCCGTAAGGAATTTCATGCACGCTGCCGGGAGGATAGAGTTTAAGGAAGGGAGCCATATCCGGCACATCAACCTCCAAAAGACTCCAGATACGCCTTTGATCAAGAGGTCCATCGAAAAAGTCCTTTGCGTGCGCATTTGCCGACCGGATGAAGCCGTCGCAATCCGTAAACAGGATAAAGTCGGAAACAGATCCGAAAACGTCTGAAATCTGTTCGGTCAGCCTCTCGGGACTTCCGGAATCATCATTTGTGCTCAACTGCGTCCTCCCGGAATAAACATTTTAATAGACCTTGCGCCGGGAAAAACTGGACCCGATTACCGAGAATGTGTTTTCAACTATAAACAACGCCCTTTCATCGTTACGAAAGACTATTTCTTCCAGCTTTTTTAACTGGATATTGTTGACTACGGTCATCAGGATATTGGTGTCCTCGCGAAGATATGCACCCTGCCCTTTAATGAAAGTGGCGCTCTGCTTCATCTCGTGCAGTATATCGTGGCTGATCATCTCCACGCTTTTGGAAATGATGAGGACGACTTTGCGCTGGTTGAACAGTGAAAGAGTCTGATCCACAACCGTTGACGAGATAAAAACGAGTATGAGCGATGCGATTATCGTATCCAGCGAAAGCTCGAAAAGACTGAAACAGAAAAGCACGGCATTAAATATGATGTAGACCTTGCCTATGCCTATGTTGAAACGCTGGAAAAGAAAGACGGCCAGCACATCCAGCCCGCCGTTGGACCCGAGGGAGCGGAGAACAATACCGCACCCGAAGCCCATTATGGCTCCGCAGGCCACTGCGGCATAGAGCTGGTTGTGTACCGGCATGGGGATATTGATAAGTTCGTAGAAAACAGTTGTCGCCACTGTGGCGTACAGGCTGTACCAGAAGAAACGTCTGCTGACCTTAACCCATGCAAAGACAAACAGGGGCACGTTGAGCAGAAAGTAAATCCAGCCGGGCGAAAGGGCATCAAATTTGTAATAAACCAGCGAGGCCAACCCGAAAATCCCCCCTGCAAGAAATTCCTGCGGAACCGCCAGACTTCTCATGGCCACCGAGGAGATTGCCGCCCCTACAGAAATAAGGAAAAGATTCCACCAGACCGTGTATGTAAAGTCAAAAGTTACAGAGGATCCCTTTCCGAGAACAGATTTGATTGGTTCTATCATTTTACTTTTTAAAAATTTTCACTTTTTAAGATTAATTTCCTGTTGGCTATCAACTATACAGTTTAAATTCAAGATACGAAAAAGTCCTATAAACATAACGAAACAACCATTTGCTACATTACCACCAAAGCACTGTTGCAAAATACAGGAGGCTGTAAATGAATGCTTGACAGAACAATCTCGATAAACCATTAGCACAGGGACTGTGCTTTCGAGCTTCAAGAAAGAATTTCAAGGACTCCGGGAAAACTTCCTTTTCATATCAGCAAAACCGACCCGGGAAAACTTCCAACCAAGATACACAGCATGACCGTATTAATCACCGGCGCAACCGGTTTGATAGGCTCCCGACTTGTCGGTATTCTGGCCGAAAGCGGATTCTCCATCAGAGCGCTTGTCCGGGACATTGAAAAGGCCAAACGCATTATCAACAGCCCTGTTGAATTTGTCCGCGGAGACATGAACGACCCGGACGCACTGAAAAAAGGGCTTCGCGGCTGCAGGTATCTGTTTCACCTTGCGGCCGATTACCGCCTTTGGGTCCCCGACCCCGCAGCAATGAACCGCACCAATGTTGAGGGAACCAGGCAGATCATGACCATGGCAATGGAAGCCGGAGTGGAACGCATCGTTTACACGTCCAGCGTCTGCGTGCTCGGCTGCGGGAAGAACGGAACACCTGCCGATGAAAATACTGCGTCAACTGCTGCGGACATGATCAGTCCTTACAAAAAAACCAAATTTCATGCCGAGAAAATTGTCATGGACATGGTCCGGGAGAAAGGGCTTCCGGCTGTAACGGTCAACCCCTCGACTCCGGTCGGCCCGGGGGATTCCCGCCCGACCCCCACGGGAGCCATGATTCTAAACACGGCACGGGACGGCGGAAGATTCTATGCGGATACAGGGCTCAACGTTGGACATGTGGACGACATAGCCCTCGGCCATCTGCTGGCACTGCGCAAAGGCAGGATAGGTGAGCGCTACATTCTGGGCGGGGACAACATCAGCCTGAAAGAACTGTTCGCCATGACAGCACTTGCGGCAGGCAAGCCGGGTCCGGTATTCAAAGTCCCGCACGCCGTAATGTTTTCCGCAGGTTTTGCGGGGGAACTTGTCGCCCGCCTCGGTCTGGTAAAAAATCCGGTACTGACCATGGACAGCGTGCGCATGGCGGCCAAGAAAATGTATTACAGTTCCGCAAAAGCCGAAAAGAAACTTGGCTATACACACCGCCCCGCTGAAGAGGCCGTCAAAGACGCGGTCAGATGGTTCCGGGAACAGGGTATGCTGCAGGACTGAATTTACTGAGCAAACCTGCGCGGGAGTCATCCCTGCCTTGACTGCAGGGATTATCTGAAGACCGATCATTCATCGGCTTATTTTCAAAAAAAACACAATACCCGGAGTCATTTTTTGACAACAGAAAACGCCGGCTGTATTCAGTACTGACCGGTCAGTTCTGCCCCTAAAAGCACACTGCCCGCTCCAAACGAAAGCACTTAATCCAACAACATATTAAAATGAAAAAATATTCAGACAAAGAATCCCGTATTCTGGATACGGCCGCCGAGATGTTTGCCACGCAGCCCTTTCATAAGGTTCTGCTGAGTGACGTGGCCAGAGTTGCGTCCGTGGGTAAAGGAACCCTTTACCTCTATTTCAAGAGCAAGGACGATCTGTACTTCGCAGTCCTCTTCAGGGGCTTTTCCATACTGGTCGAACGGCTCAAAAAATATACCGAGGTCGAAGGTTCTTCCCCTTCCGATCAGTTGCGCTGCATAGTCAGGGACATGATCCTGCATATGATCAACAAGGCAAGCAACGCACAGCTTCTGGGCAAAGTCATGCACTACCCGAACAGCGGAGAATGGCAGGAAAAGAGGGTCGAACTGTGGTCCCTGCTTCAATCCGTGATAGAGGCCGGGATAGAAAGCGGAGAATTCGAGGACTCCTGCCCGCGACTGACCGCACAGTACATTCCGAGTGTAATCCGCTCCATCTGTCTTTTCCCTCCGGAAAACATCGACACGGAAACAATCTGCAACCATGCCTGTGCTTTTGTTTTAAAATCACTGAAAAAAAATGCACCTTCAGCATAACTGCACCAAACCAGCCAACCGCACCAGAAAACCGGGACATATACCCATGAAAACAGAATCAACAAACAATACGGACACGCCGGACAAGGCCAAAGGCTCAAAATTGAAGTTGCGGCTTCTCTCCCTTGCCGGAGTTCTCCTGCTGCTGCTCTCCGGGGCGATAGGCTATCCTCTCTACAAACACGCCATCAGCCACGAATCCACTGACAACGCATTTGTGGAAGCCCATGTTGTTTCCGTAAGCCCCCGGGTTGCCGGACATATTTCCCGAGTTCTGGTTTCGGACAACCAGATGGTGAAAAAAGGGGACGTAATAGCTGAAATTGATCCCAGAGATTATCAGGTAGCATGCGAAATTGCCGTCGCCCGCGTTGAATCATCCAGAGCAGAGGTCAAGGAGGCGGAGGCTCTCGTACTTGCCGCGGAAAAAGAACTGTCCCAGAAAAAGGCGGAGTTGACCTCCACAACTTCAGGACTTTCAAAAATCAAGGCAGAAGTTGATCAGGCCAAGGCAAGATACATGCGTGATGAAAACGACCTTTCCCGCATGCAGAAGATAGCTAAAGCCGGTGCTGTTAGCATTCAGGAATTCGATCACGCCAAGGCGCAGGAAGCCATGGCCAGAGCAAATCTGAATTCAGTCAAATCAACAATAAACAGCCAGTCTGCAAAGATCATACAGGCTCAGGCGGCCATACAGGCCGCGCAGGGGAAACTGCAGCAGGCCTATGCCCAGATCGATGTCCGCAAGGCGGGCCTGCGCGAAGAGGAAGCAGCGCTGGAGCAGGCAAGGCTGAATCTTTCCTATACCAGAATAATCGCTCCCTGTTCGGGATACATAACCAAAAAATCTGCCGAACCGGGCAACTATGTTCAGGCCGGCCAGAAAATGCTGAGTATTGTCAGCGACGATGTCTGGATTGTCGCCAACTTCAAGGAAACACAGATAATGAACATGCGTCCCGGTCAGCATGTCGAGATAGAAGTCGACTCATTCCCCGGAATAGTCTTCAACGGACATGTGGACTCCATTCAGAGGGGAACAGGTTCCCGATTCACCCTGCTGCCACCGGAAAACGCGGCCGGAAACTTCATCAAGGTTGTCCAGAGAGTTCCGGTAAAAATCGCCCTTGATACGCCGACTGTAACGGCAGGCTACACACTCTCTCCGGGGATGTCTGTCATTCCAAGCGTGGATATTTCCACAGGTAAAATACCTGAAGCCAGACAGGTTGCATCGACCGAGACCGTGGAGCATTAATTTGTCAAGCTTCAAAGATCCGGAAGAGATGTCTCCGGCAGAACGATGGACCATTGCTTTTACTGTAATGTTCGGGGCCTTCATGGCCGTAATGGACACCAGCGTGGTCAATGTGTCCATGTCCCACATGATGGGAAGCTTCGGCGCGAACCTCTCCTCAATCACCTGGGTTGCCACCAGCTACAGCATAGCCGAAATAATCATGGTCACAATGGCCGGATGGTGGAGTTCGCTTATAGGCCGCAAAAACCTGTATCTGGCTTCGTTCATACTTTTCACCGCTGGCTCTATTCTATGCGGGACAGCAACAACCTTTACCGAAATCATAACCTACCGCGTGATTCAGGGAATAGGCGGGGGCGCGCTTATCCCAATCTCCCAGGCGATCCTGCGCGAAACATTTCCGCCAAAACAACAGGGTATGGCCATGGCCATCTACGGCATGGGGGTTGTGCTTGCTCCGGCCCTTGGGCCCATATGCGGAGGTCTTCTTACGGACAGCTGGGGCTGGCCGTGGATATTTTACATCAACATCCCGGTATGCGTTATAGGTATAGTCCTGACATTCAAATTCGTGCATGATCCGCCGTACCTGCGCCGGGGCATAAAATCCGTAGACTGGCAGGGGATTATCCTTTTGACCGTCTTCCTTACCGGCATGCAGGTAGTCCTTGAAAGAGGACAGGAAGAACGCTGGTTTGAATCTGATTTCATCACAATTGCCAGCATAGCCACCGGGGTGTCTCTCCTTATAATGATTTTCTGGGAACTCCGCTGCAAGGAACCGGTAATCAATCTGCGGGTGCTCAAGGACAAAAACCTCACCCTCGGCTCGGTAATGGGTCTGATCTTCGGCATATCCCTTTTCGGCACAACCTTTGTCCTGCCGCAGTTCACGCAGGAACTGCTGGGCTATCCGGCTTTCGAATCCGGCCTTGCTCTGGCTCCGCGGGCTGTGACCCTGCTGATAGTCATGCCAGTATCCGGATGGCTGTATCAGAGGATCGGCGCACGGGCGCTGGTAATGACCGGCATAGTCATCATACTGTTCTCCTATTACGATCTTATGCAGTTGAGCATACAGGCAGACATAAGCAATCTGGTCATACCGCTGGTGATCATGGGCATAGGCATGCCTTTCATGTTCATCCCCCTGAGCACGGTTTCCCTGTGTACGGTAGAAAAATCCAACATAACGGACGCTTCAAGCATCTATACACTTGCACGAAGAATCGGCGGCAATCTTGGCTACGCCTTTGTCGCTGTAATACTGGACCGTAAAATCCAGACGCACACAGCATATCTGACTGAAAATATAAGTGAATACCGTCAGTTTTTTCACGACTATCTGGCCCGGACCAACGATCTAATCCATCAGTTGGGAGCAGACGCGCTCACCGCGTCCAAATTATCCATCGGAATCCTGCAAAATACTGTTATAAGGCAGGCCAAAATGCTTGCCTACAACGATATCTCATTTATTTTCGGCTGCATGTTCCTCTTACTGATCCCCCTCATCTTCCTCATGCCCAGCAAGGCGCAAATAGCTGAAATGAACAGAAAATAGAGTCTTCGCAACACATATCGGCAGGAATCGGGACACGATTCCTGCCCCGCCACCCTCATGGGTACAATGTGTGCAGCAAAAAATAATCTGCCCGGTTGCAGCTTGACATTTACTCTTTTATTAAATAGTAATAAACATCATTATTAAAAAGGAGAGAGAAAATGGAAAATAAAGTATTGCAGGCCATGAAAGATGCAGGCAAGCCGGTCCGCCCCGGAGATGTTGCCAAGGCTATTGATGTTGATTCCAAAGACGTTTCCAAAGCAATTCAGGTGCTCAAAAAAGAGGGCAAGGTCCACAGCCCAAAAAGGTGCTATTACGAACCCTGTTAATACCGCGAAACCTATTCCTCTGTTTTTAGGGGCCGGAAAAACAGTCGTACCGATATGAGCGCGGGTCATGAAATATTCACATATGCAATTTGCGCAAAAAAACTGTTGACGGACAAGCTTTGCAGGAATAAATTCCTTTTTACGTTCTTTGAATCGAAAAAGACATAAGCTCAGTTGAGTAAAACTCATGAAGAGGATGCGAGGGATTTGGCCTGAAGACCATCCGGCAACCTGCTGCCAAGCGGCAAGGTGCCAATGCCTCCCCGGTTGCGGGGTCCATGAGAGGATTTTAGATATTGTTTCTAAAAAGGCATTTCCGATCGGGAATGCCTTTTTTGATTTTACAGGGTCCGGCCAGTCTCCGGACTCCGGTGGGATGATTTATGGATACTTGCGCTCCCACCTTAAACAGATGCAGCTAAAATGCCCGGTCCAGGACGTTTTGCCGATGCAGGATGATCGGCAGAGCACTATGCGCACCCCGCTTCAGGGCATTATTTGGAAGCGGGCGGCAAACACGGAGATTATTCCATGACAGACATCGTAAAAAAGGCCACCGGCGACTACCATTCCGGAACAATATGCTTTTTCTGCAAAGACAGTGCGGATGCAGAGTTCCCGGCAGATTACGAAGACCCCCTGGAACTGCTGGGGGACATCAGCGAACTCAGGCTCGGCTCCTCGCAAAAAGAAGAACTGCGCAGAATAATAGTGCGGGAAATAGACGAGGACGGCGCCGAACAGGTATGGAAAAACCGTACCTATCGCAAAAATATCATACTTTCCTTCGGCAAACTGGTCTGATTTTTTAATCGACCCGCGATACCGCAAGATTACCCCCTTTCCGTCCCGACGGAAGGGGGTTTTGTATTTTCGCCCCCCTGTTCATCCGGCAAAACTCATATCCTCCTGAAGCAGACACGGGCAAAGCCTGCGGCTTGCTCCTTGCAATTAGGCCCGTCTGTGCTTAGAAACAGTTCTACAATACTTTCCGGGGGAACAAAACATGATCACCAGGCTTACATTTCTCTTCATGACCATGCTGCTTCTTATGGTTTCATCCGCCTATGCGAACGAAAAGATATTCACCGTCATAAACCATACCGACGGAGTGATCCGGGTATGGGGCAAATCGAATGATTACAAGTTCGGGCGCATCAAGCCGAAAACCATTGCCGACTGCACCTGCAACGCCCTGTACAACAAGGACTGCTTCGATAAAAAAGGCGGAAAGGCCAAGATAAAACTTGCCCTGGAAGGAAAAAATGGAATCGACCTTTGGTCCGGCGACACCTGCACAAAACTTTACATTGAGCCCGGAACTTTCATAGATGTAACTCTGGATACGGACGGACGACACATCAAATGCGCAATAATCGACAAATATGAAGTTCGGCAGCCGCTTCCTTCATTTGAAAAAGCCGACACGAACAAGGACGGCAAAATAGATGAAAAGGAAGCCGAAGCAATTCATCTGAAAACAAATTTCGGAGATTTCGATAAGGACCTGAACCGGGAACTCAACCCTGAAGAGTTTGACCGGGCCATAAATAAAATAAATATATTCAGAGGCGTTCCGTTTTAGAAACGAGTCAGAAATGAACATATCAAACCCTATTCTCCAGGCCCTGAACCAAAGACGCTCCATCAGGAAATTCACTGATGAACCGGTAAGCCGGGAAGACCTGACCGCCATCCTTGAAGCCGGCAGATGGGCTCCCAGCGGCCTGAATAATCAGCCATGGCGCTTTCTGGCCGTCCATGATTCAGATCCACGTGCCGAAGCGCTGGCTGGCTGTACCAAATACGGACATATAATCCGGGCAGCCAGGGAACTGATCTGTATTTTTCTTGAAAAGGACAAAATATACAACGCCATGAAAGACCATCAGGCCGTGGGCGGATGCATCCAGAACATGATGCTGGCCGCACATTCACTTGGTATCGGCACTGTCTGGATCGGCGAAATAGTCAACCACGGAGAAGAAGTTCTGGAAGTTCTGGGACTTGATAACGACAAATACGAACTTCAGGCCGTTATTGCGGCCGGACACCCGGATCAGCAGGGCAGCTCCACCCGCAAGGAGCTGTCGGAACTGATGCTGGAGGAATATTGATGAGTGAAATAAAAAAATTTCCCATGGGCCCGCTGCAGACCAACTGTTACCTGATCGCCAACAACGGCCAGGCGCTGATTATCGATCCGGGTGGAGACCCGGCCGCGCCGGTGGCTTATCTGAAAAAAACCGGTGCCGAACTGGAATGCATCCTGAATACACACCTGCATTTCGACCATATTTACGGCAACCATAAATTATCCGAACTCAGCGGCAAAACCATCTACGCATCCGATGTAGACCTTGTGCTAATGGAAACGGAAGTCGGACGAGGTGGATTGATGGGGTTCCCTGTTGTAGAACCCTTTGAAACACAGAACATGTCCACAGGGGAAACGGAACTGGCCGGTCTGGAATGCAGAGTTCTTTCCACCCCTGGTCACACACCGGGAAGCCTGACCTTCTATTTCCCGGAACTTAAGGCCGCTTTTGTAGGCGACGTGCTTTTCCGCCGTTCCGTGGGCAGGACGGATTTTCCCTATGGCGACACCGAGCAGTTGATGTCCTCCCTGCGGAATGTGATTTTCACCCTTCCCGCAGAAACCGTGGTATACTCCGGTCACGGCCCGGAAACAACGGTAGGCGAGGAGATGAACCACAATCCGTTTATCAATGATCTGAGCATCTGAACCGGGATGCAGGCGTAAATCTGAGCATGATTAATGCATGAAATCATGAGGCAACCCGGAAAGGAAAAAAGGTTCTCCCATGAATGAAGACAAAGTAGTCGATGTCCGCAACAAATGCTGAGGCGTAGGACTGGAGGTAGGTTGGTACCTCCGTTTTTCCAAGACTGATACGGTGACCGCCCTTGTTGACAAGGGAACCGTGGCTCAGCTTTACAATCAACTGGAAATACTTCCGGAATGGAACCTGCTTACCAGTGAGGAAGACGGTTACATCCGGGCAGTGTTTACCAGAATAGTGCCTTTGAAACGTTAATCGACCTGATCCCGCGCCGGTCCTGATTCTGAGGCGCGGGAAAGTATAAAGGAACGTGATGAAACAGATCCCGGTAATATTCGCCTGCAGCCACCATCGCGGCGGCAACAGCGACCATGCGGCGGCCCTGTTTCTCGAAGGCATACGCAGCGCAGGCGGGGATGCCGAACTGGTCCGGATAGGCGATATGGATTTCAGGCACTGTACAGGATGTCTCAAATGCCGGAAGGCCGAAGGAAACCGCTGCATATTCGCCAACGATGATGGAGCGCAGGAACTGTACGAAAAAATCATGCATGCTCCGTTCACCTTCTTTTCTTCACCGATCTATTTTTACCACCTGCCTTCCAGACTGAAGACCTTCATAGACCGGGGCCAATGGGCCTTTGAGGCGGCACAGGCTTCCTCGGGACCAGTCGCAACCCTGCCCGTCCGCCCGGCATACGCATGCCTGCTTGCGGGAAGGCCGAAAGGAGCAAAACTCTTTGAAGGCGCAGAACTGACCCTGAAATTCTTCCTGAGGTTCTTCAGGGCCGAACTACAGCCGGCAATAACCTTCAGGGGAATAGACCTTCCGGGAGACCTGCAAAAAAGTCCCGCAGACTGCTCCGTACTGCTCGAAGCCGGATCGGAAGCATGGAAAAGGAACCTTACCCATGGTAGCTGACATATCCTGCATGAAAATATTGATTGCCGAGGACTCGCGCCCGGTACGACTGGTGCTCAAGACTTACATCAATCAGATGGGCATAGAGCCGGAATTCGCGGAAACGGGAAACGAAGCCTACGAAAAACTGCAGTCCGCCACCTATGACCTGATCATACTGGACATACACATGCCGGGCATGGACGGACGTGAAATTATCCGCAGGATCAGGGGAGAAGGCATAGCAACTCCCGCCATGGCCATGACGGCCGAAGACGACTCCCCCATCCTTTCCGAATGCCTCAAAGAAGGCTTCACTTCATTTCTCCTCAAGCCGATACTCAAGGAAGAACTGTTCCACATCATTTTTAAAATCCATAAAACAATGGACTGATGCAGACGCAGTTCCCCCTCTCAATACCGTTCAAAACAGC
Organism: Maridesulfovibrio sp.; assembly: GCF_963677005.1. Taxonomy (NCBI): domain Bacteria; kingdom Pseudomonadati; phylum Thermodesulfobacteriota; class Desulfovibrionia; order Desulfovibrionales; family Desulfovibrionaceae; genus Maridesulfovibrio; species Maridesulfovibrio sp. The sequence continues at coordinate 3,869,608 of NZ_OY781616.1, read as the reverse complement.
TTCGGCAATCCTACGCCGTATATTCGGCGACAGACGCTGCGTCCTGTGCAGGTCCGTTTATACCGGCGAATCACCGCTTTGCCCCCGGTGTCTGGCACTGCTGACAGCAGAACAGGCCGAAACTTCACTCTCAAGACAGCATCCTGAGTCATCGTACAACTCTGAAAACCCTGCCCATGCTTTCAGCAAAGTGTATTCGTGCGGAAGCTACACAGGCATCCTGCGGGACATGATTCTGGCATGGAAATTCAACGGCAGAACGGAATTCGGGTCTGTTTTTCGCGGCATGATCGCAGAATCTGCGGACAGAATCGGCAGGGACTGCCGCCCGGAACTGATAGTCCCAGTTCCGCTGCACCCTTCCAGACTCAGAAAAAGAGGGTTCAATCAGAGCCTTGTGCTGGCGAAGTATATTTCCGCCTTCTCAGACTCTCCGCTGGATAAAAAATCACTCGCCCGCGTAAGGAAGACCATTCCGCAAAGCTCGCTTTCCGGAGATGAAAGAAGGGAAAATCTTCACGGGGCCTTTGCCGCCGAACACCATGCCTTTTCCGGAAAGCGGATACTGCTTGTGGATGACGTATTCACCACCGGTTCAACTGTCGGAGAATGCGCCCGAACCATGCTTGAAGCCGGGGCTGAAGAAATCAATGTTCTTGTGCTCGCCAGAGCCCGAAGAAATGACTCGACACTCAATACCATTCATTCTTTTGGTAACGGAATTTAACTGCAAAGACCAAAAGGATGCGAGCACACCCAAAACACACATAATTTTAAGATGTTAAGGACAGATAATTACAACAATCACCAATTTCGGGGAACCCTCAAAAAAACGGTATTAACTGCTGTCATTTTTCCTCTGCCGGGTTATGCTCAGGGGAGCGTAAGACAGAGGCAAAACGGTATAGAAAAAACACCGTCCGGAGTAATAAAAAATCTTGACTTTTCCGGTTGAGAAATCTAACTCCCGCCCTTATCGGGACGGCCTGTGCAAGGGCCATTCGCAAGCGCGAATTTTTCCCGGACTACAATTCAATGGAGGGTTTATGAGTGACCCCGATACTGGAAAGGTGGACTGCTGAAAAGTCCACAGAACTCTACGGCGTCCGAGAATGGGGCGCCGGCTTTTTCGGTGTGTCCGAAGAAGGCGATCTTCTGGTTACAGCCAACCCCGGCTGTTTTGAAAATTCGGTCAGCATCCCTGAAATCATCGCAGGTGTACAGGAACGCGGACTCGACATGCCGGTCCTTCTTCGCATCGAGAATATCCTCGATACCCAAATCTCACTTTTAAACGAATGTTTTCTGTCGGCGATCGGTAAGCTTGACTACCGCGGCGCCTATCTCGGCGCATACCCGATCAAGGTCAACCAGCAGCAGCAGGTTGTGGAAGCGGTGACCAGGCACGGAGAAAAGTATCACCATGGTCTGGAAGCAGGCAGCAAGGCCGAACTCATCGCCGCCATGGGCATGTGCCGCGACACAAAATCCGTGCTTATCTGCAACGGATACAAGGACGAGGAATTCATCGATCTGGGGCTCTATGCCACCCAGCTCGGATTCCAGTGCGTTCTAGTGGTCGAAATGCCCGGAGAACTTCCGCTTATTATCGAACGGGCACGGGCAAAGGGAATCAGGCCGATTCTCGGTGTCCGGGTCAAACTTTCGTCCCATGCAGCCGGGCTCTGGGCCGAATCGGGCGGGGACCGCTCCATTTTCGGACTCAACGCCACCCAGATCATAGACGTCATCGACAAGCTCAAACAGGCGGACATGCTCGACTGCCTGCAACTGCTGCACTACCACCTCGGCTCGCAGATTCCCAACATCCGCGAAATACGCAGCGCGGTAGCAGAAGCCAGCCGCGTATACGCCGGGCTGGTGGGCGAAGGCGCGAACATGCGTTACATCGACCTCGGAGGCGGGCTGGCCGTTGACTATGACGGAACCCAGACCAACTTCATGAGCAGCCGCAACTACTCGCTGGACGAGTACTGCATCGACGTGGTTGAAGGAGTCATGACCGTTCTCGATGAACAGGACGTTCCGCATCCGACCATTGTGACCGAATCCGGAAGGGCGCTGGTAGCATACTACTCCATGCTGCTCTTCAACGTGCTGGATACGGCCCGCTTTGAACCGGACCCGCTGCCCGCTGAGTTTCCAGAGGACACGAACATCCACATCCTGCACCTGTTCGACGCTCTTAAATCACTCAACCTGCGCAATATACAGGAGAGTTTCAACGATGCCCTCTACTATCGCGATGAAGTCCGTCAGGCCTTCAGCGGCGGCAAGATATCCTTCAGGGAACGGGCCATGGGCGAAAACGTCTTCTGGGAAATAGTGCGCAGAATCAATGTGCTGATCAAGGACCTGCCCAGCCTTCCGCAGGAACTGGAAGGAATCGGGCATGCTGTTTCGGATATATATTATTGTAACTTCAGTGTGTTCCAGTCACTGCCGGACGCCTGGGCCATCGGCCAGCTTTTCCCGATCATGCCTGTTCACAGGCTGAACGAGAAGCCCGGCCGGGAAGGAATACTGGCGGACATAACCTGTGACTGCGACGGCAAGATAGACCGTTTTATCGACAGCCAGGGAGTTAAACGAACCATGCCCCTGCATGATCTCAAGGAAGACGGGGAGTACTACCTCGGCGCCTTTCTCGTGGGAGCATATCAGGAAACTCTCGGCGACCTGCACAACCTCCTCGGCGATACGAACATCGTCACGGTGAAAATCAAGGAGAACGGGGAATTTGACTTTGTTGGCGAAATGGAAGGCGACACGGTGGAGGATATACTTTCCTACGTGGAATATGATACCAAGTATCTGCTGACCAGGTTCAGGGAGACCGCCGAAAGCGCGGTCCGCAAGAAGCTGATCACCCCCGTTCAGCGCAGGGAAATCCTTCAGGCATACAAGAACGGCCTGCAGGGATACACTTACTTTGAAAGATAAAACGCCCCTACCCATTCGGGGATATGAGGATGAAAACATGTCCAAAGTTCTGATCATAGGTGCCGGAGGAGTCGGAAGCGTAGGAGTGCACAAGTGCGCCCAGCTTCCCGAAGTGTTCACTGAAATACACCTGGCCAGCCGCACGAAGGAAAAATGCGACGCCATTGCCGCATCCGTAAAGGAACGCACCGGCGTCGATGTACCCACATATAAAATTGATGCCGACAACGTCCGCGAAACCGTGGAACTCCTGAACAGGATCAAACCCGACCTGCTGGTCAACCTGGCCCTTCCCTATCAGGATCTTTCGCTCATGGACGCCTGTCTCGAAGTCGGCGTGAACTATCTCGACACCGCCAACTACGAACCGCCGGAAGAAGCCAAGTTCGAATACAAATGGCAGTGGGCCTATCAGGATAAATTCAAGGAAGCAGGACTCATGGCCCTGCTCGGTTCCGGTTTCGATCCGGGCGTGACCAACGTGTTCGCCGCCCACGCCATGAAGCACCACTTCGATGAAATACACGAACTGGACATCATCGACTGCAATGCCGGTGACCACGGACAGGCCTTCGCCACCAACTTCAACCCGGAAATCAACATCCGTGAAATAACCCAGCGCGGCCGTTACTGGGAACGCGGGGAATGGGTGGAAACCGATCCCCTGTCATGGTCCATGGACTACAGCTTCCCCGAAGGCATCGGCAAAAAAAAATGCTACCTCATGTACCACGAGGAGCTTGAATCCCTGGCGATCAACATCAAGGGACTCAAACGCGCCCGGTTCTGGATGACCTTTTCCGAGCAGTACCTCACCCACCTGAAGGTGCTTGAAAATATCGGCATGACCTCCATTGAACCGATCGACTACAACGGGCAGAAAATTCAGCCCCTGCAGTTCCTCAAGGCCGTGCTGCCCGAACCCGGCTCCCTCGGTCCGCTGACCAAGGGCCGCACCTGCATCGGCAACGTCATGAAGGGCCTGAAGGATGGCAAGGAAAAGAAACTTTACGTCTACAACATCTGCAGCCATGAAGATGCCTATAAGGAAGTCGGTTCCCAGGCCATCTCCTACACCACCGGAGTTCCGGCCATGATCGGAGCCATGATGATGGTCACCGGCAAATGGTCCGGCAAGGGAGTGTTCAACATGGAACAGTTCGATCCCGACCCGTTCATGGACGCCCTTAATGCCCACGGACTGCCCTGGAACGAAATGGTACTGTAGTGAAGAAGGACGAATACGGCTTCAACCCCTTTGAAGTCAGAACACCGTGTTTCATAGTGGACGAGGACCTTCTGGGCAGAAACCTGGGGGTCCTCGCCTCGGTAAGAGAGCGGGCGGGATGTTCCATTCTGCTCGCCCTCAAGTGTTTCGCCGCGTTCAGCACCTTTCCGCAACTGGCCGCAGGGCTGGACGGGGTCTGCGCAAGCTCCCCCCATGAAGCGAAACTCGGACGCGAGGAATTCGGCAAAGAGGTCCATACCTTTGCAGCCGCCTTCTCGGACTCCGACATTGCCGAACTGTGCGAAACAAGCGACCACATAGTCTTCAATTCCTTTGCCCAGCTGGACAGGTTCCGTCCGGTCATCCGCGACTACACACACAGGACCGGACGGGAAATAGAAATAGCCCTGCGCATAAATCCGGAACACTCCGAAGGCGCGGTGCCCATCTACGATCCCTGCTCGCCGGGGTCAAGGCTCGGCATCCGCAGAGCCCATTTCAATTCCGATAATCTGGACGGTGTAACAGGTCTGCACTGGCACAATCTCTGCGAACAGGACGCCGACTGTCTGGAACGCACCGTAGCCGCCGTGGAAAAGAATTTTTCGGACGTGCTGCCGCGCATGCGTTACGTCAATTTCGGAGGCGGGCACCACATCACCCGGCCCGGATACGACCTTGATCTCCTCGTAAGGATCATCACCCGTTTCAAAGAAAAATGGGATGTTGAAGTCTATCTGGAGCCCGGCGAAGCAGTAGCCCTGAACAGCGGTTTCCTCGTGGCCTCGGTCCTCGATGTAACCATGGCGGACATGCCGCTGGTCATCATGGATTCCGCAGTGCCCTGCCACATGCCCGACGTTATTGAAATGCCCTACAGGCCGCACATTGTCGGCTCGGCGGAAGCGGGTGTAAAACCATGGACCTGCCGCATAGGCGGCCCCTCCTGTCTGGCCGGGGACGTTGCCGGAGAATATTCCTTCGACTCCCCGCTCAAAGCCGGGGATCGCATAGTATTCACCGACATGGCGATCTATTCCATGGTCAAAACCAATACATTCAACGGCATCCAGCTGCCCTCCATAGCCCTGCACAATTCAAAAGACGGCACCCGTGTTGTCCGTGAATTCGGCTACGAGGATTTCAGGAATCGTTTGTCTTGAGGTTTGATGCGCTTCGCGCGTTCGGGGATTTGGTTTCGCCTCCGGCGGCCAAAGGGGATAATCCATCTCTGCTCTCCACATCCCTGATAAGTTTAAAATATAAAAAATTCGTTTCATAATTATGCTGGATTGGCATATGAAACGGCTAAGCCCCAATAAAAGGTTTTGGGATTCTCAAACCCTTTTGCAAAAGGGTTTGAGGCCCCCGGCAGGGTCGCCGAAGGCCTTCTTCTACCGCCATCCGTATAATAAGGACTGACCATGAATAATCATTTTCTTGCCGGCGAAATTCCCAACTGCGCCCCGGAAACAGCCGTTGTGCACGTTATTCCCGCGCCGCTGGAGAGTTCGGTTTCATACGGAGGAGGCACTGCCGCCGGACCTGCTGCAATACTGGAAGCCTCCACACAGCTGGAGCTCTGGAACGGCAGATCATGCCCCGGAGAGGCCGGTTTATATACCGCCCCGGCTGTGAACTGCTCCGACAACACCGAGACCGCACTTGCAGAGATAGAATCCGCTGTGAGCTATGCGCTGGAATGCGGTGCCGCTCCGTTCGTTATCGGGGGTGAGCACACGGTTACGCTTGGCGCGCTCAGGGCCTTGAAAAAAGCATACGGCACTTTCGGCATAGTCCAGTTCGATGCTCATGCGGACCTGCGCCCAAGCTACGAAGGCAACCCGCTGAGCCATGCGTGCGTAATGCGCCGGGCAGTGGACGATCTTGAGCTTCCGGTCTTTCAGTTGGGTGTCCGGGCCTTGTGCGTGGAAGAAGCCGAATTCCGCATGGGCAGCAACCTTGTTAAGCATATAGATGCCCGCGAACTTTATCTCAGCGGAATTCCTGAAAAACTGCTCCCGGACGATTTTCCGGAAAAAATATACATTTCCTTTGATGTGGACGGTCTTGATCCCTCGGTAATCAGGGCCACCGGCACCCCCGTTCCCGGCGGAATTCTCTGGCACGACGCGCTTACGCTCATGGAAAAAGCAATAATGGGGCGGCACATAATCGGTGCTGACGTGGTAGAACTCGCCCCGCAGGCGGGCGACCATGCCTCGGATTTCGCTGCAACACAGTTGGCTTACGAACTGATCGGTCATTGCGTGGAGCATGGAAGGAAAGGCGAGAAGCTGTAGATTCTACTCCGCCAAACAGGAATTCACCGATTCCGCCGACGTGGGCCGGATACACCTGCCCGGTCTCCACTGTTCCATTACATGGTCAATTACCGATAAGGTTGAGCCGGATAACAGTAGATGCTAGTAGTCGGTGAAACCGTGGGCCAATTATTTCATCAGCTGCCCGATGCAATCGGCTTTCCACACCGCCCGGCAGGAAATATTTATACCGGGCGGTTTTTCGCGCAGCATGTATATGTTCATCTGATGCCGGCCCCTGCCTGTAATGAAATTTTTTCAAGGAGATCAGGAATTGCCCTTTGATATCGCCGAATGGACCCGTATCGTCCACAACGACCAGCCTGTCTACCTGAGAGCCGAATCTCCCGACTGGTTTGTGCCCACCCCCGCCGGGGATGAAATCCTGTGCCGGATCGCAAACAGCCCTGACAGCAGCCTTTCGATGGAAGACAGACGTTTTCTGCTGCGCCTGCCCGATGCGGACGAAAAGACATATCCGGGACGGGCAGAACTGCTGAAAACCGAAACCCTGCGCGAACTGTGGTTCCACCTAACCGACAACTGCAACATGAGTTGCAGCCACTGCCTTTTTTCTTCCTCCCCGCAGGCAAAAAGGGAACTTCCCACCGCCCGCGTTCTTGAACTGGCAAAACAGGCTGCGGAACTTGGATGCAGACTTTTCGCCCTTACGGGCGGGGAACCGCTGGTCCACAAAGGCACTCCTCAAATCATCACCGAACTGCAAAAAATTGAAGGCTGCCACGTAGCCGTGCTGACCAACGGACTGGCCGTGCGTAAGGTCTTTGCGCAGAGCGGATACGATTTCGACAGGCTGCATCTGCAGATCAGTGTAGACGGCATAGGACAATCCCATGACCGGATCAGGGGCGCGGGAATGTTTGAAGCAGTCAGGGACTCACTGGGCTGGCTTGCATCACAGGGTATCCCCTTCACCATCTCCATGTGTGTTACCAGGGATAATTTCAGGGAGATGCGGGACGTTGTCAAATTCGCAGCTGAAACAGGAGCCTCTAATGTCCACTTCATGTGGTATTTCGTGCGCGGCCGAGGCGAGCCGGAACAGTTCGTCAGCCCGGAGGAAATCTACCCGCACCTTCTGAAGGCAAAAGATGCCGGGGAAAGGCTCGGCGTCACCGTGGATAACATTGAAGCAGTCAAGGACATGATATTTTCGCCCTGCGGAACAGTCCATGACGGGTCCACTGCCGGATGGGAATCACTGGCGGTCGGCCCGGATGGAAAGCTTTATCCTTCCGCAGCCATGGTCGGCATGGAGGATCTGGCCACCCCTGTTCCGCAAACACTGGAAAAGGCGTGGAAACAGAGCCCGGTGCTTGATCAGCTGCGGTCCGCAAGCTGCACTTCCATGCAGAGCCCCTTCAGATTTTTCCACGGAGGCGGCGACACCGACCACAGCTACATGCGCAATTCGACTTTTATCGGCGATGATCCGTATCTTAAGCTCCACGAATTGACCGCGCTGCAGCTGATTACGGAAAAAGCCGCGCAATCGCGCAAGCACGATTCAGCCCGTCTGCTGCTCAAGATGGGAGACAGGCTGGATAAATGCCACGGCCACGGCCCGGTATCCCTGACCCACACCAACTGTCTGCTGGCCGTTGCCGGGAAGGACAGCCTGTCCATTGTAAAGGACTTTTACACCGAAGCCGCTGAAACCGCCAAAGAGGATATCCTTAATCCGGCCTGCTACGATCCGGGGATCATGCAGCACATCCCGGAGGAATTCCGCTTTCGCGGCTACGGATGCGGCTCCCCGGTCATGGATGCGGATATCGGCTCCGGCGAACATGTCGTGGACCTCGGCAGCGGACGCGGAATAGAATGTTTCATTGCCGCTAAAATGACCGGATCTAAGGGCAAAGTCACCGGTGTGGACATGCTTGATCCCATGCTCGAACACGCCCGCAAGGGACAAAAGGCGGTGGCGGAAAAGCTCGGATTCGACAACATGGAGTTCCGCAAGGGTTATCTGGAAGAGCTTCCGCTGGAAGACGACTGCGCCGATCTGCTCCTTTCCAACTGCGTGCTCAACCTTTCCGCGGACAAACGCAGGACCTTCGCTGAAATGTTCCGCGTGCTCAAGCCCGGCGGCAGACTGACCGTATCCGACGTGGTCTGCGAAACCGAACCGGGCCCGGAAATACGCAATGACGACACCCTGCACGGGGAGTGCATAGCCGGAGCCCAGACCCAGAAAAACCTTGTCGGGCTGCTCGAAGAGGCCGGATTCGGATCAATCTCCATCATTAAAAGGTTCCCCTACCGCACGGTGGCCGGGCACGACTTTTTTTCGCTCACTTTCCGGGCTTTCAAACCGGTTGAAGAAGATACCGTAAAAGCCGTGTTCCGGGGTCCGCTTGAAACCGCAGTGATGTCCGGCGGGAAAATGCTCATTCCCGGTACCATAGCCGAACTTGCCAAAAACGAAGCCGACCTGCTGGGAGATCAGATTTTCATCATCGGCAGTGACGGCGCAGTGGAAAATGTCGATATCGGCGTATCCTGCTGCCCGACACCGGCTGCCTTTGATGCGCAGGAAAAACCGCATGCACCGGGCCCCGGAAGAACAAATGCGCGCAAGGGTATGTCCGCGTTGAAAAACACCTCGGACTGCATGGTCTGCGGCGCGCCCATCAACTACCTCACCCGGTACAGAAAAATGACCTGTGTATTCTGCGGGCGTGAGTTTGAAGCCAACGCCCACTGTGCCAACGGTCATTTCGTCTGCGATGCCTGCCACAGCGAAGACGGCATGGAGGTCATGCCGCACCTGCTTAAAAACAGCACGGAAAAGGACATGATCGCCCTGCTGAAGAAAATACGCAGCCATCCGGCCATCCCGATGCACGGACCGGAACACCACGCGCTGGTGCCGGGAATCATCGTTACGGCCTACCGCAACAGCGGCGGCGATGTTGACGACAGCGTCATCGACACGGCCATCTCCCGCGGGGCTAAAATAGCGGGTGGTTTCTGCGGATTCATGGGGGTCTGCGGCGCGGCTATAGGTGTGGGCGCGGCAATGAGCGCCATTATGGAGGCAACACCCTATACCGCGGAAAAAAGATCCGTGGTTCAAAAGGGAACCCTTGAGGCTCTACAGGATATTTCCGCACTGGAAGCGGCCCGCTGCTGCCAGCGGGATTCATGGCTGGCCCTTAGAGCCGCCGCACGGATATCACAGGAAGTGTTGGGCTTGCGCCTGAAGGCTGATGAGCCTATACTGTGTGATCAAATGAAAACAAACAAGGAATGCATGGGCCGCAACTGCCCTGTAATCAGAAACAACAATACAGATAATGGGGCTCACGTTCTCCGGGCATCGGACCGTATGGCTGATTCCGCAAAAAAAGTTTGATTACCCACTTGACTTTTGCCCCCGGATACGAATATCTTCCCCTCTCTTACGTGACGGAGGTAAGCAAATATGTATGCAATAATTGAGACTGGCGGCAAGCAGTTCCGCGTTGAAGAAGGTCTGGAACTCAATGTCCAGAAAATGGACGCTGAAGCAGGCACCAAAGTCGATCTGGATAAAATTCTTCTCATCGGTGAAGGCGAAGACGTTAAAATCGGCGCTCCTTATGTAGACGGCGCTAAAGTTTCCTGCTCCGTTGTTGAACACGGACGTGACAAAAAGATCATCGTGTTCAAGAAAAGACGCAGGAAAGACTCTCAGGTAAAACAGGGTCATCGTCAGGACTACACCAGAATCAAGGTTGAAGCCATCCAGGCTTAAGCTTGACGACAGAAGCAGCTAAGGAGGCTCACAATGGCTCATAAGAAAGCGGGCGGAAGCTCTAAAAACGGTCGCGACAGTAACGCCCAAAGACGTGGCGTAAAACGCTTCGGCGGCCAGGAAGTTCTTGCAGGGAATATCCTTGTTCGCCAGGTTGGAACCAAAATCCATCCCGGCAAAAACGTAGGTACCGGTAAAGACTGGACCTTGTTCGCTCTCGTTGACGGTACTGTGGAGTACGAAAAGTACATCCGCAAAAACCGCGTGAAGACCAGAGTAAACATCGTTCCTGCAGAAGCCTAGAAATCAGGCGAAAGCTTTTCTACAGGCAGGGGTCGCATAGATTATGCGTCCCCTGCCTTTTCTTGTATGGAACATATGTCCTTTTTCCGGTATCCATATACCGTGCCCAGAACAGGCCCGGTTTGATATGTGGCCCCTGCTCATTTCCTGCACCATACAGGAACATTTTATAAGCTGTTCCGAAAGGCGCTGTCCTTAAGCTGTAAATCGGAATAAGAATCGGGGAATGAATTCCCTTCAGCCGGAGGCGATATAATTAAATGCGCCCGGCAAGCATTTAACAGCCCCTGCGAGGATGCCGGAGGCAGAAAGGTAACATATTTATGAGATTCATAGACGAAGCAACAATAACTGTCCGCTCCGGCAAAGGCGGAAACGGCTGTGTAGCCTTCCGCAGAGAGCGGTTCATCCCCAAGGGCGGCCCCAGCGGCGGGGACGGAGGAAGGGGCGGAAGCCTTGTTTTTCGGGCCAGTCCCAAACTTCTGACCCTGTACGACTTCCGCCTGAAAAGAGTCTACGAAGCCAAGAACGGCCAGCCCGGCATGGGTAGCGACAAGTACGGCAGGGCTGCGGACGACCTGATCATCGACCTGCCCATGGGAACTCTCGTCTTTGAAGTGAATCCCGAAGACGGGACCGAAAAACTCATTATCGACCTGACCGAGGAAGGCAAGGAAGTTGTCATCTGCAAGGGCGGTGACGGCGGACGTGGAAACATCCACTTCAAATCCTCCACCAACCAGACCCCGCGCTATGCCGAGGAAGGTTTTCCCGGAGAGGAAAAACGCATCCGCCTGCAGCTTAAAATCATTGCCGATGTAGGTCTGCTCGGCCTTCCGAACGCGGGCAAATCCACATTCATATCCAAAATTTCCGCTGCCAAGCCGAAAATAGCAGCCTACCCGTTCACCACACTTGTTCCGAATCTCGGCGTAGTGGAAAACGATTACGGGAAAAGGCTGGTCATAGCAGACATCCCCGGACTCATCGAGGGAGCCAGCGAAGGCCAGGGACTTGGGCATCGCTTCCTGAAGCACGTGGAACGGACCAGATTTCTGGTTCATATCCTGAGTGCCGAAGATCTCGGAATGGATGATCCGTTTGCGGGATTCAACATGCTCGACGAGGAGTTGCGTCTTTTCGACGATGATCTCGCAGCCAAAACTCAGATCAGGGTAATCAACAAGATAGACCTGCTCTCGGAAGAAGACCTGTCCGATCTGAAGGCCAAGGCAGCCGCAGCAGGACATAAAATATTTTTCATATCCGCACTCCACAGCGACGGGCTTGCTGAACTCCTGACCGAAATGTGGGACAGATTCACCGCTATGAATCAAGAGGAAACAGATGAACAGGATCGGGAACAGGATTAATACGCTGAAAAATGCCAAAAGGATCGTGGTCAAGATAGGCAGCGCCGTGCTGACCACCTCAGAAGGCATCAACCTCGGCCTTATCTGCCGTCTGGCAGACCAGTTGGCTACTCTGCATGAACGCGGGGTGGATATCGTGCTTGTTTCGTCCGGTGCGGTCGCAGCGGGACGCAATTCACTGCCCGGCGATGCCAGACTGGACGATCTTCCGGCAAGGCAGGCGGCCTCGGCCATAGGCCAGTCCCGGCTCATGCACGAATACGATGAAACGTTCCGCCGTTTCGGCCTGATCACATCGCAGGTGCTGCTCACCCGCGATGACCTCAGACACCGCGCGCGTTTCCTGAACGCCCGTAACACCCTGTCCCGGCTGCTGGAATGGCGGGTAATCCCCATCATCAACGAAAACGATACCGTGGCGGTTCAGGAACTGGAGTTCGGTGACAACGACACCCTCGCCAGCCTGATCCTGAACGTTGTCGAAGCCGATCTTTTCATCAACCTGACCTCCGCAAACGGGGTCTACGACAGCAACCCCGATCAGAACCCGGACGCCAGACCTCTTTCCTGCATAGATAATATCCACGATCTCGATCTTGATGCCATGTGTGATGGAAAGACCGCTGTAGGTTCAGGCGGCATGTTTTCCAAGATGCGCGCCGCCCACCGTGCGGCCCAGCTAGGAGTACCCACCCTCATTCTCTCCGGCAGGGAACGCATGGTAATAGAGCGGGTATTCAACGGAGAAGAATGCGGCACCTGGATCGTTCCGGACGAAAAATCGATTTCCCGCCGCAAGTACTGGCTGGCCTATCACTGCGACCCCGCCGGCGATCTGGTTATCGACAGCGGTGCAGAAAAGGCTCTCATGTCCGGGGGCAAAAGTCTGCTGCCTGCCGGAATTACCGGTGTGGAAGGAGATTTCAAGGCCGGTGAGCTTGTCCGTGTCGTCAGCCAGGACGGCCGCGCACTTGCCGTCGGGCTGACCTGCTACGGAGCCAAAGACATGAACAGGATCATGGGCTCCAAATCCGGAGAAATAGAATCCATCCTCGGAAAATGCCCCTATCCGGAAGCAATCCACCGGGACAATCTGCTGCTCGACGCCGCACTCTAACCGACTCTATATTTTCCACTTCCGGCATATCGGTTGGGGCTGATTCTCCGACCCATGCCAGACCATTCTGCCGGGATAATTTCTCATCCGGCAATCATACGGACTCTCAAAATCCCTGAGGCATGAATCAAGTATTCCTGCCTCAGGGATTTTTTTGATCCCCGGACCGTGCCACCCTCAAGGCATAAGATCATACGTCACACTGTTAATTTCCAACTTGAGCCACTTGGCCTACCTCTTATGAATTCCCCACATCAGGCTTCCGCGCCATGCATAAGTAAATTCAATAAACAAGACGCCAATGCATCAGTTATTTTAAACTATAAATTTATAACTACAAGCATAAAGTTTTCTAAAGGCGCGCCGATTATAAAAACAATACCGCATCATCGGATGGATTATTTTTGTGGACAACCGCCTGCTGTCAAATGTTAACCGGCAGGGCTGGATATGCGCATCCGCAATTACAGGAACAAGCCGGATGCGGTATTAATCGGGAGAAAATAATGAGAATTTCTTCAGCAGGCGGCTTCGCACCGCAACAGACCATGAGCAGATTCAACCTGTCCGGCAACCAGTCCACCCCCGAAGGCCAGGAAAACAAAATAAAGCCTGACGTCAAAAACATGGAATTTACTCCGAGCAACGGATTGTCTCAGGACAACCTGAATTTCAGGATTGAGAAGGCCATAAATGAATCTTCCAAGTATCTGCAGGACGGACTTCACAAAATATTCGACAAGAATGATGCCCTGCTTGGAGGCAAAACTTCGGCAGAATACGATGAGCATATCAAACTTCTTTCCAAGGCTATTGAAGGACAGGACTTCAAAAACGCCAAAAAGCTTATCGATAAATTTTTCAGCGGGGACAGCACCAAGCTGGTAAACAGAGTACAGAGCCTGGCCAAAAGCGCCGAGGACAAATTCTGGAACAATCTTACAGAATCACTCTCTTTTCTGGACGACGACGGAGCCCTGTTCAAGCTCGAAGAAAACGGAAAAATGAGTGAGGACCTGACTCTTCTGGACATAGCCAAAAAAGCTCTTTCCACGGCCAGAAGCGAAGTTGCAGCATTCTCCGACCGGGACATGACCGAGACAATCAATTCGGTTCGTACCGGCGCTGCGGCACATGCAAAGGGAAAACTGGAAAATGCCGGTCAGAACAGATACTCCGAGGATGCCGCCAGTGTTACCCATTCGGCATCGGAATACGCCCTGCCGAGGATGTTCAACAGTGACGACCGCAACTACGAGGAAGACGACAAGGTCCTTGAGGATATCCGCAAGCTGTCTGAAGATGATTCGATCACCCAGGAGCAGATAGACCGGCTCACCACTCAGAACAAGCGCAAAAGAGACAGTTTCTCCATGTACATGCGCGAACGCTCGGACAGATTTCTTGAGGAATTCGGAAAACTCACAAACAGGGCTGTTCTGGTCAAAGAAGGCAAAACCGACCTTCAGCCGCAGGGACAGAATGCGCAGACAGAAGAAGGAGTAGCAGTATCCCTTTTGGCAGGCCCGCAACAGGCCCAGACGCAACTGACGGTTGCTGAATTTGAAAAAATATCCAGCGGGTACGAAACAAGTGGCAATCCGGAAAAGGCTGCACAGCGCTACTCCGCTCAACAGCATCCGGATGACTGGCCCTATTTCGATACGGAGGCCTGATAACCTCCGCCTGACATCAGTCAGGACCTGAATGCCCGGATTGATTATTATCACTGCTGCCTGCATTGTGCTGGGAGATGAATGTCCCCAGAATTCCGGCAATAAACACTGCCAGATACATCTGCCCGAAAATCCCCTGCAGAACGGCAAGAGATCGGGCCATGAATGAGACGGGCATTATGTCCCCATACCCGACAGTGAGCATGGTGACATAGCTGAAGTAGGTCAGGGCATTGCGTATGGCGAAAATGCCTGACTCCGGATCAAGGCCGGAAAATGAGCCCCGGCGGTATATTTCGCACTGCGAATAGGCATCCGCCCAGATCATCCCTGCCAGCATGTAGATGCAGATGGCCCCGGAGATAAGATCCTGCGTAACCCTGCGCTGCCGGGACATGAACCGCTGAATTCCCCACACGGCAATGCAGAGCATGAGCATATCCGCCCCTTCGCTCACTGAAAGCCAGAACAGATGTTTGCTGTGAAAAAACATAACCGAACTTAGCAGGGATGCGGCGTACAGGCTGAAATATGCATAAAGTTTGCGCCGGTCCGAAATTATTGCGGTTACAGCCGAGATGAGCACCAGATAAGTGTAAAAATACAGAACCTGCTGCAACACCCTGGAATCACCGGCAATAGGACTGATGAATATCTGCAGGACCAGAAAACCGAGCAGAACGGTAAACTTGGCAGGACTGTACTTGAATATGCGGTATAATCTGAACATGAGCCATCATTAACCGACATGAGCCTTTAATTCCACCACTTTTCCCATGACAGCCGGACGGGGCTCGCTGAGGTTGCGAAGCAATGCGATAGGGCGTAGCGTGCGGGATTCAAATTGCTACAAAAGGACCTGCCACTGATGACTGCTTTGCATAAAAATAAAAATCTACAGATTGTATTCACCGTTACGCTGATGGCCATCATGGGCGTATCGAGCATAATTCCGGCCCTGCCGCTGCTGATAAAAAGATTCGATATCTCAGCCTCAAATGTAGGACTCATTTTCACGGTTTTCACACTTCCGGGAATCATCTTCTCCCCGCTGGCAGGAATCTTTGCGGACAGGCTGGGCCGGAAGAAAATCCTGGTTCCAGCTCTTGTACTTTTCGGTATCTCCGGGACCGCCTGCTTCTTTGCTTCCGACTACAACACGCTTCTTCTGCTCCGGCTGATTCAGGGGGTAGGAGCGTCGGCGATAGGGGTCATCAACCTGACCATTATCGGTGATCTCTTCAACGGGAGAGACCGGATCAAGGCAATGGGGCTCAACGCCGGGGTTCTGAGCATGGGAACTGCTATTTTCCCGGCCATAGGCGGAATACTGGCCCAGATAAGCTGGCGGGCGCCCTTTCTGCTTGCGCTTTCGGCCCTGCCGCTTGCCTGGATTGTGGCCTTCAGGCTCAATAATCCGGAACCGAAATCGGAAGGAAACATGCGCAAATACCTCAGTTCCGCCATTGAGGGCATGAAAAGGCAGGAGGTTCTCTCACTTTTCATCATAACGCTCCTGACCTTCATCATCCTTTACGGACCGATAATCACCTACCTCCCGATCCTTCTGCATTCGAAATTCGCATCATCACCTGTGGTCATCGGGGCGGTTATTTCCAGCGCATCCTTCATAACCGCCATCGCGGCCTCCCAGATGGGCAGACTGGCGCGCATAATGTCCCAGCCTACCATGATCGCCATTTCGGCGCTGGCCTACGGAACCGCCATGATCATGCTCCCTACCGGCCATTCCGCCCTCTGGTGCATTATCCCGGTATGTTTCTTCGGCCTCGGCCAGGGCCTTAACCTGCCGAACTCAATGTCCATGCTGACCGCAATAGCCCCCATGGAGCAAAGGGCCGTATTCATGTCCGTAAACGGCATGCTGCTCAGAGTCGGACAGACCATAGCCCCGCTGATGATGGGACTTGTCTATGCCGGTATGGGCCTCAATGCGGTCTACTATGCCGGAGCCGCGGTAGCAGTGGTAATATTTGCGGTAACTTTGAAATTTCTGAGAGGATTCGAAGCTGAACCGGCATGATAAACGTATTGTACCCCCAATAATTGACGGTACGCCCGATCCGTGATCATTTGGCGCAGCCACGAGCATACGGCCGATGCCTGCTCAGCATAAAAATATTTTGGAAAGATAATGAAAGTCGGTTTTAAAGCATTCATGGAGCACATTTTCAATCCGCTCCACATCTACTGCAGACTAATGGACTGCGGCATTCCCTCACCAAAAGCCCGCAAAATAGCCAGGGCCTACGAATGTTGCCTTTTCAGACCCGCAACCCTGTGCATTCCGACCATCAGGAATCAAAAGCGGGAGAAGTAAGCTCGCTGTCTATAGCGTCCGCATCGGGAGCGTTGAACTGAATCAGCCTGCGCAGGTGCGTAAAACTGTTCTCGTCCATGGAATTGAAGTTCACAGCCAGTCCGGATTCATCCGCCCGGACAATCCTGGCACTGACCTTGATAAAAACTTCTTCGGACAGGGTAATGGACACTTCGCAGGCATCATCCACCTCAAAACCTTCCACAGGTTCACACAGCAGGCCGGTAAGACTCAGGTTGCGGGTTTCAGCGTCAGAATCAACCCCGTCCTTGTGCAGCATCACGGTAAATCCGGCAGTGACTCTTGTCCTGCGTCTCTTATTCTGGACCATCAGCAAGCTCCGTAAATTCATTGGGGAACACTCATCCCCATCTTCTTTTTTCTATTAATCAATATTCTTCCTCCATACAAGAGTATTAGATAAAACAGTCTCGCCGCCGGTATGGTTTGATCATGGCCAACCATAAGCCTCCACCGGTTTAAAAGCCTTTCTACAATTTTTTACCCAGCAATTATAACTATATGACCGTTCAATCAATTTTACCGAACACCTGAACAAACATATAGCTATATCAAAAACGAAGACCTGTTTTGCTCCGCCAGCAATTACGTTTTCAGATTCTACATCAAGACTGCCAACCTCAGACCTCATCATGACGACACGCAACTTAACACATCAAAATAACACATAAAAACATCAAAACCAAGAAAAATAAAAAACATCAATACAAACAAAAATTTGATTTAATATAACTTTCCTCTTGCCAAACGATCTCTTTGGTTATATTTGTATGAGCAATCACTAACCACAAAAAACAACAACCGCTTTTAACTATACATGCACCCAAACCACTCCCTTCCCCTGCCTGCCCCACACAGGCAGGGGAACCCCTTGGGGCAAATGACGAAAACACTCTGACCGATAAACTGCTTGATCATGCAGGACCCACCACATCCCCTGCCTACTCAAGCGGAAAAAGGACTAAGAAACAGATAGAACCGAGAACAGTTTATGCACCACGACCAGACACGGTCCTGGCTCCCACTTCGGAAAAGCAGACACGGCACCACCGCCACCATTTCCTATCGCCTGCCACCGAAAAGGCCCCGGAGCTATGCATAAACAACACATGTTGAGAGAAAACAGAGAGCATACACGCCCCCCTGCTTATTTTTTTTGCAGTAACTTTGCAGGGTCTATTACAAGTGCATGCGTTAATTCATACCACAAGAGACACTGGTTAATCTGTTATCTCAGCAGCTTGGTTTCATACTGCAAAATCCTGAGGACAAAGGCTTCGGTGCCTGCTCTCCACAGGTTAACATATATTCACTTTCCATTCCTCATTAAAGCAGGGGCCGTGCAGACTTGAAAGTCTGCACGGCCCTCTTTTTGTTCCTGAGCGGCCCGTGACCATGGGGTTTCCCTTCGGCCTGTTTTAAATTATAGCTAAAGACCGGCCGGTACTCCGGCACAACAAACTCCAGGAGATCAAAATAAATGGACATGGAAAGAGATATAACAAAGGCCAAGCTTCTGATTGAGGCACTGCCCTATATCAAGGAATTCTACGGCGAAACCATTGTCATAAAATACGGCGGGAACGCCATGATCGATGAGACGCTGAAGCGAGCCTTTGCTCTGAACATAATCCTCCTTAAATATATCGGAATCAACCCGGTTGTAGTCCACGGCGGCGGTCCGCAGATCCAGAAAATGCTCAGTGCGCTGAACATCGACAGCCAGTTCAAAAGCGGATACCGGGTTACCGATGCCGCGACCATGGACGTTGTGGAAATGGTGCTGGTAGGACAGGTGAACAAACAGATCGTAAACCTGATCAACCTGAACGGCGGCAAGGCAGTGGGACTTTCCGGAAAGGACGGCATGCTCCTCAAGGCCGAACAGAAAGAACTGGTGGTGGAGTCGGAAGCACGGGTCCCGGAAATAATTGACCTGGGCAAGGTCGGCGAGGTTACAGAGGTAAATACGACACTGATCAAGTCCCTGCTGGCCGAAGGATTCATCCCGGTTATTGCTCCGGTAGGAGTGGATGAGGAAGGCGCTACATATAATATAAATGCCGACTCGGTCGCCGGATCGGTTGCTGCGGCAATGAATGCCAAAAGACTGCACCTGCTGACCGATGTGCAGGGATTGCTGGACGCCGATAAGAATCTCATTTCATCCATGACCTGCCGCGAGGCCGCTGAGGCTATAGACAACGGTGTTGCAACAGGTGGCATGATCCCGAAACTCAGCTGCTGTCTTGAGGCTGTCCACAGCGGAGTGGAAAAAGCGCACATCATAGACGGAAGGGTGGAAAACTGTGTTCTGCTGGAACTTTTCACCAAAAGCGGGATCGGAACGGAAGTGACCGCGTAACAAGGTTCGGTCCGGGCATGTCCGCGATAAGCAGCCCCCGTACCGACCCAACCTTTGTAATATTTAAATTTCCAGAACAGGCAGCAGGAAAAAATATGAAAGCTATCTCCATTGTCGGAAAAAAGAAAACCGGAAAAACAACTGTCGGACTGGCGTTGGTCAAATGCCTTACCGACCGGGGACTGAAGGTCGGCGTGGTCAAACATTCACACCACGGATTCGACGGAATCGAAGGAGCCGACACGGAAGAGTACAAAGCGATTGCCTCCGCAGTAGCAGCATACTCCCCTTCCCAGTCTTTTGTCTCATGGGCTGCGGAGCGTACTGTGCAGGACATGATTCCGCTGATGGATGTGGACGTGATAGTCATGGAAGGCGGCAACAAAGTAGGCTGGCTTCCCAGGATAATTATGGTCCGCGAGGACAACGATGACAAGGAGTTCTACCCGGAACTTGCCTTGAAACAAATGCCTGCCTGCACCCGCGAGACACCCCCGTCCCCGGCGGAGATAGAAAAACTTGCCGACCTTGTACTGGAAAAAGGCTTTATTCTGCCGGGACTCAACTGCGGAGCCTGCGGAAGGGAATTCTGCATGGATTTCGTGGCCGACATCATTGCCGGAAAGGCCCGTGTTTCCGGCTGTCAGGCCAAGGCCGGAAGCATGAGCGTAACCTGCAACGGCAGTGAACTGGGATTCAACCCATTCGTATCCGATATCCTTTCAGCAGGAATCACCGCAATGCTCCGCCAGCTCAAGGGGTTTGTTCCAGGTGATATTGAAATCAAAATAAAAAGCGGCAGCTAGATTGATGAATCACGAATTTTTCAAGATTATCAGCAGGGATGAATTCCAGACCCTGTTAATGAATTTCAGATCTACCGGAACAAAAGCTTCAACCATCTCGGATGCTTTCGGGATGGTTCTGGGGGAAGACATCGTTTCCCCGGAAGACCTGCCCCCGGTCAGCAGGTCCTGCATGGACGGCTATGCGGTAAATGCCCGTGACGCTTTCGGGGCAGGAGAATCAAACCCGGCCTATCTTGAATGCCGTGCGGAACTCAGGGTCAACGAGAAGCCGGATTTCACCCTGAACCCCGGAGAGTGCGCAGCTATTCCAACCGGAGGGTCCCTCCCGGACGGTGCCGATGCCGTAGTGATGGTGGAACACACGCAGGATCTGGGGGCCGGTACGATTGAAATACGCAAATCTTCAGCACCGGGAGATCACACTATGCTCCGGGGCGAAGATGCTGCCAAAGATGAATTGATTTTCAAGGCAGGCCACCGGATTCGCTTTCAGGACGTGGGGCTCCTTGCGGCACTGGGAATCGGATCAATACCTGTGCACAAAAGGCCGAAAGTCGGAATCATTTCCACCGGCGATGAACTGATGGAAATCACCGCACCGCCAAAACCCGGCACCATCAGGGATGTGAACTCGCATACCCTGCGCTGTCTTGTTTCACAGGCCGGCGGAATACCGGTGAATTACGGTATTGTGCGCGATGAACTGGACAAGCTGGAAAGCACGCTGGCCCGGGCTGTTGCCGAAAACGATCTGGTGCTCCTTTCCGGCGGAAGCTCCGTCGGCATGCGCGACCTGACCGTCCGGGCCATCGAATCAATGCCCGAGTCGGAAATTCTGGCTCACGGTGTTGCCATAAGCCCGGGCAAACCGACCATACTCGGAAGATCCGGCGAAAAACCTATCATGGGACTGCCGGGGCAGGTCACATCGGTACAGGTTGTCATGCTCGCGCTGGTTGCCCCCTTCATACGCCATCTGATGGGCCAGACTGACGCGTTTTCCACATCAGGACGCCCGGTGGTCATGGCCGAACTCGCCAGAAACACCGTCTCCAAACCCGGTAGGGAAGATTACATACGGGTAAGGCTTACGGAAAGAAGCAATGAACTGCCCCTGGCCCAACCTATCTACGGTAAATCAGGACTGCTTAAAACCATGATTCAGGCCGATGGGCTGATGATCATTCCGGCAGACACCGAGGGCTACTATTCCGGCAGGAGTGTCCAGATCTGGATGATATGACCCGGAAGAACCGAGCCACAGCCGGAACCAAGGACAGCAAAGTATAATCCATAAAAGGATAGACTAATGACTGATCGTAATATCTACCTGAAGACTATACCGGCCGGCGAGGCGGTTGCTACAGCCATCTCCGCCCTGGACCGTGATGAACTGGTCAAGACTGAAACCATCCCCGTCCACGAAGCACTGAACAGGGTCACTGCCGAGGCCATAACAGCCCGCTGCTCATCTCCGACATACCATTCCGCGGCCATGGACGGATTCGCGGTTAAAAGTGAAAACACTTTTTCGGCGCGTGAAGGAAATCCGGTCAGCCTGACGAAAGGCTCCGACTGCGTTGCCGTCAACACCGGCAATCCCCTGCCGGACGGCATGGATGCAGTCATAATGATCGAAAATGTGGTCGATGCCGGAGATTTCATTACCATCGAAAGCCCATCTTTTCCATGGCAGCACGTCAGGCGCATCGGCGAAGACATCGTGGCCACGGAAATGCTCCTGCCGCGCAACCACACCATTTCGCCATTCGATATCGGCGCCCTTCTGTCCGCAGGCATTTACGACATACTGGTCTACGAAAAAATACGGATGACCTTCATTCCTACCGGGGACGAAGTTCTTCCTTTTGCCGACCGCCCCACTCCGAAGGCCGGCGAAGTAATCGAATCCAATTCACAGGTGTTCAAAGGGCTTGCGGCAGGTCTGGATATAGAATTCAAGGCAGTTGCCCCTGTCCGCGACAGGGAGGACAAGCTCCTGAAAGCTGTTTCCGCCGCCCTCAAAGATTCGCACGTAGTTGTTGTGGGGGCAGGATCATCCGCCGGGAGCAAGGACTTTACCCGTAAGGTCTTTCAGGAACTGGGTCAGGTACTGGTTCACGGAATAGCCGTAATGCCCGGCAAGCCGACTGTGGTAGGCACGGCACAAGGCCGCCTGCTGGTAGGTGCACCGGGATACCCGGTAAGCGCTGTCGTCTGCTTTGAGGATATTCTTACCCCAGTAATTTCATGGCTTTCCGGCAAATACAGACCGGAACGGAACAGGGTGTCGGTCCGCATGGCCAGACGCACCCCCTCAAAACCGGGACAGGAAGAAATAGTCCGTCTGGCGGTCGGTAGGGTAGGCAGCGAATACATCGGCGTACCTCTTTCACGCGGAGCAGGGATGATCACAACCCTGACCAAGGCTCAGGGATTCACCCGCATACCGGCTGAAAGTGAAGGTGTGGAAATGGGCGATTCCATCCCGGTGGAACTGTTTTCCAAACGGTCCGGTCTGGACAAAGTGCTCATGCACGTAGGCAGCCACGATAACACACTGGACCTGCTAGGCGACCTGCTCATGGGCTCAGACACACCCCTGCGCCTTGTTTCCACCCATGCAGGCTCAATGGGCGGCCTTACTGCGCTGAAAAACGAAATGGCCCTGTTTGCCGGAGCCCATCTTTTCGACCCGGAATCCGGAGACTTCAACTTTCCATTTCTTGAAAAGTACCTGCCCGGAATAAAGGTGACTGTCATCAACCTTGCCATACGCCATCAGGGCTTCATTGTCCCTAAGGGCAATCCGAAAGGTATAACCGGCATCGAATCTCTGGGCGGCACCGGGGTCAACTTCATCAATAGACAGCGCGGAGCAGGCACCAGAATCCTTTTTGACTATCACATGAACAAATCCGGTCTCAAACCGCAGGACATATCAGGATATGACCGCGAAGAATTCACTCACATGAGTGTTGCCGCAAACGTTCTTACCGGGGCGGCAGACTGCGGGCTCGGTATCTACGCTGCTGCAAAGGCGCTGGATCTTGATTTCGTTCCCCTGGCCCATGAGCGGTACGATCTGGTCATACCGGAAAGATTCATCGATGATTACAGGATAAAAGCCCTGATAGACCTGATCAGAACAGATGAAGTAAAAAAAGCCATCAGTGAACTCGGGGGTTACGAAACACCGCTGACAGGTAAGCAGATGACTCCCGGCATAGGTCTGGGCTGATATAAAGGGCTCTGCTCTGCGAAAAACAAATGCTCACTTTCGAAAAACGAACTCCGCGCTTCATCATCAGGATGAATATCGAGGCCATGGGCAGGGACCTGTGCGTCTCGTTTAGCGGAGGCGATACTCCGCATATCGGAGCCGTTGCCCTGGCTGTGCCGTACACGGAGAAGCATCGAACCGATAAAACGTATGCATCGGTGTCTACGCTGACCGTTACAGGACACAGGGATGATGGGCTGGCTCGTGAGGCAGCACATGCTCTGGCAGTAAAATCAGGATCAACAGTCACTGTTTCATGCGGGATACATCTTGATGATGCCACTGCCGATGAAATTGAAGCAGTGCTTGAAGCTGCGCGCTCACTTATAGCTGATGCGGTCAAAAAAATAGATACAGCACAATAAGAACGCGGAGAAAACTCCGGCGAACAACCCAAAAAAATATCTTTTTGCGGAATCCGAAGAGCCCAATAATATTTCATAAACAGACGGGTTACGTACGACCACAGAATCAGGCACAACAGAGTTACTGCCATGATCCTTCAAATCCGCAATGAATCAAGACAACTCGGGATTCCAAAGGGCCGCGGGCCTTTTGGCCGCCGGAGGCTAAATCAAATCACAAAAAGCGCGAAGCGCATCATATTACTTCTTATAAGATTCAACACAAAAAGGGCGCCGTGGGCGCCCTTTTCGTTTACAGTGAGATACAGCAGCTGTGCTGCATTGTCTTATTTGAAAGCCATGGTTGCTTCAACAGCCTTCTGCCATCCTTCGTACAGTTTGGCGGAATCTTCAGCAGCCATTTTGGGATCGAATTCGCGGTCGATACCGAAGTTCTTTTTGATGTCGCTCTTATCAGACCAGAAACCTACAGCCAGACCTGCGAGGTATGCTGCACCGAGTGCTGTGGTTTCAATGCACAGGGGACGTTCAACAGGTACGCCGAGGACGTCGGACTGAATCTGAAGCATCAGGTCGTTGGCAACTGCGCCGCCGTCAACGCGGAGTTTTGCCAGAGAGATACCGGAGTCAGCTTCCATTGCGGAAAGAACGTCCTTGGTCTGGTAGCAGAGGGATTCAAGGGTGGCACGTACGAAGTGTTCCTTGGTGGTTCCGCGGGTAAGGCCGAATACGGCACCGCGAACTTCGGAGTTCCAGTAAGGAGCACCGAGACCTACGAATGCGGGAACCATGTAAACTCCGTCAGTACCCTGTACGCGGGTTGCGTAAAGTTCGGAATCCTTTGCTTCACGGAACATTCTCATTCCGTCACGCAGCCACTGGATAGCGGAACCGGCAACAAAGATGGAACCTTCAAGAGCGTATTCAACTTTGCCGTCAACGCCCCATGCGATGGTTGTGAGCAGACCGTTTTTGGAAGGAACAGCCTTTTCGCCGGTGTTCATGAGCATGAAGCAACCGGTTCCGTAGGTGTTCTTGGCCATACCTTCTTCAAAGCATGCCTGTCCGAACAGAGCGGCCTGCTGGTCACCGGCCATACCGGAGATGGGGATTTCCAGACCCTGGAAAGCATCCTTGTGGGTGTTGCCGTATACTTCGGAAGAAGGTTTGACTTCGGGAAGCATGGAAGCAGGGACAGTCAGGTGTCCGAGAATTTCTTCATCCCACTTGAGGTCGTGGATGTTGTACATCAGGGTACGGGAAGCGTTGGTGTAATCGGTTACATGAACTTCGCCGCCGGTAAGCTTCCATACCAGCCAGGTGTCGATGGTACCGAAAAGAAGATCGCCCTTTTCGGCTTTTTCGCGGGCGCCTTCAACGTTATCGAGAATCCATTTTACCTTGGTACCGGAGAAGTATGCATCAATGAGCAGACCGGTCTTTTCACGAACCATGGGATCAAGGCCTTTGCCTTTCAGATCGTTGCATATATCCATGGTCTGGCGGGACTGCCATACGATTGCGTTGTATACGGGTTTGCCGGTGTTCTTATCCCACACAACGGTGGTTTCACGCTGGTTGGTGATACCGATGGCGGCGATTTCTTCGGCAGGAACGTCAGACAGGGCTTCTGCAACTACGGACTGGACGGAAGACCAGATTTCCATTGCATCGTGTTCAACCCAGCCCGGATTGGGAAAAATCTGGGTAAATTCTTTCTGGGTTACTTTAACAATCTCGCCGCCTTTGTTGAAGATGATTGCGCGAGAGCTGGTAGTACCCTGATCGATAGAAAGAACGTATTTCTTTTCCATTTTTAAATTTCCCCTAAATCTTTGTTAGTGAGGGCAAAGCAGAGCTTCACCCTCCGTATTGTAAGCTTGTTTACTCTATTAAACCTGTCGCTTCGCTTAGCCGACGATAGCCTTGTAAACCAGAGCGCCTGCAACACCGCCGCAGATGGGTGCTACAACCGGAATCCAGGCATATCCCCAGTCGCTGCCGCCTTTGCCGGGAATGGGCAGAAGAGCATGAGCGATACGGGGAGCAAGGTCACGGGCAGGGTTGATAGCGTATCCGGTGGGGCCACCGAGAGAGAGGCCGATGGATACGATGAAGAAACCGACAATAAGGGGGTTAAGACCTTTGGAGAATTCGTTGGCACCGATACCCAGAAGGATGAAGACCAGAAAGAAGGTGCCTATAAATTCGCAGAGAAAGTTTTCTGCAGTGCAGGGGATGGCAGGTCCGGTGGAGAAAACAGCCAGTTTTGCACCTGCATCTTCAGTGGGTTCCCAGTGGCATTTGTAGGTGAAGTAGCAGAGTACAGCACCGATGAAGCCGCCGATCATCTGTCCGGCAAGATAAACGGGAACACTTGCCCAGGGGAAATATCCGCCTGCGGCCAGTCCGAGGGTTACTGCGGGGTTGATGTGTGCACCAGAGTATTTACCTGCAACATAAACCGCAAATGCTACAGCAAATCCCCACCCCATGGTGATAACAATCCAGCCGCCGTTCTGACCCTTGGATTTTTCAAGAACAACGTTGGCAACAACGCCGCAACCGAAAAGAGTAAGAATCATCGTACCAATCAGTTCGCCTAAAAAAGGACTCATAATCAATCACTCCCACATCTCTTAAAGCAGTTAACAACAAATCCGTTTCTTTTCGGAAACGAATACCACCTCGCGCCGGAGACACCCGACACTTTTCCATTTCCTATGAGGTGACACTATTTTGTAAAAGCCAAAAAATCAACCCCTAATGTTCGAATTTGAAAATAAACTTCAAAAGGAGTGTTTCGCTTTAGTAAATAAATCCTGATTTTAACCGGTTGCGTGCAATTCAGCAGGAATCTCAGAGTTGAACGGCATGCAGGGACTTTCTTCTCTCGAATGAGCATATACCAAACAAATCAGAACTTACGAACATACGGTGCAGAAACATATCCGCGTAAAAAAGATAAAAAACTGCTAAGTATTATTTTTCACAAACGAAAAAAAATTTAGAGATGATGCATTGTCAACCTGAGTTGACGCGGAAGGGTGAAATCTGTGCGAATCCGCACACAGTATAAAGACAAAAAGAAAAGCCGCCGGCCCAGGTAACCGACGGCAAAGGGAAGGGGTTGACGGAAGAGGGAAGCTTCCGTCGCTCTTTGGAGAAATTCATTTTCGGGAGTAAAGCATACAGCGGCAGCAGCCACTGTGCAGGGAATTAGCCCGGTCCAGCTTATACACCCATAATATTTTCAGCGTCCGCCTTGTGGCAAAAGGGCAGTCTTTTGCCACAAGGGGGCTGAGGAGACTGGCGCGATACGGCAAAAGGAGGCAGCAGAATGCTTATCCGCTACCCAGCCGTAACGAAAGCCTGATTATTACCGTACAATATAGTTTTCGGCCAAAGCGGCGAATTTTTCGCTCTGCTCCTTGACCCACTCTGCGTCCTTGCCGAGCTCGGCAGCCATTATTTCAGCGCATTTAGGAGCGACTTCAGCCGCAGCCTTGGCATTGATGATCAGAGCTCTGGTTCTCCGGGCAAGGGCATCGGAGACATTGTACGCCCATTCATTGCGGGCAGACCACACAACTTCCAGCCAGGAGTAGGGAAGGTCCGGGTGCATGCGCTGGTCGAGTTCGGGATACTCTTCAGCGAGGGCCATTATTTCCGAGGCCTCGCTTCCGTAAACATGCATATGGTCGTTGTGGTCGAAATCTTCGGTGTACCCGTGCAGCTTAACATTCTGAGTAGGAGAGGGACGGAAAGGCAGCCCGCCCATCTGGATGGCGTTGTCTATGCAGTCTTCAGCCATATGTCTGTAGGTGGTCCACTTTCCGCCTGCTATGGTCAGCAGCTTGTTGGGAGAAACAGTGAGGTAATGGTCTCTGGAAAGCGCGGAGGTGGATTCCCCGTCACCGGCAGCGATAAGCGGCCTGATACCGGTGAAAACACTGTGGACATCGGCACGGGTCGGCGCCTTGGAAAGGAAACGGGCCGAGTGCTCGACGAGAAAATCTATTTCCTCATCCAGAGGCTTGGGCTCCATGCATACGGAATCAAGAGCAGTGTCTGTGGTTCCGACTACAACCTTTCCATGCCAGGGAACAAAGAAAATTACGCGACCGTCATCGGTCTTGGGGATCATGATCCCGGTGTCGCCGCCGAGGAATTCGCGGTCGATGACGATATGAATCCCCTGACTGGGGGCGATGAGCTTCTTGTGCGCGGGGTTGTCCATGTTCATGATGTCATCGGTAAAGATACCGGTGGCATTGATCACGGCCTTGGCCTTGAGTTCATAGGACTTGCCGGAAAGAGTGTCTTCGGCCTCAACGCCGCAGACATATCCGGTGGAGGTTTTGATCAGGCCGTTCACGCGGGCATAGTTGAGAGGACAGCCTCCGAAATCGCTCATTGTGCGGGCAATAGTAAGCGCCAGACGGGCATCGTCGAACTGACCGTCGTGGTAGGTTACCCCGCCCTTGAGTTTCTTGGTCAGGACGCCGGGAACCTCTTTGACTACGGAACCCTTGGAGTAGATCTGAGAAGGACCGAAGCTGTATTTACGGGCAAGCATGTCGTAACATTTGAGACCGATGCCGTAGTAAGGCAGCCCCCACCACTTATAGTCGGGGACAATGAACTTCTGGTTGTAGCACATGTGCGGGGCGTTCTGCTTGAGAATGCCGCGTTCGTGCAGTGCTTCCATGACCAGGGAAATGTTGCCCTGTGCAAGATACCTTACACCGCCGTGAACCATCTTGGTACTGCGGCTGGAAGTAGCTTCGGCAAAGTCGCCCTGTTCGAGCAGCAGCACGGAATATCCGCGGGCGGCAGCATCAAGTCCGGAGCCGAGACCAGTCGCACCGCCGCCGATGATAATGAAATCCCAAACTTTCGAACTGTCTTCCACCTGCTGGATAATATCTGAACGCTTCATAACAACACCCACCCTCTCTCCGGCCGCTTCCGCCGGACAAAATTATTATACAAACAGGAATCGGCCTCTTTAAACTGCAATCCCGTGCAGTTACGACTCCCACCCCAATTAATGCTTACAGGCAAATCGCAGAGAGCCCACATCCTTGCCCTGCTACGTTTCGCTTTTGATCAAAATGTGACATACTGAAAACAAAATGACAAGAAAATATTTTCGCATTTGAATATTTTTTATAAAACCAAACAAAAACGAACCTTTATGATTTTAAATAGAAAACACTTTCCGCTGTCAGCGCAGAAAAATCACTATTTTACAGGCAATTAACTTAAAAAACAGGTGCTGAATACATAAGATTCGGTTACAACTGAACGCTGATTATAGCCGAAAAAAAGGACTGATGCACCCCGGATTTTTGATCCATTGCAGAGTTTGCCTTGCCTGACAGGAGTTGACCTGCTAGATAATAAAAATTGCATGGGTAGTTTTTTTTCGCCTTCATACTTAAATGAAGCATTTTGGTCGATTTGAAAACATTATGTCGAAAACAAAGTCCGTATGATTCATGCGGACTTGTTCATATTAGAAAGGAGACGGTCATTTTGGCTGATCAGATAAAACCCAAAAAGACGAAGGGTACAAAATTCAACCTCGACGCCTTGTCCAGAAGACAGCGCGAAATTTTTGATATCGTCAATGAGCGCGGATTCGCCCCCATCGAAACTCTGGCCCAGCACTTTGAAGTGACGCCCCAGACGATTCGGCGAGACATCAACAAGCTGTGCAAATACAAGCTGCTGCAGCGTTTTCATGGCGGAGCAGGAAGGGCCTCCAGTGTTGAAAACGTGGACTACAGCGCCAGACGGAATATCCTGCATCAGGAAAAAAGGCTTATCGCTGAAATGGTGGCCAAGCTTATTCCGGACCGGGCATCACTGTTCATAAACCTGGGAACTACCACCGAAGAGGTGGCCAAAGCACTTTCCGGGCACAAGTCCCTGCGCGTGATAACCAACAATCTCAATGTAGCTCTGACCATGAGCGAAAACGACTGTGAAGTGATCGTTGCAGGCGGCATGGTCCGCCAGCGGGACAAGGGTGTAACCGGTGAAGCCACCGTGGAATTCATCAAACAGTTCAAGGTGGATTACGGAATTATAGGCGTATCCGGTATTGACGAGGACGGAACCCTGCTGGACTACGATTACCACGAAGTCCGTGTAGCCCGCGAAATCATCAACAATGCCCGGAACATATTTCTGGTTACCGACCACACCAAGTTCAACAGGAACGCCATGGTCCGCATCGCCGACCTTTCCGAGATAGATGCAATATTCACCGACCGCAAGCCTCCTCAGGTGTTCCAGGACCTTATGAAATCCAAGGAAGTTGAACTCTACGTAACAGATATGGCTTCCAGAGAATAACAGCCGGCCCCGGACTTGCGGACAAAAGACAGTTGATCATAAAAAATCGGGAGCGGAAAAGCACAAAGCTTCTCCGCTCCCGGTTTTAAGCAGCATTCCTATCCCGATCAGATCAGAACAGGCCGGTCATCAGAGCAGACATTTCAGCCCGCCCATGGACCACGGGCAGTGCCCGCAAGGAACTCTGACCCCGAAACAATCGCATTCAAATTCAAAATCCCTGCCGACAATATCATCGCAAGGCACCATCGGGCAGTTCGAACAGTACGGATATTCATAGGCCAGAACATCATTGCGGAACTCTGAATATTCCGCGGAACGCCAGATATCCAGCAGTTCCCGGTCCGCAAGATTTCCGAAAACCCGAGGCCTGATAACTTTTTCGTTTCCGTCCAGATAACAGGTATATCCGTGCCATAAAAACTGGCATGGGCTAACATCGCCTTCGGAAGTGACGAAAACCGCTCCATCTTCCACAAAAGCACACCTAAGTTCATCAGTCGCCATCAGCGGGGGGAGGTGCAGTTCCAGTCCCAGCTTCCCGGCTATACGGGCAGACTCCTCATAGACTTGCCGGACATCAGCGTATTCATCGGAGCGGATTTTCCTGTCCCACTCCAGCAGACTTGCCAGATGCAGCCAGATTCCGTCTCCGGTTGCCTCCGCACGCATCATATTTCCCAAAGCGAGATAGTCTTTGCGCTGTTCGGGCTTTCTTCTTTTCCAGAGGACATCGAAATACTCGTGAAGGTCCATCCCTATTTCCCGCGCCTTGGCCTGCCACCTATCGAAAACCGCAGTCGCAGCGGCGGTATTTGGATTGAAAAGAGACTGATCCTGCAAGCCGGCGGCATAAGCAAGCATGTGCGAACAGATAACGAACTCGGCCCCCTGCTCCGCAGCCCACTCGATTACGGACGGGAGTTGTCTGTAAGTATCTTTCATAAGAACGAATTCGACCCCGGTATGAATTCGTTTCCCCTTCTTGTCCGCAGCTGAACGCAGCAGTCCGAAACTGCGTGCCAGCCTGTCCACGCTGCACTGGCCGTGCAGTTCCGTGCAGACACTGCTTTCAGAATCAAGAGAATCCACGGAAACGCAGAATGTGTCCACCCCGGCTTCCACCAGATCATCTGCCGACCTTTCGGTCAAAAGCAGCGCATTGGTCTGAAAGCCTATCCGGCCCTTTTCCGGCATATGAGACCGGGCAAAAGCGGCCATGTCCGTAAGTTGCGGATGCAGCAGCGGTTCACCTATGCCGTTGAGGACCAGCATCTCACAATGCTTCAGGCCCGGACCTAGTTTTTTGAACAACTCGAATTCAAGGTCAGCCTCCCTGATAAGGCTGTCCGGGGCATACTTCACGCACATAGAACAATTCATATTGCACCGTGTAGTCACTTCCACCTGCATCCTTGCCGGGAAATTACCGGCATCAGACAGGCCGGGATCTGCTTCCACCACTTGACTTGCTCCCTTTTTCAATGTCTATACGATTCCACTCACTGGCTTCCCCCATATCATTTCCTGTGCACTATTAAAATTTCTTTTTTTGCCAACTAGCAAATTATGCCGTATCAGACTTAATTATGAATGTCCGCAATCTTGACCGCAGGTTGATTTCATGATCAAAAAAGAAGCCGACTCACTCACGGCAAAACTCCCGCCAAAGAATTCACGGGCCGTTTCGAATCAATAACCAAAGGACCTAAAATGGAAAATATCACTCTTGAGCCCACCATGATGTCATCCCTGGGCAGAACAGATCTGCAGAACGGAACCGAAACTTTCACCCCCAAGGGCGTATGCTCCAAACTGATCCGTTTCACTGTTACGGACGGGAAATTGTCCTATGTGCACTTCACCGGAGGCTGCGACGGTAACCTCAAGGGCATTTCCGCCCTCGTCACCGGCATGGAACTGGAAAAGATAATCGAGACTCTCTCCGGTATAACCTGTGGCAGAAAGACCACATCCTGCCCGGACCAGTTGAGCCGTGCTCTGCGTGAGTATATGGAAAAATAATTTCCATCCCTGAAAGGACCTGCCGGATAAAACCGATGCCGGTATCCACAACCCTGCCGCACAGGCAGACCGGAGTTTCATTATCCCATGCAATTCCAATTTTCCACAGCTCAGAAAATCATATTCGGGCCGGGATCGGCCAAAGCCATCCCCGACCATGTTTCGGAAATGGGCAAAAAAGTATGCCTGGTAACCGGCCACAACCCGGACAGGTTGCAGTGGCTGCAGGACAGCCTTTCCGCCAGGGGAGTTTACCGGACGGTGATTCCCGTATCCGGAGAACCTGAAACGGGGTTCATATCCGAATGTGCGACAAAAGCACGCGCAGAAGGTTGTGACATGGTTGTGGCTGTCGGCGGCGGAAGCGTTCTTGACGCAGGCAAGGCAATTGCCGCGCTGCTGCCGAACAAGAGGGATGTGCTTGATTATCTGGAAGTGGTCGGCAAGGGGCTTCCGCTGGAAAACAGACCGGCTCCGCTCATAGCAGCCCCGACAACCGCCGGAACCGGATCGGAGGTAACGGCCAACGCAGTGCTGCTGAGTCCCGAACACGGGGTAAAAATAAGCATGCGCTCCATGTACATGATCCCCGACCTCGCAATCGTGGACCCGGAACTCACCCTGAGCATGCCGCCGGAAGTGACCGCGGCAACGGGGCTGGACGCCCTCACCCAGTTGATGGAATCATTTGTCTCCAGATTCGCATCGCCCATGACCTCTCCCCTGTGCAGGGAAGGGATGTACCATGCCGCCGATGCCCTGGGTACAGCCTATAAGCATGGGAACAATATCGAGGCCCGCAGCAGCATGTCTCTGGCCGGGCTCTTATCCGGTGCAGCCCTGGCCAACGCCGGCCTTGGAGCAGTACACGGATTTGCCGCACCTCTCGGTGGACAGCTTCGTGCAGCGCACGGGGCCATATGCGCCGCACTCCTGCCGCAGGTCATGGAAATAAATATCCGAGCACTCAGGGAACGGGACAAAAACAATCCGGCAATCAATGCCTATACGGAAACAGCCCGCATTCTCACCTGTATAAAATCCGCTGCCCCGGAAGACGGTGTCGAATGGGTTCGGAACCTTTGTTCCAACCTGAAAATTCCGGGACTGGCTGCAATTGGATTGAAAGAAAACGATTTCCCGGATCTCGCGGCAAAAGCTTCCAGAGCCAGCAGCATGAAGGGCAACCCCATTACACTGACTGAAACCGAGCTGATTGAGATACTGCAAAAATCTCTTTAAATTCAAAAGGCTTATCCTCAACTACGGATAAGCCTTTTACACTTCCCTGTTCACGACATATTTCCTTTGCTTGAAAAATTCATACGCCGGGCCGTGAATCCTTTCACGGCTTGATATGCTGATCTCTACATTAATCAGACAAGTGCCCCGAGAGATTCTCCCGTATACATGGCCCCGGTCTGTTCCTGGTATGCCTGCATGGCCATACGCTGGAGAACGGATTGTCCGGACTGGCCGTTTTCATTTTCCTGCTGATTGTTAGCGCTGCTTTTTCCTACAATATCCTCAAGCGAGGTTTCGCCGCTGGCGTAAGCCTGCTCCAATTCGGAAAAACTGACCACTCCGTCCTTGTTGTAATCAAACTCATCGTAATCTTCTTCGGACTCACTGGAAGAAGAGGAGCTTTCCGACGAACCGGAACTGCTTGCGCTGGCCACGCCCTCGGAGACCATTCCTACATCAGGAGGGGTCATGCCGGCCTGCAGTTCTTCCGAAGAAATACTGCCGTCCCCGTCTGTATCCAGAGTGCTGAACAATTCATCATCCAGCCCGGACTCTTCCTGGGAGATAAGGCTGTCACCATCTGAATCAAGCTCGCTCATGAGCGTATCGATCAGGTCCGAACCGTCACCGCCCTGCATCATCACGGACATCTGACCCATCATGGCCATCTGCTGCTGACGATTCTCCAGATCGGAAACCATTTCCTCCTGGGACAGATAACCATCACCGTCAGCATCTATTTCACTGAAAATATCCTCAAGAAAACCGGCCTCATCTACACTCAGTTGACCGTCGCCATCACTGTCATTGTCACCTATGATAGAGCTTACAAAGTCTTCCGAAGAATCATAATCCTCAGGACGCTTTATGCTCGTCTGATTCATAGAAAACAAACTTGTGGCAGTAGAACTGCCTAAAGCTGAGACACTCACAGTCTACCTCCCTGCTTATGCTTTGTCGGATAAGGCAAAAATTGCCCTGTTTTCCGGTTTGACTGAAAAGAAGCAAGTACAGGGCCTTATTATGTTAATATATATTAAGGTGAACCAATTTTTCACCAAGTTTCAGCATCCCCCTCCAAAAACGACTGCCGTGAAATATCATTTGACAAAAAAAAGATTCTTATGCCTATACTGAAGTAGTCTCTGAAATCCATCTACAAGTCGGAGGTTGACCTATGAAGAATAAAAACGTCTTTTTCGCAACCGCCCTGCTGATTGTTTTCCTTGCCGCAGTTGCCTTTCCGCTGCGGGCCGGCGCGTATGACAATTACGATTTCTGGATTCAGACTCCGACAGGATGGACTACCAACACACAAGGGCTGTCGGACGATCTTAAAAAACAGGTTATTTCCCCGGACCGCAACGCATTTGTCGAGGTCTACGCGGCAAAAGGCAACAATCCCGGACTGCAAAGGATCGCAGACGGCATGGAACAGGGGATCCTAAACCGGGGCGGTGTCTATTTCCAGAACAGGATATCCAGCCGCAACGTACAGGCCGACGGCCACCCCGCAATTTTCCGGGAATACAGTTCCACCTACAACGGCAGCAGGCTGCACGCCTACGGGCTGTACACCTACGCCAACGGCGGGGCCGTGGTGGCAATAGGGGTATATGCGGAACAGTTTGCCGGGCAGTATCGCAATCTGGTTTACAACAGCGTGACCAGCCTGCGCTTCTCCCCGCCGCCGACCATGAGCTCCAATACCCCATACGGGGCAGGAAATACTCCGTACGGCGGCAACGATCCCTACGGTTCTTCAACTGACGCATGCAGCCGGTTGGTAGGCAAGTGGAAGTGGTTCACCGGTTCGGTGGCTGAATTCTATGCCGGAGGACGTATGCCGGGAGCAGGAAACAGTTGGAAATGCGCCGATCCGTCCCGTGGAACTTTCATCATCACCTGGAGCAACGGCAAGTGGGTGGACACCCTGACCATGTCGCAGGACGGAAACAGGCTGGACGGACAGAATCAGATCGGCAACCGCGTCTGGGGAACACGTCTTTCCGGCGCTGTATCCGCTGCCCCGCCACCGGCTCCTGCCCGGCAGCCGGTACCCAAAATGAACTATGCCAAAAGGATAAAGGGCAACATGGGCGCACAGTGGAGGCTGGCCCACGGGAGTCTGAATCCTGCGCATCCGCAGGATAACGCGGAATGGGAACTCAGCACCGTGGCAGGAACCACCCTGCGCTTTACCGATCCCTATAATCAGGGCAAGCAGCGTTACCGCGTAAAAATAATGACCAAAAATGGCCAGACCGTAGAGGAAAAAGTCGTGGGGCTCTCCGAACACATCACGGTAAGCCCCGGACTATACAAAATACAGCTGTTTCCCGAAGGAGGGTATGCCGGATGGAAGTGCGAATGGCATTAGCCGGGATATTACATGAGTTACGGTTTCGCAAAATATTTTAGCGAATTAAAATAGTACGTTAAACTGAGAAATGCTTGATTTATGCATATGACTTTTTGTCATGTTAAGCGGCGAAGCCTTAATGAAAGGTTTTGGGATTCTTAAACCCTTTTGTCAAAAGGGTTTAAGGCCCCCGGCAGGGCCGCCGGAGGCTTATATGACGAAATATCCGGGTTAGCCGGGAACTCCGGAAGATTAATCCTGCAAACCCATTCGTTTTAGCTTTTCACGCAGGGTCTTGCGGTTGATGCCAAGAACCTCGGCGGCCCTTGTCTTATTGTTATGGGTCATGGAGAGCACGTTTTTGATGTGTTCCCGCTCAACATCTGCAAGCGACCTATCCACCCGCCCTTCCACCGGCAGGCTGAAACGCATGTTCGGTGGAAGGTCGGTAACTTCAATGGGGTCGTGGTCCACGATTACCACCAGACGCTGGATAAGGTTTTCCAGTTCCCGAACATTGCCGGGCCAGGAATAATTACGCAGAGCCTGCAGGGCCTCGTCGGAAATGGAGGGTGCGGGACGCTGCATGGAATTGGAAAACCGGACCAGAAAATTGCTTACCAGAGTCAGTATATCATCTCCGCGTTCCGCCAGCGATGGAACAGGTATGTCTACGACGTTCAGACGATAATAGAGGTCTTCACGGAACGACCCTTCGTCCACCAGTCTTTTGAGATTTTTATGGGTGGCGGCGAGGATACGGGTGTCCACGGTATGGACCACGCTTGAACCGACCTTGCAGAATTCCTTGGATTGCAGCACACGCAGAAGCTTGGCCTGCATGTTCGGGCTGGCATCACCTATTTCATCGAGGAATATCGAACCGCCGTTGGCGATCTCAAAAAAACCGGCACGCCCTTCCTTCGCGCCGGTAAAAGCCCCTTTCACGTGGCCGAAAAGTTCGCTTTCCACCAGCGAATCGGGAATCGCGGCGCAGTTTACGGGCACGAACGGCGCGGCCCTGCGGTCGCTGTGATAGTGCACGGCTCTGGCGACAAGCTCCTTTCCTGTTCCCGAATCACCGGAAATAAGCACATTCGCGTTGGTGGATGCGGCCTTGCCTATACGCCTGAAGACAAGCTGCATGCCGGGTGAATTTCCGGCAATACCGTATGTATCGTCCGGCATTTCAACGGCCTTGACCGCCTTTCTGCGGTTGATCCGTTCCATGATCCGATCCATGGCCGCCAGCAGTTCTTCGGAAGTGAACGGTTTGGGCAGGTATTCTCCCGCTCCGTCCTTGATGGCCTCGACAGCACCGGAGATGGATGGATAACCGGTAATCATCATTATCTCCACATCCCGGTGGTTTTCCCGCACATGTCTTATCAGGTCCAGCCCGGAAGCCTGCGGCATACGAAAATCCGTTATGACAATATCCATGTCATATTCATCGAGCAGGGGCAGGGCCTCGTCCACACGCAGGCAGGTCAGCACTTCGTACCCGCTGGATTCCAGATTGCGCTTGAGCACCTCAAGAGTGCTTTTACTGTCGTCCACCGCGAGAATTTTTATCTTGTCGCTCATTACTCTTCCGCTGAATCAATATGTTGGCAGGGAAAGGCAACTTCAAACCTTGTCCCCTCTCCCGGTTCGCTGTGCACCTGAATGAATCCTTTGTGCGCCTTTACTATCCCCAGCACCACCGAAAGTCCCAGCCCGGTTCCCTTGTCCACGTCCTTGGTGGTAAAAAAGGGATTGAATATCTGCTTCAGTTCATCTGCAGGGATACCGGGTCCGTTGTCCTCTACTATAATATATGCATCGTTCTTGTTGTTGAGGGTGGTTATGGTCAGGGTGCCGCCCTCCCCCATGGCCTGAATGGCGTTGGCCGCAAGGTTGACGATAACCTGCTTGATATGCTGCGGATCGGCAGACACCGCAGGCAGGGTCTCATCGAATTTGCAGCACACGTCTATGTTGTTCCGCTTGGCCGCAGTCTCGGTGATACGCAAAGCCTCTGCAATAGTTTCATTGAGGTTGGTCGGAAGAAACTGCGGAGGAAGCTGCCTGCTGAAAAACATTATCTTCTTGATGATCTCACGCGCATGCAGGGAAGAATCAACAATATTGCCGAGATCCATGCGCACCTGCTCCGGAATCTCCGGAGTCTGCAAGGCCAGTTGCGCATAGCCCAGAATATTGGCCAGAGGCTCGTTTATTTCATGAGCCACCCCGGCTGAAAACTGTCCTATCTTGGCCAGACGGTCCGCCTGGCGCAACTGCATTTCTAGCTGCTGCTTGGCAGACTTGATCTCCTTCTTGGAAACTATGATGGCTATCTGCTGTGCGGCGGTACTCAGCAGATCCCTTTCATCTTCCAGAAAAACAGGCTCCCCGATCCCCGGCCCGCCGTTTTCAACAGAAACAGTAAGGGTTCCCCGAATGTCCCGGCTGGATTCCACCGGTTCCACAAGGACGTTATCCGTTTTCCTGAACCCTTCCGTCTGCCAGCTCAGGTTACCCACCCTCAGCCGCACATGGGTCCTTTCCGGGTGTTGAAAACCGGACGCAAGCAGATTCACAATCCGCTCCATGGTCTCCTTCAGCCCCATTTCAAGGTCGCCGCCGAGTTTGCTTATCTCATAAAGGCAATTGATGGCCTTGTTTCTTTCAATCAGTTCAAACTTTTCACGAATCAACCCCTTCTGCGTGACCATGTGGGAAGTAACATCCTGCCCCACGCAGAGTATACTGATGATACTGTCTTCCGAATCGCAAAGGGCTTTCAGATTCCAGTCTATGTATATCTTTTCCCCGTATCTGGACATTATCTTACCGGAAATTCTGGAAACGGACCGCTGCCCCGCACGGCTGAGCACCTCGCGGCGGGCTTCTTCCCGGCCTGCTTCGGAAACAAATGTCTCAAACCAGTCGCGCCCGGCCAGTTCCTGCATGGAGAACCCGGTCAGATCCTCCAGACGGGAATTTCCGTGGATTATACCGCCCTTCAGATCAAGGGTGACCACAATCCCGTGGCTGAGCTGCATTATGGTGTCGTAATATTCCTGAAGATTCATATTTCCGTCCTCATCTGCGAGAATAAGGCGAATTCAGATACGAGTAAACTGTTTGGGGGGCGGCCCGTGGTTGAAGGAGACCGGACCGCCCCCGCCAGTAGGGGATGCATGCTGCAGATTTATCTTAATGACCCAGGTTGAGTCCCCATCCTTCGAAGACAAACATGATGGCGAACCCGTACCAGAGGGTATAAACCACGTAGAATATAAGGGAGAATATTACCACGCCCAGCTCATCCGTGATGTCCATGGGCACGATTTCATAATAGTTGTATGCGGTTTCCACGGCCTTCTTCTTTACAGTAGTAGACAGCTTGGCAACCTTGAACTCCTTCTGTCCGTTAAAGGCTTTTTCCATCAGTCCGAGGCTGGTCCACCAGTTATAGGTGGTCCTGCGGGCCTCGATGCCGTACTTGCCCTCAAGCTCACCGGACTTGTTGTGATACATAAGGTCCGCGTCATCAAGACAACTGTACAGTATGGCCTGAACAGAACCCTTGACTTCCAGAACCTTACCGTCCCGGACAACGGTTACACCGGCTTTTCCGAAAAGCTGTTCGGACTGTTCGGCCTGTTCCTGCGAGGAGTATGAAAGCTTGATAGCAACATCCTTGGGACCGAAATCCTTAACATTCCCACGCAGGGAAGCTATGTAGTTCACAGATCCCTTGGAAATGGAGTTGTACATGGAATCCAGATAAGCCAAAGCATTTTTGCCCTTGAAAATCGGCTGGAACATTATCGCGAGCACTACGAAAAAGACTCCGAGGAGAACCACGCCGCTGGTGAATTCTTTCTTGCTGACTATCATCTTAATGCGCTCCTTCGACCTTCAGGGTCTTGAGGTTCTTGATAAATGTACCGATTACCCACACCGAGAACCCGCCTATGACTATAAAGAAGGCCCATATACCGATGGAGTTGAGCACTGATCCCACACCCTGCGAAATGGGAATGTAACCCATTTCTGCCAGTTTACCGGGCAGGGCGAATATACGGTTGACGAAGCCTGCCAGAACGGCCATGGCGTAAAATCCGCGAATGGTCACTCCGGGCACGACCTTGGTCACCATTGCACCGACCTGTATTCCGAAAAGGGAACCGAGCAGCATGCCCATGGCCAGCGTATAGAAGATGAAGCCGTATATGGCGTACTGGCTGATGGAAGCAAAACCGGCGGTAAAAACGATCTGGAAGATATCAGTACCGACAGTGGTCATGGAGGATACGCCGAGGACGTATACGAAGATGGGGAAGGTCAGGAACCCGCCGCCGACGCCCATGATACCGGCAGCAAGGCCGACCAGCGCACCGGAAAGCACGAGGAATATCCATGAAATCTGCCGCCCTCCGGGAGTAAGATCCTGGTCGAACTTGACCATGGGAGGAACGTTGACGGATTGCAGGGACCTGGAAAGAGCACCTATCTCAGCACCTTCGGAACCGCCGTGGGCTCCGCCGCCGGAACTGGCCTTGCGGGCCTTGAGAAAGTCGTACATGGCGTAGGTGCCCAGAAATCCGAGCATAAGCGAATATACTGTGGTGATAAACGCGTCGGAAAGTACGGGATTTATTTCGTACAGCACACGGTTGATAACACCACCGGCTGTTGCACCCAGAATCGCGCCGACCAGGAAGACCACGGCCAGAGGAACGGATACGTTACCCATTTTGCGGTGAATGACGCTGCCCATGATCGCCTTGGCGAAAATATGGAACAGGTCGGTTCCGACAGCCAGAATCCCCTTGATCCCGGCACTCATAAGGGCCGGGGCGATGATGAATCCGCCACCTGCGCCGATACAGCCGGTAATAAGCCCGGCACCGAGACCGATGGCGATGGAGACAACAAAAATGCCTCCGCTGTAAAATGCGGGGGTGTACGCCTTCTTTCCGCCCAGAAGATCCGGCAGAGCCGTAGATATATCTCCGGCAAAGGCTATTCCGCCCAGAATAACGGGAATGAGCATCAGCCCGAGAACGATGCGCAGTTTTCTGCTTTCCATGATCGCTTTGGCGTTGTCTATCTCCCAGCGGGCCATATACCCGGCCCCTTCCATCATAAACTTACCCCATTGATTGAAAAAACCCATGGTATCCTCACATGTTCAATTTGGTTGTTGTGCTTCAGTTCCGAAGGAATCAATTCATCCCGTCCGGAATGTTTTTCCCGAGTCCGGCTGCATCCCGGATCTTTTCCGCCAGCTCTGCCGCATCAACAGGCTTCAGGAGATAATCACGGGCTCCCATGGCCAGGCAGGATATGAAAATATCCGGGTTGATGTGTGCCGTAAGCATCAGGACCGCAACCTGCGGATACAGCCGTTTTATTTCTCCAAGGAGCCGGACACCGTCCCTGCCGGGCATTTTCACATCGAGCAGGACAACATCCATCTCTTCAAGCCTGAGCGCCTCCAGGGCTTCACTCGCGCACGAAGCAGTACGGACTCCCAATCCCCGTTTTTCCAGTCTGCGGGCGAGCACCCCGGAAAAAGCGGTTTCATCGTCAACCAGAAGAACCTTTATCCTGTCCACGGACTCCCTCCTTCCGGCTGCCGACCTGACGCACCTTTTCCAGCAGCAGGTTGAATTCCACCGGTTTGGAAAGGTATTCCGCGACTCCCAGCCTGCGGCCTTCGGCCGCCGCCTTTTCGCATCCGTGGCCGGTCAGCATCAGGACAGGCAGATCCGGGTCCAGCATCCTGAACACCTTCAGTATTTCGATCCCGTCCATACCTTCTAGTTTCAGATCAAGCACGGCGACATCGTAGCTGTTTTCATGAAGCATCCGCACAGCATCTTCGCCGCGTCCGGCAGTATCGACATGAATGCCGCGCCGCCCCATACGCTTGCGAAGAACTTCCGCAAAGCCAGCCTCATCATCCACGATGAGCAATCTTATCTGTTTTTCGCCGTCTCTCATTCTCAACCCGCCGGTAAGGTTATCCGTGCCGGCCCTTCAAAGGGCCTTGTCCTTTTGCTCTCCGCACAGTTCTCCTGCCGGAAATATTCCTTCACCCTGCGGCATCAGGCCATGCGCTGGGTGATGTCATCAATACGGGCCTGCACTTCCTCTCCCTCGTGATCGCGGAACTGCTCCACGGCCTTGCGGATCTTCTCGGTGAGGTCGTCTATGGAGCAGGGCTTCATCAGATAGTCGAAAGCCCCGTTCTGCATGCCGTCTATGGCCGACTCCACAGTGGCGTGGCCTGTGAGCATGATGACCTCCACGATGGGAAATTCCTTCTTGATCTCCCGCAGCACTGTAAGTCCGTCCTTGACCGGCATCTTCATATCGAGGATAACCACCTCGATCCCCTTCTGCTCCGCAAGCACGCGCATTGCGGTGTCCCCGTCAAATGCCTTGAATATGGTCATGTTTCGCTTTTCAAGCCGCCTGGACATGGCGTCTACAAAAGCCTCCTCGTCATCCACGAACAGAATGGTAGCGTCAGTCATGGTCATGATCATTCCTCCTTGGTGTGTTCTTCATCACTTCCGGACTGCGGCAATGGCAGCCGGATATTAAATTTGGTTCCCTGCCCCACTCCGCTCTCAACTTCTATCTCGCCTCCCATCTGATGGATCAGTCCGTAACAGATGGACAGCCCCAACCCGCTCCCCTTGCCTACGGGCTTGGTGGTGAAGAAAGGATCGAATATCCGCCCCAGATTTGCGGCAGGTATGCCGGGCCCTGTATCGGCCACCGTGATAAGAGCCTGACCGTTATCTTCGCGACAGCCGATCATGAGCTTGCCGCCCTCAGCCTCCATGGCCTGTATGGCGTTGTTGATCAGGTTGAGAAAAACCTGCTGCAGTTCGGAGGCAGAAGATCTGAGCAGCGGCATATCCCGGTCCAGATCAAGAGAAAGGGTTACCTGTGCGTAACGGGCCTGCTGCATGGAGATATCCACGACCTCCTCAATAAGCTCGGGAAGGAAAACTTCGGCAATCCGGGAATCGGTCTGGCGGGCAAAGCTGAGCAGTTTGTGGGTGATATCCTTGCAGCGCACCCCCTGAGTGCGGACCTGCTCCAGAGCGCGTATTATTTCCGGGTAGCAGGACATGTCGCTGCCCTCATCCTCAAGCAGGTCGCAGACCCACCCGGCCTCTTCGATCATGATCGCGACAGGATTGTTTATTTCGTGGGCGATTCCGGCTGCCAGTTCACCTATTGAAGCGAGCTTTCCGGTTTCCACCATCTGCTTGTTCATCAACTCATTTTCCTCATCTATGATGCGGAAATGGCGTACAAGCTTGCGCGACAGATAGAGGGCCATCACCATTATGGCCAGCCCGCCGGTCAGGAAAATTACCAGAGTGAAAAATTCGCTGCGGACCATGGCCGAGAAAGCATCATTGGCATTCTGCTGGTAGACCAGCTTCCAGTCTCCACCCTTGAGGAGCGAGGATACGGTCACGTATCTGTCGCCGTCGCTTCCTCTGGAAAGCTGAATGGAGACTCCGCCGTCCGTCTGCGGCCTGCGGACCGTCTCGTAAGGGGTGAGAACGAGATCACTGTCGCGATTGGAAGGAGTCTTGGTCTGAAACACACCGTTCCTGTTCAGGATGTAGGCATAACCGGTCTTCCCGATGCGTATGTTTTCCACCAGATTAGAAAAGGCCAGAAAGTCTATTGTGGCGCGCAGAGTCCATTTCTGTCCCCCGCTGTTGCTGTTCACGGCAATGATGAAATGAGGGGACTGACGTAACCCCATAAAGACATCACTTATTGCGGAAGCCTTGTTCCTGCTGCTCAGGAACCAGTCCGCATGCGAATAATCCGCTCCAAGCAGATCAAACGGGCCGGCATAGGCAACCTGTCTGCCCGCATCATCAACAACACCGAGGTCTACGAAAATGCGTCCGTACTGCTGCTGCATGGACTTGAGAGTCTCTTCAAGAAATTTATGATCGGTAAGCTGGCGATAAGTGAAAACCCTGGTCAGGTACTGAACTTCACTCTGTTTTTCCATCAGGAAGTTGTTCAGGTTATCCTTATGCTTATCTACTACCTCGGCCAGATGTGCGTAGACTTTGGCCTGATATATGGAACGAAACTGATCGAATATGAGTCCGCCCACCAGAATGAGGGGGGCAAAGGAGACGGTGATCACTATAAGAGCGATCTTGCGGGAAAGTTTGTCGTATGAGATGCTTT
Organism: Maridesulfovibrio sp.; assembly: GCF_963677005.1. Classification (NCBI taxonomy): domain Bacteria; kingdom Pseudomonadati; phylum Thermodesulfobacteriota; class Desulfovibrionia; order Desulfovibrionales; family Desulfovibrionaceae; genus Maridesulfovibrio; species Maridesulfovibrio sp. The sequence goes on along the minus strand of NZ_OY781616.1, from coordinate 3,825,437 downwards.
TTTCAGTCTGCATAAGCCATATCCATTTGATGTGTGCCGATCCTGGCAGTTGGCCACCGGGGCCGATAACGCCACTAGAGCAATCGGCGTGCCACGATCTGTGCCCGGCACAATCGGCCCCACACATCAACTTATACAGACAACATACTGATATATAATGATTTATAGCATACTGAAATTCCAAAACCACCATAAATCCGAGCACTGCCGGCAACAGCAAAACGGTTCCGTATCTCCCACTCAAACCGCAAAGCGGTACATATCACCCCTGTGGTACAAAATGCCCCACATTGAGCTCCGAGGCAGATTTCCCCATCTCTGTTACCTTTTTCACAATCAAAATCGTGCTACAGCTACTTATGTGGGGCAAAACACCCCACCTCTGTTCCGAAATTCCACGAACTCAATTTCGTCTGAACTAACAAAGAAGATATTATTGACCGGCGCACAAACGGTACAACCAACCCCACCAACGGAAGTACTATATTTTTAACAAACTATTACAGATAGATAAGCTAGACATGAGACTTAACTGCAAGCGACGACGCCATATCAATAAAACTGTTCTGGCATGCTCATTGTAATTACGGGATACGTATTACGGAGGAAAACATGAAAAACATTCGTGTGCTTCTTGTAGATGATGAGGAAGGCTTCTCCTCGGTACTGGCCAAACGGTTGAACAGGCGCGGGGTGGAAGTAACCACCGCTGTAAGCGGGGAAGAAGCGCTCCAGTATCTGGATACGGAACTATATCATGTGGTTATTCTGGATATGAAAATGCCCGGAATGGACGGTATGCAGGCGCTCAGGATCATAAAGAACAGGCATCCGCTGGTGGAAGTGATTCTGCTTACCGGCAATGCGGATATGGACTGCGCAGTACAATCCATGACCTCAGGAGCATTCGACTTCATGCTCAAGCCGGTATCAACCGAAAGTCTGCTCCACCGCATCAGCGATGCGGCCGGAAGCAGCCAGATGCGCAGGGAAAAAAGCCACGCCCGGACCGCTCCCGGCCATGAATCTTGAATGGAAGAGGTGTCGCCGAAGGCTTTTATCTAAAAACCTACTTCTCGAACATCTTGAAATCATGAAAGAACCTTTCCCGATATTTTTCCACCTGCGCTGAATTGGTCATGATCATATCCAATTGTCTGGTGTGTGTTATCAGGTATCCCAGAATCTTGAGATGATACTCCATCTCTTCCCGGTCCACTGCTTCCAAACGGGCATTAAGGCTGTCTTCCCGCACTCGTACGCGAAAATCCAATTCTTCCAGTATGCCTCCGATGAACCGGGCACGCAGGATTCTGCGTTCCGGGTTGGCGGCCCCGCCCTTGAACTGAAAACTTGCGTAATTCTCGGACGTGCGTTTCCCTACCAGCGATTCCACAGAGCAGAAATGAAAACCGAACCGTGATTGCAGACAGCAGTAATTCTCAGAAATCATGAAATAATTTTTCTGAGTGTAGCTGGACTTGGAAGCGATATTCAGATTCGGGTTCATGGTCGCCTCAAACATGACCGACATAAGCCCCTTGCCGTGTATGCCGGGAGGGCCGTCCCAGGGCACGGCCTGCATGCCCTCCCATAGGGCACGCATCGGGATGGAAAGCACATGCTCCATGAAAACGCAGCGGGGGTTTATGTCCCCATCCGGGCTGACCCCGTTTCCGAGATCGAGAATCCAGAATTGTTTCGGCACGTTGCAGACAAGCTGTCTGGACGCGGCCATGATATGATCATCGCTGATCCCGAAGCCGAACATCTCACGCACGGCCATTTCATGGCAGAAGCGCATGATGTCGTGATAGGTCCTGCACTTGGAGGCCCTGAAATCAGGCGAATCAGGATCTGTAAGGTTGAGGCGGACAATATGTCGCGCAGCCTTGCGCAGAACAGCCTGAACCGGGCTGCCCTTCATGAGCCGTTTGCGGGGCTTTTCCGTCAGCAGGGATTCCACCGCGCCTGAGTACACGGCGTGTCCGTCGGCATCAACGGTTACTATTGCCCCGGTCTGCAATTTATCAAGTGCGCCCTTCACGCCGAAAAGGGCCGGAACCCCGAACTCGCGGGCAACGTTGGCCAGATGCCCGGCCATGCCTCCCTGCTCGGTAACAACCGCGCTGCAGCGGTCCAGCAGGGCCGCACGGTCCGGCAGGGCCTGCTTGAGCACCATGATTCCGCCGTCCGGGAATGAAAGCTTGTCCGCGCTCTTGCGGATAGGGAAAACCGGTCCGACCCCGACTCCGGGGCTTGCGGTCATACCGCCCGAAAGCAGGGATTCCGGCAGGTCCGGCACGCAGACGGATACAGCATGCTCCGTTCCGTCTTCGACAAGCATAAGCGGCCGGCATTGCAGCAGATAAAATGTACCGTCACCGGTCACCGCCCATTCGATATCCTGCGGAGGACCGAAATGTTCCTCTATTCGCGCTGCGGCACCGGCAACCATGACAGCCTGCTCATCCTTAATCGACGGCTCGCAGCGGGACTTGTCCAACTGCACGGTACGGCAGACCCCCTCCCCGGCGTCACAGACGAATTTTTCCGTTTTATCGGCAATGCGCCTTTTCACGACCTGCCCTTCCGGGGCAAAGGCTACCGTAAATTCATCGGTCTCGGCGGAACCGTCAACCACGGCCTTGGGCAGCCCCCATACGGAATAAACTGTGGCGTTCCTGTCCCTGACATTGACCGGATTACGGGAATAGGCCACCCCGGAGGCGACAGCGTCAATCATTTCAATGCAACCCACGCTCATGGCCACATCCTCGTCCCGCAATCCGCGATTGTTGCGGTAGGCCATGGCCTGCATCGTGTACTTGGAACTCATGACCTCCTTGACAGCTGCGGTCAGCGAACCTCGCTCCACATTGAGTATGGAACGATACTGCCCCGCAAAGGCGGCTCCTTCACGGTCCTCACCCAGAGCACTGGACCGCACGGCAAGATTCACGGTTCTTCCTAGTTTTGCGCAAAGTTTATCGTAAGCATCAAGAATAGCATTGGTAATATCATCCGGAAAAGGGGTTTTCATCATTAGCTGCATGACAGATGAGGAAACCTGAAAGACCTCGTCCCGGCTGGAAAGGTCCGCAGCCTGAATGCGCCGGTCTATCTCCGATTGCAGCCCATCTTTTTCCATGAACTTGCCGAAAGCCGCGGTGGAGACAACAAAACCGGGTGGAATCTTCATTCCGAGACTGTTTCCGGCCTCTCCGAGCATGGCCATTTTAGGGCCGCAGAGGTCGGCATGGTCCCTGCCCACCCCTGCGAGATCAAGCACCAGTTCGCCCCCGCGGCTCTGCCGCTCCGGTTCTATCTCGGTAGCAATGCGATCCTGAATTTCATTGAAGCGTTCATACAGCCGGGTGTAACCGTCCGGATTAAGCTCGTTCAAAAGCTTGATCATACGGAAAGTGGAAACCGAAATACGGGTGCACAAGGCCCGCACATAATGCATCCCGTAGGGACTGAATCCGCGCAGGGCCTCTTCAAGCTCGGCAATGTGATCATGGGTCCTTGTATTGGCCTGAATAAGCAGCCTAAAATTATTGTAGCGGGCCGTAAGCAGCTCACGGGCCAGATCAGGATCAGGACGCTCTTTTTTGCGCTTGCCGAAAGGAAGCCAGTCTAACAGATTCATTAAGGAAACCCTCACAATATTTCATGTCGGTCACGGCGGTAAAATCAAAAAGACTCCTGCTCTGTAACCGGTATAGATCACGATCTTTTTCAGCCATGAATTATACCCAAAACAGATAGCAAATTACATGCCGCCCAGCCAACCGGATTTCCTGAAATGAAAACAACTCATCCAAAACCGTCGGAAAGCCGGGAAAAAGGCCTCCATCAAGGCACGGCAAAAAAGTTTCTGTCATTTTTTTTGTTTTTATCCAAAAAACCTGTTGACTTGTCCACGACATTTACCTAGAAGTTCTCTCCGTGACGTCGGGATGTAGCGCAGTCTGGGAGCGCACTTGAATGGGGTTCAAGGGGTCGGAGGTTCAAATCCTCTCATCCCGACCACGTCAGAAAAACACCCCCGGGGACGTAAAAAATTTGCGCCCCCTTTTTTTGACACAAATACCGTCACCCAAGGCTTTCGACGAAGCTCCCGCTTATGCGGTCGAAGCGTGCCCTGACAGGGCATTATCGCAAAAGAAGGCCAAAAAATAACCGGATGCTTCCGTGGCTCAGTCGGTAGAGCGCGTCCTTGGTAAGGACGAGGTCAGCAGTTCAATCCTGCTCGGAAGCTCCAGTGTAATCAAAGCCCTTGCAAACCATGTTTGCAAGGGCATTTTTGCTTTTCTTTATCAGTTTATCTCACTGCCGGTTTCTGTAGAATATCCTACCGAAAACAAGTACCATCTTCCCATCAGCCGCTTGAAATTCTTGACCGTATGAAATAACCGGGACGAAAAATTCTTGGCGATATGGCTGTTTTAAGGGGGATGCTTAATGACTGATCAGGATGTGCGCTGGAAACAACGTTTCAGCAATTATTTAAAGGCACTGGACAGACTTACCAAAGCCGTTGAGTTGGCCGGAGAACGCCCTCTTTCCGATCTGGAAGAACAAGGTATGATCCAGGGATTTGAGTTCACCCACGAACTGGCTTGGAATGTTTTAAAAGACTTTTTGAAACATCAGGGAATCAGCAACCTCATCGGCTCAAAAGATGCTGTCCGTTCCGCATTTCAAAACGGCCTGATTGAAGACGGCGATATCTGGATGAGCATGATTCTGGACCGTAACCGCTCTTCCCACACCTATAACGAGGATACGGCAAGGGAGATTGCCACAAAAATTCTGGAGGACTACCACCCCGCATTTCGTCAAATGGCAGAACGGTTCAAGACCATTCGTGACAAATACGAGGATTAGTATGCGTTTTGGACTCAAAGAGGAAGTCATACAGAGGATATGCTCTATTATTCACAGCTATCCGTCAGTGGAAAAGGTGATCCTGTTCGGTTCACGGGCCAAGGGCTGTCACAATCCCGGTTCAGATATTGATCTGACCCTTGTGGGGGATGCCATAACATCCACAGAACGAGACCGCATTCTTTTGGCTCTTGATGATCTTTTTCTGCCGTACATTATTGATTTGAATTTGTTGCGCCAGATAACATCTGAAGATTTGCGGGAGCATATTGATCGGGTCGGGGTTGAATTTTGCTCTTGTCCGGATTCCGGGGTTGAAGAAGATGAGTGATATGATGCTTGCGGTATTTTTTTGATTTTGCGGCTACTTTTATGGACATGGCAGGCCGAGACTAAACAATGGGGCGCAAACCCGATTGATAAAATTTCCAATTGTCGCACAACGGTAAATCCAATTTTCGCCCGCCCACTCTACTCAGGTATTCATTGTCGCGAAGCATTTTAGGGCGTAGGCTTTATGCGGCGGAAGTCCCGGAGGGTCGTATACAGCGTATGTACGCTAAACGGAGCAACAAATGTTTTTTTATCTGATTGTCGCAGTCGTTGTTTGTATTTATTGCATAAACAGCCGTTCCATGCCCCTGGGCGAGAGCATTGTTGCAGGCCTTGCCTGGCCCGTGACGTTTTTCCTGTACCTGTTCACCATGGCTACAGGCCGATCGGTGCGTAATCCGTTTCCAAGTGTAAACGGAGGTTCTTGCGGACGAGGTAAGAACCGAGGACGAAAAAGACGATAGTACCCACCAACCAAAGCACGAAAAATTTCTTTTGCTTCATTTTTGGGAAAAGACATGTTGAGATTGCTGACATCAATGACGGCATTTCAGCCTATTAAAAGACATTGCACGTTCAAACGGAGAATGGTGAGGTAAATATTATGAGTATTTGCAAACAGCTGATGGAAAGCATGCAGCCTAAGGCTGAAGGTAAAATTTTGGAAAATCTGACCATCGGTTTGGGATACACTGCCGTGTGCACCAGCGATGGCGGAATCGGGATTGCCTTTACTCCCGAATCAAACAAGGGCGGATGTTCGGTGCTTTCTCCCAAAGAAGATTATGAAGGCAGGCCGGCATCGGAAGTACTGGAACTGCTTCTATCGAACAAGGACCTGCACCGGACCATCGGCCTGGCACTGGTCAACGCCTTGAATCATGCCCAGGCCCGGAATCTGCCGGAGGATAGGGACAACTCGGTTATGTTCGATACGTTGGGCATAGTCGAGGGGACCAGAATCGCCATGGTGGGACACTTTGCACCCATTGTTGCACGCCTTGAGGAAAGAGGGGCTCTGGTTGAGGTCGTCGACAGGGGAAAAGGATTGGGGGATGAACTGCAGTTCCGGGAAAAACTGGGCTCCTGGGCTCAGGTAGCCATAGTGACCTCCACCAGTATCATCAACAACACGCTGGATGATCTGCTCGACCACATGGGCAAAGATGTGCGCGTGGCGCTTATGGGCCCTTCCACTCCATTGCTGAAAGAGCCGTTTCAGGGGAATGTCTGCCTGCTCGCCGGGACCGTGCCCATGGATTCCGCGGCAACGCTGAGGGCTGTGCGGCAGGCCAAGGGTACGCCTGTAATTCAGAAGTTTTCCAAAAAAACACTTCTCGTTGTGGAGTAGGATTGCGATTTTTTTCTGCAAAAAACAAAGTTACCGATAACTACGCCGCTGTACAGAGACAGGACGGGACCGGCACCAATAGGATAAAAAAGCCGCACACGGTTCAGCCCGATGTAGGCGATCAGCTTTCCGGATCACCCCTTCTGGAGACTTTGATCAGCACTTCGGTGACGAACTTGGCGCTGTTGTTGGTGGTCCAGTAGTCGGTTACATACCTTTCAAAGGAATCCTGTCCCAGAACGTAACTGCTGTTTGCGGCCCAGCGTTCCATCTTCATGTAGGTTTTGTGGATATCCTCGTGGGCTCCGGTGTGGTAGCAGGAGAGCATCATCTCTCCGCCAAACTGATATGAAAAATCATCGCTGCAGGGAACAATTGTTTTCTGCAGCATTTTTATTTTTTGATCCACACCCTCGATGCGGTCTTTACGGGAGGAAAAATTGATGATGACCGGTCCGGTGATTTCGTTGTTCACCTCTTCCACATGCTGGGTGAATTCAAGATTGATGATCGACCACTGGAGATCGTTCTCGAACTTCTGGTCCTGAAAAAGCAGGTCTTCGCTTTCGATGTATTTTACCGAGACTTCACTGATGCTGTTGTCGATGACCATTTCCGCCTCACGGACCAGCTCGGACCAGTCCTTGACCGATACATGCATACGGCGGATTTTTTCCTGCTCTTCCTCAAGGGCTCTGATCTTTGCTCTGAATGACCGCTGGATGGATTTGAAGACATGCTGGGAATTGCCCTCAATGAATTCCTTCATTTCCTCAAGGGTAAATCCCATCTGCTTGTAATATTTGATAACCGGAACAGCCAGCAGAGACTCCCGGGTGTAATATCGGTAGTTGTTGTAATCGTGCCTTTGCGAAGGGATGAGATTAATCTGGTCGTAGTAACGGAGTGCTTTTTTGGATATGTTGCAGAGTTTGCTCATCTCTCCGATAAAATAGCGTTCCTTGTACTTCACAGTTCTCTCCTCCAGTTTTTATGGTCCGGCATTTCCGATTATTATTCAACAGAATATTAACGTATATTGAAATGGGTTCCTCTGAACGAAAAAGCGGGGAGAGCCTCTTTCCAGAGGCCGCTCCCCTTATATCGGTGAGGTGATGAAGTTTAATCTTTAATATACTTATTAATAGTCGCGGCACCTTCTTCGTGAGCCCGGTAGTAGACTCGCAGGTCCTGATTGGAATCGAGATCGAAACGGGATTCTTCTATCAGACCGTTTGCTTCCGCTGTCATAAGCGCATTGATTACCGCAGGCTTTTTGAATGCCTTGAAATGACCGTACTGATCTCTGAGGGCATCCATAACGCAGTCGGCACAGGCTTCTTCAACTTTGGTGACGTATTTGAGAATGGCGTAGTTAAGGGGAATCATTATGCTGTCTCCTCATTTTTCTTGAACAGGTCCATGGGGTTCATGGAAATGATGAAGATACCGATAACCATGATTACCGCAGCAGCCCAGGCAACAGGAGGCATATCCCAGCCTTCCATGCCCATGGCCACACCGAGAATTATCCAGCAGCAGAAAGGTCCCCAGAAGGAGAAGGTTCCGTTGCAGGACATGCCCAGAGCGGCGCCGCACATTGCGTTTCCTTTATACCAGTACATGAAGGTAAGGTAAGCGGAGAGACCGGCAAGAACAAACCAGATCATGGCTTCACCGTCGGTAAAGGACTGGGCGACCATGGAGAAGCTGTCCACATGGGCAATGAAACCGAACAGGGGCACCAGAATGAAGAGGTTGGAAAGTCCGGAAGTAACCTGACGGATGGTGATACCTATTTCAGGATCGATCATGGAAGTACCGTAACCGCATACACAACCTTCGATTCCCCAGCACAGAGCAGCGAGAAAACCGAAGAACAGGCCGAGCATCATGTTGGGCCCGCCGGCATCACCAAGGCTGGTGGAACCGATCATGAAACTTGCGCCGAAGCAGATGGCGATACCGAGCAGCATACGCCCGTTAAGCTCCTGTTTGAAGAGGAAACGGCCGAGTATCGCGCCGATGGCCGGACAAAGTGCGGCAATGGGCACAACCAGTGAACCGGCAAGCTGCAGCCCTACTACGTAGGCAGTACTTGCCAGCGGTCCGCCGATGACTGCGGCGGCAACCATAACCAGGCCGGGTTTGGTTTTGATGCAGCGCAGAAAATCAGTGAAACGTCCGCGAAGTCCGGCAAAGCCGACAGCCCATACAGCACTGCATGTATCGGTTGTTGCAGCACCGATGGCGCTCAGAAGATACATGACCGCGAAAGCGGACAAACCGGAATTTTCACCATACCACTGGACCCAGATGCCCTTGGACATTCCCAGAGTCATGAATGCAGTATAGAAACCGTACAACAATCCAGAAAGCAGAGCGATGATTATGCCCTGTCTGCGGAAGCTGCTGGCCAGCTTCGTTTTTGCAGCGACGGCTGCAGGGTTGATTGCAACAGTAGCTTCCCCCATGCTCGTCTCCTTACACATTAAAAGTTAATCCGAAAGTCACACCCATAATCCCTGCATCTTGATAAAAACACATAAATATATTTCGGCATAACAGGGAAATCATCCTTCCCCTTACAGGAAGGTCCTATTTTTTAAATTTATATCCTTTCCCTTAAGGGGAAGGTCAATGTGAATTCCCGGACATACTTTGAATTGACTTTCATAGTGCATGCAAAAAAAGAGATAAAGCAAAAATATATTATTGTATATCAACCGTTTAGACAAAACTGCGACTAAAAGACGAAAAAAAATCGCAGTTTATTCCCCTCTCATAATTTCAGGGGCGGATATGCAGCTTCCAAAGACTTCCTTTCTTTAAAAACTGGTTTGGTCGATCAGTAGTCCAACGAAACCTCTGACGGTATAGATTCAAACCTTTATCGGCTTTCGTATAAAAATCCTGAATTCCGGTTCAGTTCTTTTTCAGTGAGCGAAATAGCCCGCACAGGAAGATGTGACTGCTCATAGCTAAATTGATTCTAAAAATCACTACCATTTGGTTTTGTACGAAAATGTAATCCTAAAATACACTGTTCTTTTAGCTGGTTAAGACAAAAAGATGCTAAATTTGTGAACCACCTGTTGACCTTCCCCCTTAGGTCAGGGGTTAGGCTGAGGCTCGGATGTGGAAAAGGTGGATTCTTAAGACAAACATCCGTCAAAAGTCATAAGTCGTGGTTTTGAACCGACATACCAGCTCAATGGAGACTACATGAGGTACCAAGGCGAAGAAGCTCTCGGGCTTATCGAAACTCTAGGAATGGTTCCGGCCATCGGTGGCACGGACCAGATGCTCAAGACAGCAGACGTGAAACTCGTGGGTTACGAGAATATCGGATCTACCCTAGTGGCCGTCATGGTCAAGGGCGATGTAGCTGCAGTCAAGGCTTCCGTAGATGCGGGCGCTGCAACCGCAAGTGAAATCGGAAAGCTTACCGCTCAGAACGTTATGCCCCGCCCCATTCGCGGCGTCGGCGACATCGTATCCGTCCACGGTGTGGAGACCACGGACGATACAGATGCAACCGGCCCGAGACCCAGGGCAATGGGCCTGATTGAGACATTCGGCATTGTTTTTGTGCTCGAAGCTGCAGATGCCATGATGAAAGCGGCGGATGTTGAACTGATCGGTTACGAGAACGTTGCCTCCGGGTATATTTCCGTACTGGTTCAGGGCGATGTCGCAGCCTGCCAGGCCGCTGTCGAAGCGGGCGTCAAGGCCGTGGAAAACATGGGAACCGAGGTCTACGCCTCACTGGTCATTCCCACCCCCCACCGCGACCTTGCGCAGATCACCAAGGTCTACGCAATCGACAACCTGCTTCCCTAACCGGGATTCAGGCGGACTACCGGGTAACGGATACACGTTTCAGTCACAGATAAAGGGGTAAGCAATGATTGTCGACAACGATCTGCTCTCTATCCAGCAGGCCAGAATTCTGGCGGAAAACGGGTTTGAGGCCCAGAAAAAGCTGGCAACCTTCACGCAGGAAAAGCTTGATGAAATTGTCGAGCATATTGCGGAAGCTGTTGAAGAGCATGCCGAGGAGCTGGCCCGTATGTCTCATGAAGAGACAGACGGCGGCAAATGGCAGGACAAGCTGGTCAAGAACCGTTTTGTCTGTAATCAGGTCCGCAATGAACTGCGCGGCATGCGCTGCGTCGGTATCATAAACGAGGACCCGCAGAAAAAGATTACCGACATAGGCGTTCCCGTTGGACTCATTGCTTCCCTGTGCCCGGTGACAAGCCCGGTTTCAACAACGGTTTACAATACCCTGATTGCGATAAAGTCTGGAAACGGTGTTATTTTTTCCCCTCACCCCGGTGCAGCCAAAAGCATTGGCCGGGTTCTGGACATAATGATCAGCGCCGGGAATTCGTGCGGCCTTCCCGAAGGAAGCCTTTCCTATCTGGAGACCGTCACCAAGAGCGGAACCTGTGAACTTATGAACCACAGGAATGTTTCTCTGGTAATGATCACCGGAGTGCCCGGCATGATCAAAGCGGCCCAGAAGACCGGCAAACCGGTCATCTACGGGGGGACCGGAAACGGTCCGGCATTCATCGAACGCACTGCCGACATTGGGCAGGCTGTCAAAGACATCATTGCCAGCAAGACTTTTGATAACGGGATTGCTCCGTCCGCGGAGCAATCCATCGTTGTCGACTCCTGCGTTGCAGGGGATGTCCGCTGTGCACTGACTTCCTGCGGAGCCTACTTCATGTCCGAAGGTGAAGCCGAATCGCTGGCCGGACTGTTCTTCGCACCGGACGGACAACGCAGAAAAGGCATGGCCGGTCAATCGGCGCAGGTTCTGGCCCGCAGAGCCGGTTTCAACGTGCCGGAAAACACGACCGTGCTGGTGGCGGAACGCGAATACGTTTCCGACACCGATCCCTATTACAGAGAATTTCTTTCCCCTGTACTGGCCCTTTATGTGGAGGACGACTGGATGCACGCCTGCGAAAAGTGCATCGAGCTTCTGCTTCACGAAAGGAGCGCCCATACACTGGTCATTCATTCCGCGGATGAGGATGTAATCCTTCAGTTCGCCATGAAAAAACCGGTGGGACGGCTGCTGGTAAACACCCCGGCGGCATTCGGCGGCATGGGTGCCACCACCAATCTCTTTCCTTCCATGACCCTCGGCAGCTCCTCTGCCGGTTTCGGAATCACCTCCGACAACGTCTCGCCCATGAACCTGATCTACGTCAGGAAGGTCGGCCACGGGGTCCGCTGCATGGACGCAGTGGCGGCGGAAAGCGCAGGTACAGGGAAGCAGCCGAAAACAAAAGTAAACGATTCAAATATGGTGCAGATAATTCAACAAATTCTGCAAAAAGCCATTGAAGCCATAGATGATCCTGCGGATCGCTAAAGAATCAAATCCCATAAACGGAGGAAATACAGTGGATCTTCAAAGTTTTTCCAACAAGCTTGCAGAAGCTACAAAAAACCTTACCGCTGAGGAACGTGCCTCGCTGAAGAAGATTTTCGAAGGCGTTTCCGCAGAGGTTTTCAAGACCGAAGCAGAACAGCCCGCAGCGGTCTGCACCAAGACCGGCGGAATCCCTGACGGACCGACCGAACGTCACGTGAAACTGAAAGAGAATTTTCTCAAGCAGGTTCCCTCCGTCAGTGTGCACAGTGCACGCGTAATGACCGAGATTGCAAAAGAAAATCCGGGCCTTCCCGCCGCCCTTCTGCGCGGTAAAAGCTTTCGCCGCAGTTGCGAAACCGCACCTCTGGTTATTCAGGATCATGAACTTATCGTAGGAGCCCCCACCGGCGCCCCCCGTACCGGTTCCTTCTCCCCTGAAATAGCCTGGCGCTGGATGCGTGACGAACTGGAAACCATCGGCACCCGCCCGCAGGACCCCTTCCATATTTCCGAAGAAGACAAAAAATACATGAAGGAAGAGCTTTTCCCCTTCTGGGAAAACAAATCCCTTGATGAATACTGCGAAGGCCAGTACCGCGAAGCAGGACTCTGGGAACTCTCCGGAGAATCCTATGTTTCCGACTGCTCCTACCATGCAGTGAACGGCGGCGGCGACTCCAACCCCGGCTATGACGTCATCCTGATGAAAAAAGGCATGCTCGACATCGTTGCCGAAGCCAAGGATCACCTCGCCCATCTTGATTACGCCAATCCCGATGATTTCGATAAAATATACTTCTACAAATCCGTAATCGATACTGCCGAAGGTGTAATGATCTACGCCAAACGCATCTCCGATTACGCAGCCGAACTGGCCGCCAGGGAAACCGATCCCAAACGCAAGGCCGAACTGCTCAGGATTTCCGAAGTCAACGCCCGTGTTCCCGCACACAAGCCCGAAACTTTCTGGGAAGCAATCCAGGCAGTCTGGACCGTTGAGTCCCTGCTGGTTGTTGAAGAAAACCAGACCGGCATGTCCATCGGCCGTGTTGACCAGTACATGTATCCTCTCTTCAAGGCGGATCTCGAAGCCGGCCGTATGACCGAGTACGAAGCATTCGACCTTGCCGGCTGCATGCTCATCAAGATGTCCGAAATGATGTGGCTTACCAGTGCGGAAGCTTCCAAATTCTTCGCCGGTTACCAGCCTTTTGTTAACATGTGCGTGGGCGGTGTTACCCGTGAAGGTTACGACGCCACCAACGATCTGACCTACCTGCTCATGGATGCGGTCCGTCACGTTCGTATCTACCAGCCTTCTCTGGCAACCCGCGTTCATACCAAGTCTCCCCAGAAATATCTGAAAAAGATCGTTGACGTCATCCGCTCCGGCATGGGTTTTCCGGCCGTACACTTTGACGATGCACACATCAAAATGATGCTCGCAAAGGGCGTATCCATTGAAGATTCCCGTGACTACTGCCTCATGGGTTGTGTTGAACCCCAGAAGTCCGGCCGTCTCTACCAGTGGACTTCCACCGGCTACACCCAGTGGCCCATCTGCATCGAACTGGTGCTCAACCACGGTGTACCGCTCTGGTACGGCAAGCAGGTCTGCCCGGATATGGGACCGCTTGAAGCATACGACACCTACGAAAAATTCGAAGCTGCCGTTAAGGAACAGATCAAGTACATCACCAAGTGGACCAGCGTTGCCACCGTAATTTCCCAGCGCGTTCATAGGGAGCATGCTCCTAAACCCCTCATGTCCCTTATGTACGAAGGCACCATGGAGTCCGGCCGTGACGTTTCCGCAGGCGGCGCCATGTACAACTTCGGACCCGGTGTTGTCTGGTCCGGCCTCGCCACATACGCCGACTCCATGGCCGCCATTAAAAAGCTGGTTTACGATGACAAAAAATATACCCTTGCCCAGCTCAACGAAGCCCTCGTTGCCGAGTTCAAGGGTTACGACCAGATCAAGGCCGACTGCCTCGCAGCACCCAAGTACGGCAACGATGACGACTATGCCGACATGATCGCGGCCGATCTCATCCACTTCACCGAAACCGAGCACCGCAAGTACAGAACCCTGTACTCCGTTCTCAGCCACGGAACCCTGTCCATTTCGAACAACACCCCGTTCGGACAGCTTCTCGGAGCTTCCGCCAACGGCCGTGATGCCTGGATGCCCCTTTCCGACGGCATCAGCCCGACTCAGGGTGCGGACTACAAAGGCCCCACCGCCATTATCAAGTCCGTTTCCAAAATGGCCAACGACAACATGAACATCGGCATGGTCCACAACTTCAAGATCATGGCCGGACTGCTTGATACCCCCGAAGGGGAAAACGGCATCATCACCCTGCTGCGCACCGCAAACGCTCTGGGTAACGGTGAAATGCAGTTCAACTACCTTGATAACGAAACCCTGCTTGATGCCCAGAAGAACCCCGACAAGTACCGCGACCTCGTTGTGCGCGTGGCCGGTTACTCCGCGTTCTTCGTGGAACTCTGCAAGGACGTTCAGGACGAAATCATCAGCCGTACCATGCTGAATGAAATCTAGAGCGCGGCACGAAGGGGAGAATCCCCTTTGGAACCTTTGATCAAGCTCAACGAGAATAAAATAATCCCTCGGGATTCGAGTGTACCAAACAGCAAGAGAATTAAACCGTGATTGAAAGAAAAGCTCAGATATTCAATGTACAGAAGTACAATATGCATGACGGTCCGGGAGTCAGAACTCTCGTATTCTTTCAGGGTTGCCCCCTGCGCTGTGAATGGTGCTCGAATCCCGAGGGGCAGTATAAACGCTACCAGATTCTTTACAAAAAAGATCAGTGCGTGAACTGCGGAGCCTGCGTCTCCGTATGTCCTGCGGACGTGCACAAAATCGATGCCGCAGGAAAACATTTCATTGACCGCAAAGCCGAGTGCGTGGGCTGTCGCAAATGTGAAGCAGCCTGCCGCAAAAATGCGCTGGCCGTTGTGGGCGAATCAAAAACCATCTCCGAACTCGTGGACATTATAGAAGAAGACCGGCCTTTCTACGAAACATCCGGCGGCGGGGTTACGCTTGGCGGCGGCGAAGTGCTGGCTCAGCCGGAAGCGGCGGCAAGTCTGCTGCAGGCCTGCAGACAGAACGGAATAAACACCGCCATAGAAACCTGCGGTTATGCCCGGCCGGAAGTATTCGAAAAAGTGGCCGACTACGTGGACCTCTTTCTCTTCGATGTCAAACACATGAATCCCGAACGCCACCGAGAACTGACCGGCGTGCGTAATGAAATGATTCTCTCCAATCTGATCTGGCTGCTGGAGAACAGGCACAACGTCAGGATCAGAATGCCGCTCCTCAAGGGAGTCAACGACGGGGAAGAGGAAATTCTGCAACTGGTGGAGCTGCTCAAGCCCTATCAGGACCTTAAAAATTTCAAAGGTGTGGACCTGCTGCCCTACCACAAGATGGGTGTGAACAAGTACAACCAGCTAGGCTGGAAGTATCCCGTGGACGGTGACCCCAAGCTCAGCGATGCCGATCTCGAACGTATTGAGCAGGGCATAAGCAAATATAATTTTCCGGTCTCAGTGGTCAGACACTGATCCTATTCAGCGACAAGGGAGAACTGAGCTATGAACGCACTTGGATTCATTGAAACAAAAGGTCTGCTGGCCGTAATTGAAGGCGCAGACGCCATGCTCAAGGCGGCGGATGTGGCCCTGCTGGAAAAGAATCTTGCAGGCGGCGGGCTGGTGTCCGTCACGGTCACCGGAGAGGTTTCCGCTGTGCAGGCCGCAGTTGAAGCAGGAACAGCAGCCATCAGCCGCATAGCCGGTGCGGAGCTGGTTTCCCGTCATGTGATCGCCCGCCCGTATGAAGAACTGTCCCGGATAATATCCACAACTGTTCCGATGATGGAAGATGAAGAAATTTCAGAGGAAACCGCAACGGAATTCCTCCCTGAAGAAGCACATGAAGAGCCTGTCCCCGTAGAAGATGGAAAGGCCGAAACTGAAGCCGGTCCGGTTCAGCAAAGCACACCGGAAAAAAAACCGGCTGATGAAACACCGAAGTTCCGGATTGCGGAACTCAGGAAAATGAAAATCAACAGGATTCGGCAGATAGCCAGAAGCTTGCGCGGCATTTCCCTGACCCCCGATGAGGTCAAAAATGCCACCAAGAAAGCCCTGATTGACGCGATTATAAATGTTACCAGGCAGATAGAGGAGTAATCCAATGGTAGACAAAGATTTATTATCTATGCAGGAAGCCCGTTCACTGGTCCGTGCCGCTAAAGAAGCACAGGCCAAGCTGGCGGAAATGACTCAGGAACAGGTAGACGGCATTGTAAAGGCCATTTCCGAAGCAGCTTATGCCCAGGCGGAAACACTCGCGGCACTCGCTGTTGAAGAAACCGGTTTCGGTAAGGTTCAGGACAAGACCACCAAGAACATCCTTGCCAGTCAGGGCCTGTTTAAAGCCATCAAGGATATGAAAACCATCGGTGTGCTTAAGGACGACAAGGAAAAGAAAGTTGTCGAGATAGCAGTACCCATGGGGGTTATCGCAGGGATCGTTCCCTCCACCAACCCCACATCCACGACCATTTACAAATCCATGATCGCCCTGAAGTCCGGGAACGCCATTGTGTTCACCCCGCACCCCAGCGCCAAGAAATGCATCGGCAAAACCGTTGAAATGATCCGTTCCGTACTCCACGACTGCGGCGTATGTGAAGATCTGGTCAGCGTCATGAGCGTACCCACCATTCAGGGCAGCGGCGAACTCATGAAAGTTGCCGACCTCATCCTCGCCACCGGCGGTCCCGGCATGGTCAAGGCAGCGTACAGCTCCGGTACTCCCGCTCTGGGAGTAGGTGCAGGCAACGTCCCGGCCTATATCGAAAGATCTGCGGACATCAAGGACGCAGTCAGCAAGATTTTTGCAAGTAAGACCTTTGATAACGGCACAGTATGCGCATCCGAGCAGTCCGTGGTCACCGAGTCCTGCATTGCCGAACAGGTCAAGGCTGAACTCATCGCGCAGGGCGGTTACTTCCTCTACGGCGACAACCTCACCAAGGTCAAAGCCGTCATGGAACGCGGCAACGGTTCCATGAACCCCGCTATCGTAGGTCGCGACGCAGCAACCATCGCCAAGCTGGCCGGAATTTCCATTCCTGCAGGAACCCGTCTGCTCATCTCCGATGAAAAGGGTGTCGGCGCAAAATATCCTTTCTCCAAGGAAAAACTCACCGCGCTCCTCGGCTTCTACGTTGTCGAAGACTGGAAGGAATCCTGCGAACTCTGCCACGCCCTGCTGGTAAACGGCGGCGTTGGCCATTCCCTGGCCATTCATTCCAAGAACGAGGAAGTCATCCGCGAATTCGGCATGAAGAAGCCCGTTTCCAGAATGCTGGTCAACACCCCTTCCACTCACGGCGCAGTGGGCCTCTCCACTTCGCTTTTCCCGTCCTTCACCCTTGGTTGCGGTGCTGTAGGCGGAAGCGCAACTTCCGACAACGTTACTCCGTACAACCTCATGAACGTCAGAAGGATGGCCTACGACCTCGGAAACACTTCCTGCAGCCACGCTCCGGAAGCTCACGGCAGCGAATCCGATTCCATCGACGTGCAGGCGATTACCGCTCTGATCGTCGAGCAGCTCAAACAGATGGTCTAGCCGGAAGCCGAAACTTCCAGCTCAAAATATAAAAAGCCATTCCCGTACAAGGGAACAAAGGATGGCCGCAAGGCCGATAAATCAATTTAAAGGAGAACTAAAATGTCCTCATTGAACGCACTGGGTATGATTGAAACCAAAGGCCTCGTCGGCGCGATTGAAGCAGCTGATGCTATGGTAAAAGCTGCAAACGTAACCCTGATCGGCAAGACTCAGGTCGGCGGCGGTCTCGTAACCGTTATGGTTCGCGGCGATGTAGGCGCTGTAAAGGCAGCCACCGATGCAGGCGCAGCCGCTGCACAGAACGTTGGTGAACTCATCAGCGTACATGTAATCCCCCGCCCCCACGGCGAAGTAGAAATCATCCTTCCCAAAGCTGAAGGTTAATCAAGCTTGAATGCCGCAGGTTCGCCTGCAGCATCAGGACCGGGGAAAGGCGGTACGCCGCATGTACCCTTTTCCCCGGTCGTAATCGCGAGGCCGTACCGCGTACAACGCGATACCTGATTATAACGGACAATATTTTCACACAGAAATGAGCATGAACGAACAAGCCATTACCGAAATCATGGAAGGGGTCATCAAAGGCGTAATCGCCCAGTTGAAGACCGAGGCTCCGCACATCTCCGTTTCCCAGGGAACAGGCGAACCCATCCCCGTTGAACTCTCCGCACGCCACGTTCACCTCAGCGAACACGACGCCCTTGAGCTTTTCGGAAAGCCCCTGACCCCGGTACGCGAACTTTCCCAGCCGGGACAATTCCTCGCCGAGGAACGTGTGCGGCTTATCGGGCCCAAAGGAGTCATGGACAACGTAGCCGTGCTCGGACCGGCCAGATCCGCTTCACAGGTAGAAATTTCCAATACTGAAGCCCGCACTCTCGGCATCAAGGCCCCGGTTCGCCAGTCCGGTGACATTGCCGGAACTCCCGGCATCATCCTCGCTTCCCAGACCGGAATCGTCGGCCTTGAGGAAGGGGTGATCGTCGCCGCCCGCCACATCCACATGTCGCCCGAAGACGGAGACAAGTACGGCGTTAAAGACAAGGACCGCGTCTGCGTGCGTCTCGAAAGCGAACGTCCGGTTATCCTCGAGGACGTTGTCGTAAGGGTCAATCCCGAATTCAAACTCGCCATGCATATCGATCCGGATGAAGGCAACAGCGCAGGCTGGAACAAGTCCGTTATCGGCAAGATCGTAAGATAGAAATAAGGGAAAGACGAGAATGGATTTTTCAACAATAGACCGGATGATCAGCGAGCTTGAAAGCTGTATCGAGAACACTGTGCCCGTAAAACCTGACGAGGAACTGCTTGTGGGTGTGGACCTCGGCACCGCTTACATTGTGGTGGTGGTCCTGAACAGCAGAAAGCAGCCGGTGGCCTGTGCCATGGAATTCGCGCGGGTTATCAGGGACGGTCTGGTTGTTGACTACATGGGTGCTGCCCGCATCACCCGCAAACTGATCGGCGAGCTTGAAGAAAGACTCGGCCGCAAGCTGGAACGGGCCGCCATCGCGGTTCCCCCGGGAACCGGCCAAAAGGACATAACCACCCATCAGTACGTGGTGGAAGCCGCCGGTCTGGAAGTGACTTCTGTGCTGGATGAGCCTACTGCGGCAAACGCCGTTCTCGGCATTGAAAACGGAGTCATCGTTGATATCGGCGGCGGCACCACCGGGCTTTCCGTGCTGGAAAACGGCGAAGTTGTTTACGTGGCGGACGAACCAACCGGTGGAACCCACGTCACTCTCGTACTTTCCGGCAGTTACAAAATCAGCTTTGAAGAAGCCGAAGATCTGAAAAAGGTTGACGGACGTCAGGCCGAGATCCTGCCTGTCGTCCGTCCGGTGGTTCAAAAAATGGGGTCCATTGTCAGGAACCATATAAAGGGTCGCGATATTTCGGCCATCTATCTTGTAGGCGGCACCTGCTGCCTCAGGGACATGGAAAAAGTGGTGGAAAAGGAAGTGGGCATCCCGGTTTACAAACCGGCCAACCCGTTTCTGGTAACCCCGCTGGGCATAGCCTTGAACTGCTGAAAGCAGGCCGTAGCGGAATAAAAATTTTATGAGGAACCGGAGACCCTTTTCAATAAGGTTCCGGTTAACGAAGGGCTGCCGGAGACAACTCAAATGAGCGTAGACGTAAACGAACTGGTAAAATCCATCGCAGCAGAAGTGCTGAAGCAACTCAAGCCCGAAGCAGCAAGGGACTGCGTGCTGGTTATGGCCGAGCACGACTGCCTTGTGGCCGAAAAGGTTCGCAACAGCCTGGGCGATGGGTACGATTACTGTTTCTTTGGTGAGAAAACACCCTGCACTGAATTCAGCCGTTACATTGTTCCCTCTCTCTGCGTCTGCGAAATGTCCGACCTTGCAGTCGGCAAAGCCCACGGCAGGATCATGACCGAGGTTCTGAGACAGCTGTTGCTTGGTCGCGCGGTGGAAGTTCTGGAATTCGGCTACGAAGCATACAGCCAGACAGCTCCCGGTCCGTTGTATGCCCTGTATGAAGCCCATGAGAAAACCCTTGCAGGCTTCGGCCTGAAAAGGTTTCAGCGCCCCATGCCCGAGTCCCTGAAATTCAGGGAAAATCTGATCACCGAAAAGGTAATCGGCAGGGCTGCGGAACAGGGTGTGAAAGAGCTTGTTGTCTTGCCGGAAGCCAGAATCACTCCTCTGGCAGCGGAAGCGGCAAAAGAATTGAACATCAACATCAGCAAGACCCTTTAAGGACTGTTTTATGATTATCTGCAAAGTTGTCGGAAATGTCTGGGCCACCCGCAAGAAGGATGAACTGAGCGGGGAGAAGCTGATGGTTGTTCAGCGGCTCGATATCGAGGAAAAAGGCAGCGATGAAATTTTCGTGGCTGTGGACTGCGTTGGTGCGGGCATCGGAGAACAGGTTCTGGTTACCACCGGAAGCTCCGCCCGCATGGCTCTGCGCAACCATGAAGCCCCGGTGGATGCCGCTATCGTGGGCATTATTGACGAAGTTCAGGCACAGGTAAGGTAAACCCCGTGGATACGCTGGGCATAGTCGAAAGCAAAAGCATTGCCGCCGGTATTCAACTGGCCGATGCCATGATGAAGGCTGCGGATGTGGAACTGGTGCGGGCCGCCCCCATCTGTTCCGGCAGGTACCTGATCTTTGTTTCCGGCAACCGAGCCGCAGTCGGCGCCAGTGTTGATGCTGCGGTCAACTACGGTCACAGGCTGATGGGAAGTTTCGTTATTTCCAATCTGTCACCGGAAGTTGCGGCTGTGCTGAAAAAAAACGTCCCTCTTGAACACGTGCAGGCTGTGGGCGTGGTTGAGTGCCGGTCCGTATCCTCCGGAGTTGCCGCGGCTGACGCAGCGGTGAAGCGTTCCGGCATCGAACTGGCCCGTTTTGCCGCCGGGCAGGGAATAAACGGCAAATCATATTTCGTTATGAGCGGTGATGTTGCGG
This sequence comes from Maridesulfovibrio sp., assembly GCF_963677005.1. Taxonomy (NCBI): domain Bacteria; kingdom Pseudomonadati; phylum Thermodesulfobacteriota; class Desulfovibrionia; order Desulfovibrionales; family Desulfovibrionaceae; genus Maridesulfovibrio; species Maridesulfovibrio sp. The sequence continues at coordinate 3,804,323 of NZ_OY781616.1, read as the reverse complement.
CTGTTCAGGAAGCTGCGGACGCGGCATCCGCCGTTCTGGGCAAGAATCTTGTTGAGGCGGTCGTCATCCCCGGACCCGACGCCTCGGTCGTAAAGGCCTTAGTACGGGGAACGAGGTAAAGATGAAAAAGAAACTTATCGAAGCAGGAAATATCGACTGCTTCATCAGCCCTGAAAGCCACACCCTTTATGTGGACAGTTCCATGATCCTTACTCCCGGAGCCAAAGACGAACTCCGTAAGAGAAAGATCAGCATCACCCGCGTGGAAGACTCCGCTGCTGTTGCCGCAGAAGGCAAAGGCGGATGCGGCAACCCGGCCTGTACCAAGGAAGTGTGTGACGAGTGCGAAGGACTGGTCATGGGAATCGCGGTCCTGCTCAAAGAAGAATACGGCATAACCGATCTGTCCAAACTCAAGGATCTGAGTTTCTCGATAGCAGAAGCGGTTAAAGCGAATATTTAAAAATCAGTACATTAACAGGAGAAAAAGATGACATCTCTCAACGCTCTCGGAATGGTTGAAACCAGAGGTCTTGTAGGCGCGGTGGAAGCTGCCGATGCCATGGTCAAAGCCGCCAATGTTGTGCTTATCGGCCGCGAACAGGTCGGCGGAGGACTGGTTACCGTAATGGTGCGCGGCGACGTCGGCGCGGTCAAGGCAGCCGTTGATGCCGGTGCAGCCGCAGCCGAAAGGGTCGGAGAACTGCGCAGCGTACACGTAATCCCCCGTCCGCACAGCGAAGTGGAAATCATCCTTCCCAAAAATACAGCCAGATAAGGCTCTCCCGGGCGCAGGCTTCCACCCCCTTACGCCTGCGCCCTGTAATGATTTTTAACCTGATAGTTTCGGATTTTATCGGAGAAAAAGGTGACACAGTTTTACGGAAAAACAAAGATCTGCTACGGAGAGGACGCTCTGGACAATCTGGAGACCATACCGTCGAAGCGGGCTTTTATTGTTACCGATCCCTTCATGGTCAAGACCGGATTTGCGGACCGGGTCCGCACCCATCTGGACCGTAACGGGATTCCCTACATTATATTTGATGAGGTTGAACCTGATCCCTCCCTGGAGACAGTTACCAGGGGAGCACAGATTTTTCTTAAAAATCAGGCGGACCTGATCATCGCGCTGGGCGGGGGGTCCCCCATTGACGCTGCGAAGTCCATATCATTTTTCGCGGGCAAAGCCCTCGAAGGAAAGACCAGGCCGATGCTGGTGGCCATCCCCACTACGAGCGGCACCGGGGCTGAAGTGACCAGCATTGCCGTGGTCACCGACAAGGTCAATGAGGTCAAGATTCCCCTTAACGATGAAATGCTCATCCCGGATATGGCTATCCTCGATTCCCGTTTCACCCGCACCCTGCCGCCGCATGTAACCGCTGCCACGGGCATGGATGTTCTGACCCACGCCATCGAAGCCTACACCTCCCGTCAGGCCAACGCTTTTACTTCCATCTATGCAAGATACGCTATCCGCTACGTATTCAAGTATCTCAAGCGCGCCTATATGAACGGTGACGATATGGAAGCCCGCGATCACATGCTGCTTGGTTCCTGCATGGCAGGTATGGCTTTCAATAACAGCGGGCTGGGTATCACACACTCAATCGCCCACTCACTCGGTGGAATTTTCCACGTGCCGCACGGACTCGCCAATGCGGTGGTCCTGCCTCACGCGATCAAGTTCAACAGCTTTGATGTGGGTATCCGCTACCACGAAATAGCCACCATGCTGGGCCTGCCTGCGAAAACAGTGGAAGAAGGCACCAGAAGCCTGATCGAAGCTGTGAGCGGCTTGAACGAGTTCATGGGTATTCCCAACAATATCGGTGAATTGAAAATTGACGAAAATATTTTCCGGTCCAGCCTGGACACCATTGCCCGCAATGTGCTCGACGATATCTGCACTGCAGGCAACCCCAGAATTCCTTCCCGCTATGACGTAAAGGAACTTCTGCTCAAGGCCTGGTAACAGGCCGTTCAGGAAGGCCGGTACAGCAGGTCCCCTTGGAATTCCGATTGGTTTTCCCCGTTTATTATCGAAAACGAATGAAAGGGTATAATTAAATGGCAGTAAATATAGTTGACGTAATTAGAGAGAATGGCGTTGTCGGAGCCGGTGGAGCCGGTCTTCCGACCCATGTCAAGGCCGAGGCCACGGTGGATACCGTTCTGGTGAACGGCGCCTCCTGTGAACCTCTGCTGATGAGCGACCCCTATCTCATGGAAGAGGAAGTGGACACCATGATTCGCGGTCTGGAAGCGATCATGGACTGTACCGGAGCAGGCAAAGGCATCATCTGCCTCAAGGGCAAGCATGAAAAGGCTGTAAAAGCCGTGAAGGATGCTGTTGCCCGTGACGCATCCGGTCGTCTGGAATGCTTTGTTCTTAAAGATTTCTACCCTGCCGGAGATGAGCAGGTGCTGGTCTACGAAGTGCTCGGCCGTACCGTTCCCGAACGCGGCATTCCCCTTCAGGTCGGTGCAGTGGTCAGCAACACCGAATCCCTTTTCAATGTGGCCAGAGCCATGGAAGGAAAGCCGGTTACCCACCGCTACCTGACCGTGGGCGGAGAAATACGTAATCCCATGGTTGTAAAGGTCCCTGTCGGCACCCTTGTTTCCGAAGTACTGGAATTCGCCGGCGGACCGACCATTTCCGATTACAAGGTCGTGGACGGCGGCCCCATGATGGGCCGGGTTCTTCCCGATACCGCCCAGCCGGTGACCAAAACCACCAGCGGACTTCTGGTGCTGCCGCCCGATCATAACGTCATTGCCGCCAAGGTCATGGACCCGGACAAGCTCCGCCGCATAACCAATACCGTATGCTGCCAGTGTTCGCGCTGTACCGACCTCTGCCCGCGCAACCTGCTGGGCCATTCCCTGCACCCGCACAAACTCATGCGGGTACTGGTAAACAACGAACTGGACAGCGATATCGCCAAAGAAGCCCTGCTCTGCTCCGAGTGCGGCGTCTGTGAAAAATTCGCCTGCCCGATGATGGTTTCCCCGCGTGAGGTCAACGCCCGGATCAAACGCATTCTCATGAAGGAACGCATTACCTGGGAATCCAAGGGAAATACGCTGGCTGCCAACCCGTACCGTGAAAGCAGAGCCATCCCCACGAAACGCCTTATCCAGCGCCTGAACCTTGCAAAATATGACGTCCATCCCGGATATGCAGGAGAATTCACTCCCGAGTCGGTCAGCATTCGTCTGGGTCAGCACATCGGTGCTCCGGCAAAATGTGTTGTTTCCGCCGGGGACAGCGTATCTTGCGGCGACCTGATCGGAGAAATCCCCGAAGGCGCCATGGGTGCAAGGGTTCACGCCAGCATCGACGGAACAGTAGCAAGTGTTGATAACGGCGTAGTAGTCATCAGGAAATAATCAGCAGGTACTGCAAAGGGGCCAGGCTCCTTTGAACGCCCGAAGCGAACCTGTCAAAAGCGCAAAGCGCGTCCCCTTCCAAAGGAGATATAAAATGAATTTACGTACTATCGGTTGTGTTGAGCTGAACAGCGTTGCCCACGGCATGCACACCGCAGATGAAATGCTCAAGGCCGCACAGGTGGAACTGGTCATGGCCCGCCCCACCTGCCCGGGCAGATATATTGTAGTAGTCACCGGTGATACCGGAGCGGTCAAGAGTTCCGTAGAAGTCGGCTGTGAAATCGGTGCGGACATGGTTGTAGACCACTTCACCATCCCCAGTGTGCACATGGATGTCATTCCCGCCCTCAGCGGAACATCACTGGTGCCCGGTATCGATGCTCTCGGAGTTATTGAAACCTGCACCACCGCATCATGCATTCTCGCTGCCGATGCAGCAGCCAAGGCAGCCAATGTAAGCCTCATCGAAATCCGCATGGCCGCAGGTCTTGCCGGCAAGGCATTCGTAACCATGACCGGCGATGTGGGCTCCGTAAAAGCTTCCGTTGAAGCAGGAGTGGAAGGCGTCGGCGATTCCGGTCCGGTCCACAGCCATGTGGTCATTCCTTCCCCCAGTGAAGAGATCAAAGCCCAGCTCATTTAGGCCGGGGCTCAGTCTGTACATATTAACACGGGTTCCGAGATGACACCCTCGGAACAGACCTCCTCCCGGCACATGTAACCCCTTCAGCATGTGCCGGACTTTTTTCAACGTGGCGACATCCTTAACTTAGCCAAAAGACATCTGAAAGACTGGATTCGATGCGCTTCGCGCTTTTGGTGATTTGATTTCGCTGCCTGCGGCCAAAGGGGATAATCCCCTTTGGAATCCCTAGTTGGATCAACAATTTTGTGAAGCTAGGTAACAACCTTTTTTCTCAGGAGTCGGCCATGATGGATAACGGCAGTAATACCAAGCAGCGTATCATTCAGGAATATGTTCCCGGCAAGCAGGTTACCCTTGCCCATCTCATAGCCAGCCCTCACCGGGACATCTATCTCAAGCTGGGGCTGGACGACAGCGCCTCCGGGGCCATCGGCATCATGACCATCACTCCAAGCGAGGGAGTAATCATCGCCTCGGATGTCGCTACCAAAGCCGCTTCAGTGGAAATCGGTTTTCTGGACCGTTTCGGAGGGTCCCTGCTCATTCAGGGCGATGTTGCCAGCGTGGAAGCATCTCTTCGCGCGGTGCTCGATTATTTTGAGCAAACCCTGCACTATTCGTCCGTTGAACTGACCCGGTCTTAACAGACTGTTGAAAAACGGCAATCTGCGTTTTTTATTCTTTCAACGGGCTGTAAAACAAACCGGAAAACCATGAAAAAAATGATGTTCGCGGGCGAAACCCGTTGCGGCAAAAGCTCGCTTATCAGGGCTCTTTCCGGAGAATCCTACACTCCGCGCCGGGCCATGGCCGTTGAATACTTCGGTCCGTTCATCAACACTCCGGGTGAATTTCTGGAGAACAGCTGGTTCTACCACGCCCTTATCACTTCCTCTGCTGACTGCCACGTGCTGGCCCTGGTACAGGACTCCACCCGCCGGACCAGCCTCTTTCCGCCTCTTTTCGCTTCCATGTTCAATCGTACGGTCCTCGGCATTGTCACCAAAACAGACTCCCCTGATGCAGACCCTGTTCTGGCCGAACGCTTTCTCCGGCAGGCCGGAGCCAAAAAGATAATACGCACCAGCAGTGTGTCCGGCGAGGGAATTGAGGAGATACTGTCCGTTCTGAATTCTTCTGATGCTGGCCCCGCCATGGAAGACTCCCGCAAGCTTGAAGAGAATCGGTAACCCCGCCCAAGCATCATAACTGCAGAAGAGCTGCTTATATTGGTTTGCAAACATTATTTTTGACTGTTACAAAACAATTGTTTCAGCAAAAATAATGAGAAGAACAATGCTTTCATGAAGGATACGGTTGAAATGCAATTGCTTTCAACCGCCTCAACCATGACTTCTGAACAAGCCTGCAGTGCAAAGTGGCCATGCGTTTATACAACATCCTTACTGCCGTTAAGCCCAAAACCATTCAGCATTATCTTGCCTACATGGTTGCCGGACTTGTTCTTATTCAACTTGGCATCACCTGGTTCCTCATCTCTGACCTCACTTCCAATATACTGAAGGAACAGATCGGGCTGCGAGCTCTCCAGACAGCGCAATCCATAGCCCATACACCGATGATCCGTGATGAACTGCTGCTGAATGATCCCGAAGGAAAAATTCAGATTCTCGCAGAAAACATCCGCAAAAAAACAGGCGCCACCTTTATTGTTGTGGGGGATGCTGAAAACAGACGTTTTTCACACCCGGTTCCGGAAAGGATCGGACAGACGTTTGTCGGCGGCGATACCGGGCCGGTTATCAAAGAGGGAAAATCCTACGTATCTGAAGCTGTAGGAACGCTCGGCCGATCCATCCGTTCATTCGTACCCATCCTATCCACGGACCAGAAAATTATCGGCTTTGTGTCCGTTGGTTACCTTTCAGCCAGCGTAAAGAAAAGCATTGCCGAACACATGCACCGGCCGCTGATCTTCATCCTCTGCCTGACTCTGCTTGGTTTTGTAATCACGGCCTGCATTGCCCGCCATCTCAAAAAGATCACCCTCAATCTGGAACCGGCAGAAATAACCAATCTCTACCTTGAACGGGGAGCCGTGCTGGAGACCATCAGGGAAGGAGTCATAGCCACAGACCACAAGGGAGAAATCCGTCTGGCCAACAAGGCCGCGCTCAAATACACCTGCTTCTATTCCGCGGAGCTGGTCGGAAAACACATTGACGACGTGATTCCCTGCGCCGGTCTCAAACATGCCCTGACCACCGGAGAAAGCGAGTTCGATCAGGAACGGATAGTGAACGGACAGGAACTGATCTTCAATATAGTCCCGGTCCTTAAAGACGGCGCCATCAAGGGACTAGTGGCCAGCTTCCGGCGAAAGGACGAGCTGGACCGCATTTCCCATGAGCTCTCCAGCATTCAGGAATATTCCGAACTGATGCGCGGGCAGACCCATGAATACTCGAACAAACTCCACACCATAGCCGGGCTTATCCAGATAGAAGCCTATCAGGAAGCTCTGGATCTGGTCAGCCATGAATCATCCGGATACGAGGATTTGATCAGGTTCCTGAACAAGGCCGTCCCCCACCCGGTGATCGCGGCGATTGTGCTTGGTAAATACAACCGGGCAAGGGAGTTGAAAATAAACTTCCAGGTCGACCGGGAAGGGACCATGGTGGATGTGCCGGACTGGATCAAGCAGGAAAAGATTGTCACAATTGTCGGCAACCTGCTGGACAACGCCTTTGAAGCGGTGCTGGAGCAGGACAAGGACAACCGCAATGTCTTCCTTTCCTTCACAGACCTTGGAAACGACTTTGTCTTTGAAGTGGAAGATTCCGGCCCCGGAATTCCACCGGATAAAGTGGAGCATATCTTCGAGAAAGGGATTTCGTCCAAGGGAAGCACGCGGCGCGGGCTTGGCCTCTATCTGGTCCGTCAGAGACTTGATGAGCTTGGCGGATTCATATCCGTTTCAACGGCGAAATCCGGCGGAACACTCTTTTCCGTAGTAATTCCAAAAGCCAGGTGTACTGTCGCATGATCGATGTCAAAGTAGTTATCGTAGAGGATGACGCCAGAATTGCAGATCTCCACCGCCGCTTTACCGAAAGAGTGCCGGGGTTCAGCGTGGTGGCCATAGCCCAGGGGCTTGAGGACGCAAAAACCATGATCCGCCTTTACAATCCCGACCTCATCCTGCTGGACCTGTACTTCCCTGAAGGAACAAGTCTGGATATGCTGCGTGAAATCAGGGCCAAGGGGATTGAAACCGACGTGATTCTTATAACCGCCGCCAGAGAAATGGGACCGCTCAAGGAAGCACTGCGCGGGGGTGTGTTCGACTATATTATCAAACCGGTGATCCTCGACCGCTTTGTGACCTGCCTTGAAAAATTCGGTGAATATTTCCGCCGCCTGCATTCGGAGGAAGCCATAGAACAGAAGGATGTGGACAGCATCCGCAACCTCAATCCGGCCTCATCCATGTCCGAATCCTGTCCCGAAACCCTGCCTAAAGGGATTGACCCCCTGACCCTTAAAAAGGTCAAGGCCGCCTTCGGAAAGGATATATCGGGTAGGCAGGAAGGTCTGAGCGCCGAAGAAATGGGCGAGATAATAGGAGCGAGCAGGTCCACGGCCAGACGCTATCTGGAATATCTGGTTTCCATCGGCAGCATTTACCCCGATGTTGTGTACGGCACAGTAGGACGACCGGAGCGCAAATATTTCAAAAACTGATTTTCCGTTTCAGAACTCAAGCATCAGTAGCAACTTTCCTGCCCCAACATGTTTCCGTCACTGCGATGCCCGACCAATCCGTTGTTTCATAGACACAGCACACTCTTTTCATATCTTAAAATCGTCCCACTCATCAAGCTGCACGATGCTGAGTACTGATACTCCTCGACTCAGCCGATAATAATTTCGTTTCGTACTGCCGTTTTGTCCACATTTTCACATTCGTGAACAAAATAAACAATATTACCATAAAACAAAAAAAGCACATTAAGCGGTTAATAACCTTTCCTGGGATTTTTAATATAGCGTCGGACCCGGATGTAACAATTGGGAAGTAGCTGTATGAAAATTTTTTGAAATTCTGCTTAAGCAGAGGAGGGTTTATGAGACGTTTATTTGCAGTATTCTGTGCGCTGGCTCTGATTGCAACCATGTCGATTCCCGCATTTGCAGGCAAAGTGGTGCTCAAACTCGGCCATATTGCCGAACCCGTACATCCCTACGGGCAGGGTGCCGAAAAATTCGCCGAGCTTGTAAAGGAAAAATCCGGTGGAGAAATCATCGTCAAGGTATTCCCCTCCTCGCAGCTGGGCGGACAGAAGGACCTTATCGAAGGCCTCATCTTCGGAACCGTTGATATGGCGCTGGTGGGAACAGCCGTACTCGGACAGTTTCAGCCCCAGATTTCAATTTTCGACATGCCCTTCCTCTTTCAGGACCGTGAGCATGCCTACAAATCTCTTGATACCGTAGGCATGGACCTGGGCAAAGCCCTTGAACCCAAAGGCATCAAACTTCTCGGATACATGGAAAACGGTATCCGCCACCTGACCAACAACGTTCGCGAAGTAAAGACCCCTGCCGACATGGATGGCCTCAAGATCAGGGTCATGACCAACAAGATCTACATTGAAATGATGAAATCCCTCGGCGCCTCCCCCACTCCCATGGCTTTCGGCGAACTCTATTCCGCAATGCAGCAGGGCACCGTTGACGGACAGGAAAACCCCAGCGCCCACATCTGGACCAAACGCTTCTTCGAAGTCCAGAAATACGCATCCAAAACAGCTCACTCCTATGCCCCGGAACCGCTGGTAATGTCCATGATCAGCTGGTCCAGACTCAATCCTGCCCAGCAGAAAATCATCATGGAAGCAGCCAGGGAAGCAATTGACTGGCAGCGCAAGTTCTCCACTGAAAAAGATGAAGAATACTGGACGCTCATTGAAGGCACCGGAAAAATCAAAATTACCGAAGTTGACCGTGATCAGTTCGCGCAGGCAACAAAACCTGTTTACGACAAATTCGCCGATGTCGTCGGCCAGGAAAACATCGACAGAATTAACGCTCTTAAAAAATAGTCGTTTCAATCGGAGCCGGGCAGCTTCCCGGCTCCGGATTCTCAGGGAGGATTCCTGATGGACAAGCTATTCGAAAAACTGCGTGCAGTCCTTTACTGGATTTCAGTAACCTCAATGACCGTCATGCTGGCTCTGATCTTTTTTCAGGTCGTGACCAGATACTTTTTCGGACACACCTTTGAGTGGTCTGAAGAACTGGCAAGATTTCTTTTTGTCTGGGTTGTATTTCTTGGTTCAGCTCTGATCATGGGAGAAAGCGGACACCTTGCCGTACAGATTCTGCCGACCAGACTGAAGGGTTCCGCATCAGGCCTGCTGCTGGAAATATTCATCAATCTCTGCAGCTATGCCTTTACCATGCTTCTGCTGGTGCAGGGAGCCAAGATGACCTCGGTCATGACCTTCCAGGTCGCTCCCGGACTCGGTATTTCCATGAGTGTGGTCTATTCCATAATCCCGATCAGTGCGTTCCTGATGATACTCTATCTTATCAAGGACACGGTAAAAATAATCAGCAGAATCAGGGAACACTGCGGATCGGCCGCAATTTCAGACCGGAAAGCAGAAGTCGGGAGATAGTCATGGAAGCAGTATTACTCGGTTCATTTCTCGGCCTGACATTTCTGGGAGTTCCCGTCGCCTATGCGCTGGGACTTTCCGTATCGATAATTCTCTACCATTACATGCACATACCCCAGGTCATGATCACTCAGGTCATGTACTCCGGTATTGATTCCTTTTCCTTCATGGCCGTGCCCTTTTTCATGCTGGCCGGTTCCTTCATGTCTGCCGGCGGGGTAACCTCCAGACTGGTCAATTTCGCTCAGGCCCTTGTGGGCTCGTTCACCGGCGGTCTGGCTCAGGTGGTCGCTGTTTCGGGCATGTTCTTTGCCGCCATTTCCGGATCATCGGCAGCAACGACTGCCGCCATCGGCTCGACCATGGTAGATGAAATGGAAAAGAAAGGTTACCGCCGCGAACTGGCTACGGGTATCGTGGCAGCCGGCGGGACAGTGGGAATCGTCATACCGCCGTCCATCACCCTTGTCGTTTATGGAGTAATTGCCGGGGCATCCATCGGCGACCTGTTCATGGGCGGCATGATTCCCGGACTGCTCATGGGACTGACGATGTGCCTGGTCAGCTACGCCATTGCCAAAAAGGAAGGTATTCCGGCAGAGGGATCATTTTCATTCATCAACCTGCTGAAGTCATTCAAGGATTCATTCTGGGCGCTGATGACCCCGGTGATTATCATCGGCGGAATTTACGGTGGAATCTTCACCCCCACCGAAGCCGCGGCCGTAGCTGCCGTTTACGGCATCTTTGTGGGGTTCTTTATATACAAGGAGCTTACCCTCAAGGATTTTCCGCGCATCATCTTCCAGGCTGTTATGGGGACCACAATGATCATGTTCATTGTAGGCGCCGCCAAGGTTTTCGGCTGGATGCTCACCAACCTTGAAATACCGCATCATATCGGGGAATATATTGTATCCCTTACCGATTCTCCGGCCATGTTCCTGATCATGATGAACGTGCTGCTGCTCTTCATCGGCACCCTGATCAACGCCTCGGCCGCAGTAGTCATCCTGACCCCCATATTCCTGCCGGTAGCGGTCAAACTGGGTATCGACCCGCTGTTCTTCGGAGTGCTGATGGTCATCAACCTCGCAATCGGTTGTATAACCCCGCCCGTAGGACTGGACCTGTTTGTAGCCAGCGCCATCACAAAAGTTCCGTTGGAAAAGGTTATGAAGGCATCGGTTCCTTATCTGGTAGCCCTGCTGGTTTCCCTGCTGGTGATGACCTTCTGTCCTCCGATCATCACCTTTTTGCCGAACCTTCTGCACTAACCAAACGTAAATAATTAATGGTGTTTGCGGGATAAAAGCAGTTATCCTGCAAACACCGCATAGGCTGTAAGTCCCTTACCTGCCGCCATGAATCCCCTGCAGTCTACCGGTTGCAGGGGTTTCCCAGTTATCGGCAACCGGCCGATGAGACAGGTAATCCGGCCAAAAGGTTGCTGCCTCTTCGCATAATCCCGTTTTTCCTACCCACGCGGCTCTGGTGTTTTCCTGATAAATCTGAGAGAAAAACAGAAACCATCAGTACAATTACTGCTGTAAGGAAATATAAGATGACTTTGACTTCCACCATAGCCCTTGTTTTTGCGGTTTTCGTTTTCTCCGCCATCCCCGGCCCCGGAATAATGTCGATTATCGCCCAGTCGGTTTCAAAAGGATTCAGGTTCGCGGCCTTCTGGACGGTCGGCATCATAGTCGGCGACCTGATATACCTGCTCATGGCTATTTTCGGGATGAGTCTGGTTGCCCATAAACTTGGTATGGGTTTTATGGTTCTCAAATGGATAGGCGCCGCGTATCTGATTTATCTGGGCGTAAAGTGCTGGTTTGCCTCGCCGCCGCCGGAAGAAAAGGCGGAACTCCCCAAAACGAAAGGGCTGGTCAAAACATTTTTCGCAGCCCTTTGTCTGTCCCTAGGCAACCCCAAGCTGATAGCGTTCTACTGCGGATTCCTGCCCGGATTTGTGAACCTGAAAAGCATGAGCGCCACAGACCTTGTAATGCTGGTATGCACCATCATTACCACAGCGCTGACAACCCTGCTTACGTATGCCTGGATAGGCAGTCGCGGTCGCAAAGTCATCCGCAGTCCGAAAGTCTGGAAAATTGCAAACCGTTGCGCCGGTTCAGTCCTCCTCGGTTCCGGTGTCGCCGTGGCAACAGAATAATCAGATACAAGCTGGATGGGACTCTCGCCGGGAGCCTGATTGCATGTCTACAAAAACGGGACATCCGAACGCCGGATGCGCCTTAATCGATTTTGCCGAAGACGTAATCCAGCGCAAGGTCAACATGGGCCTGAACGGAATCAATCAGCGGAACGGAAACATCATCCTTCCCGACCAGCAGACCGATTTCCGTGCATCCCAGAACAACCGCATCCACCCCTTGTGCGGCAAGCTGTTCGATAATCCCGATATACTCCGCTTTGGTACGGTCTACGATCTTTCCGCAGCAGAGTTCGTCAAAAATGGTCCGGTGCACGAATGAACGCTCTTCCGCAGGCGGGACAATCACTTCCAGCCCGTGTTTTTCACGCAACGGCCGGGAAAGGAAATCCTGTTCCATTGTGAACGCGGTCCCAAGGAGTCCTAGTTTTTTTGCACCGATTTTCCCTGCGGCCATGGCAATGGCATCGGCCATGTGCAGCAGCGGAATATCAACCGCGCTCCGAACCCTGTCCGCTTCCTTATGCATGGTATTTGTGGCGATGATCAGTGCATCCGCACCGCCGCCGGCAACGCTTTTTGCAGCCTTCTCCAGCCCTTCGGCAATACCTTCCCAGTCGTTTACTTCCATCTTTTCCGCAAACGGCCCGAAATCAACACTGTGCATGACCATGGGGCAGGAGTGCAGCCCTCCTGCGATATTTCTTACACCTTCGTTCAGCAGCCTGTAATACGTTACCGTAGATTCCCAACTCATCCCGCCGATTATTCCGAGAGTTCTCATTTCATTACCTCCGATCATTATTAAAAGTCATATTCGCCCTCTGATACCAGAACAAACTGTACTGTTAAATAAACAATATTTCATTTTAAATAGAGTACAGATTTGAATATCGAAAAAAAAGTACTTCAAAAAAATAAAACCGCACAGTTTTTCGGCAAAATTACCATTCCGCAAAAAGCAATGATCTCATCCGGCTACGCGAAAATCCACACTATTTAAGAAGAGATTAAAAACATTACTCAATTTTAATTATAAAAACCAGCAGAATCAAGTCTGCATAAAAAATAAATAATTATTTTCGAATTTTATCGCTCACAGTTTTACATAACAAACTATCTGCAAACCAGACGAAACCGGTATGAAAACCATCTTTTTGAGTCATTACATTTTTTGCAAAACACCTCTTGACGTGACCTTGATTAATAACATACCTATCGAGCAGGTATAAAAACCCATCCAAAGGGGAGGTATTAATACCTCCTTGACAAATGGGGAATGAGGCGCGTCGGATCGGTGTGCCCCGTTTATCTGTTTCAGGCGGTTTTCCATGGAGGATTAAGCCGCAAAGATCAACCGGGCTGACACTGAACGGGGCAACAAAGGTCCTAAGCATAAGGCTTAGAGTCCAATTGCATTGAGAGGGGATCGATATCATGGCAAACGGAAAAAAATTATTACGATTGTCCGGTATCCTGATTGTCCTGGCAGGGGTGCTCTGCTTCCACATGGAGGCGCTGAGCATGGTCGGAACCCCCCAGGAGAACGGCAACAAGCGTCCAGATCTGATCATGATCGACACCATCGCCGCTCAGGAAAAACCGGAAATGCCCGCTGTTGTGTTTCTCCACGAGGCACACTCCAAGGCGGTGGCCGAGCAGGGCAAAGACTGTACTGCCTGCCACCAGAAGAAAGACGGTGCTATGTCCTACAAGTATAACAGACTCCAGGACGGCACACCCGAACAGCTTAAAGAAATTTACCACAACGGATGCATCAGCTGCCACACGGCCCAGGCCGCGGAAGGCAAGAAGACCGGCCCCAAGGTCGGAGAATGCCGCAGCTGCCACGTTGCAGACCCCGAAGTCAGCGCTGACAGGGTCCCAGCCGGTATGGACAACACGCTCCATTACCGTCACTGGAGCTCCAAGCTCATCGCAAAAGACAAGGGCGAAGACACAAACTGCGGTAAATGCCACCACGTTTACAACAAGCTCACCAGGAAGCTTGAATACGTGAAAGGGCAGGAAGACAACTGCAGTGTCTGCCATACGGCCAAGCCTGAAGGCGACGTGAAGCTGAACACATCCGAAGCCTATCACGGCGAGTGCGTATCCTGTCACCTTGAAATGAAGGCAGCCAAAGCCGAAAAGACCGGTCCTGTTGACTGTGCAGGATGTCACGGCAAGGAAAAGGCCGCGGATCTCAAGGAAGACGATGCCGCACTTATGAAAAAGCTGGGCGGCACACTGCCCCGCCTGCCCAGAAAACAACCCGACGCAGTTCTGCTGACCGCTCCGATTCAGGAAAACGTATCAGTCAAAGCCTCCATGGCTTCCGTCTCGTTCGACCACAAGGCTCACGAGAATTACACTGACTCCTGCACTTCCTGTCACCACGAAACAATGAACAAATCCTGTTCCACCTGCCACACCGTCCGCGGTTCCAAGGAAGGCGGTTTCGTTACTCTCGAGCAGGCAATGCACAAGGCTGGCAGCACCAGATCCTGTGTGGGCTGCCATGCCGTAAAGCAGAAAGACCCCAAATGCGCAGGCTGTCACGAACTCATGCCCGGCAATGCCGTCAAATCCGAGGATACCTGCAAGGTCTGCCATAACGGTCCGGCACCGGCATCCAAGGAAACAGCTGCAATGGACGCCTCCGCCAAGGCCGCCATCGCGCAGTCCCTGATTCTGGAACGCCCCGCTGCACCGCAGCTGGTGGACGAAAAGGATATCCCCGAATTCGTGACCATCAACGTCCTTGAAAACGAGTACAAGGCCAGCAAGCTTCCCCACCGCAAGATCATCATGAGCATGGTCGGCAAGATAAAGGATGACAAAATGGCCACCACCTTCCACAGCACACCTCTTTCCGTGTGCGGAAGCTGCCACCACAACAGCCCCGCAAGCGCGACTCCTCCGAGCTGCGCGAGCTGTCACGGCGGAGACTACAAGACTCGTGACGGACGTCCGGGACTCAAGGCTGCCTACCACGTACAGTGCATGAGCTGCCACGAGAACATGGGCCTGAAGAAGCCTGCTTCGACCGACTGCACCGCATGTCACGCGAAGAAACAGTAACGGCTAGCCTGAAGGAGAACAGATAAATGTTACGCAGAACATTCCTCGGAATGCTGGGCGCAGCCTGCGTGGGAGCATCCCTCCCCGCAGGCGCCGAGGCAGCAGGCCACGAGTTCAAAGGTTACCCCGGCATGAAGGGTGTACTCTTTGACGCCACCCGCTGCATCGGATGCCGCAAGTGTGAAGCAGCCTGCAACACGGTCAACAAGCTTCCGGAACCCGAGAAAAAATTCGATGACCTGTCCGTACTGGACACCAAGCGCAGAACGGATGCTAAAACGCTTACCGTGGTCAACAAATACAGCGGCCCGGAACATCCGGTCTTCCGCAAAACCCAGTGCAACCACTGTCTTGAACCGGCATGCGCATCCGCCTGCTTCGTCAAGGCATTCAAAAAACTGCCCAACGGGGCGGTTGTATACGACGAGTCGGTCTGTGTAGGCTGCCGTTACTGCATGGTAGCCTGCCCCTTTGAAATTCCGGCATACGAATACGATGAACCTCTGACTCCCAGAGTCATGAAATGCACCATGTGTGCTCCGCGTCTGGCCGAAGGCAAACTGCCCGGCTGTGTCGAAGCATGCCCCAAGGAAGCACTCGTATTCGGCGAAAGGGACAAACTCATCAAAATCGCCCGCGAGCGCATCCGCCGCAACCCCGACCGTTACGTGGACCACCTCTACGGTGAACACGAAATGGGCGGAACCAGCTGGATGTACCTTTCCGGCGTTCCCTTCAACGAAATCGGCCTGCGTGAAGATCTCGGCACCAAGTCCGCTCCCGAACTCACTGCCGGAGCCCTTGCAGCCGTTCCCATGGTCGCCGGTCTCTGGCCCGTGCTTCTGGGCGGAATCTACGCCGTAAGCAAACGCAACAGCAAAATCGCCGACGAAGAACGCAAGGAAGCAGTAGCTTCCGCGCTCGCCAAAGCGGGTGAAGAGGCAGAAAAGACCCTCGATGAAGCCCTGCGCAAAGCGGATGTAGCCAACAAGCGTCAGATCGAAGTCGAGGTCAAGAAAGCTGTGGAAGAAGCTCTGTCCGCCAAAGACGACCAGGGCGAAAACAGCGAGAAGGAGGAATCCTAATGTCCGCTCCCGCAAACAACGGGCCTAAATCGGCCTTTACTACTTTCAATCTGGTAGCCGGCGCTATCATCCTGGTGGGACTGGTCATCACCGTGATCAGATTCACCAAGGGTATCGGCTCGGTAACCAATCTCGACGACAACAACCCCTGGGGCATCTGGATCGGGTTCGACCTGCTCTGCGGCGTTGCTCTTGCAGCCGGCGGATACACCACCTCGGCAGCATGCTACATCTTCGGCCTCAAACGCTTTCACTCCGCAGTCCGCCCGGCGATCCTGACCGCCTTCCTCGGCTACGCTCTGGTTGTATTCGCACTGCTTTACGACCTCGGTCGTCCCTGGAGACTGCCCTTCCCCATTTTCTACCAGCAGGGAACAACCTCCCTGCTCTTCGAAGTGGGTCTGTGCGTCATGATCTACCTCAGTGTACTCTTTGTTGAATTCACTCCCGCCGTATTCGAATGGCTGGGCTGGAAGAAAATCAGGAACGTGGTCATGAAACTGACCCTGGCCCTGACCATCTTCGGCGTGGTTCTTTCCACACTGCACCAGTCCTCCCTCGGCGCGCTCTACACCATTGCACCTTCGAAAGTGCATCCGCTGTGGTACTCGCCATACCTGCCGCTCTACTTCTTTGTTTCAAGTATCGCAGCAGGGTTATCCATGGTCATCTTTGAAGGAACTCTCTCCCACAAGTCCCTTCACCGCATGATGGACAAGGAATACCTGAAGCATCACGACAGTGTTGTGCTGGGATTCGGCAAGGCCTGCTCCCTGGTGCTCTTCGGCTACTTCTTCATCAAGATGATCGGCGTGGCTTACGGCAACAACTGGCACTACCTGACCACCGGGTACGGCCTGCTGTTCCTCACCGAGATACTCGGTTTCGTAGCCCTGCCCTGCTTCCTCTATGCTGTGGGTGTACGTGACAAGAACCTTGGCCTGATCAAGAAAGCCGCCATCATCACCGTGCTCGGCATCGTCTTCAACAGGTTCAACGTCTCCATGATCGCGTTCAACTACAATCTTCCCTCTGCGGAAAGGTACTTCCCCAGCATGTCGGAAATCGGAATCTCCGTTTTCATCGTGACTCTCGGCGTAGTTATTTTCCGTTTCATCACCACCAGGATGCCCATCTTCTTCGAGCATCCCGACTACAAGGGCGACCACTAGTCCGCCCATATAGGAGATAAAAGATGGAAGCACATAACCTTCAGGAATACTACACTTTCACCAAAGGGATAGTATACCTTTTCATGGGCGGGGCCCTGGTCGGGGTCACTTTGTTCTGGCAGTTCCTCATGGGCGGAAAGGCCTACCGTGACGAAAACAAAAAAGATTACGGCGACCACCACTAAGCCGACACTCGAGGAGAAACTACAATGTACGAACTTCTGACCGGGCCCGTGCTCTGGCTGGTTTTCGCCATCAGCTTCGGCGGTCTGCTGGTACGCATAGTGCTCTATTTCAAGGGCCTCAACCAGCAGCTCGACCGCGTGGCATACCGTGCCCACATGTCCTACGGACTCAAAGGTGCGTTCAATTCGATAATTAGCTGGCTCAACCCTGTTGGTGCCCGCGGCTGGAGAGTTAAACCCGGCCTTACCTTCATAATCTTCGCATTCCATATCGGACTGCTCGCAACTCCGATTTTCCTCGCGGCACACAACACCATGCTGCAGGAAAATCTGGGCTTCAGCCTGCCGCAGATGCCTGCGTTCCTGGCCGATGTCCTCTCGTGGACCGTGATTGTGGCCTGCATTTCCATCATCCTGCGCCGTATAGCGCTTCCGGAAGTCAGGATTCTCACCACAGCCTACGACTACCTTCTGCTGATAATAACCGTTGCGCCTTTCGTAACCGGCCTCATCGCCCGTTACCAGGCAGGAGATTATCAGTTCTGGCTGCTGGCCCACATAATCACAGGCGAAATCTGGTTGCTGTGCCTGCCTTTCACCAAGCTCAGCCACTGCGTGCTCTTCTTCTGTTCCCGCGCACAGCTCGGAATGGACTACGGTATCAAACGCGGCGGCATGAAAGGCTCGACCTTCTCCTGGTAACAGGGAACCGATTCGCAACATAGAGGAGAAGCATAATGCCTCAAGGTAAGCTTTGTAACAGACAGCCGATCAACACCGAAGAACAGCTCAAGCTGACTCTCTCGGACAAGAGCGGCAAGCAATATTACGCTGAAATGGAAGAACTGGATGTGGATACCGAACTTCTCTGGTCCACACTCCAGAAGACACTTAAATCAAGGACCAAAACCTGGCTCGAAATATGCGCCCATTGCGGAATGTGCGCCGACAGCTGTTTCCTTTATCAGGTAAACGACTGCGTTCCCGAGCAGGTTCCCTCTTACAAGATCCAGTCCACCCTCGGTGAGATGGTCAAGAAAAAGGGCAAGGTCACCAACGAGTTCATGCGCCACTGCATGAAGGTAGCCTGGTCTCAGTGCACCTGCTGCAACCGCTGCGGAATGTACTGCCCCCACGGCATCGACATGGGCGTCATGTTCTCCTACCTGCGCGGAATCCTTTATTCACAGGGATTTGTTCCCTGGGAACTCAAGATCGGTTCCGGCATGCACCGCGTATACCGTGCCCAGATGGACGTTACCACCGAAGACTGGGTTGAAACATGTGAATGGATGGCCGAGGAAACCGAAGAGGAATGGCCCGGCCTGACCATCCCCGTGGACAAGCAGGATGCAGACATCATGTACACCTGCAACGCCCGCGAGCCCAAGCACTATCCCGAAGACGTGGCCGAAGCCGCCATCCTCTTCCATGTTGCCGGTGAAAACTGGACCGTACCTTCGGAAGGATGGGAACAGACTTCCCTTTCCATGTTCGCCGGAGACTGGGAATGCTGCAAGGACAACGTCGCCAACGTTTACTCCGCAATCGATAAGCTCAATCCCAAACGGGTAATCGGCACCGAATGCGGACACGCGCACCGTGCCACCGTTATCGAAGGCCCGTACTGGGTCGGCCGTGAAGACGGGCTTCCCCCCAGACCGTACATCCACTACGTGGAATGGCTAGCCGAAGCTCTGCGCGAAGGCAAGCTCAAGATCGACCCCGCCAAGAGAATCAAGGAACCCGTAACCCTGCAGGACTCCTGCAACTACGTGCGTAACCACGGTCTCAAGGCCATAACACGGGAAATTCTCAGCTATATTGTCGAGCCCGGCTACTTCGTTGAAATGGCACCCAACAAAGAGCACAACTACTGTTGCGGCGGCGGCGGCGGATTCAACGGAATCGGCCTTTACCGTCCTCAGCGCAACGTAGCTCTGCGCAAGAAGATGGATCAGATCCTCGCCACTGGCTGTAAACTGGTCATCGCGCCCTGCCACAACTGCTGGGACGCAATCCGTGACCTGGAGGAAGAATACGAGATCGGCATCCGCTGGTCCTTCCTGAAGCCTCTGATTATCGGCATGCTCGACGTTCCCGAAGGCATGCGAGTCGAATGGTAGTGGCACCGGTCGCTTGCGACCGGTGATTATCTGATATTGTCCGCAACGAACGAGGTGTCACATGTTCAAGAAAATCCTTTTGGCGACTACCGGCTCTCCTGCGAGCTTCGGAGCCGCCCGAGTAGCCTTCGACATGGCGAAGCGCTACGGATCCGAAGTAACGATCTTCCATGTCGCGGGAGTGCCCACCAAGGCTTTCTCCCATGTCGTCAACGATGTCCGCACCGGTGAGGAAATAGAAGTCGACGCAGACTATCTGGCCTGGGTTGAAGAAGAACTCAAGACCACTTTCGCCAAGCAGTTCGAAGGCGCAGACAACGCAAAGATCGTTCTGGCAACCGGTGTACCCGCCCGTGAAATACTTCGCGAAGCCCGTAAGGCGGATACCGATCTGATCGTCATGGCCGCAAGCTCCGGCGAAAACAGATCCTTCCACAAGGGCTATCCGGGAAGCACCCTGCAGAAGGTGGCCAAGGCCGCCCGCTGCCCGGTCCTTTCCGTACACCGCGAATCCGCTTCCTACTGGGGCGGGTTCTCCAACATCCTTTTTGGTACCGACTTCTCCAAGCAGGCTGAGAGCGCATTCAAATTCGCTCTGTCCACAGCCCGCGAACTCGACTGCGACCTGACTATCTTCCATGCCCTGGACATCAGCGGCAAGGTTCTGGACCAGAATGAAATCGAGGAAAACCTCATCAGTGCCCGCAAGCGGATCAGGGAAACATACGTTCCGCTGATGGGCGATTTCAAGAATTACGACATCGAAGTATGGGAAGGAACTCCCTACGTCGAAATTGTCAAGCTCGCCCGCGAGAAGGGAGTGGACCTCATATGCCTCGCCCATCACACAAACGAGCTTGATCCGGAAAGAGCACGTATCGGCTCGACTGTCGAACAGGTCATTTTACGGGCAAACTGTCCGGTGGTCAGCGTCAGCAAGCCTGATAAGGTATAGGTTGATAACTGAATCTGAACAAATCCGCACCGACGGCAGCGGTGATGACCCGCTGCCCGGAATGTAAAGGATGAAGATTCACAGGAGGAGTTATTATGTCCAAGAAGATTATGATTGTAGACGACGATCAGGATATCCGTTCCTACCTCGGCGAACTGTTTGCCGACAACGGATACGAAACCGTCATGGCTGAAGACGGAGCGGTTGCAGTGGAGATCGCAGAAAAGGAAACCCCCGATCTCATCACACTCGACCTTGAAATGCCCGGTGAATGGGGACCGCGCTTTTATCGCAAACTGACCCAGAACGATGATCTGAAAAGAATACCGGTCATTGTGATCAGCGGACTCAATGCCAACAAGTATGCAATTCCAAAGGCAATAGCCACCCTTACCAAGCCCTTCGATGCCGAAGAGCTGATAAGGATAGTCAAGGAAACCATAGGCTAAAGCAATTCCATATCGGGGCCGGGCGGAGGGCAACCTTCGTTCGGCCCGGCTTTTTTAGCTTGAATATATGTTGAGGTACGGTGTAGGCTTCTATCCACAGAGGGCGTATAAACCCTTAAAATCATTACAAAGGTGACTAAATGCCAAAAAAAATAATGGTTGTGGATGACGATCCGTACATCGTTGATTACCTCGTAAGTGTGTTTGAGGACCACGGTTACCTGACATGCCGTGCGTCCGACGGGGTCTCGGCCTTCGATGTGGCCATGGCGGAAAAACCGGACCTGATAACCCTTGACCTGGAAATGCCTCATGAGTGGGGCCCCAGATTTTACCGCCGACTGACTCTTGAAGATGAATTTTCGAATATTCCGGTTATCGTTATCAGCGGACTGCCGGGTATTCACATGGCGATCAAGAGGGCTGTGGCAACAATCAAAAAGCCTTTTGATCCCACGGAAGTAATCGAAATTGTGCGAAAGGCCCTGGGCGAGACCGACGACTGATTAAATTCGGTCGTCGGTGGCCTTTCCCTTTTTCCGGCACTTAAGGCCGGAAATCGTATCATATTTCCCGGGGGTGCAGGATGAGTGACAGGAAATTGATGCTGGTTGACGATGAGGAAGGACTCAGGCGATTCCTCGGACTGACGCTTATGGATTTCGGCTACACTGTCAAAACCGCCGAGAACGGAGAAGCGGCCCTCAAACTGCTTAAAACCTTCCAGCCCGACATAATCCTCACCGACATCAAAATGCCGCGCATGGACGGCATCGACCTGCTCAAGGCTGTTAAATCAGACTACCCGCATGTGGAAGTGATCATGCTCACCGGGCACGGTGACATGGACCTTGCCATTGAATCCCTGAAATTCGAAGCAGCCGATTTCATAACCAAACCGGTCAACGATGAAGTTCTCGAAATTTCCCTTGAGCGGGTAATGGAAAAGATCCAGCTCAAACAGCAGGTGCGCGAATACACCGAAAATCTGGAACGGCTGGTGGAAGAAAAGACCAGACGCATAGTAGAGCTGGAACGCCAGAACGCAGCCTGTCAGGTTGTTGAAGGGTTGAGTGAAGCCCTTTCCAACGCAGCCGATGAAATAGAAACCGGAAGCAGCCTGTTCAACGAACTGCCCTGTCTTGTCTCGATCCACAACCGCTACCTTGAGATCGTCGCCACCAACAAACTGCTCAAGGAACGCCTCGGCGACGTTGTCGGCAAAAACAGTTTCGATATATACTCCGACCGCAATTCCCCCGGAAACGCCTGCCCCGTACAGCTCACCTTTCAGACCGGCAAGGGGCAGCGCAGCAAGGAAACCTTCATTACGGAAAACGGTGAGGAAATACCGGTCACGGTCTACACGGCTCCCATTCCGAACAAGAACGGCGAAATAGAACTGGTTCTCGATATCTCCGTGGACATGACCGAACTGCAAAGGCTGCGCGATGAACTCCTTGAAACACAATACAAATTTCAACGCCTTTTCGATGAAGCCCCCTGCTACATTTCGGTCCAGAACAGAGATTATACCATTTCCGAAGTGAACCGCCGCTTCAAGGAAGATTTCGGCGAACCTCTGGGCCTTGCCTGCCACAGCGCCTACAAACACCGCGAGGCTCCATGCGAAGAATGCCCGGTGCAGCGCACTTTCAAGGACGGCGAATCGCACCAGATGGAAACCGTGGTCAGCACCGGCAGCGGAGAACGCAAAAACATGCTGGTCTGGTCCGCGCCTTTGCGAAATGCCTACGGCGAAATTACGCAGGTAATGGAAATGTCGACTGATATCACCGAAATACGCCGACTTCAGGACCACCTGACCTCGCTTGGTTTCATGCTCGGTTCCATGTCGCACGGGGTCAAAGGCATGCTCACCGCACTGGACGGAGGTATGTACCGCCTGGAATCAGGGCTGCGCAAAAACGATACGCAACGGGTGGAAGAAGCCTCCAAAGCACTCAAGAACATTGTGGGCAGGATCAAAAAGATGGTCCTCGACATACTCTATTACGCTAAATCACGTGAGATTGAGGTCGAGGAAATACCGGCGGCGCAATTTCTCTCCGACACGGCCGCTCTTGTCAACGCCAAGGCTGCTGCCGCCGGAATAGAATACACTGTTTCCGTCCCGGACAATCTGGGCACAATCATGATCGACAGCAGCTCCATGTCCGCGGCACTCGTAAATTTTCTGGAAAATGCCGTGGATGCCTGCGATATCCCGATTCCGGGTAAACAATATTCTATCAGTATGTCGGCAGTAGAAGTTGCAGGGAACATTGAAATAACTATAAGAGACAACGGTTCGGGCATGGACCGGGAAACCAGAGACAAAATCTTTACCCTGTTCTTTTCGTCAAAGGGGAAAAGGGGGACCGGCATAGGTCTTTTCATCTCCAACCAGACCATTGAGCAGCACGGCGGAAAAATTCGGGTTGAATCGGAACCGGGCGAGGGTACATCATTCGTCATCACCCTGCCCAGAAGAACTGGAACCGCAAAACCGATTGTAGAGCAGGGCTGTACTGCAAATTAACAGACCTTTTCAGTGGAGAACTTTGCTTCTTCCCATATTTTAAGTCTCCTGATACATTGTCACATAATTATTTTCAGATAACTCAACAATCCTGAGACGCATTCATGAAACTGACTACCCGCTCCAGATACGGAACCCGGCTGCTGCTGGACATAGCCCTGCACTCCAAACACGGACCTGTCCCAAGCAAGGACTCTGCCCGTCGCGAAGATATTTCTTTGAAATATCTGGAAAAGATACTTAAAATATTAAAAGAGGCCGGATACATTAAAGGCAAACGCGGACCCAATGGGGGTAACGTTCTGACAATGGAACCGGAGGACATATCTCTTGGAAAACTCACCCGCATTCTGGAGGGCGACGAATCGGTCCTGGACTGCGACGGCGATGTCACCACCTGTCCGCGGGCGGCGGTGTGTCTGCGGCGCTCCATCTGGGACGATGCCAATCAGGCCATGTATAAGATGCTTGATTCCTATACCCTCGCAGACCTTGTAAAAGACGCACGACTCTGTCCCATGGACCGCCCGGATTAATTCGTGAACACCTGTTGATCCAGCGCTGTATTCCTGCCCGGATATAGAAACGCATCAATTCCAACCCCGCAAAAACATTGAAGAGATTACGCCACAGCCTTATCATGAAAATGATCCTCACAGGTGGGGTCACCCTGCTGCTGAGCGTTATTCTCTGGACCAGCTTC
Source organism: Maridesulfovibrio sp. (assembly GCF_963677005.1). Lineage (NCBI taxonomy): Bacteria > Pseudomonadati > Thermodesulfobacteriota > Desulfovibrionia > Desulfovibrionales > Desulfovibrionaceae > Maridesulfovibrio > Maridesulfovibrio sp. The sequence continues at coordinate 3,780,147 of NZ_OY781616.1, read as the reverse complement.
AATGTGCTGTTCTTCAAAAAAAACGTAACCGGCAATGTCATTTCCGACATTGCCATGCTTTCCGATACAGTACTGCTCAGTCTGCACCACGCCATGATGCTTGATGCCAAGGAATTCATCCAGAACGACATCAACAACATGAGCAGGCAGGGGGAAATAAAATCCATACGGGTCATCAACAAGAAAGGCCGCATAATCTATTCCAACGACCCGGAAGAAATAAACGATGTTATCGATATAAAAAGCGGCCCCTGCCAGAAGTGCCACAGCTTCAACCCGCCTCCGGCCACCATGAGCCTCAAGGAGCGCAGCCGGACAAAAACGGTAAACGGGAAAAATTATATGGGAATCATGACTCCGATTCCCAACTCCGAAGGGTGTGCCCCCGGGCCATGCCATGTGCACGCCAAAGGCGAAAGACTGCTGGGACTGCTGGACCTTGTGGTCTCCACCGAAAAGAAAAGCGCCATGCTCGGAACCTTTGAACGCGCCAATTTCGGGATTGCGCTGGTGGTTTTCATCGCCACGTTCGCAGCCCTTATTATTTATGCCTACAACTTCATCTTCAAACCTATCCGAAAGCTCATCAAGGCCACCAGAGACATCGGCTCTGCAAATGATTTTGTCGAAGTCCAACTGGACCAGACAGACGAAATAGGCACACTTTCGGATGCGTTCAACATGATGGGCCGTCAGGTGCAGGAAAAGCACAAGGCCCTGCTGGAACAGAAAGAGGAATACCGGGACCTGTTTGAGAACGTGCCCTGTCTGGTCAGCGTGGTCGACCTGAATTTCAGGGTGATCCGGCACAACAAGGCATACGAAGCCCACTTCGGCAAACCGAGGGGACGGCAGTGCTACCTCATAAACAAAAACCGTGACCGCAAATGCGAACAATGTCCTGTGGAAAAAACATTTTTCGATCTTGCCCCGCACATGAGTGAGGAATCAGGACTATCCAAGGACGGCAGACCTATCCACTGGATTGTTTACACCTCTCCTATCAAGGACCGGGAAGGAAAGATTGTCGCCGCCATGGAGATGATGGTCGACATGACCCGACGCAAGGAACTGGAGCAGAGACTCGCAGCTTCGGAACAGCGCTATCACGCAATTTTCGACTCCATACCCGGCGCGGTATTCGTTCTTGATGCCGAAACTCTGGACGTGGTCAACTGCAACGATCCGGTAGAGGGGATGTACGGATACGGCATCGAGGAAATTCAGGGAAGTTCATTTCTGCAGCTCTTCCGGGAAGAGGAACGCGCCGATTACGAACACCTGGTCAAAGTAAAAAGGGAAATCGGCCCCTGCTCGCAGATAACCAAATCCGGAACGCCCATTTATGCGGTACTGCGCATATCCCCGGCGGACTTCAACGGCAGCCGGACACTCATCGTCACCTGCAGCGATGTGACCAAAAAACTGGAAGCGGAACAGCAGCTCATTCAGGCCAGCAAGATGACCACTCTAGGCGAGATGGCTTCCGGTGTGGCTCACGAACTGAACCAGCCGCTGGCGATCCTCAAGACAATCAGCAATCTCATGCTGCGCAAGGTCAGCCGGGGTCAGCCCATAGACCCGGATATTCTCAAGGAAATGGCCGAAGGCGTCGACTCGCACGTGAACAGGGCCAGCAAGATAATCGAACACATGCGCGAATTCGGCCGGAAGTCCGATCTCAAGACCATGCCAGTGCAGCTTAACGAAGTGCTCAGACGCGGCTTCGAATTCTTCAGCAGGCAGCTTACAGTACGCAACATCAGTGTAGAGTGGAATCTGAACAGTCACCTGCCGATAATCATGGCCGATGCCAACAGGCTGGAACAGGTGGTCATCAACCTGCTCATCAACGCACGTGACGCAATAGAGGAAAACTGGGCCGGAAAGGTACCCCTTGCCGATGACAAGAAGATCTACATTTCCACCACGTTCACCCCGGAAAAGGTTATTGCCGAGGTGTGCGATACCGGTCCGGGCATTCCGGAAGCCATCCGGGGACGTCTTTTCGAGCCTTTTTTCACCACCAAGGATGTGGGAAAAGGCACCGGACTGGGACTCTCAATATCCTACGGCATAGTCAAGGATTACAGCGGCACCATCAGGGCTTCCACAAAAGACGGGGGCGGCGGCTGCTTCACGCTTATCTTCCCACGGGCGGATATAGCGGAAGACAACCGCTAGTCATCAGACCGAAGCAACTCCGTGCGCCCGGCGTGATCCGTTTCCGAGGGGCAGCCTGACCACAAACTTTGTACAATGTCCGGGATCGGAGAAGACTTCCATTGTTCCGTCATGCTGGTCGGTTATTATGAAGTATGAAACGGAAAGCCCCAGCCCGGTTCCCTTGCCCGGCGACTTGGTGGTATAGAAAGGCTCAAACACCCTGCGACAGGCATCCGCATCCATTCCGGGACCGTTGTCTTCAACCTCAACCACAGCCATGCCGGATTCAATCCCGGTGCTGACGATTATTTGCGGCAGAGGACTGTTTTCCCGCTTTTCAGAAACCGCCTCGGCCGCATTTTTGAGCAGATTCAGAAAAACCTGCTGAATCTGGTTTCCTTCACAAAAAACAGGAGGAATGTCCGGTGCGTATTTTTTTAGCAGGGAAATATTTTTGAAATCGTAATCCTTATTAAGATCGTAATCACTGGCGATGAGCTCCAGAGCATTATCAAGAAGTGCGGCGAGATCGTTCTGCTCAAAGCCCTCACCGCTCTTGCGGCTGAAGCGGAGTATGTTGCTGACTATACGGGCAGCTCTGGTACCGGCGTCATGAATGCTGTCTATCATTTTCGGAATATCGCGTTCGACCATGTAATGACGCATACTATCCAGATCTATCCCGCATAGCCGGGCCGTCTCCCTGTTCTTCTTCATATCATCCAGCAGACGTTTGCGCATGTTCTGCACGCTTCCCATTATCGCAGCCAGCGGGTTGTTGATTTCATGAGCCATGCCCGCCGCTAATCCTCCTACGGAAAGCATCTTTTCGGACTGAACCATCACCTGCTCCAGCCGAACCCGCTCGGTGACATCGTCAATACGGATTACCGCACCGGGCATACCGTCAGCATACAGGGGAAAAACAGCTATATCCTCATACCGGGCAACCCCTCCCACCATATGAACACGCCGCATATCGGACACCGGAGTACGATTCCTGATGGCATCATTTATCTTCTCCATCTCATCGGAAAGATAAGGTATAAGTTCAGCAAACCGTTTTCCCCTGGCTTCGCTTTTGGCAATTCCGATGGCCTGTTCGGCCTGAATATTCCATTGAGTGACCAGACCGTTTACATCCACGCTGATCAGAATTGACGGCATGGAATCAATGATCCCCGCAATATAATTTCGCGCATGCATCAGGTCCTGCTCGAACTGCTTGCGTTCGGTAATGTCTGAAGCAAGGGCCATCACGTGCATTCCTTCCGGAAGTCTGAAACGGCGCAGCTGAACATGCACCGGAAACTCATAACCATCCTTTCGCCGGGAGACCCAGTCGAAGGACATAAATCCTTCGCTGACACAGCCGTAGACCTGATCCACAGCATCCTTCTGACTGTAACCGACACCGCTCAAATCCTCTATGAACAGGTTGACTGCTTCCTGAGCGGAATAGCCGAACATCCTTTCGAAGGACTTGTTCACATCAAGAATATGTCCATCTGCATCGTGTATGAAAACGCAATCCGGTAAAGCATCAAGAAGAGTCTGCAGCCGCTCCGATGAGGCCTCCACTTTCTGTCTGGAGACATGCAGTGCTTTACTCATCTTATTGAATTTGGCCGCAAGTTCTCCTATCTCGTCACCGCTCTGAACGGAAACCGAGACCTCCTCTTCCCCATGCGAAAGCCTGCGCACGGCTTCGGTAAGGGAAAGCAGCGGTTTTGTTATACTGCGGCTGACCAGTACTGCTGTGGCCGTTACGCCGATAATGATACAGACCACGGCAAGCAGGGCATAGCGGGACTGTGTGGCGATCTTGACCTGATTTGCGGCTTCGGAATACCCCAGAACAAGAGTCCACGGCGCATAGCGCAGCCGGACTTTTACATTGAGCGTCGGATCCTGCTCTGGTCCATAGAGCGAGGAATAAAAAAAGGATAGTTCCGGATTGAAGAAATCATCTCTCTCAATTCCGGGCCCGACAGCAGTGGACTTACCAGCGACAGCATCAGCACCGGCAGCCAGAGCGTCATACGCAGGAGTAAGCACCAGTTCGGGATGTTTGGTGTCGGCCATACGCATCCCCCCGCCTCCAAAGAGAATCGCGCCGTATACGGAGTCCTCTTCACCTCCACGCGGGACAAGAATCTTCTGAAGAACCGCAGCGTTGTACCGAAACCGCAATACTCCTAAAATTTCTCCGGAAGTGTCCCGGACAGGACAGCTGAAATATAATGAAGGCTGACTTGAAATCCCCGAAAGACCGACTGTGGAAACATATGGAAGCCCGGTCATTATCGGCTGCACGAAATAACTGCGGTCCGACTTGTCTGTCCCGAAATCAGGTCCGTAGGTGTCGGCCACCGCATTCCCGCTCATGTCCAGAAGGGCTATGGATGTTATATTGGTCTGATCACGCCTCTTCAAAGCGGTCAACAATCCGGCTACAGCCATTTCCTCCGGAGAATCATCACGCTTTTCCGGCGGGATACGTAAAAATTCCGCAAACTGAGGAATGGTTGATTCAGTCCTGACGGTTGAAAGGTTACTCAGCAGGAAAGAGTCCAGTTCATCAGCCGTGTGCAGCGCGGCTGCCATCATCACCTGACGACTGTTTGCGGAAAGGGCATCGGATGTAACCTTCTGATCCAGAATGGCCAGAACGCATATGGGCAGCAGGGAAACAAACAGAAAAGTGCTCAAAAGCCGCTGCCGCAGACCTGCCGGTCTGCGAAAGGAGTACAACGCCATGAAAGCCAGCAATAAAGCCAGCCCCAGTAAAACATAAATGGTTGTATCGGAAACAGAATCCGGCCACTCCATACCGGCAAAGCCGTCTGCAGCCGCAGTTACAGGGCGTGTAATCTGAAAAACTGAGGATAAAAATGCTCCTGCTGAACCCACGCGGAGAAAGCGGTCAAACCGGATTTTCATTTAGGGTCCCCCGCAGCCTCGCCCACAAAAACAGGATCAAGTATATTATCAAGATTCGGAGCGGTAGAGGCATCGCCTACACTTATAAAAAACTCAATCTGCTTTGCACCGGTTTTATACAGAGACAGAGAACTGTTCCGACTGAAAACATCGGCGTTCCCCTCCCTGGACAACAGACGGCACCCTTCAACGGAAATAGTTGAATTTCCCAGTCCCGCCGCTTCTGCGATTATGGGATCGCACTCCTCCCTGTGCGTCAGCCAGTATTCCTGAGCTTCGAACCATGCGTCCACAAACGCCTGTACGGATTCCGGTCTTGATCTGACCACTTTACCCTGAAAGGCGATTACATCCGGAACCATTCCCGGAGTATCTGCCGTGGTGAATAAAATCTTGTAGCCCTTCTCCTTTGCCTTCGAGAGAAACGGTTCCCATGTATACCCGCCCTGAATCCGTTCCGGCATGGTTTCCAGAACAATTTCCGGCCCTACATCCACGAGGGTCAGGTCTATCCGGGAAAGTCCGTACCAGCGCAGCAGTGTGGTAATTATGAACTCGCTGCCTGATAGCGCCCCCTGAATTCCTATACGCTTGCCAGCCAGATCGGCCGGAGAATTTATTTCAGGGGTCACAACCAACCCTTCCGCTCCTTCCGAATAGTCGGTTGCCAGCACAATCTTCATATCAGGGATATCGCTCTTGAGCAGCTCGTAAAGCCCCCCATGGGCCACATCAATTCTGGAAGCGGCAAAATCGGAAAAGATATCAACGTAGGTGTTGTAACGGATAAGTTCTACAGAGACTCCGTGTTTTTTGAAAAAGCCCTTTCTGTCCGCGATGACAACCGGATACCACCCTGTCCATGGAAACCATCCTACACGTAGCACTCGTTCCTGCCGGACAGGCTTCTCCCGGTTGCATGCGCAGGTCGCTGCCATGGCAAAGACACACGCAACCAGAATAAAAAACACAATCATCCTACGCATTGACGAACCTGCTCCGTTTCACCAAAAAGATTATCACAATAAAGATTCAGTCCATACAATTAAATGACACAGCCACATACAAATGTACAGCCAAAAGCAGTGAACACGGTCTCCTTCAAAAGAAGCTTCCTGTTCAAAACAACAGCATTTTATACACGCAGTACGATTTTACACTGTTTTCAGTCACTGAACAGCTGCCCATAAAGGGAAAACAAAAAACCTTCCGAAACAATTGCTTCAGAAGGTTTCAATTTTATATCAGCAAGACGCTTGATACAGCTTTTAACCGACTCTGCGGCAAACGGCTTAAATGAACATCTCCGGCTCACGGCGTTCGCTGCAGTTTTCAACCAGCCATTTCGAAGCAGCCAGAATTCTGGGAACTTCCATTATGCGGGCATTCAACTCGCAGGCCCTGATACATGCGCAGCAGAGAATACACTTCTCCGGATCAGTCTCCACTGTTTCGCCTACAGTAATCGCGCCTGTGGGACAGACTTCCGCACAGGAACCGCAAAGCCTGCATTCATCACTGCTGAACGGCGCAGCCGGGGCATTTTCCTTCCGCTCCTTGTAGGGTCTGTCGCCGGGGACATCTATGGAAGGACCGCTCACAGCATCCCCTTCCGCCAGTTTACGGGCAACGGAACGTCCGAATTCTTCGGCTTTTTCCCTGTCCTGCATATCCGGACGTGCGGCGGCCACAGGGGCGGATTCCGTAGAAAAGGAATGCTCGCCGATGAAGGCTGCCGCAGCCACAGGCTTCAAGCCGGCCTTCTCTGTGATATCCTTAAGTTCAACAAGGGCATCTTCATAGGCCCTGTTTCCATAGACAACAACCAGAGCGGCAGGAACACCGTTTGCTTTGAGTGCGGAAAACCTTTCCACGGCAACCAGCGGCAGACGTCCTCCGTAGACGGGCGCACCGATTATCACCAGATCGTTACCATTACAGTCGCAGCTTGCGGGAACATTTTCCGGCAGGGTCACATCGGCAACGTCTACTTCGTCCGCCCCTATACCCTCAGCAATGCAATCAAGAACCGCACGTGTCGTACGTGTCGGTGAAAAACAAATCAGCTTCAGTTTTGAACAGGACACAGTATACTCCTTACTTGTTCAATTTCTTCCAGTCCGAATCAAATGTTGCCAGCCCCTTTTCTGTCATGGGGTGGTAGGCAAGCTCACTAAGGACATTGAACGGAACTGTGGCCGTATCGGCACCGATGAGAGCCGCTTCCAGCACATGCATGGGATTGCGTACAGACGCCACAAGCACCTTGGTCGGAAAATCGTAATTGTCGAAAATTGTGCGAATCTGCCGGATAAGCTCCATGCCGTCCTGGGCCAGGCCGTCCAGTCTTCCCACAAACGGGCTGACGTAGGTTGCCCCGGCCTTGGCGGCCAGCAGAGCCTGCAAAGGAGAAAAAACGAGCGTCACGTTGGTCTTAACCCCTTTGCGGTACAGAGCCTTGGTCGCTACAAGCCCCTGCGTTGTCATCGGGACCTTGATGACTACGTTGCTTCCGAATTTGATAAGTTCATCGGCCTCGCCAAGCATCTCGTCCGCACTCTCGCCCACAACCTCAAGGCTGACCGGTCCGTCCACCTCATTGCAGATGGCTTCCATACGGCTCCGCCAGTCTCCGCCCTCGCGGGAAAGCAGCGTCGGGTTGGTGGTTACTCCGTCCATAAGCCCCTGAGCGCGGGCAAGTCTTATTTCATCGAGATTCGCGGTATCCAGAAAAAATTCCATCCGTTTTCTCCTTTTATATACATACGTTGTCTTTCCCATATAACAATTCAGGGCCAAGCAAAAGAACTATGTTGCGAAAAAACGGTCACTCCCATTCTATACTACCGCTGCTGCGATACCGCGCCGGGCCGGTTTCGCAAGGCAGTATCATCCGATATTGACAATACTCAGGGACAGGGATAATGAATCTGCATCATGAACATGAATCCTACCTCCCTTAACCTTTTTTTCTGGTGGTGGCGCAGCTGATGCGTCGCGGTAGGTTACGTTCGAAAAACGAATAGAAAGCAAACCAGAATCTTACGGAAACCGCGACAGTGAAAACTGATCGCGGTTTTTTATTTGCCCGCGTTCCACTGTCGTAAAAAAATACCCAGGAGTAGAAAAAATGACTGTTGATGCTAAAGGTTTTTTCGGTGAATACGGCGGACAATATGTCCCTGAGCAGTTGCTTCCCATTCTGAATGAACTGGCCGAGACCTATGAAAAATACCGGAATGATCCCGAATTCATCGAGGAACTCCAGTATTATATGGCCAAATATTCCGGCCGCCCCACCCCCCTGTACCTCTGCTCCAATCTTACGGAGGAACTGGGTGGCGCAAAAATCTACCTCAAACGCGAAGACCTCAACCACCTTGGCGCGCACAAGGTCAACAACACCATCGGCCAGATTCTGCTTGCAAAACGCATGGGCAAGAAAAAAATCATCGCCGAAACCGGAGCAGGCCAGCACGGCGTGGCAACGGCAGCCACAGCAGCCCTCATGGGCATGGAATGTACCGTATACATGGGTGCGGTTGATGTTGAAAGACAGAAGCTCAACGTCTTTCGCATGCGCATGATGGGTGCAAAAGTCGTCCCGGCCATGTCCGGCCAGCGCACCCTGAAAGAAGCCGTGGACGAAGCCCTCGGAGCATGGATCGGTGATGCTGAAAATTCATTTTACCTGCTTGGCTCCGCAGTCGGACCGCATCCCTATCCGGCCATGGTCAGGGATTTCCAGTCCGTAATCGGCAGGGAAGCCAGACAGCAGTGCCTTGAAGACGAGGGCCGCCTGCCCGACTACTGCATAGCCTGCGTGGGCGGCGGTTCCAACGCCATCGGTCTGTTCGCGGACTTCATCGCAGACGAATCCGTTAAGCTTGTCGGAGTGGAACCCTCCGGTCGCGGACTTGAGCCCGGAGAACACGCCGCCAGCCTCTGTCTCGGCGAACCCGGAGTCATGCACGGGTTCAACTCCTACATGCTCAAGGACGAAAAAGGCGATCCCGCACCCGTATACTCCATTTCCGCAGGTCTGGACTACCCCAGCGTAGGCCCGGAACACGCCCACCTCAAAGATCTGGGACGCGCCGAATACGTTCACGCCTCCGACAAGGAAGCCGTGGACGCCTTCTTCAAACTCTCCCAGGCGGAAGGCATAATCCCCGCGCTGGAATCCTCCCACGCGCTAGCACACGCCATCCGTCTCGCCCCGCAACTCGACAAGGATAAAATAATAGTAGTCAACCTCTCCGGACGCGGCGACAAAGACGTTGCCCAGATCGAAGACATGATCAGCCGGGGAGAAATAGCCCTGCCCTAACCCGGATAATTCAGCCCTTAAAAGCCCCCGGCAGACTCATAAAAAGTACTGCCGGGGCTTAACTCCTTTTACAGGAAGTGTTTTCACCTATCCTGAAGGTCTGAAGGACTACCAAAAGACATTGCCGTACTGGAAAGCGGAGAGCCTTTTTCTTCTCTTGAGGATGTGGAGAAGCGTCTTGACTTGGAAAATTGAAATTTACCAAGCCCACCAAAAAACACCGGTATCCCTAAAATGACTTCGGAACCAAGGTAGGATTGACAAAGCAAAGCACCGTGCTCATACTTTCAGAGTAACTATATATAGGGGATATTTCATGATCGAAATTCGCGTAGATCCGGAGCTGGAGCAGCGTCTGGACCATGAAGCAAGGATTTCCGGAAAAACCCGCGAGGAATGTCTGAAAGAAGCGTTATCCCGCTATCTTGAAGATCGCGAGGATTACCGGGAAGGCATTGCAGTGCTGGAAAGCGGAGAGCCTTTTTCTTCTCTTGAGGATGTGGAGAAGCGCTTTGACCTGGAAAATTGAAATTTCATGCAAGGCGGAAAAGCAACTCAAGGAACTGAACAAAAGTCTCCGAACCCGTATAATTCAATTTTTAAAGGAGAGAGTGCAGCCCGCCGCTGATCCTCGCCGGTTGGCAAAATCCCTTAAAGGTGACAAAGGCGGGTTGTGGCGTTTTCGGGTAGGTGATTACCGCATCATCTGCGATATTCGCGGCGAGGAAATAAAAATTCTTGTTTTGACCATCGGCCATAGAAAAGAAATTTACAAAAAAACACGGTAATCCACATTCAGCACTTCAGCGAAACGCTTGGCCATAGCCTTTCCAATGGGACGGCGGTTGTTTTCCATGGCGGAAATGTGTTCCTGACGAATGCCGATCATCTTTGCCAGTTCCTTCTGGGTTACGCCTTCCTTGGTGCGTGCACCGCGCAGGCAGCGTCCGGGGAATTCTTCTTCCTTTATGTTCAGGGCGTCACGCCAGGGAATAGAATCTTCATCATCGTGTATTTCGGTATTCTCCGCGAGAAAAGGCTTGATAGCCTGTTCCGCTTCATGGGCTACTTCTTTGCGAACCTTAAAACAAAGTTCAACATAATTATCAGCATGGGGCTTTTTCGTGGGTTCCAACATAAGTTACCTCGATTAATTTTATCTTTCCTTCGACCTCTTCCCAGACTGCAACATAGGTCGGATGTCCTTTCTTGAGATGACAATGATGTCTTCCCGGTCCTAATTTGGAATAGTTAGGCCAGTTTCCTCGTACTGGACCGCTGAATTCCAGTTCCCGGTAAAGCATGATCAACGTGTCAAGGACTGAACGAGGCAGCTTTCGCAGGGCTTTGTTGACACGTTTGCTGTTTGTAATTGTCCACGTCATAATAATTTAATGCCATTTTCTGGCATGTCAATCAATTTGAGAAAGCCCCGCCGGTATCCCAAAATTTCCCGGTTGCCCCGCAAGCCTTCCACCGGAAATCCAGTCCCCGTATGCGCCATCAAAATCAGTCATCACCTGTGCCATTAATGGAATAAAGGACCCTATCCCACCGTTTATGCCCGAGACAGCCAGACAGGCGGCGGCTCCGGCAAAGATGAGGTCTTTCTGCACCATTATCAGCGAATTCTGCGGAACCGATTTCCTGTTTCCGGCGTCAAAACTCGCCCTGCATGCCCCGAGGTCGCAGGAAATCCAGTTTCTACAGACTATCGGTCTGACATCGTAAATGGAACATTTGTCATCCCGCAAAAAAGGACAGGGCCGGAAATATCCGGCAGCAAAATCTTCAACCGAGGTATCCGCAAGCCCGGAAGCAATCTCCGAACATTGGTTGGCAAGCTCCTCGAAATCATCTGCGCTTACGGTTCGCGCAAGGTAAAGTCCGATATTGAACGCTTCCTGAGGCATTACACTGATATGCGAGGAACAGCAGTACGAACACCCGGCAGAACAGGCTATGCTGAATTCCGGATCAAGCGCCATGACCTGATCCAGAATGGCCTTATAGTTGGCCTCAAAAAGTCTTATCCCCTCCTCGGCAAGTGTCTGCGGAAAAAGAGGATGCCTGGTGTCAAGCCGTCCCAGATCGGCACAGACTGCAAAACTCATATCCAGCAGAAACTTTACCATTTCAGGATGTTCGGCAAACAACTCCACAGCATGCTCAAGCGTCCTGTCCACAGTCTCTTTGATAATTTCTTGCACCTGTTCCTCCATCCGGCTCTGGCACCCTTGGATTTTTCGACAATTAAAACATCATATAAAGACTCAACCCACTTATTAACCCTTCAGCCTAACTAATTTAAACAAACTGCGCAGCGGCGTAGCCGGACGACCAGGCCCATTGCAGATTGTACCCGCCAAGCCAGCCGGTAACATCAAGGACTTCTCCTGTAAAATAAAGCCCCGGAACGGCAGTTGCTTCCATGGTCTTGGATGACACTGCGTTGGTATCCACCCCTCCGGCTGCAACTTCGGCCTTGCTGAATCCTTCGGTTCCCTGCGGCTTGACGACCCAGGAATGGATTCTTTCCGCCAGCGCCAGCCGCCGAACCTTGGTAAGCTGGCTGACCGGGGTTTCAGCGTCCTGATCTTCCAGCAGCAGTCCGGCCATCTTGCGGGTAAAGAAACGGCTCAGAAAATTCTGCAGACCGGTGTTTTCGGTCCGGCGCTCTTCAAGCAGATCGGATATATTTTGGCCGGGCAGGAGGTCTATTTCAAGCACGGAACCGCGCCGCCAGTAATTTGATATCTGCAGGGCTGCCGGTCCGGACAGTCCCTTGTGGGTAAAGAGAAGATCACCGCTAAAACTGCGCCCGTCGCAACTGATGCACACGGGCAGGGAATTGCCGCTCAAATCCTGACAGAACCTTCCGTCCCTGCCGCTGATGGAAAAAGGCACCAGAGCCGGACGCGGAGTGATGATTTTCATGCCGTACTGCTCCGCAATGCGGTAGCCCAGTGGCGAGGCTCCCACCTGCGGCCATGCAGGCGAACCGAGGGCCACAACCAGGGACTCCGCCTCAAAAACCTGCGTTCCGCTGGTTACGGAAAACGGTCCGGCTCCTTCCACAGACGAAATTTCCCGCCCCATGAGAGTCTCCACACCGGCACGATGGCATGAGGAAACCAGAAGCCCGGCGATCATCCCGGCCCCTTGCACGGTAAAAAGCTGCCCGTCTTCACGCTCCTCGTACTCTATCCCGGCTTCGGAGATGAATGAAATAAAATCCCACTGATTATGGCGCGCAAGAGCGGACTTAACAAAATGCGGATTTGATGAAACATAGTTTCCGGCAGAAACGTCCAGATTGGTAAAGTTGCACTTGCCGCCGCCGCTGACCCGGATCTTGCGCCCGGCCTTTTCCGAGTGGTCGAGCACCAGAACTTTCCTGCCGCGCCGAGCCGCATGCATTGCGCAATAAAGCCCGGAAGCCCCGGCTCCAAGAATGATTACATCATATTTAAATACGGATTGATTCATGCGGAGGTTGTAGGACGGTTCCGGGACGGGGTAAAGCAGATTCAGCCCCGGTCGGGCCGCTAACCAACTCGACACTTGCCCAGACGGGCAAAGACGGGTATGGAGGGTCCGCGAAGCGTGATATTATCTTTAGTGATAAAAAACATAAAAACAGACTTTCCTGTTGCTGCGGGATGCGTTGCCCCTTACATGAGGCTACCCTGCCCGAACAGTCCGGAAGCAGGCAATCATAGCGGATCACTTAGCCTTTTTTGCGGCATGGAAAGAAATACATATTTTTCAGGAGAATGAATCATGGCTCTAAGTATCGGAATCGTTGGACTGCCCAACGTGGGCAAATCCACCCTTTTCAATGCCCTGACCCAGGCCCAGAACGCGGAAAGCGCCAACTACGCTTTCTGTACAATCGAACCGAACAAGGCGGTCGTCCCCGTACCGGACAAACGCATAGACAAGCTGGCCGAACTGGTCAAACCCCAGCGTGTGCAGCATTCCACGGTCGATTTCATTGATATCGCCGGGCTGGTAGCCGGAGCGAGCAAGGGTGAAGGGCTGGGCAACAAGTTCCTCGGCAACATCCGCGAAACTCAGGCCATTCTCCACGTGGTCCGCTGCTTTGATAACGATGACGTAATCCACGTAGCCAACTCAGTAGATCCCCTGCGCGACATTGAAATCATCGAGACAGAACTCATCCTCGCAGACGTGCAGGTTCTTGATAACCGCATCGAACGCATGAAAAAGCAGCTCAAAGGCGACAAGTCCATGGGCGCAAAGATTGCGGAAGGCGAAAAACTGCTTGCCCACCTCAACGAAGGCAACCCGGTAAACACCTATGCGGACCTGGATACCGACATCATGGCCGACCTGCTCAGAGAACTGCGTCTGATCACTTCCAAAAACGTAATCTACTGTGCCAACGTGGACGAGGAAGGTCTTACCGAAGACAACGACTACGTCAACAGCGTAAAAAAACTTGCCGAAGAGCGCGGCGCTGAATTCGTCAAGATTTCGGCCAAAATGGAAGAAGAACTGGTCGGGCTGGACGAGGAGGAATACAACGAATTTCTGGAATCCTACGGCGTCACCGAATCCGGACTGGCCAAGATCATCCGCACCGGATTCCACTCTCTGGGCATGATCAGTTACTTCACCGCCGGGGTAAAGGAAGTACGCGCCTGGACCATCCACGACGGCGACAAGGCTCCCAGAGCCGCAGCAGCAATCCATACCGACTTTGAACGCGGCTTCATCCGCGCCGAAGTTATCGGATACGACGACTACGTGAAGAACGGTTCCGAATCGGCCTGCCGTTCCGCCGGAGTCCTGCGCTCCGAAGGAAAGGAATACGTGGTCAAGGACGGGGATGTAATCCACTTCCTGTTCAATGTATAATCCGGATATTTCACCCATGAGGTCTCCGACAGCCCTGCCGGGGACCTTAAACCCTTTTGCGAAAAGGGTTTAAGAATCCCAAAACCTTCTAGTAAGGCTTCGCCCCGGAACACGACAAAACGTAATTGCCATAATAGCAATTGTTGAATGGACTGGCTGCATAAGCATAAAAACAGCAGGCCGCAGTACCAATGGTGCTGCGGCCTTTCTTTATGAAAAATGCAATTCGCCGTAACCGGAAAAATCATCTTTTCTTCAAGACAATTACGCCGCCGACAATCAGAAGGCATCCTGCCCACTGCTCTGCGGTCATATATTCGTTCAGCACCGGTATGGCCACCAGTGCGGTCATCATCGGCTCGGTTGTGAGCAGAATATTCACCACCGATGGTGACAGACGGCTGAGACTGGAATTTATGAGGCTCCAGCCACCCATGGACGGCCCTGCCGCCAGAACCGCAACCAGCACCCAGGCCCGAAAATCCGTTCCAGGCATGAGTATGGCCGCGGGTGACGGAGCTGTTCCAGGTATTACCCCGGCGGAACAGAGATTGATAACCAGCATGAACAGAGCGGAAAATCCGAACACATGCATGAGAACGCAAAACGGATCTATCTCCCTGGCGGCACATTCCCTGCCGAACAGACTGTAAGCGGAATAAAAAAGACCGGACAGCAAGCCCAGAAAAATACCCGCCGGCGTCAGAGAAAAATCGGACAGACTGGTTATGCCGCAGACCATCGCGCATCCAATCAGGCATAACAGAACGGAAGGAAGTATACGCAGGGTCGGCTTCTCCCCACCAAGCATCCACTGACCCAAAACAGTGATCGGAACTGAGATGTAAACCAGCACGGTTGCCACCCCGGCCCCGTTGAAATAGACCGATCCGCCCCAGATTCCGTTCATACCGGTCAGTACCAGACCGTAGAAGGCTAGCAGCGGCAGGTTCCTTCGCCCCGCTTTCAGCTTCTGCGGCTTGAATACGGCAAGCCCGGCCGCAAGAAGCAAACAGACAATAAGATTGCGCCAGAAAGTAACAACAAGAACCGGCTGCGCGTAATCCACAACCAGTATTTTGATGAATATGCCCACCTGGGAAATGAGAGCCGCCCCGAGAAGCACCTGAGCCACTCCCAGACCGGGAGTAAGCCGTATCTTGATCATGCTTTTTTTCCTTGAACAGAATATGAGGTAGGGGAAGATATTTCAACTCGCTTTGATTTCAAAGCGAATTGTTACCGGTTTCGCAATTTCAGGATTTATTTTTCGCAATTGCTGAAATCTGACAATTAAACAGACAGCTCGAAAAAAGACGGATGTGCAGGGCAGCACAGTTCGGCTCGGCAATATGTTCCGTAAGATTTGACGCCATTCAGCAGAGTTGATTAGATACAGCCATGGACAACCATAAAGCGCCAGCGAGGTCGCCAGTATGCCAAGACTTTTGCCGAAACTTATCACCGCCGCCCTGTTTTTCCTGATCGGCGGATTCATACTCTTCATGCTCAACCAGATCGCCGGATTGGCCGCGCTGTGTGCTGCCTATTTTCCGCAATCGTACGACTATGTTCTCTTCGGGCTGAGCGGAATTTTCATACTGGTATGCGCAAGCCCTCTGGCAATTTACCTGCTGCGCCCCGGTCCGCTGGTAATGCCCGAAGACCCGACACCGGCCGAGGAACGGGAGTTCATTGACCGACTGCGCAAAAGACTGCGCCGGAACAAATACATAAAAGAAGCCGGATTGAAACTCTCCACGGGCGAGGATCTGGAACTGGCTCTGGACATGCTGGACGAGATTTCCACCCGCAAAATGAAAAGTTCGGCTTCGCGCATTTTTCTCTCCACCGCCATTTCCCAGAACGGACAACTGGACTCATTCATTGTTCTGGGCTCACTGGCCCGGCTGGTCTGGGATATTTCAAAGGTCTACAACCAACGTCCGTCCTTCCGGGACATGACTGCTGTGTACGCCAACGTTGCGGGCACGGCCTTTTTTGCCGGTGCGGTGGAAGAGTTGGACATACAGGCCCAGATTGAGGCGATCATGTCCCCGGTGCTGGCGGGTTCGGCCCTGAGCATGATCCCGGTCGCCAGCGGGCTGACCTCCATTGTCACCGCATCCATCATGGACGGCTCCACTAATGCTTTTCTGGCCTTGCGAGTAGGCATCATCACCCGCAGCCATTTTAATTTCCGGGCGGACAGAAAGCTTCCGGGATACCGGCGGGCAGTGCTGAAGGAGGCGGCCTCCATGCTCCTTTCCATTGCCGTGAGCTCCACACGGATGATTACCTCCGCCTACGTGAAAACCATCACTCGCTCCGCAGGAGAAAAGGCGGCCAACGCCGCCAGAAAAGTGGTGGACACCAAGGACCGCGCTTTTGAGGCTACCGGCAAGGCAGCCAGATTCTCGGCTGAACAGGTCGGCAAAGTGGCCCGGTTTGCCCGTTTTAAAAACGAAAAAAAGGAAGAAAGCCATCCACAGGAAGAGCCTGTCAAAGAAAAGACACCAAACAGGCTTAACCGACTGAAAAAACTGTTTCGCAAAAAATGATTTCGACCGACTACACTTCCATAAACTTATATTTATCAAGTGTAACACCGGACAGCCGACCGCCAGCCCCTGTTTTGCAGACAAAATCCTGCATCAGGCATTGTTTTTGGCATTTAAATTGAATAGGATAAGCAGGAACGTCGGAAAAATTATTATTCACGCACAGTTCAACAAGGAACACAGGGATCGGCCTTAGATTATGGAACAGCACGAATTACAGAAACTGCGCGAGGCTGCTGCAGCTATTCCCAAGCAGAAAAACCTGGCCGTATTTTTCGGAAGGGCCGGAAGCTACTTTATCGACAATGTAAAATATTTTTTCCTGCACTGCGTTCAGCACCAGCCGGAACTCAAGTGCTGCTTCATGACCTTCACCCGCAAGGACGCAGCCGTCCTCAAGGAACAGGGACTCCCGGCCATGTGGGTAAGCGACCCGGAAGCTGCCGGGATAATGGCCAGAGCAGGTCTGGTCGTTTCAGACGATTTCATCTGGAAGGAACAGCCTTCCCTTTGGGCTTTGCTCTGCGACGCGGTTTCCATCCAGCTCTGGCACGGCATTCCGCTCAAGGCCATAGGTTTCCCGGAAATCAATTCCAGTGTGAACATGAATCCGGAAAAGGCCGAAAAACTGACTTTCGCATACTCCGGCTATGATGTTGTCATATCCACCTCTCCATATTTCACCGAGCATGCCTTTGCACAGGCCTTCAGGGCGAAACATTTCCTTGAGAGCGGTTATCCGCGCAATGACGTGATCATGCGCCGGCCAAGCAAGTTCGACATGATAAACGCCGACCGGGACATGTTCGCCGAGATGGTCAGGTTCCGTAAGACGGGCGGCAAGGTGGTCTTTTTCATGCCCACTTTCCGCGACAACGGAGGGGGGCCATTTGAAGACGGAGCAATCAACATCATGCGGCTGTCGGAATTCTGCGTCCGAAACAACATCCTTTTCGTCTGCAAGTTCCACCCCTGCCTGACAGTCAACAGGGTGGCCCTGCCTCCGAACATACGCATGCTGGATTCCAAGAGCGACGCCTACCCGCTGCTGAACCTGTGCGATGCGCTGCTTACGGACTATTCATCCATATATTTCGACTACCTGTTGCTGGACAGACCCATAATTTTCTATGCCTACGATCTTGAGGATTACGTAACCCGCAACAGGGAGCTTCTGTTCGATTTCGAATCCATGACTCCCGGAAAAAAAGTAACCGTTGAAGACGATCTTTATACCGCTCTGGATGAGATTGTGATAAATAATAGGGATGAATACGCAGATGAACGCCGGAAACTGAGAGAACTGTCATTCGGCAACGCGGACGGACGGTCCGCCCGGAGGCTGGGTGAATATATTGTTTCCAATTACCTTTAACCGCCAAAAAGGGGACAGATCATGAAAGCAATCATCCTTGCAGCAGGAATCGGCAGCAGGCTCAGCCGTCCTTTTCCCAAGTCACTGTCCGTACTGCCCTACGGTGAAACCATCCTCGGACGCCAGATCAGAATCATGCGCGAACTGGGGGTCAGGGAAATTATTGTCGTGGTCGGCTTCAAAATGACCCTGATCATGGAACAGTTTCCCGAAGTCTATTACAAGTACAACCCCGACTACTACATCACCAACACCTCCAAGAGCCTGCTCAAGGCGGTTGAAAGCCTTGATGACGACATTCTCTGGCTCAACGGGGACGTGGTTTTCGAAAAGAACGTGCTGAAGAACTTCCTGGCACAGAAGGAAGACAGCCTGGTCTGCGTGGACCGCAAGTCCTGCGGAGAGGAAGAGGTCAAGTACAGGCTTGATGCCGACGGCTACATAACCGAAATTTCCAAGGAAGTGGTCGAGGCAGAGGGCGAGGCCGTGGGAATCAACATGATCCGCCGCAAGGACCTGCCCGCGTTCACCGAAGCACTGCGCCGCTGCGAAGATCAGGACTACTTTGAAAAGGGTCTGGAATTCATCATTCAGGAAGGGGCGAAAATCAGACCGGTCGATATCATCGACCACGCCTGTATCGAAGTTGATTTCGAAGAGGACTGGGTTTCCGCACAGAAAACCTTCCTGCGAGCGGATCAGTAACAAAACTTACAACCCGGACTCTTAATCAATGCAGATTGCAATCATACCGGCACGGGGAGGCAGTAAACGCATCCCCGGAAAAAACATAAAACCGTTTCTGGGAAAGCCGCTTATCGCATACGCCATCGAGGCCGCCCGCGAAAGCGGCTTCTTTGATCACATCATCGTCAGCACGGACAGCGAGGAATACGCCGAAGTCTCGCGCAGCTACGGTGCGGAAACCCCGTTCATGCGCCCGGCGGAACTGGCGGATGATTTTGTGGCCACCCAGCCGGTGGTGGACCATGCCCTGAACTGGATAAGGTCCAACTGGGGCGAGGTCGAACGGTATTGTCAGTTCTACGCCAACCCCTTTGTCACCCCGGGAAATATCCGGGGCGGATACGAACTCATGCGCGAAAAAAGGGCGAACTGCGTGCTCGGCGTCACGGAATTTCCCTACCCGGTACTGCGCGCCTTCAAGCACAATGAGCAAGGCGGCGTGGAATACGCCTTTCCCGAATACAGCCAGAGCAGATCACAGGACCTGCCGGTATTTTTTCATGATGCCGCACAGTTTTACTGGCATGAGCTTACCGACCTGCCGCCGGACCGGGAATA
The DNA here is from genome assembly GCF_963677005.1 of Maridesulfovibrio sp. Taxonomy (NCBI): domain Bacteria; kingdom Pseudomonadati; phylum Thermodesulfobacteriota; class Desulfovibrionia; order Desulfovibrionales; family Desulfovibrionaceae; genus Maridesulfovibrio; species Maridesulfovibrio sp. Next base: position 3,760,583 of record NZ_OY781616.1, on the reverse strand, counting down.
CTCTCTGGCCCTGCCCTATTTTCTGCCCCGGCACATGGTCGTGGACATCGATACCCCTGAAGACTGGCGCATAGCCGAAAAAATATACGCGGCATTCGAATTATGACCGGGCTCCTTTTCTTCTGTGAAGGATCGCCGGAACGTGGATTCGGCCACGTGGGCCGCTGCCTTGCCCTGGCACACAGCCTGCGTGACGAATACGGGCAGGAGTGCGCGTTTGTTTTTCGCGGAAGCAGGGCGGCAAGGGATAAAATAGAACACTCCGGCTTTGTTGTTCATGTGGTCGCCGACTTCAACGGGTGGGAGTTCACCGGCGAGCCAGCCGCAATTCTGGACCTGCTGATTCCTCTGGATAATGTTTTTTTTGATCGGGCAAAAAAGTCAGGCGCAATGCTTGCTACACTTGACGACCCCACAGACAACCGCATCAGGTGCGAACTGGCCTTCTACCCTCCTGTTCCGCAGGTGGATGAACTGGACTGGAGCGGCTTCAGGGGAAAAATTTTCAAGGGCTGGCAATACATCCCGCTGCGCAATGAATTTTCAGGTTGCTGCAAAACCGACAAAACACAGACCACACCGCAACTGCTCATCACCATGGGCGGCAGCGATCCTCACGGGCTGACCGTAAAGACACTGGAAGCCCTCAGGGAGCTTGAAACTCCATGGTCCGCCAAGGTTATTGCCGGGCCTATGTGCAAGAATCTGGACAAGATAGACGAGATGAGGCAAGAGCTTGGAAGCAGGGTCGAATTACTCAGCAATGTCAAAATGATGGCTGAACTAATGCAGGGATGCGATCTGGCCGTGGCTTCTTTCGGCATGACCGCTTATGAACTGGCCGCATGCGCTGTCCCCCAGCTGCTGCTAAGCATAACAGAGGACCACGCCCGTTCGGCATCAGCCTTGCATCAGTCCGGGGCAGCGATATCATTGGGCAAATTCGACAGGGTCAGCATCGGAAAGCTGACTGAAATGATGCGGAAATTAATTTCCGACATTCCCCTGCGCCGGGAAATGTCGGCAAAGGCGAAAGCCCTTGGCATAGGCAACGGAGCCTCGAATATCGCCTCTGTAATTCTGGAGAAACTCAAACAGTGAAAGACAGAAAATGCTGGACCGAGCACAGCGGACAGGTGCTTCACTCACAGAACGGATTCGATGTGATCGACTGCGAATGCTGCGGGTTCAAACATATAATCCCGCTGCCCGATGAAGAAGAACTGCGCGAAATCTACAAGCACGAATACCATGTAAAAGACAAGCCCCTGATGCTTCAGCACCAGCTTGAAGACCGGGAATGGCTGGAAGCGACCAACGATGCCCGGCTCGAAAAGCTGGAAAGGCTGCTCGGCAGGACAGGCCGGATTCTGGACATCGGTTCGGGCAACGGCTTTTTCATGCAGCAGGCGGAAAAGCGCGGCTGGCAGGCCAAAGGCGTGGAGCCGTCCGACAAAGCGGCCGAATACGCCAGTTCACAGGGTCTTGACGTGGAATGTGCGGTTTTCGACCGCGAGTGTGCCCGAAAAATTGGAACTTTTGACGTGGTCCATCTCGGAGACGTAATGGAACACCTCCCGGACCCCGCAGGTATGCTGGACCTCTGCTACTCAGTACTGTCATCCGGAGGATTCATTGCCGCCGGAGTACCCAACGAGTACACCCCGGTGCAGAAGATTCTGCACGAAGATATGAAGGTGCGCCCGTGGTGGGTTGCTCCTCCGCACCATCTCAATTACTTCGACCGCAAATCGCTCGAAGGGCTGTTCTCAAGAAAAGGGTTTGTGCCTGTATATTCGGAGGTGTCCTTTCCCATGGAACTGTTTCTGCTCATGGGCCGCAACTATCTGGACGACCCGGAACTGGGCCGTGAATGCCACGCCATGCGCAAGGAACTGGAACTTAACCTGACCAAGTCAGGAAACAGGGAATTACTCGATAAACTTTACGGCTGCTTCGCAGAAGCAGGGCTCGGAAGGACCGTGCTGGTGGTTGCCCGCAAGGCGCGCAGGCCAAGGATGATCCGTTAGTGATTTGGATGCGCTACGCGCTTTTGATAATTTGGTTTCGCCTCCGGCGGCCAAAGGAGATAATCCCCTTTGGAATCCCTAACAATTTTTAAAATTTTTACACCATTCACCAAGCTTAACGAACTGAAGGCCAATAACATTCTTTAAGTCATAAAAACAAACTATTACAGTGTAGATTACGCTTTTTATGTCAATAACGTTTAGGCTTACGAAGCGGCGAAGCCCCGTTAAAAAAGTTTAGGATTCTTAAACCCTTTCCAAAGGGTTTGAGGCCCCCGGCAGGGTCGCCGAAAGCAAAAAAGTGAAACAAATGAAAATATATCTTCCAGTAGACGTTATTTTCTGCGCAAGCCTTGAAGAGGAACTGAACCGGGCTCTGGAGGCCGGGGGCTACGCATCCCTGTGTGTCCTGACCGGAATAGGAAGCGCCCGCAAAAGCGGCCTGCTGGACCGGGTTGAACAGGTGCTGAAAGACCGGGGTACAGCATATTTCGATGCCGCCGTGAATGCGGAGCCGGACAGCGATGCGGTAGATATGCTCGCAGGCAAAATCGCGCGAAAAAAAGTTGATGCGGTCATAGCTCTCGGAGGCGGAAGCGTCATGGACGCGGCCAAGAGTGCCGCACTGCTGGCCGCGAACAGCAGGAAATTCGAAGACGTTGAATTCGGCACCACCGGACTCAAGGACGCTCTTCCCGTGCTGGCAGTCCCCACCGTGAGCGGAAGCGGCAGCGAATGCACGCCTTATGCGGTTATCAACAACAGCCGCACAGGCCGCAAATCCACCATCGGCCACCGGTCACTTTTCCCGACCTCTACTCTGATCTGCCCGGAACTGAGCACAGGCGTTTCAGCCTTTCAGACCGCGTCCGGAGCCTTCGATACCCTGATACACTGCTTTGAATCCCATACCGGAGCCAAAAACAATTTTTTCGCCGACTCGTTTGCGATACGCGGTGCCGGGCTGGTGTTCGCACACCTGTGCGCTTCACTCAAAGACCCCGGAAATATCCTGCACAGACAGAAACTGGCCGAGGCATCGATGTGCGGGGGGGCGGCAATTGCCCACGCCCGAACCGGCGCCATACATACCCTTTCGGTAGCCCTTCAGAAATACAGTCCCCTGCCCCACGGTATGCTCAACGCGGCTCTTTTCCGGCCTGTGGCGAAATTGAACCGGGAGCATTACGCCGGACGGGCAATGGAATTCATGACCCTGTGCGGATTCAGAGCAGAAAGTGACGCACAGGCCGTGCATGTTCTGGATGAATGGATCAGGAAGACTTATGCCCTGCCGGAAACGGTATTCAGTGTTCCGGAAGAAGAGATCGGAGCAGTGATCGACAGGTTCAAACAGGACAAGGGCCTTGCTGAGGTCAACCCGGCTCCCATGTCGGACCCGGTCATTGAAGAATTCATAAGCGGAGTTATCCATGCGCAAGGACAGTAAAGGCAGGCCGCTTTTCGACGAAATTCTCCCGGTGGACGAATTCGTAAGCCTGCTTGAGGAACATTTCGATATTTTCAGCGGGGTTCCGGACTCCATGTTCACTGCGGTAATCCCGCGCCTTGGGAAATACATCCCGGCGCCGAGGGAAAACCATGCCGTGGCCATAGCCTTCGGCGCGGCGCTGGGGGGAAAACGCCCCTGCGTGCTGATGCAGAACAGCGGACTCGGACTTTGCGGGGACGCCCTGCTCGGCCTGCAACGGCTGCACGAAACAGGCGTAGTACTGCTTGTGACCATGCGCGGGGAACTGGAATGGGAAGAAATACAGCATCAGGACTGGGGCGATTGCACGGAAAACGTGCTCCGGGCTTACGGGATAGACTTTTTCGATTACAACACGGAAGGGGCCGAGGCCGTGCGCAAGGCGGCGGCAATAGCCGAAAGCGGCAGTATAGCTGCCGTGCTGCTGCACAGGGGGAACATAAATGAATCGGCTTGAAGCGCTTGAAAAAATTATGGACTCCCACCCGGACGACCCGATTGTTTTCGCCAACGGCCTGACCTCCCGCGAAGCGGCATGGCTGAAAGACCGGCCGAACCATATGTATCTGGTCCACGGCATGGGCGAGGCCCTGTCCGTCGGCATCGGGCTGGCCGAGGCATCCGGGCTGCATGTTGTGGTCGTGGACGGCGACGGCAATTGTCTAATGGGCTATGCGGGGTTGAATATGCTTAAAAACCACGACATAACGTACTATGTTCTGGATAACGGCTGTTATGAGACAACCGGTGGTCAGAACCTTGAGGTCAATCTGGATCTGCCGGGAATACACCGCATTGAGGTGGACAGGGGCAAAAAAGGAACTCCCAATCCGCCGCTGCCCATAGAAACAGCAAAGAAATTTACATCGTGGATTAGAAAAAAACTAATTAAACAGGTGTCTTGATATAGTTATCACCTTAGATATGCAAGAATTTATGTTAATGTAAGAATTTCCAAGTCAACAACCTAAAACTACTAAGGATTCCAAAGGGGATTATCCCCTTTGGCCGCCAGCGGCGAAATCAAATAAATAAAAGCGCAAAGCGCATCGAATGAAATAATCAGTGGGATAAAAAGGTAAAAAAGCATGAGCGCAAGAGTTGATATCGGAAAAATAGACATAGGCGAGGGACTGCCGACCCTGATGATTGCCGAGATCGGCCTCAACCACAACGGCAGCGCCGAACTGGCCCACAGGCTGATTGATGAAGCCGCCCTGAGCGGAGCCAACGTGGTCAAATTTCAGAAGCGCTCCCCGGCTGATCTGGCCACGGCCGAATTCATAGACCAGCCGTTCCTCAAGTGCCCGCTTTTCGGGCGCACCCAACGCGAGGTGCGCGAACGCCTTGAACTGAGCGAAGCGGAACTTGCGGAGCTGAAAAAACACGCCGACAGCCTCGGACTTTCCTTTTGCGTCTCGGCATTTGACCTGCCCAGCCTCGAACTGGTCATCCGGCTGGGGGCAATCCTCAAGATCGCCAGCCACAGCATTACCAACGGACCGCTGCTTGAACGAGTAGCCGAATCCGGTGTACCGGTAATCATGAGCACCGGCGGGGCAACGGAAGAAGAGATAGAACGGGCGGTCAGGATTCTGGAAAACAACCCGCTGATCCTGCTCCACTGCGTCAGTGCCTACCCTACCCCGGATCAGTTGGTCTGTCTGGACACGGTTCCCTACCTCAAGGAAAAATACGGGTTGCCGGTCGGTTTCAGCGGACACGAAAAGGGGATCGAACTCAGTGTTGCCGCAGCCACACTCGGAGCCTGCGTAATTGAAAGGCACTTCACGCTGAACCGCAGCATGATGGGCTTGGACCACGGCATCAGCCTTGAACCGCAGGAATTCGCACAGATGGTGCAGAACATCCGCCGGGTAGAATCCGCGCGCGGAATTTCAAAGGCCATTTCCCCGGCAGAACACGCCGCAAGGCTCAATTATCACGTTGCTGTCTGCACAAACGGGGAAATAAAAAAGGCGAAGTCATCAGGCGTGAGCAACTGGTCTGCAAGCAACCGCTGAGGGATGCGGATAAATTCTTCACCGGCCTTGAGGTCGATGCGGTTGTCGGGAAGACTGCAGCAGCCGACATCGGCAGCGATACACCCATTGAAAGAAAGCTGATCCTGTAAAGGGACCCGGATGCCCCGTAGAAAACGCATACTTGTTATAGGCACTGCTCCGAAATATCTGATCGACTCCACCCTTGCCGGGCTGGATTCTTCCGCAACGGACCTGTTCCTCCTGCTGCCGGAAAGAGACCGGGGCTGCTTCGAGGACCGAAAAAAATGTTTTTTCAAGGGTGGATTCCATCCCCTGTTTCTGCCGCTCATGAAAACCATGGCAGCATTCAGGCCGGACGAGGTAATCATCGTCTGCGGCATGACCTACGACCATGACAATGTGGTCAAGGCGGTTTCCTACTATCGGCACTTCAAGAATTTCGATCTTAAGATTACCGTCCGGGACAGAAAAGAGAACCCTCCGCAAATGGATCGGCCCGGCCTGCTTCGGGAGCCACTCAGGTTTGTTGCGCTTGGAGCAATTGCCCTGACGATAAAAGCCCTTTCCGGGTTCGTTCGGATCAGGGTCGGAGAGATGTTTGCCTCGCGGCTCGGACATCTGGCCATGGAAAGCGAGATTTATCTCTGCGAAAAGGAACTGGGCAGACACGAAAACTGTTTTGACCTCTTTTACTTCAAGGACAACGAAATATCCAATCAGGTTCTTGCCGAAATGGTATCGGCAAGATTGAGGGTGAATTACGGATACCGGCACATACTGGATGCCATCAGAAGATTCCATCTGACCAGCGAACACGAAATACTGCTGAACACCAGAAAGCTGGCCTTTGTCCGGGATTCTGAATGCTTGATGCAGCAGACCGAGAGCCACCTGGAATTTCCCTCAAAAGACACCAATAAGGGGCGAAAAGGTCTTACAGAATTGGGGCTTGATCCCGACCGGCCCCACGTATGCATATTCGGCCGGGACAGCGCATACCTTCAGGAAGCCATACCGGAAAACAACGATGCGGATATGCAGGAAATCCGGGATATGCGTATCGAAACATTCAAACCGGGCGCAGAATACCTTCTTGACGAAGGATATAACGTGTTGCGCATGGGCAGCATCGTAAAGGCTCCCCTGCAGATTACCCACCCTGGATTTATCGATTACGCCACCAGCGGGAAACGGACGGAGTTCATGGATGTATTTATATCGTCCTCCTGCAAATTCTTTATCGGTGTGCAAAGCGGGCTCATGCACATTCCCATGATATTCAGAATTCCATGCCTGTGCGTAAACGTGGTTCGCCTTGAAATAATCCATTCATGTTCTCCGGAGGATCTGGCCCTGTTCAAACTTCTTTGGTCGGTCAAGGAAAAACGTTTCCTTACAGTTGAAGAACAGCTTAAATCCGGTATGAGCAGATGGAGGCTGGAAATGTTCGCCAATTCAGGAATAGAGGCTGTAGACAATACCGAAGATGAAATTTTAGAGGCCACAAAGGAAATCAATGCAAGAGTGAACGGGACATGGACCGAAACAGAAGAAGACCGAGATCTGCAGAAAAAATTCAGGTCCTATTTCACTCCTTCATATTTAAACAGCAGTTACCGGACTCCCGTTAGTTCATATTTTCTGCGCAAACATAAAAAAATTCTTTTTTAAAAAGGAAATCCACCCAGACATGAAGAATCAGACAATCCTTGTACAGGCATCATCCAGAGCATGGTGCGGAACTCCTGACTGGTGCATGAATGAAATCGATGGACAGCCGGTTGTCGCCCACACGGTGCGCAAGGCACTGGATAACTTCCAGAATGCCGACGTGAGGATCGTCGCCCCGGAATTCGACCGGGGAGGAGAACTTGATCAGATACCGGCCATGTTTCCGGACCACAGCGTCAGTGTGTTTTACGGGTTTGACAGCAACCCGCTGGAGCGCATGATCGCAGCTCTCGCTGATGAGCATGACGACACCCTGATTATCCGGGTTGACGGCCTGCATTTCGGCTGGATTCCTGAAGATGCAAAAAAAATGATTGCCGAAGCCCAGAAAAATCAGCTTGATTGCATCAAATTCCCAGACGACTATCCGATACAGCTTACAAGCGATATTTACAGATTGTCGGCACTGAAAAAAGCGGCTGCACTTCTGGGAGAGAAAAAGGATTCCGGTCCTTACCTCGTCCACCCGAAATTCTTTATGGTAAAGGAAAACAGCCTGTTCAAAACAGCGTACCACAACGACCATCTCCCGGTAGATGACGAATATCTGGCCGGATGCCGTAAAAAAGCCGAACAGGTTTACCGTAGCGGCAATACGGAGGTGGCAGGGGATAAAATAAGCCACGGGGACCAGTTTTCATTTCACTATGCGCTGGGTCTTGATTTCATCGAAAGAGGTGCGGATGTTCTGGATATCGCCTGCGGATGGGGATACGGAGCACGCATGATCGCAGAAAAAGCAGCCCACGTCACTGCCGCCGACATAGACATAGAAACCGTGCGCAAAGCCTCTGCCGGAAAATATTACAGCAACATCACTTTTCAGACGGCAGACGTAACGGCCATGGATTTCGCGGAAAACTCCTTTGACGCAGTGACCAGCTTTGAAACAGTGGAACACGTGGACCCGCAAAAATACTTCATGGAAATGCAGAGGGTCATCAGGCCCGGAGGAATGCTTATCCTGAGCACTCCCCAGAACCGTTTGGGCCACATTCCGGTAAACTCTCAGCACCTGCGCGAATTCTCTCTGGAAGAGATAACCGGGCTCTGTTCGGAATACTTCACGGTGGAAGAGATTATCGGCATCAAACAGGGCCGGGTGGTAATACCTGACGACCCCAAGGGGCAGAACGCCTTCATTGTCTGCCGCAAGCCGGAGTAGGACATGAAAAAGACGCTGATCATGATCGGAGCCGGGCTGGAGACAGTTCCGGCCATCCGCAGGGCGGTTGAAATGGGCATACACGTTGTCGCCACGGACCTTAATCCGCAGGCGCCCGGATTCGACCATACCGGCGAAGCGGTCATCGGCTGCGTCTATACACCGGAAAAAGCTGTTGCCGCTCTCAGCGAGTGGGCGGCAAAAGGCGGCAGGCCGGACGGGGTAATGTGCGCGGCGGTTGATGCCCCGCACACAGTAGCCGCCGTGGCTGAGCATTTCGGACTGAAAGCCGTCAGCCGGGAAACCGCCGCCCTTGCCACCGACAAACTGGCCATGAAGGACCGCTTCAAAGAAGCCGGGATACCCATCCCGTGGTACAGGGAAATCTTCAACTGGCAGGAACTGCGCGACATTCAGGCCGAGCGGCTGGAAACACTGGTCATCAAGCCGGTGGACAGCCGGGGTGCGCGAGGGGTTCTGAGACTGGTCCACGGAACAACGGAAGCGCCCTCCCCTGAATGGGCCTTTAATCATGCCGCCAAGGAATCCCCCACCGGGCGGGTCATGGTCGAAAGCTATCTTGAAGGTCCGCAGATAAGCACAGAAGGATTCGTTGTCGGTTCAAAACCATACACCCCCGGTTTTTCGGACCGTAATTACGAATTTCTGGAACGTTTCGCTCCGCACATAATCGAAAACGGAGGTCAGCTCCCGTCCTTCCTGCCCGAAGAAACCTGTAATGCGGTTAAGAAACTGTCCGGGCAGGCGGCCATAGCTCTAGGCATAGAAAACGGCGTGGCCAAGGGTGATATGGTAGTGCACAACGGCACGCCCTATGTCATTGAAATGGCGGCAAGACTCTCCGGCGGATATTTCTGCTCCCACGAGATTCCGTGGAATACCGGAGTTGATTTTCTGGGAATCGCCATCAAGCTGGCCCTTGGAGAAACTCCCACAGCTGAAGAAATGACCCCTAAATTCAATCGAGGGGTCGCCCAGCGCTACCTTTTCCCTGAGCCGGGCAGGGTTGTCTCGATTGATGGAGTGGAGGAAGCCCTTGGGACAGATGGAATACGCATGGTCGAAATCCGCACCGGAGTCGGGGAAACAATTCCCTCTTTCACCTGCCATCCGGCCAGGGCCGGTGTGGTCATGGGTGTTGCCGAGACAATGGAACAGGCCGTGGAAAACGTGGAAAAAGCGGTCGGGCGCATAAAGATAGTCACCGAGAGATAACATGAATCTTTTCGCCATATTTCATCTCAACCTCATGTTTTCTTCCATCCCGGAAGAAAACCGCACCATGGTGATCGACCTGTGTTACAGGCCGCTTCTGCGTGTATGCGAGGAATATGGCTTTCCGCTCGGCATTGAAGCTTCCGGTATAACACTGGAAATAATCCGCGACCTCGCCCCGGACTGGATTGAGAAACTGCGCACTCTGCTTGCTCAGGGCAGGGCCGAATTCATCGGCAGCGGTTACGGACAGGTTATCGGCCCGCTGGTCCCGGCTTCCGTTGTCCGGGCCAATCAGGAAATCGGCATGCGGACCTACGAGGAAATCCTCGGAACCCGTCCGGCCATCGCACTGGTCAATGAGCAGGCATGGTCCGCAGGGCTTGTCGAGCACTACATTGCAGCAGGATTCCGGGGTGTATTCATGGACTACGACAACCCCGCACGGTTCAACCACTGGGACCGGCAGGTGCAGCATCTCCCGCAGCGGGCGAAAGGGACTTCCGGAGAGTCCATTCCCATCATCTGGAGCAGGTCCATGGTTTTCCAGAAGCTCCAGCGCTTCGTACACGGCGAAACTGAACTGGACGGCTATCTCGCCTACATGGAAAGCCTTGGCACCGGTGACGGCTGGCTGCCGGTCTATGGAAACGATGCCGAAATATTCGATTACCGCCCGGAACGCTACCGCAGCGAAGCTGAATTCGGGAAGACCAGCGAGTGGGAACTGCTGCGCACGGCATTCGAAGCCCTGCGCGAGCGAGGGCATATTTTTCACCTGCCGTCCGCAGTTCTTAATGACCTGGACAAAGACGGAGCCGGACAGGTTCTTTCACTGTGCACGGCCGAACAGCCGGTTCCGGTAAAAAAGCAGAACAAGTACAATCTGACCCGCTGGGCCGTAAGCGGACGAAACGATTTCTTCATGAACTCGCTCTGCCGGGCCGTGGCCGCCGGATTGGAGGAAACGGACCCGTCTCCGGAAACAGATGCCTATCGCAAGGAACTTTGCTTCTGCTGGTCCAGCGACTTCCGGACCCATATTACGGAAAAGAGGTTTGCGGAGGCGGAAAAAAGACTGCACGCCCTTGCCGAATCGGTTGGAGCCACGGTGCGGGAACCGTCATTCGAAGTCTGCGGAGATCGACTTGAAACGGGCAAAAGGCTGCTTCCTGTCTGCACAGGAAATACTTCCGTGGTGCTCAATACCGTAAGAGGACTGGCCATCCACGAAGCTTCTTTCAAGGGCCACTCGGACAAGCCCGTCTTCGGGACTCTTGAACACGGCTATTTTGACGATATCGGCCTTGGTGCGGATTTCTATTCCGGGCATATGGTCATGGAAGGACCGGGGAGTCCCAAGGATACGGACCTGGTCAGGATCATCCCCAGACTGATGGATACGCCCGAGTTCATCCAGATTTCATGCGAAATTCCAATCCATCAGGGGATTCTGGATAAGGCAGTCCGGATACACAAGAAAACTCAGCGTATTGACGTACTCCACCGCTTCCGTCTTGACTGTCGTCCCAACGGATACATCCGTCTTGGTCACATAACTCTCCTGACCTCCGAAATGGACCGGGACTCCCTTTTCTATGCCACTGAAAACGGGGGCAAAGAGGAAATTTTTCCACTTTCCGGCAAATCCTTCGACCATAGCAATAATGTATCTTTTCTGGTATCTTCCTCACAGGCGGCGGGAATGACCGGTTCCAGACTGGTCATAGGAGAAAAAAAAGCGGCGATCGAGATCAGCCCGCTGATCAGCGAGCATGCATTCATAGCAATGGTGACATGTCGTCCGGCCGAACCTTCACCTTTCGTGCGGGTGGCCTTTTCCATGCAGGAAATGGATGAAACATGCAAAAACATGTGCAGGGATGAGCAGTTTATTTTTTCTACCGGCTTCAGCATAAAGCCGATCCATAAGGCAACCACAAATGTTTAATGACAAATCCATTCTCATCACAGGCGGAACCGGTTCTTTCGGACAGAAACTTGTCGAGACCATCATCACCAAATATCGCCCCAAAAGGCTTGTCATTTTCAGCAGGGATGAACTCAAGCAGCACGAAATGCAGCTTAAATTCTCCACGGCAGACTACCCCTGCCTGCGCTATTTCATTGGAGACGTGCGCGATCCGGATCGTCTTCTCCGGGCCTTCAGCAAGGTTGATATCGTTTTTCACGCCGCAGCGCTGAAACAGGTTCCAGCCTGTGAATACAACCCCTTTGAAGCGGTAAAGACAAACATACTCGGTGCCCAGAACATTGTGGAGGCAGCCATCGACAGAGGCGTGTCCAAGGTCATAGCTCTAAGCACCGACAAGGCCGCCAACCCGGTAAATCTCTACGGAGCAACCAAACTCTGCTCTGACAAACTCTTCATCAACGGCAACAGCTATGCGGGAACGGACGGAACCAGATTCGCGGTTGTCCGCTACGGAAACGTTCTCGGGAGCAGAGGCAGCGTGGTTCCGCGCTTTCTCAAGGCCAAAGAGAGCGGAGTGGTCCGCATCACCAACCCGGACATGACCCGTTTCTGGATAACTCTGGACGCCGCCATAGATTTCGTCATCAACAGCCTTGAACTCATGCAGGGAGGGGAAATATTCATCCCCAAACTCCCGAGCATGCGCATCGGGGACATGGCAGATGCTCTCTGCCCGGACTGCCGCCACGACATAACCGGCATACGTCCCGGAGAAAAAATGCACGAAGTCATGGTTCCCATGAACGAAGCTCACAACACATACGAGTACGATAACTACTTCGTGATCCATCCCCCCTACCGTTTTTTCGAAAGAGCCAGACCGACCTGTTCCGGCCTCGAGGTCCCACTTGATTTTGAATACAGTTCCGATACCAACACCCAGTGGCTCAGCAAGGAGGATCTCCTGAAGCTGGTGACGGAAAAATGATCCCCTACGGCAGACACATCATTGACGACGAAGATATTGCCGAAGTGGTCCGCGTCCTCAGATCGGACTGGCTGACCACCGGACCGGCGGTACAGGAATTCGAAAAGAGGATTTCCGAATACACCGGGGCAGCTCACGCAGTTGCAGTTTCCAGCGGAACGGCAGCCCTGCATGCGGCAATGCACGCTCTGGAAATCGGTCCCGGAGATGAAGTCATTGTCCCGCCCATCACTTTCGCGGCTTCGGCCAATTGCGTGGTCTACATGGGCGGCACACCGGTGTTCGCGGATGTGGACCCGAACACCCTGCTCATCGACCCGGCAGAGGTGGAAAAAAAAATCACCCCGGCCACCAAAGCGGTGGTAGCGGTGGATTACGCAGGACAGACCTGCGACTATGACAAGCTCAAAGATATCTGCGAAAAACACGGAGCAACGCTGGTGGGAGACTGCTGCCATGCCCTCGGAGCAAGGGACGAGCACGGACGCATGGCCGGAACAATGGCCGACATATCAATTCTTAGCTTTCACCCGGTCAAGCACATAACTACCGGAGAAGGCGGCATGACGCTCACCGAAAATCCGGTACTTGCCGAAAGGATGCGTATTTTCCGCAACCACGGGATCAACCTTGATGCCTCTGCCCGTTCAAAAAAATGCACCTGGGTCTACGAGATGCAGGACCTCGGCTACAACTACCGCATCACGGACATACAGTGCGCATTGGGAACAAGTCAGCTCAGGAAGCTGGACGGGTTTCTGAAAAAGAGAAGAGAACTTGCGGCACTGTATGACAATATTTTTGCCGGGGAACAGGAAATAGAACCGCTGAGGGTCAGAGACGGCGTGGAGCATGCCTACCACCTGTACGTGGTGAGAGTTCCGGCCCGGAAAAGAGAAAAGGTGTTCGAGAAAATGCGTGCAGATGGTGTCGGCGTCAACGTCCACTATATTCCGGTCCACTACCACCCGTATTACCGGAAAACCTTCAACACAGGGGAAGAGCTCTGCCCCGCCGCCGAATCAGCATATGAAAAACTGCTAACATTGCCGCTCCATCCGGCCATGAAACCGGAAGATATAGACTATATCTGTGACCGGTTGAAGCAGTCCCTAAAGGATTCATAAACAATGCCCGGTTCTCGCCCACGGTTTTCCGTTTCCATTCTTGATACCCTGAGGATCACTCCCGGATACTGGGACGGCTATCAGTCTTTTCCCACAATAACAAAAGTGGACGGCGAACTGCTGGTCGGTTTTCGCAGGGCTGTGAACATCAGCCCGGACCTGAGACGGGTCATGGACCATGGCATGGCCGGAGACATATACACCACCCGTTCAGTAGACGGAGGCTGGACCTTCTCCGAACCGGAACTTGTTGTCAGCCACGCCGCAGCCGGAACAAATGAACACGATGCACTGGTTACCGGGTTGGACGACAAACGGGTGGCGCTGATCACCCGCACCCACAGTTCCACCCGGCGTGAAAATTATCTTTCCATTTCGACAGATGCAGGCCGGACCTTCCCCAAGCGCCGGGTTCTGTCCGTCCCTCCGGGAGAGTGGGCTTCTTTCGGGCACCTTATCCCTTCGAAGGACGGGAAAACATTTATCGGGACATTCTACAACGGACCGGGCTGCGGTTCGTTTCGCCTTGATCCGGAGACATTGGAAATTTCCCGGCAAGCATACATGTTTCGCTACTCGGAAGGATATCGGCTGAACGAGACTTCACTGCTGCGGCTTGAGTCGGGCAGGATTCTGGCCCTTATCCGCCAGCAGCCGGTCTACGAAGGGCTGTTCCGATCATACTCCGACGACGACGGGCTGACCTGGAGCACACCGAATCCGGTCGGCCTGTACGGAGAGGCACCGGCCCTGCTTCTGCTGCCGGACGGGTCCATCCTGATGATCTACCGGGGTATGATCCGCAAAAACCGCAAATGTCGCATTGCCCTCGCCCTTTCCCGCGACGAAGGACAGACCTGGAGTCGCCCGGCCACAATGGCCTGGTACAAGGGCGGAAGATTCCACGGAGGGTACGGTGACCTCGCCCTCAATGAGCAGGGGCAGATCGTGGCCGTGTATTACATTTCACGGAAGCATGAGGCTCCGGTGGTGGAACGGATGGTGCTGGAGATATAATTTTGTGCCCAGCTCATACGTATGCAAAGTTATAAGCAGGCAGCCGGTTTTCCACTTTTCAACTGATCCAGATAAAAACGGGCCTTCCCGTGATTTGGCTCTTGTTCCAGGCAATTTTTAAAATTATCCTCAGCTTTCTGATAGTCACCGGAATTTAAATCCATAACCCCCATATGGAAAAAAGCCCCGGACCGCAGGACAAACTCAGCTCCTTCATCTGCAGCCAGAACTTCAAACATTGAGTAGGCCTGACTTGTCCGTTGCATCCGTTCCAGTGCGACGGCATTTGTATATTTTGCTCTGGGAGCCTCTCTTTTTTCATTAAAAATAAAATTCAACCTTTCTTCAAAGTCCTTTGCATCCTTTGTTCGTCCGGACCTGACAAGGGCATCTACCAGATAATATGCAGGCATGATGAATGGGGTATCGTAAAACATGGGACGATCAAAAAAATAATCAATCTGATCAGGGTTGTATATTTCATCCATAACAAAATCAGCAAATTTCATGCGGTAATCATCCAAAGCAGCCCTGCACTCCGAAGTTTCCAAAGGCAGCTGGTCACGATTGAAGTAGTTCATCACATGCTCCGCAATATCCGCGTTGGGCATATCAGGGGCAACAAAATTCAGCATTAAAGCTGCTTGTGACATACTTTGACCATATTCATATCTTGCAAGATTTTTTTTCCGCTCAATTTCAGGAGATTCAGATCTCTCGGCAAGCAAATCAAGCTGATTGCGGACAGGAGTATCCACAGCCAAGTCATATTTCAAGGCATTTCGCAAGTTGGGATCAGGGAAACGATCAAAGATTTCTTCAAGGGCCGCGACAAGCCAGTCTCCCTTAAAAGGGGCTGGAGCAAAGCCTCTTAAACTTTCGGCAGTCATACGACTCATCCCAAATATATCCCTTGCGGCATCTTCTGCCTTCACTCTCAATCCGTTGCGGGTAAACCAGTCTCTAGTGTAGGGTATTCCGGTATAGCGCTCAGGTAGCCCGGCATCTACCAGACAGACCTTTTTCCCTATCATAGCTGCTTCAACAAGTATGCTTGAAGCAACACCCACAACACACGAAGATTCGGCAATCATTTTTTTTGTGTGCTCGCGGTATGAAACAACCTTCAGATTGGAAGGAGTGTCCGAGGTAAAAAAACTGCGATACGAATCGAAGGAGACATGGGCATAATAATCTTCCGGAAATCTTTCCTTAATGATCACATCGTATTCAGGATTATTAAGTGCAACCTTTTCAAGAAACGGAAACCACGCCCTGCGGGCAGTGAAATTCATCGGGCACCCATCGGGAAAAAGAATTGTCTTTTTTTCAACAGGACGAGGATAATTGCTAGCATTCACACTGCCTAACTCCGGAATATCCCCACCATACATTTTTTTTATATATGGATCCAAATAGTTGGCAGCAAAAGATATATTGCCCAACGAAAACGTCCCCATTATGAAAAGAGAATAACGCTGATTCCAGATGACACCGGGATTAAAATTAATCCTGAAAAAATCACCAAACGCATGTGGAGCAATAGCACTCGACTCAAAAAAAACTACGTCAGGAGGATCCTGGTACAAAGATTCAATGGGCGTAATTTCTTCCCCTTCCAGTTCGGCCAGATAGGTCATCAAGGGATATCCTGCGGCAGAAGGATCAATAGCAAGACGGAAATCATGACCATGGGAACGCATCAGGCGTCCCAGAGAAATTGCGTAAAGCAAGACACTGTCAGAATGAGGTATAGATGCAAATTTGATCATTACTAAGTAACCCTAAAACTATTAACAGAAACGTTTTAACGGCAGTCGCCTGAAGTTATGTTCCGGCTACAACTAGATTGGCTCCCTTCCATACAACAAATCGACAAACTGTTTTTGCTGCGGGGTTTCCCACACCTCATCATCCTCAATTATCTTTATAAACTTGGCAGTACTGGTCCCATCGCCAAATTCAAAACTACATGGTACTGAAATATTTTGAAGCATTACCAAATTTTTACATATTTCAGTCTCATCTTCATTCACATGCAATATTGATTCGCATTTTGATCTGTTATCCTGCCTTGAACCTATATTTAATGCGGGAACCCCGAAAACACAGGCCTCCCGAATTCCGGCACTGGAATTACCTACAATACCTTTGCTGTGCTTGAGGAGAGATAGAAATGACTCAAATCGCATGGACGGCAGCACCCTGAAATTTGAATTGCCACGAAATGCCTCATACTCATCCAGAATTATCTCGCTGCCCTTATCATTATTGGGGTAGATGACTACAAAATTGAACCCTGAAGACAAACACCCGGCAACAACTTTCTTAACATTTTCCCTGGTCTGGTTATATTCCGAAGTCACTGGATGGTAGAGAAGAACATAGTAAGAATCGAACCCGATATCGTAATGTTTTTTTACCTCGCTTATTTCCGGAAGCGAGCCATTAAGCATGACATCAATATCCGGGGACCCTATGGTAAAAACACTTTCCTCCCTCTCTCCCATCTGCAGCAATCGTTTTTTAGCTAATTCATTTGAAACAAAATGAATATGTGCAAGCTTAGATATGGCGTGTCTCGTCAGTTCATCAAGAGTTCCGGAAACCTCCCCCCCCTCAATGTGTCCGACTAAAATAGAATTAAAACTTCCCACAATAGCACAAGCCAAGGCTTCAACCCTGTCGCCATGTACTATTATAAGATCAGGTTTAATTTCCTGAATATAGTTGCTAAACCCTAGAATAGTATTGGACAGTATAATATCAGCCTCTGTCCCGCGCTGCTGATTTATAAATTTATACAGATTTTTAATCCCAGCTCGCTCAACCTCCGTGTAAGTATGTCCGTACGTCCCAAGAAGATGCATTCCGGTAACAAATGTATGACACTGAAACGAAGGATTATCCTGCACTTTTAAGATAAGATTCTTCAACTTACCGAAATCAGCCCTAGTGCCGGTCATAAATACTATTTTTTTCATTTTGCACCACAATATGCCAGGGTTGAAATGAGTTTATCGCGCCTTCACAACATACACATCATAATAGCATTGATAGGAATGGACCAGATCTTCAACAAACTGATCTGTATAGTGAATATATGGATACATGAGATCAATCACAGGAAGTTCCTGAAAACGATCAACTATCCCCAACCCCAATTTATCGCAAAGAACTCTAAAACTTTTTTCACTATACATATTAACATGGCTGCGAGGATTCAGCGTGGGTGTATTTATACCAAGAATTTTAATGGCCCTGCTGTTTGGATTTGGAAAAAGAAATAAAATCATCCCACCCTCGGCGAGCACAGAAGAACACTTTGTAACTACGGATACCGGATCAACGACATGTTCAAGTACACCCCAAAGAGTTATTAATCCAAATTTCTTTGAACCGAAATCAATATCTTCAATTCTCTGCCTGTAGTAATAATTTTTCTCACCAATAATATTTACGATATAATCATAGGAATCTTCTCGAAAATCCAAGCCATAAAGGTCCATATCGGTATATTTAGATGCTGTATTCAGGAAAAAACCTGCCCCACACCCGACATCAAGTAAATTTTTATTTTCAAGATCAAGTGTAGCCACGTAATCAATATATTTTTTATACACAGCACCCCAATACTGCGTATAGGCAGAGCTCATACTTACCTGGTTGGCTATTGAATCAGCCTTAGAAGAAGAATACAAACCGAGCAAAACCTGTTCTTTTATTCTATTTTGCACAAACATGTGAGAGCACTTGCGGCATGTTGCATAAATAAATCCGCACTTAACAAACTCCTGACCAACATCCTCACTACCACAAACAGGACACGGCACAAAATCAACTATATCCTTATCTACAACAATATTATCCTGCTTTGGTAATTTATCCAGTTCATTATACAACTCGAAAAAATACTTATCGATCTCCTTGACGTCCCTACGCATATTCCTATTGTCTGTTATGATCGGCTTTGAAAAATTCATCTGGCTTACTCCCCAGTATTAAGTGTAGTCTTCTGGACTCCCGGCGTCTGTGTTTCCTGAGAATCATAGCAGGACCTGCATAATTCAAATTTACCAAAATTGCCTTTTGCGAGTTCCTTACGATACAAATCAAGTTTCGGAGAATTCCAGATATCTTTCAAAGACTGCCGGTTCAAATCGCCGACGACCATCACTTCATCGTAGTCCAGACAGCATGCCGAAACTTTCCCATCATAATGGATAGAAAGTTTATCATAGACTTCAGGGCAACAGTTCAGACGTTTCTTGACCAAATTTTCCGCACTCTTGAGCCTTTCAAACCTTTCTCTTTCCTCTTCTGAAATATCCGCACTGGAGATGTCAAAACGATAAAAATTGGTTCGTCCCACAGAGACCTTGTCAGTGATGGGTTCAAGCATCTTCTTGAAACTCTCTACCTGCTCAGGTGTTTCATAAGTTATGGTTGTAGAGGCATGGATATACGGTTTCTCGCGGTCTCCTCGAAGAGAATACAGCAACTTGATTTTCTTAAGCATTTCGTCAAAATAATCCTTATTTCTCATTTCCATGTATGACTTGGCGTCTACGCCCTGAAATGAAAATTTGACCGAATCAATTTCATAATCAATAACGCTTTGCATATTCTCATGGTTCAACATGCTCCCATTGGTGTTGAAATGTACGATAACACCTTTATCTTTTGCCTGTTTCATGTGTTTAAGCCAATCTTTATGCAGCGTAGGCTCTCCCCACTGAATAAATCGCAACGCCATATTATGCTCTGCAGCATCATCTAATATTCTTTCATACAGATCTGCCGTCATGTATCCCGGCTTACGTTTGATTACACCTGTACCGACAGGGCACATCAAGCACCTGAAATTGCAAACCCTTGCAAGTTCTATTTCAAGTAATCTAGGGTATTCAATAGGATTTTTAATTTTCTCCTCGGCACTTACAAAATTCATCTGTCTATATATTTCATCAAATGGGTTAACTCTTTTCATCACTTTTCCTAAAAGTTAAACAGTCATGTAGACCTTGAAAAACAATAAATCCGCGCCAAGATACTCAGAAAACTTCCGTAACGCCATATTCAGACTAATGAGCCCGACCTGCTCAAGGCGTTTCTGTAAAATGTCGGTCTGATTCTCTGCAAGATAAAACTCATAATCGATACCTCCGCCATCTGCTTCTGTAGGGATTTGGTCAGCACATCCTCCCAACTGCCAACAAAACAGGCAGGAGGAATAAATTTCCACCAAACAGAGGTGATTATTCCACCATATCCATATCCAACTGACGGTCGGCGGGTATATCGCATCTGGCTTTCCGCCCAAGCAGTCCTTTGTAATCTTTAGCAAGAAACCTGCCAGTGCCGGGACGCTTTACCCAGATATTCTCGGAACTGAATTCATCACCTTTACAGATATCTTTAATGGATACAACTGAAGCGTATGCAAAATCTATTGTCGGCTGTTCTTCCGGCAGGATGTCCTTTCCGCCTCCCAGAGCCTCGTGAATGGCTTTTGACCCGGCAACCATATCCGCAAGTTCTTCGGGAAGAATGGAAATGGGAACATCCGGACCGGGCCATGATCTGTCGGAAGTGAAGTGTTTTTCAAGTATTGAAGCGCCGAGCGAAACAGCACCCAAACAGGTCCATATGCCCATGGAGTGGTCGCTCAACCCAAGAACTGCGCGGGGAAAAGCTGCTTTCAACTGCGTGAGAGCGTTCAAGCGCACCTTGGAATAAGGAGTTGGATACATTGAGGTGCAATGCAGCAGAGCATATGGAACACCGGCGGATTCAAGAATCTCCACACTGGGAGCGACAGTTTCAATTGAGTTCATGCCTGTACTAAGAATAACAGGCTTGCCGAACGAAGCGATATGGGCAACCAGAGGATAATTGTTGCACTCTCCGGAACCTATTTTATAGGCCTCAACACCAAGTTTTTCCAGCCGGTCTGCTGCGGCGCGAGAAAACGGAGTCGAGAGGAAGAGCACCCCCAGTTCGTCAGCCAGTTCCTTGAGCCTGCTTTCCTCATCTTCACTTAGAACGCATCTGGACATTATATCCCAGATGCTTTCACTGGCATTTCCGGGGATAACATCATTTGGGATCATCTCATCTTCAATAACGTGCGTCTGAAATTTGACACAATGCGCACCGCTCGCCGCCGCATCACGAAGCATGCGTTCAGCCTTGGCAAAATCGCCTTCATGGTTGATGCCTATTTCCGCGATGCAGAATGGAGCAAACTCATTACCAACATTATAATTACCTATTTTAAACGCAGGCATGGCAATAACTCTCCGTACTTGATTTTTTTAAAAATATAGAGTGATATGTCTCATACGGCAAGAAATTAAGAGACTTGAATCAATCGGTGTCAGGGGAATGAAACTGCGCAGACTTACCACAGACAGCTGCATCAGCTATGTAGTGCTTGATTAACTACTCCGCAGGCAGGGCGTTGTAATAGAATGGAAATTCTGGCTATCATCCCGGCAAGAGGGGGCTCAAAAGGGGTTCCGAACAAGAATCTAAGGAAACTTTGCGGCCTTTCCCTGCTGGCACGGTCAATTGGAAACGCCCGGAAAAGCAAATTCATATCACGTCTGATTGTCTCCACGGACAGTGAAGCTATTTCCAAAGAGGCCCTTAGCCACGGAGCGGAAGTACCGTTCATGCGCCCGGAAGAACTTAGCGGAGACAGGGCCGAAACCATAGACGCTTTTTTTCACGCCCTTGCCGCCCTTGAAAAGGAAAACTATATCCCGGACGCAGTGGTCTGTCTGCAGTGCACCTCACCCCTTGTCGGACTGAATGACATAGACGGAGCAATTGAATATTTCATTAACAGTGGGGCCGATGCAGTATTCTCTGTCTGCGAGACGGAACATCATCCCCTGAAAATGGGAAAGATGAACCCAGACGGCAGGTGGGAGCAACTGCTGTGCGAACCGGGGCAGACCTGCAGGCAGAAGCTGGACAAAGTGTATCGCCACAACGGGGCCATATACATAATCAGAACCGAAATCCTTTTACAGCAAAGGACATGGTTTCCGGCTCACACGCTCCCTTATATCATGGACCCTGCTGGCAGCCTGGACATAGATACCGAGGAAGACCTCGACTATCTGAATTTCCTCCTTAAAGACGAGAGCAAGCGAAGCACCTATCTGCCCTGAGAGGGTGGCTCCCGCAAGAATGGTCGGAATACCGTCTAAATATCAGACAAAGGCCAGATGTTCCGGGTCGGCTCCGAGATACTCGTGGATAAGCATGTTCTTGCTGTTGGCAACACAGTGATGGTTGCAGTCACGGGCAGGATTTATCTTGAAAAATTTTTCATGCCCGTTAAACCAGAAATCCTTGAACCTCTGCTCCCTGATATCCCCCAGCACACCGCATTGCAGATTGTAGGCCTTGTCCTGACAGGAATAAATTCTCTGGTCGGCTCCTATGATCGGCAGAATCTGCTGATATGGACACCATGAATAATTCTTTGCGAATTTTTCATCCAGATGATGATAGGAGTCAAATACTTCATAAGAGTCATCCGCAAGTTCCGCCACCGCCCTCTCGGTCTGATCTTTGACTTCTTGAAAAAAGGGAGCGTGATACTCATTGTTTTCCCGCCCGTCATTACTGACCACACAGGCTGAAAATTTTACGCTGTTAACACCGATATCTTTAAGACGCCGTCCCATCTCATAAACATGCCCGGCATTATCCTGATTAACTATGTAGCTTACCCCCAGAAAACATTTTCCGGATAATTTCTGAAAATTCTCAATGTTTTTCATGACCCGACCGAACTCTTCCTCCGAAACGCCCCTGAACCGTGCGTAACTGGGACCGTCCCATCCATCCATGGAAACTCTTATCCATGTTCCGCGTTCAGCGAAAACCTCTGCGGCCTCGCCTTTCATAAGCCCGCCATTTGTCAGCGAAGCAATACGGATTCCTCCTTCGGAAAGAGCACGGGCTGTTTCAGCAAGATGCGGATAGCAGAAAGGCTCACCGCCTCCGCTGAAAGTAACTGCCTTTACACCCATCTCAACGCAGTCCTCAACAATCTCGGCCATCTTTTCTTTTGGGATGCGATCCTTCACATCCATGTCCTGACCGAGTTGAAGATTATCTGCCCTATACGCGCAATATGAACAACTGTGGTTGCATACGTTGGTCGGCTTTATGCGAATGTGAATCGGTGCTTTCACTTCACCGGAATCCTGCTGAAGGGAATCCAGTTTATCCTGATAATGAAAAATCTTGAGACTGGTATAAAGCTGCATATCGACCCTCCCGGCTTATTCGAAATAGATGAATTCGTAGTCGCCGGTATAACCGAACTCATCGAAAACCCATTCCCACTCGCCCTTGTCGAAAAAGGATTCGCAGGTCAAGGCCCAGCATTGCAGGTTGAACAGTTCCTGCTCATTCCGATAGCTCTCGACACACATATATTTGTTTGCGGCAACCCGCTCCATTTCCCTCAGAGCTTTCTTGAGATCAAAAACACGCAGGTTATGCAGGGAATTAACTGAAATCACCAGATCGAACTCATGATCTTCGAAAGGAAAAGGATTTTCGGCCCTATGATAAAAAAGCCTGTCACGAATTTCTTCTTTGGCGTCCCCCAGCCCATGTTTTGAAATATCAAACCCGCATACATCCATGCCCAGCAGGAACAATTCATAAAGCAGGTAGGCCTTGCCGCACCCGACATCAAGAATGCGATCCCCTTTCTGTAGTCCATACTGACGTATCAACCCCTCGGCCATGGGTTTCCAGTACCCCGGGCGGTAGGAATATCCCCCGTATCCGAAACGGCGATCCCCATCCCAATAGTCAAACTCGTATTCCTTGGCCTTGAGCATGCACTCGACTTTACTGTCCACCATACGCGGAAGATATTCCCTGCTGGTGCTCTTATGCAGTGGAGTGATCAGGTTTAGAAGTTTTCCCATGAATATTACCTTAACAGATTTTATTTGTGCAGCGGACAACAGGCAAGCACAATGACCGCCTCTGCGGGGCTTACACAGGGGTGGACCTGTCCGCGACCGAACATAAACACATGTCTGAAATTTTTACCGGCAGTGTTCTTCAAAACATCTTCAAGACCGACCCGAATTCCACCAGCAACTACTACTCCGTCAGAATCCAAAAGGTCTGCCGCAGATCTGAAAAAGTCTCCCCAGTTGACACGATTTTCCTCATCGCCAGGATCAAAGCGGATCGCTCCACCATAATTTCCCTTTGGAACATCCTGCTCGGATTTCAAAAATTTTATTTTTTCGGAATTCCAACCAGCAGAAATCCTCTCCAGGAAATCGTCTTTCCCCAGCATGGTCAAAACACTTTGAGTCTCGCAGGCCACAGTCCAGCCTCCCAACCCTTCCAGATGGTCATAAACCAGAACATGACCGCGTCCACCAATCATTTTTCCGGCAAACTTGAACCAAGAAACATGCCACATCAAAGAAAAAGGATCGTACTTGAAAGCTTTGGACAGCCCAGGGGTGAGAGGAGGGTGATCATTGCCGAATTCCTTGACCAATTCTGCCCAGCTTTCCTCTGGATTCTTAACATCTTTACCGGTCATATTATTTAGTCCACCTTTTTTGAGCAGCCTACTGCGAACAGATAATGTGACATGGGGTAATAGCCGGTGTGAACGACCTCGTCATTCATGGAAAAAATGAACACGTTGCGGAAATGTTGTTCCAATGTTGCCTTTAGGCGTTTGGCATCAAACATATTCACGTGGCCTTTTTGGCTTTCAGGCGAGGCATATGGAGTGCTGGTGATATTGGGTGTGCCTATAACACATACTCCACCATCGGTAATATTATCGAAAACAGTTTCGAAATAGCGTTCCTCATCCTCACCGGCCAAAATGTGCTCGATAACATCCAGGCTGACCACTCCGTCAAACGGTTCTTCCTTTAATCCCAAAAAATTACGATTTTCAAAACGTACTCCAGTTCCTGAAAAATTCCGCACAGCTGCTTCCACAGCCGGAGTATCAAGATCAATTCCAAGATATCTCTTTTCATTCCTGTGAAGCATGGAAGCTCCAATCCCCTCGCTACAGCCCAACTCCAAAATACTACCGCAGTCGCGAGTCATCTGACCTGCAAAGGCATAGCGGGCATATATAAAGGACAGACGTTTGGGATCCTTCCTAAGATTATGAGCCATATGCGGGGAAAGGCGTATTTCTTTGCCACACTCCATCTGTTCTCTCCCTTGTATGCGATTCCTTCTAACGGCCAAGCAATTCTTTGACTGTTGCTGCAATATTTTCAGGAGTAATTCCTGCAGCAGCCATATGCTCCAGTTGGGTTCCGTAATTACAGGAAAAGCTGTCCGGAAGCCCTATTCTCTTAAATCGCAACGGCCTGTCCAGACAGGCTTCGGCCAGAATTTCGGCAACAGCGCCACCAAGTCCGCCAAGCACTGTATTTTCTTCCACACAGACTACACATGAAGCCTTGCGGGCTCTTTCGAGAATTGCATCTGCATCCAACGGTTTGACAGTGGGGACGTGAAGGACCGAAGCTTCGACACCTTCTGCAGCCAAAATCTCCCCGGCTTTTTTCATGGAGACGAGAGTTATGCCGCAACCCAAAATCAAGGCATCATCCCCTTCACGATAACTATAGGCCCTGCCGATCTCGAATGATTTCTCCCCTGTGACAACAGGATCATACCCTTTGGCCAAACGGATAAAAATCGGTCCCTGATGGTTCAGTGTCTCCGGCATAAATCTGACCATTTCCTCTGCATCGGCAGGCGAAACTACAGTAAGATTGGGAATGACCCTGAGAATGGAAATATCTTCGGTAGCCCAGTGAGTAGGACCGAGCGGGGCATAGACCATCCCTCCTCCGTTGCCTATGAACCTGACATTCAGGTTATGCAGACAGGCATCTAGCACAATCTGCTCATAACAACGCCTGGTAAGAAAGCTCTGGATGGTATTAACATAAACAATCTTCCCTTCGTGGGCCATACCGCTGGCCATCCCCACCGCGTGGGCCTCGGCAATACCTTCCATGAAAAAACGATCCGGCATTTCCTCCTGAAAATGACATAAAGTGCCGGCCCCAAGATCCGAACCGATAAAAACCACCCGCTCATCTTTTTTTGCAAGTTCGTAGACCTGCTCCAGACATGCCTTACGCATCGTATCCCTCAATGGCTTTGATCATATTTTCATATTCCTCGACAGACATCTTGGTTTTATGATGCCATGAAGGATTGCCCTCCGCAAAAGGAATGCCCTTGCCTTTGACCGTGTGGCTGATCACCACCGAAGGTTTATCTGCTTCAAACGGAAGGACGGAAAAGACTTTTTCCAGTTCAGCTACGTCGTGTCCATCAACCTCCCTGACCGCGAAGCCGAAGCTCTTCCACTTGTCGGCAAAAGGTTCAAGTCCGGAAACCTTTTCGGTACAGCCGTAGGACTGAAGCTTGTTGTAATCCACAATCGCAGTCAGATTGGAAAGCTTCTGTTTACCGGCACTCATGGCAGCTTCCCAGACGGCACCTTCTCCGCACTCCCCGTCTCCCAGCACGGTCAGCACCCTGCTTGCGGAACCGTCAATACGTAACGCGGCCGCAACCCCTACCGCAAAAGAAAGACCGTGCCCCAGACTTCCGGTGGCAAACTCCACTCCGGGAATCTTCGCCGTAGGATGACCGCCGACCAGCCCGTCGTAGCAGCAAAAACTGAAAAGTTCCTTTTCCGAGATAAAGCCCTTCTCCTCAAGCATTACGTAAAGGGCCAGGCAGCCGTGTCCCTTGCTCAGAATAAATCTGTCCCGATCACTTCCGGACGGATTGTTGGGATCATACCTGAGTACGGAATCATAAAGAACTCGCAAAGTCTCCACCAGAGACATGGATGGACCGATGTGTCCGCGCCCTGCATGATGCAGGACATCAACTATTCTTTTTCTAAGCAATTTAGATCGCTGATCCAAAATTCCGCCTCCTGCAATAAATACAAAATTATTTTACAACGTATCAGTGACAAGGCTCAGTATCTGCCTGTCCCTACCCAAAAAAGTCCGGGCTTTATCAAGCTGTGCCTTACGCATATCATCGGCGCTATCCACAACCTCAGAAGCGAAGCAACGCCGGTCTATTCCGTCTTTTAAAAACTCATTTAAAAGGATGAGACACCATTTCAACCTGAACAGCGGCAGGTAGGCCCTGAACCTGTTCTCGAATCCCCGCTCCTTACCGAAGATATCCTTCATACCGGAATAGAACACCTTAATTTCAGAGACACTGAGTTCCATTGCCGGGTGCAGCAGAAAATCCGAAGCCGCCTTAACCGGATCATCCCAACCGAAATATTCAAAGTCCAAAAAAGCCAACTTTCCCCCGGATCTTCGCAGACAGTTATGGAAACCGAAGTCTGAGGGGCTGAGAGTCCTGTATTCAGGAGCAAGAGATTCTTCCGAATCGGGCTGACTCAGCAATCTGCGAGCTGCATCAACACTTTTCTCAAACTCCATGAGAAAATCCGTACCCAAAAAATTGTGCATCTGCTCAAAAAGCAGGTTGTCGCAAGGTAAAGCCATTAAAACAGCAGTTCTTTGCTCTATATTCGAAACGAGCTCACCAAGGGAAAAACATGCTTCCGCAGCAGGAGAAACTGTTTTTGCGCCATGCAGACCGCGGACGGACCAGAGCCGCCTTAAAAAATCCAGTACCGCCCCTATATCTTTTATGCCGTGTTCGCTGACAGTCCTGCCTTCAATGAAAGAAAACAAGGCCCCCTGCAATTCTTCACTGACCCCAATCGGACTTGGAACATCCGTGAATCCGGCCCCGGACATAAATTTTAGGGCAGTCCATTCCTGTTCCAGCCTGCTGCGTCCTTCAGCCGTTGGCTGCAGGTAAAATTTTGCGACATAAACCTCACCGCACAGACTGCACACCTTGTAAACTCTGCTGTTTTTCCCTGCACAGATTCTGGTTGCCGATTTCAGTTCCTTCCCGAGGAGCATTTTCAGCAATTCCCTGGCATGATTCATGAAAGCTCACCGCATTGAAAAAGAAATGAACCGATCTGGTCAAAGGAAGAAAAGACTTTTCCCTTTGTGAAATCCTTTCTACCGCTTTCCGCAGAAAACAAAATAGCGATTATTTCTTCCGGGAAATGATCATCGTCAAAGACCTCCACAAGGTCATCAATAAAGACATCACAACGGAGTTCTTTGATTTTGTTTATTTTATCAACTCTTGTAGGTAAAAACCAGACATCATCCGGGACCATGCCCAGACCGCTTTCCGCAAAAAAATCATTCCCGGCCAAAAACTCCATTGCTGCCTCGCGAAGATCAATCTTGGGACTGCCGTAATTTGGAAATCTGGTTTTGTGGCTTATGATCTTAAAAGGCCAGGAACGGACCTTCAGTTCCGATAAAAAATTCCACACTCCGGGCATAAGTTCAGCCCGAAAAATTTGTTCTCCATAAATGGCTATCTGCAATTTCTGCCACTCTTCGTCATTGAATTTCGAGCGGACTTCATCACGAACAGCTCTTTTGTTCTCCGGAATCTCAGAACCTATAAGCCCCCGTTCCAAGGCAATCTTATGCAGTAACCCGTCATAACGGATAATTGTGTTGTCCAGATCAATTCCGATCAACATGATACTACTTATATGAAATTTACATGGGGATTAGGGTGGGCTAGCTCCCACAGATAAGTATTAACCTTGTCCATGCGGCAGTTTGTCCGACATCCGGACACATCAAAATCCTTGAACCATTCAAGGGAATCCTTGCGCTTTTTCCCATTCCAGATCTCTTCGAAGCTCTCATCAACAAGATTACCGTATAAAAATCTATCGTCTCCAATAAACATAGGACATCCCCAGACATTCATGTCCACGTCGACATAAGACCAGAACGGCAGGGCCATGCATTTTTTATAGCCACGGTCCCCCTGCAGAAGCCTTTCCATCGTTCTAGCGCGATATATAACCCTGAACGAATCTGTTTCATAACGCTTCAATTCTTTCTCAAGTCCGGCAAACTGCTCGTAAGTAAGCCCCTTGTAATCGTCAGCCAGCCCCAGAGGATGCTGCGAATATGGTTTGACCACCATGTAATCAAGGCCAATTTCCCCGCAGATCCGGACCAGGTCCGGCATATCGGCACGGTTTTCCGGCAACAGAAGACTCTGTAGACCGAGAGTGCACTTTGAATTCAGCTCCTTCCTTATCCGGACAGCTTCCTTGAGGTTGTCAATAACCTTGTAAAAATCATCTGCCGATGTTCCCTGTATATCCTTGTAACTTCCCGGAGTTGTCCCGTTGCAGCTTACTTTAATCCAGGAAACGTTGTTTATAATCTCCTCAACTTTGTCCGGTGTCATTAAAACACCGTTCGTAGCTATCGCCGTGTCTATTCCGGCATTCTTGGTAGCATTGCAAATACGAGTAAAATCCTTATGCATAAAGGACTCACCTTCACCTGAAAACAGGATGCTTTTCAAACCGGATGCAGCCATGCCCTTGAGTCTGGAAAGATATACATCTGTCTGAATATACTTCGGCTTGTGTCCTGTGAAATCGTATCCGCAAAACACACACCTGTGGTTGCATGCGCTTGTGGGGCTGACTTCCATAAAAAGGGGGCCGATGTTCTTGCCGGAAAGCCAGTCGGAAACCCTCTTCGGATGAAACATAAGTTTGTGAGAATCAATGCGAAATTCATCATTGGACATATCAGGCTATCCTTCTTGGTTTATTGAAACGGAATCCATCCAGTAGTGGAGAATGCAGGCGTGCCCGGTTTCGGCCATGCCGTAGGTATATGCCGGAATCCAGAAATTAAGATCACCTATCTGACGCATTTTGTTGTCCGGCTTCATTGCCGTTACAGTGACAACACTTGCCCCGATCTCGGCGGCAAAACGGCAGGCGTTGACGACATTGGGAGAATTGCCGGAACTGCTGATCCCCACCAGCATGTCGTTGGGGGTCATACGCCTGCGCAGGGGCTCCACAAAGACCTGATCATAGGAAATATCGTTGGCCAGAGCGGTAATCAGAGCCAGATCGGTAAAAACCTGAGTGTGAACGTGGGCATTTTTTGCCAGATCGGCCGAAAAGTGACTGGCCATGGATGCGCTGGCCCCGTTGCCGATCAGGTAAATAACCCGTCCTTCTTCTCGCAATTTAACCGTCCTTTCCTTCCAAAGGCAGAATCCTTTGTCTATGGAACACATGGGATCGGCGCTGCAATCGACCTTAAGAGCATTCAGGCACTCTTGCATGTCAGAAGTATGACGGGACCACATCAGACTGTTTTCCTTTGCTGTTTCACTTGTACTGCTTGAATGCCGTCCAGAGTTGGGGGACTGTATCTGCATGGAATCCGCGGACATAGTAACTCCTTCCGCCATCGGCGACGGTTCGTACCAACATTGTTTTCCATGGCCTGAAGTAATACTGGGCGCTTGATCTGGGAGCTTCGAGGCCGACATCATGCGGCAGATCATGCAAATCACACACCAATGTCGTAAAACGACACACCTCGCTCCCTTTGGCAGCAGCAGCGTTACGAACCATGGACAAAGCCTTGAGGTACACCTCCGGGGCCATGATCGCGCTTCCGAAGTTCATGACCACTCCGCCCTCAAGCTTTTCCAGTTCAGCGGCAAAAATCAGAAAATCAGTATAGCTGGCCTTTCCTGCTGCGGCTGCATCAAAATTCGGATGTTCATGGACAATATCGTACCCGATGCCGATGTGCACCGTAACGGGGATATCCAATTCATACGCCCTGCCCAGCAGACTTTTACATGCATGCGGATAATCACTGGCAGCAATGTGGCGCCCCACACTTTCGCCAAACCCCAGACCGTCACGTGCTCCTTCCATTACTATGTCATTCAGAAGGCCGGTTTCCGTCCATAGCCCGAACTGGCCGGTGGAAATATATTTGGCCACGCTTTCGGTGGTGCGTCCATGCATTGCGAATTCAAAATCGTGAATTGCACAGGCCCCGTTTACCGCGATGCAGCTGATCAGCCCCTGCTCCATCAGATCGAAAAGATATTCCTGAACACCTGAACGCAGAACGTGAGCTCCGATCATCAGCACCCGGGCCCGCTCCTGCTCTCTGGCCTTTACTAGATCAGACACAACCTTATGAAACGAAGGATGCACCTCATCCCTTAGCTCGGTGATTCCTATAATTGAAACATCAAGCATGCTTTCCCTTTCCGCAAGAGGCAGAACTGTAAGGGAAGAACGGTCAAATTGTCTGTATTTGCTTGCCATAATTATAAAATATTATTTGAGAGTTGCGGTTATATACTTGCGCATGGCTTTTTTCCCGACGGATTTGTCGTTGCCCATGACCTGAACGGCCAGCGAACCGGCCACGTTTCCTACAAACCCGACCAGTTCATCCTTGAGATTCATGAAACTGGCCATGGCCGCAAGGGAAAAAAGCGCATCCCCTGCTCCCACACGGTCAACGATATCGGAATTGAGCGCCGGGATTCTAACAAAGTTATCCCCGTCGCTCCAGACGCAGCACCCGCGCCCACCCTGAGTGACCATACCCTTTGATGCGCCAAGCGAGTCGCCGACCCCGGAAAGCAGGCTGCGGAAGCTGCCCACCTGATCTCTTGTTTCAAGACGGAGTTCATGTTCCGCCAGAGAAAAGAAATCAACACGAGGATACTTGCCTATGGTGTTGAATCCACGGTTACCGGCATTGGCCTGAGTATTGACCGCCAGATAGGGTGCGCGTTCTGAGAGCAGCTTAACCAGAGCGGGGGTAATCAGACCATGCCCGAAATCGGCCACCAGCACGAGGTCATAGCCGTTGAACAGGTTTTGCAGCTTTTCGACAAGTTCTTCCTCAACCCGCCGGGGTAGTGGGTCATCATTCATCATGTAGATTTCCATGACCTTGCTTAAGGAATAGGCATCTACAAAGCGGCGTTTCAGCGTGGTCGGAGAATCCGGACGGGTAGCAAAATGCGGTTCGATCAGCGGATTCAATTTTCCGCGAATGAAATCTTCATAGCGGTCAGTATCGCCAAGCATGGAGAGCAGCCCTACTTTTCCGGCAAAATTGGCTACATGATTTGCAACAGCCAGAGCACCTCCGGCATACAACTCGTGCGACTGATATTTCAGAGCCAGAATAGGGTCTTTTGAAGATTTACCGAGCGTGGAGGTAATCTGGTATTCATCAAGGATGGTATCACCGACAACCAGCACGCTTAAATCCTGCATGTCGTCTATGACTTCAAGGACATGATCCAGATCGAACCTGGCCCTGAACATCTTGAGATATTCGTCCAGCTCCTTACTGTTCTTGGCAAGATAGCGATTTATCAGATTCGAGGAGCTGAATACGATGTCGGAGGTAAAAACAAGCTCAGCGCCGATTTCCTTAACAACATCAGCCTCGGGACCGATCTTACCGGTAGGATCGTCATCAACATTCTTGAATTCATCACCCTTGGCATAAACATGCGGACGGATCAGACGCAGGGTCTCTTCAGCTGTCGGCCACTCATTAATGGTCACGTAATCCGTTTCACCGAGGGATGCCAGGGCCTCGGCCCGAAGTCTTTCTGTAAAAGCGGGTCGATCAGGTCCCTTGTCAACGTAGCAATCCGGGGTAAGACTTACGATGAGCACATCTCCATGTTCTTTGGCCTGAGAAAGATAGCGGATGTGCCCGATATGCAGCAGGTCGAAGACTCCGTGGCAGAGAACAATTCTTTTGCCCTTTCCCCGCAGCCCGGCTGCGATCTCGGCCAATTCGGCTATAGTCTTTATCTTACGCTCAGCTTTGCTGGTCATTTTTTTGCTAACCCCTTATTTAGGCACTGCATCAATAATCAAAATCAACTTCATGCACACTATGCCATGCCACTTTCAATAGCTCAGACAAAAATACGGTTCAACGCACTATGCCTTCTGCATATTTTAACGCTGAGGACACCCCAAAGACCGCACCCGTATATCATTATAAATTTCAACCATTTTTACGGCAAGTTCCATAAGTGAGAAAGACATAAAGCTATCACACTACGGAAGAATAAAACGGATGTCCTGCCGTCTGGCCTTTAATCTTTTCACTATCGATTCAGCCGTCAAAGATGAAAAGGGAACGACTACAGTGCTGCCTGTAGGGATATTGTCTACAGAAAAGATAGGTATCCCCATAAGCTCATCTCCCTGTCTTGCAAGATCCTCGTCACCAAAAAAATCAACATCTCTATCCAGCGAATGAGCCAACCAAAGGCCTGAAATAGAGGCCCCCAGAACCCCAAAAGGACGTCCATTACTCACGGACTTCACCTTGTCCAACAAATTACTTAGGAATTCCAAAGAACTTCTAATAGAACCGGAACCAGTATTGTTTACCACTTGATTTAACACTGAATTATCTTTCCGAGCAATAAATCCAATCTCACGGGGAACCCAATCGTCCATTATTTCGATAAGCGAAAACCCACCAAGATTGGCGACCGTTTTCAAGGATTGTGTAGTAAAATGAGAGCAGTGATCTCTAATAACCAAATCAAAAGGATTACTGACAAAACATGGCGCCTGAACAAACAGCCATCCGGTCTCATTGATCAAGTGGTAAACAGACTTCAGTATTTCAACGGGCTCAAGTAAATGTTCTATTACATGGGTCATCACAACAAGATCAAACTTTTTATCAATCTTGCTCAACTCTCCGGAATAAACTTTTTCTACCCCATGCAATGCGAAGACATCGTCAGATCTTAATTCATACTCATACCCATAACATTCCCAGTCTGGTCTCCTTTCAGAAAAACGATGCAAAAACCTACCACAGGAACACCCTATATCAAGAATTTTTCCTTCTGCAGGGATATCAACAACCTCAAACAATTTATCAAGCAGTACTGAAAACCTGGCTCCTTTAAGCCCACTATCCCTAAAGACAAGCTGCTCTCTCCCCTCTCCTAGAGGGCATGACTCATAATTTGTATATATTTTTTCGGCGTCAGCAATCCACTCCTCACAAATTTCCTTTTGACTATGCCCGCATTTATTGCAAAAAATGAAATTACCAATTGTATGCCAAGGCTTTAAATCTGACGTTACTCCTTTATGGCCGATTGAACTAATCACCTCGAGATCCGATGATCCACAAACCAAACATCGCTGCATAATTGTCAAGCCTACTTTTACATCATTGTGAGCAAATGAAACAAACTCATGTAATACACAACCCCAAAGCAAAGATAACTAACTATAATTAAAGGCTGATTAAAAAAACAAACTCAAAAATTTCATTCTCAAAATCTGCCTCTCCGGCCGATCCCTTCTATGCAAACACGTGAGAACCTATAAACATGTTTACCGGATGTGTTTTTTTGAATTGAACCATCCGGATAAAACCCTTTTTCGGCCCAACGACAATAGCAAAATCTGAATCCGGCTGCGTTGGACAGAATTACCGCCCCTGTTCAGAACAATATTTTTCTATAGCCTGCAGGCAATCTCCGCAATCAGAAATCATCAATGATTTCAGAGCCTGAGCACTGGGAGGAATAGGTAAAGAAGAAGAGAACTCTCTGGAAGATGCTCGTTCAACTCTTCCCGGCAAACTCAGACGTTCAAAAACGGTATTTATAAGGTCAAAAATGGAAATACAATCAGCTCCGGAAATGTGATATATCCCGTTGGGCAAGCAGGAGTCGATACACATCAAAATTCTTTCTGCCACACAACCGGCATGAACAACGGAAGTCCAAGAGTCTGCAGCGGCACGGACATTTTGCCCACGGCGTCCCTTATCCACCAATCTTGTCACTATCTGCTTGTCCGCATTCCGGCCGGAAACGTTTCCCAACACCATGCCGACTCTGAAAATGTAATACCTGCCCGCTGACAACTCTCTTGTAACAAGCTGCTCACCCACATATTTGCTAAGACCGTATGAATCGTATGGGCATGGGACAACGTCTTCCGCAAATGGACCTTCGCCAACTCCAAATACACGCGCTGTACTCAAAAAAGCAAAACCGACATTTAATTTTGAACAAATTTTAGCCATGTCCATTGGACAAAAAGCATTAATGGCAAACAATTCCCTGTCATTTCCATGTGCTGAGCCTGCACAATTAACGACCCATGATATATCATTTCCGGAAAGAATGGATTCAAATTCTGATAGATCAGAAATATCCAACTCAGCCCGGTCAATACAGACTATACGGCTTCCTCCCAAAGATCGGAGATAGGCGCCAATAAGCCCTCCTCCTCCGGTAACAAGAATTTTCCCATTCAAATTAAATTCCACCTGTAAGAAAACAAAATAACACCATAATGGCACTCACTCTTTCAACTTGGGGAAAATTACGGATAGCTCTGACATTGTAAGATAATTCTCCCTCGGAGCCATTTTCAAAAGATAGTTGAACTCTTCTACAACCTGATCCGAAATGATGTAGAATGCATTGCAAATATTTACAAGAAAACTAGTGTATGGAAACTCATTCCTTTCCGCTGCCACTGTTTTTTGGAGAATGCCTGGAATAACAACAACACGCTTCATAAACTCAGATTCCGGAAACTGCTTTTGCAATAAGTAAAATTCAGCATTTGGGAACGCCTCAACAGAGCAAAAGCGTATCTCACCGGTATCTAATAGATTTAAAAAACGGACATAAGCCAATCCTTTGCCTAATTCTTCAGCCCAGTGCCTGCTGCATTCAACCGTAAGACGAACAGCACCATGCTCGCTGTCAACATATTGAAATTTAGAAGTATTAGAGGCACGCATAATGGACTGAAAATACGGATGAGCTCGAAATTCATCAAGGATAGCATCAAGCGCAGCCTGATCGGTTCCCTGGATAGCAGTTCTTATCGATTCATATTGATAAAATTTAAATTTTAGAAGAGATGCGTTTTGCTCTACCTGCAGCAACATTCTATGCGAAATATCTTCCAAGAGTTGCCCATCAATAGGATTGTTCTGAACGTCAACACGCCGGAGACTCTCAAAAATACCTGCTCGATCAAGATCGTCACACGTTGCAAGCTGCTCCATGTCAACAACCGGGAAAAGATCTTTATCCAATATCCCCGAGGGAGTCAGGCGCTGACAACGGACACCCCGTTTCAAAAATTCTTCAGCCACCATATTAAGTTCCTGAGCTATCGCGAAATAATGAAAATAGGTAAAAACACTATTCCCATTGACATCAGGAACTTGAAACACCCCATAAGGAGGCTCTTTGCTATCTATCTCATTAAAATTCTTGTTATAGGCCCGGACTGGGCCATGGTGTTTAACCTCTGCAACAATACCATCATCAGTATAATTAAAGCCGGAATTACTCTCGTGAGCCCATGAGTGATCCCCTCCGGCGATATAAACAGTGCTGCTCCCAAGAGCCTCCGCCAAACCGAAACAGGAAATGGCACAGCTGAGCCACGACTCCCTTAGCCGATATTCATTCTTTGTAATATGCGGGTTAAAACTTTCCTTAAAAAAAACTCCCGCAAACTTGTCTGCAACATCGATGATATTTGTCCCGGAAAGGGCAACCAAGAAAGTTTCAGAACATGTTTGATTCGAAGGAAAAAGATGCTTCATTCTGAGGTCAGTATCCAGATGAACCACAAAATCGGGAGGACAATCATGTTCAAGACAAAAAGGCAATGAGCGGGCAATGCAGATTATCAGACATTTTTTCCTCAACTCTTTCAAATACGGCCCAATTTTATGCAGACTCGGGCCTGCTAGCAGAATAAGCACAGGAGCCGTTACTTCAGCACTTTTGAGGACATCACAAAGAGGATATCGCAGGTGAAGAGGCAAATTCTTTGCATTGACTATTTCCCTAGCAAGATAAAACGAAGACTGTTCTGACCGCACTCCCAACTTGTCGGGGATAGTAAAACTTCTCTGCGGAAAAAGTACGAACTTGGCATAAATATACGCCAGATGTCTCTGTATTGCGTCTATATATTTTTTTTCATGCTCATACGTATCTGGATTAATAATGATGGAAATGCCATTCACAAACAATTTTACAGGAAGATCTTTAACAACCTGCATCACTTTTTCAGAAGCTTCCGAGAAATACAGTCTGCGTGGACGCGGCAACTCCTGTGGAGGTTTTATGCCCAGAAAAAAACACAGAGAATCCCCATCATCTACAAACTCTTCTATCCCTACAAACGTATTGAACATCTGTCCTCACTTACACGCTGCTTATCTAAAAAATACAGAAAAATCTAAATCCAAGCATCCATCCCGCCAAGACATATCGATAATTGCAGAAATGCACATAGTACATATTCATTTCTTGCACATACCAGATAGCTTCAGGTTACCTACCTCTGCACAAATACAGCTATGACTCTCCACGGCTACTATTTATTCCGCTCATAAACAGTAATTTCAAGAGCCCGAATGGTTGCATGCATCGTTAGTGTCGGTCCCTCTTTCCCACAATTTTCTTACCGACTTCAATGGCCTTAGCCCGTCTCCAGGATCAGCCCGCCAGTCCCGGTCAGGCAGTTCGGCCGCAACCGGAATTTTCCGGCCATCGCCGTCAGCCCCGAATCCGATCCTGACATTACGGATCATCCTTTCCACCTGTTCAGGCAACCAGCAATGTCCGGATGAGAATTCAGCGCCATGCTTATCCAAATCAAGATGAAATTCAATCATGCCGGCTTCATACTTGTGTACCGCCCGGTAAATAACCCCTTCCTCCACAGTATGGTCAGACCAGCCCGTTTTGCAACTGAATTTCTTTTTCATCAAATCCATTGCGGCCAGATTGGCCTGATCGTGCGGTGCAGGATAACCCGAAACACAGTGCAGCAGGGTCAGGTCGCGGCATCCGCCTATACGCAAAACGTCCACCGCTGCGGAAATCTCGTCCATATCGGCCATCCCGGTAGATAAAACAACCGGTTTTCCGGTTTGTGCACAGGCTATAAGCAGGTCATCCCAAAGCAGTTCATAGGAAGCTATCTTGAAAAAATCCACATACGGAACCAAAACGTCCACCGCTTCCAGATAAAACGGGGTACAGGAAAAACCGATTCCGCATTCCCTGCATTTCCCTGCAATTTTCGGGATAAACTCTTCCGGTAGTTCCCACTGCCTGCGCCGGCGATGTTCTTCACTCTGTATTAGAATCTCCGGGGCAAAAAGCTTATCGACTTTGAATAATTGAAACTTTACCCCGTCACAACCTGTTTTGGCCGATGCTTCAATAAATTTGAAACATCTGTTCAGATCGCAGGCATGATTGCTGGAAACTTCGGCTATAAACAAAGGACGCATGTTCACAAGTCAACCTTCCCTGACGACTTCAAATTATCTGAACCCGGACTAAGCATAACCGTCTGCAGATACTGCCCGGAAAGCCGGCCCAGCATATTCCCGTTTGGGCGGACTATGGTATTTGCTTCACGCTGAACATCCGTCAACGGAACCTTGAAATCCATTTCAACAAGATCATTCATTTCAAGACCGGCCATTTTAAGCTCATAGGGTGAGTTGTCTTTCAAAGCCACACCTAAAACATCAAGTTCCTCTTTGTGTCCAACTCTGGAAACCCCGCAGCTAAACAGTTCCTTCAAACTTAGCTCCCTACCGGAATCCTTCCAAAAAAATCTTTTGAACATTGTAACCGAACGAGGCTCCCAATCCACCACAGCTCCTGCCTGAGCATAGTTGACATATAGTACGGGTCTCCTAAAAATGAATGCTATTCCGTCAATTCCGGTTCCGGTAGAAATCATGAACTTGCAAGTCGCGCACAAGAACACATCCATAAACTCAGAACGGTATAAATTTGAATAATCAATTATTCTAGGGTGATCCACCTCAAAACGAGAAGACGTCTTAGCCCCCATGCGCAAAACAAACATCCCTTTTTCCGCAAGAGCCAAAGCAACATCTTCATATGTCTCTATGTCCGAATCGCGAAAATCATGATAGCTCCAATCCCGGTGTTTCAAATGCGACTTCAGGTAGGCTCCATCCCGAACATTAAGGCAGATATACTGAGCGTCCTGCCCTATGCCCATACGCTCAAGTTCATTTAAGGCCATTTCCTTTTCACGCTCCGTGAACGAAAGTTCAGGAGCAGCCCTATGAAAAAGCATATGTTCATCACGGCCGTTATTACCGCGCAGATCTTTCTCGGTATTATACGGACTGTCCGGAGCAAGCATCGGAGCAATGACGCTTGCCACAGGCGAATAACGAACCACTCTCTGCCACATCCTGCTCATGAAACGGTTCGAGACAGGGTGGTTGTCGCCCAGAAAATCAAATGTATCCGGATTGGTAATACCCGCAGCCCGTTCACTGAGATATTTTTCCGTATTCAGAGCAAAGTGGCCTATCCGCTCGCTTCTCATAACCCCGAAGCGCACCAGAAGCCATGGAGAAACAGCGTCAGCAAGTTGAACAAGGTGAACGCAGTCACGGGAAGAAAGCTGTCTGCGCCGCAGCCTATTTTCAAGTTCCTTCATATGACTGCTGAAGGCTTCCTCAAGATATGGACGTATCTCATCCACATCAATTTCAAGAGCCGCCAGACAGTGCGGACAGAGAAAACCGCTCCGTCCTATACGGGGGCTGAGAATATCCAGCTTGACCGGCGCCGAACAGCAGGAGCAGATTCCGTCAACCATAATCCGTGCCGGATCAGGGTCCATTTCCGAGGAACAATCCGAAATTTTCAGCACGCCATTTTCGCCGGAATCAGGGAGTGCAACGCTGTCTTCCAGAAAAGCTGTCACTAATTCCGGGACATTTTCAATTCCCTGTACTGCTTCGGCAGCCATCCCTACTGCACCGCAGGCAATTGCCGCCCTGGCAAAAGCAAATTTTTCCTCATCCGAAGCCCTCAGAGCCTTCGCACCAAGCCTTCGAAGCAGGACGGCCTTCTCCTCCGGCTTTAAAGACAGGATTCCGGCATAAAAAGGAATCATACTGTTCTTTGCACTGGCATCCAAGTTTTATCCCTCCGATTTACTGAGCAAATTTGCAAAAACATACACTGCAGCCGGAAACGACACAATCCGAAGCAGGCAGACGGTTCGGGGCGGTTCTTTCTTTAACCCCAGTCCCGCAATTGTCAGAATAATGAATTAAACAAAAACAAATGCATGCAATATACCAAAGCAGTATATCCTGACTACCAGCAATCAGAAACGAACGCTACGAATCTTAACGTAAATCACGATAAACCAGAGACCTGCCGCACTATTCCGGAAAAATTGGCCAGTGCTGCGAGGTCATCATTTTTCCGATACACCACATAAAATTCCAATTCAGGATACTCTCCTTCAAGCTGACAAAAAACAACACCGTCCGTATTTCGCCGAGCCATGCTTTCGGGAACGATGGATAAGCCCACGCGCGCGGCAACAAGTGCCAGAGCAGCTGTTTTTGTCCCGGCATTCTGGACTATATCAGGCGTAAAACCGTTTTCGTGAAAGATGCGCATCCATTCATCATAAAGGCGTGGCTGGCTTTCGCGCGGAAAAAAAACGAGCGGTTCACCGGCAAGTTCCGCCATGGCAACGGATCTCTGCGCTGCGAACCTGTGCTCTGCAGGCACGATAAGGGAATAACGTTCGCGGTGGTAAGCTATTATCTCCAGATCACTGACATCGTGATGGTAGAGTCTGACAATACCGGCATCTATCTCATGGTTGCGCAGGGCAGTGAGCTGATCGTTGGTGAACATCTCTTTTAAGGAGAGGTCCACTCCGGGATAGGCAGCTTTGAACTCGCGTATGATTCCGGTGAACGGAGTTTCGAGTGCCGGACTGATGTATCCCAGCCGCAACCGGCCACCCCGGCCGGAAACAATCTCGTGCAGATTGGACTCGGCCCGCTCAAGTGAAGCAAGTATCCCGCGGGCGTCCTCAAGCAGAGCCCGGCCTGCGGCAGTAAGCGAAACCGACCTTTTGTTACGCTCAAACAACCGCACACCGAGCTCATCCTCGAACTTCATGATCTGCTGGCTCAGCGGTGGCTGAGAGATATGCAGCCTCTTCGCGGCATTTCCGAAATGCAGCTCCTCTGCCACGGTAACGAAATATTTCAGTTGGCGTGTTTCCATAACAAATACATACAAGATATTACTCTCAGTTAAAAGATATATTCGACATATTTATCTCCGGGCCATATCAGATAGAACACAAACCGTAACCGATTAACCAACGGAGAAAATAATGACCTTCGTACCTGACAGAAAAAAACTCGGAAACAGCGACCTCGAAATATCATCTATCGGCCTGGGCTGCATGGGGTTGAGCGAATTCTATGGTCAGCCCATATCATATGAAGAAGGAAGTGCCCTGATTCATCATGCCCTTGACCGGGGCCTCAACTTCTTCGACACCGCGGACATGTATGGAGCCGGGCACAATGAGGAACTGCTGGCCGCCGCATTGAAAGGCAGGCGGGATCAGGCCGTAATCGCTACCAAATTCGGCATTGTCCGCAAAAACGGGGAATATGCCCGAACCATCTGCGGAACCCCGGAATACGTCCGCAGCGCCTGCCTTGAGAGTCTCAAGCGACTGAAAACAGATTACATTGATCTCTACTACATCCACCGCGTGGACCAGACCACTCCCATCGAGGAAACAATCGGTGAAATGTCCAGACTTGTGGAAGAAGGAAAGGTCCGGGCCATAGGCATTTCCGAAGCATCAACGGATACACTGCGCAGGGCGCACAAGGTACATCCGCTTTCCGCTCTCCAGACCGAATACTCCATGCTGACCCGCGGACCGGAAGAGGAA
This sequence comes from Maridesulfovibrio sp., assembly GCF_963677005.1. Classification (NCBI taxonomy): domain Bacteria; kingdom Pseudomonadati; phylum Thermodesulfobacteriota; class Desulfovibrionia; order Desulfovibrionales; family Desulfovibrionaceae; genus Maridesulfovibrio; species Maridesulfovibrio sp. Next base: position 3,719,019 of record NZ_OY781616.1, on the reverse strand, counting down.
CTGCTGGGACTGACGGCAGAACTTGGGATCACCTTTGTCCCGTACAGCCCCATTTGCCGGGGGCTGCTGAGTTCCGGCAAAGTGGACCAGACCGAATCATCAGATTTCCGCAGAATGCTTCCCAGATTTCAGGGAAAGGCATACGAAAACAACAAGAACATTGCGGACTCCCTCACGGTGATAGCCGCCCAAAAAGGCTGCTCCCTAGCCCAGTTATCACTCGCCTGGGTCATGGCGCAGAGAGACAATATCATCCCCATTCCGGGAACGACAAAAATCAGGAACCTCGACAGCAACATTGATGCGGCTTCTATACGCCTGACTGATTCCGAACTCTCGGAAATAAACACCATACTTGCCGGCAGCACAGTACAGGGTGAACGCTATACACCGGAAGGGATGAAAGGTGTGAATGCTTAACGCAAGCGTACAAACAAATTAAGTGAATAAAACCAGGCAACAGGCTTTAACAGCGCATCCGCTGTAGACATCCTGAAACGACAATGAAGATATCTATCCGTCGTTTCAGGATGTTTTTTATATAAAACCACCCCCGGATTAGTTTACCATTGCACTGTCTATCAATATCCATATGAAAAATCCTGCCTGCCATATGTATGAAAATGTTTACACTGAAACCAGCACAAACATATTCATTTAATAACATTAGGATAATTGTTTTATTTCCTCAGTTAAACTTGAACCGCATCTGCTTTTTGTGATATCTTCGTGGCAGCCATATCCACATGCCCGATTAACGGGCAGCTATAACTGGGAGCCTTTGCGTGCGAAAAAAAAACCGAATATCATCAATTGCGCTGAAAATAGCGGCGGTATATGCCGTGTTCGGTTTTTTATGGATACTGTTATCCGATAAGCTTCTGCTTTTTCTCGTCCGCAACCAGGAGACGGTCAACAGGCTCCAGACATACAAAGGCTGGTTCTATGTGCTGATTACCGCAGCACTTGTAGCCATGCTTATCGACAAATATATCCGCACCCTGCGCCAAAGCGAACGCCGCTACAGAAGACTGCTTTCCAACATTGCAGACTCGATATATCTCGTAAACGCCCATGGTCGGATTGTTGACAGCAACAATGCGGCAAGAACTGCACTTGGATACTCTGAGGAAGAATTCCGGCACATGCCTCTTGATAAAATCGAAAAGGGCCTTGATATGCAGCGCTGGGTCGAAGATATAGCAAACGCTGAACCGGACAGAAAAAGAATCAGGGAAACATCACACAGCCGCAAGGACGGCACAATACTTCCGGTAGAAATATCAACGTGTGTTTTCAATGAAAAAGGAGAAAGATACGTCCTTGGGGTTGCCCGTGACATCTCGGAACGCCGGAATACTCAGGAACTGCTTGTGCAGCACGAAAAAATGAACTCTCTCGGGTCCATGGCTGCCGGAATTGCCCATGAAATCAACAACCCTCTCTCCGCCATCCTCGGAGCCTGCCAGAACATACGGAACAGACTTTTCAAGGACAGCCCGCAGAACTCGCAGGTCGCCATGGATTGCGGACTGGATATTGAAGCCATGCGAGAATACATGGCCAAAAGGGATATCGCCCGCATGGTCGGAGCGATATCTGCTGCCGGAGAAAGAGCATCCAAGATCGTGACGAGCATGATAAATTTCAGCAACTGCGGACCTGCCAAACTGCACGGCTGCAATATTGCCGAAATTATGGACGAGACACTGCAATTGATTTCAGCGGATTTAAATCTCATACGCGAGTACGACTTCAAAAATATCCGGATAGTTCGTGACTTCCCCCCTGGGGGGTATTCGGTCTGCTGTATTAAAAGCGCAATACAGCAGGTGCTGCTAAGCCTGTTCAAAAACGCGACTGAAGCAATGGCGGAAAAGGAATACGCTCCCGATGACAACCCTGAAATGATCATCCGCGTACATGAAAAGGAAGGCAATACGGTAATTGAAGTGGAAGACAACGGCCCCGGAATGGACGAGGACGTCAGAAAAAAAATTTTCGAGCCTTTCTATACCTCCAAGGATGTGGGCAGGGGAACCGGGCTGGGATTGTCCGTCTCATATTTTATAGTTACTTCACAGCACAATGGGACTATGGAAGTCACCAGTTCACCGGGAAGAGGAACAACCTTCACCGTTACTCTCCCCGGAAAAACCGGACCATGTGCAGGCACAGTAAAATGCGCCGTGAAGTAAACCGCACCTACCGTGAACATGTCATTTTCTATGGTTGTTTCAGCAGCACCAGCGAGTATCTGAATGGCATCGCCCGGAACGCTGTAGAGACTTAGCCCTTTCCTGATGTCAAAGCGGCCTGATTTTATTTCTCTCTTTCAAAAGCGTAGAACCCGACAGGAATTACTACCAGAGTGAACAGAGTGGAAGCCGTCAGCCCGAAAATCAGCGCCCAGGCCAGACCGGAAAAAATAGGGTCCAGAGTAATCGGCCATGCTCCAAGGGCGGTGGTGGCGGCGGTAAGCAGTATGGGACGCAGACGCACCGCACCGGACCGGATGATGGCCTCCTTCATTTCCATGCCCTCGGCAACGGACTGACGCACAAAATCAATCAGCACCAGCGAATTGCGGATGACAATCCCGCCGAGAGCGATCATCCCTATCATGGCCGTGGCGGTAAAGAATACCGGATCGGGCAGCGGTCCTCCGACCAATCCCTGCACTTCTCCGGCCCCCACAAGATTGAGCAGCCAGAAACCCGGCATAATGCCCAGCAGGGTCAGAGGAATGGCTGACATTATCAGCAGGGGCATGCCGAAAGAACCGGTCTCCACAACCAGCAGGATGTAAATTCCAAGCAGTGCCGCACCGAATGCAAGCCCGAGGTCGCGAAACACATCAAGGGTGATCTTCCACTCCCCTTCCCCGGCCCAATCGGCCCAGACGAAAGGCGGCAGCGGGTCCTTCTTTAATCCCGACTGCAGATCAAGGACAGCCTCTCCCGGAGCCCTTCCGGCCATTTCCGCAAAGACGTAAACCACCCGTTTAAGATTTTTATGATAGATGGGCTGATCCTGTTTTATCTCCACTATTCTGCCCAGTTCGGCCAGCGGAACATTTCGTCCGTCGGAAGTCCGAACCTTAAGCTGGGAAAGAGCCGAAACATCCGCCCGGCGCACCAGCGGCAGGATAAGCTTTACCGGAAGCGGATTGCGTTCGCCCGGTACATGCACTGTGGCCGGGACAGCGCCGGAAAGGGCCATCTGCAGGGTGCTGACAACCTCACGGGCACTTACGCCGTGCAGCCCCGCCTTTTCCTTGTCCAGCACGAAATCAACCATGACCCGGTCCGCTTCGGTGGAAGTATCGATATCGACAACGCCCGGTTCGTCACGCATCATCCCGACGATCTGCCCGGCCCCTTCGATCAGGGCGGAATACGGACGGTCCTCGGCCCCGTAGACCTCGGTGGTCACGGTGGAGATAACCGGCGGCCCCGGAGGGGATTCGACAATCTTTATCTCCGCCCCGTTCCGGGCGGCGACATCTTCCAGTTCACGCCGCAGCCGCAGCACAATGGCATGGCTCTGCTCCCGGCGCAGGGACTTGTCGGCCAGATTCACCCGGATATCGGCCATGTTTCCGCCCTTGCGCCAGTAATAGTGACGCACCAGCCCGTTGAAATCCATGGGTGACGGCTCTCCGGCATAAGTGACGAAATCGGTGACCTCCGGAACGGATCGCAGGACTTCCTCAAACTCGCGTACAACGCGGTCGGTCTTTTCCAGCGGGGTCCCCTCGTCCATGTCGATGACAATCTGAAACTCGTTCTTGTTGTCAAAGGGCAGCATCTTGAGCGGCACGAGCCTGAAACCAGCAAGAGCCACGGAAAAAAGCAGTCCGGCCATGATCACACCGACCAGCATCCAGCGCCGAAGGCCGGATTCCAGAAATGGACTTATCACTGCCGAATAAAAACGCTCCACCCGTCCGGGCCCGCTTCCGGCGGAAGACTTCTGCGCGGGCTTCAGATCCTTCAGCAGCCGGAAAGCCAGCCACGGAACAATGGTCAGGGCGCAGACCGTGGAAAAAGTCACGGTCAAAGGCACGTTGGCCGCCATCGGGGCCATGTACGGGCCCATCATACCGGTTATGAAAAACAATGGCACGAAACAGACGATAATCGCCAGAGTGGACATGATAACCGGCGGAAGCACTTCGGAAACGGCGTCCAGAGTTGCAAGGTCCGGTTTCTTCTTTCTCATCAGGATGTGCCGCTGGATGTTGTCCACGTTGGTGATCGGGTCATCGACCACCAGCCCCAGCGAGAGAATCAGAGCGAAAAGGGTCACCCGGTTGATGGTGTACCCGAACATGTAATTCACAAAAAGAGCCAGGGAAAAACTGACCGGCACCGCCAGAGCGACCACGAAAGCTTCGCGCCAGCCCAGAGTCAAAGCCAGCAGAATGACCACGGTAAGCACTGCAAAGCCCAGAGAACCGAGCAGATCGCTGACCTTGGAATCGGCGGTTTCCCCGTAGTTTCTGGTCACCGCCACCTCTATGCCGTCCGGCAGCACGGTCCTGCGCAACTGATCCATACGTTCCAGCACGGCTCCGGCCACCTTGACCGCGTTGGTTCCCTTTTTCTTGGAGAGGGCTATGGTCACGGCAGGGCGGGAAGGCTGTTCGGCATCCATCCCCATTCCGGTCAGATACAACCGGGAAAAACCGATACGCGAATATGAATCAGGTTCCTCGGGACCGTCACTCACCTCGGCGACATCGCGCAGGTAGACCGGACGCGAATTGAACACTCCGACAATCAGATCGCGCACATCGTCCGCGCTTTCCAGGAACGAATTGGCCGCAACCGTTATCTCGCGATTACCGGAAAGAACCGACCCGGCCACTGCGGACTGGTCCGCACCCTCAAGGGCCGAAGCTATTTCCAGCGGCGAGATGTTGAATCCGGCCATGCGTTCGGGCATGAGCTCCACCCGGACCTCGCGGGATCGGCCGGAAACAAGGGATACGCGGGACAAGTCCTCAACCTCGGCCAGCCGCCGCGAGAGTTCCTCCGCCACCCGGCGAAGTTCGAAATCGGAAATATCGTCGCGTCCGGGTGCAGGATAAAGGGTCAGGTTCACGATCGGGACATCGTCTATCTCCACAGGCCGGACCACCCACCCGGAAGCAATGCGCGGAGCCAGATCGGTATTCTTGGTAATGGCGTTATGCAGTTTGACCAGCGAATTCTCACGGTCCTCACCCACATAGAACCGCACCGTCACCTGAGCGGAGTCCCTCCGGGAAATGGAATAAACATATTCCACCCCGTCTATCTGCCAGAGGATGCGTTCAAGCGGTGTGGTGATGAGTTTTTCCACTTCCTCCGCTCCGGCACCGGGCGCCTGCACCACTATATCGGCCATGGGAACCACTATCTGCGGTTCTTCCTCGCGCGGGGTGAGCTGCACTGCGGCAAGGCCAAGCAGCAGGGCCGCGGCAACCAGAATCGGCGTCAGCTTGGAATGGAGAAAAAAATCCACAGCTGAGGCAATAAATCCTCCGGGGCGTCCGGTTTCATCCATGCTCATCGCTCTCCCCCGGCCCCCGGAACACCTACACCGACTGTTTCATTTCCTCCGAGACCGGAAATGATTTCAATGCTGTCTCCGTACTCTTTTCCGGTACGCACATAGACCGGTGCCCAGAGATCACCATTTTTGACCAGCACGGTATCAAGCTGCCCGATGCGGGAAACAGCCTCTGCGGGAACCAGAACAATCTTTTTTTCGCGCAGAGGAATCAGCAACCGTCCGAACATGCCCGGATACAGCCCCGGCAGCGGGTCCACCCCGACCTTGACCAGAAAAGTGCGGGTCAGCGGATCGGCCGAGGGCACAACTTCCTCGACTGTTCCGGAAGTGCGCTCCCCCAGAGCCTGAATCACCAGATCAAGTTTCTGCCCGGTCCGCACTCGCCCGATGACTCCCTCGCGCACCAGAGCTTCAAGCCGCAAGGAGCCCCCGGTCTGGATCAGCATCAGGCTCTTGCCGGGAAAAGCCAGATCGCCGGGCTCGACCATACGCTTGGCCACCTCCCCGTCAGCAGGGGCGGTTATGGTGGTGTAGCCGAGATTTATTTCCGCCTCCTCCACAGATTTCCGGGCCTGACGAACTCCGGCATCGGCAGCCTCAAGCCCGTCCCGCGCCTGAGCCAGACCGGCCCTGCCCTTGAGGTACGCAGCCTCCACCCGGTCCATTTCATCGCGGGTGGCGACCTTGTCTTCGTAAAGCTTTTTCATGCGCTTCCAGGTGGCCGTTGCGGTATCGGCATCCGCACGGGCGGCATTCACGGCCTCCCCGGCCTGCCTTCTGACGGCTTCCGCAGACTTAAGACCCTGCCGGGCCCGCTCCAGACGGGCACTGAATTCCCGGCCATCCAGAACTATAAGCCTGTCGCCCTTATGCACACGCTGTCCGGCACGGACCAGAACCTCTCGGACCTTGCCGGTGACCTGCGCCTCGATGGAAGCCTCGGTTTCCGGTCTTACCGTGCCCACCGCCTCGTAAACAACAGGGACAACCTCCGTTCTGGAGGTCACAACCTTCTCCGGAGAATTCCGGCTGCGGGTGGGTACAATCCGGCCCTTGTCAATCAGTCCGGGACTGAACGCGCCTGAAAACCAGAGCACGAGCAGGGTTACCGCCGCACCGAGCATTGCCACTAAAATACATTTTCTGGTCATGAAAAACTCCGTTGATTACACCGTAATTATACCCTTCTTAGCCCCTCATTTCAATTACATTCGAATTACCCGGGTTTCTCTCCGCATATTTTATATTGACCCTCACAGGCAAAAAAGTATCTTCTGAAACGAGGAGAAAATCGTGCGTAAAATCTTCGTCATAACCGGCACCCGCGACAAACTTTCCAGTGTCGCCGACAAGCTGCAGTCTGGACGCGCGCGGGTGGAAAAATCCGAGAGAATACCGGAAATTCCCAGTGAAGAACGTTCCGCGGTAGATACCGTTGTCGTGGACCTGAATTCCCTGCTCGGCAATTCGCAATCCGTGGACCGGGCCCTGAACGACCTGTACAGCAAATTTCCATCGGCTTCAGTAGTTGTCCTCGCGGGCAGCGACCAGTCGCAAAAAGCAGTTGAAGCGGTCAAGGCCGGAGCCTTCGATTACCTGACCCTGCCCGTGGGCCGGGAAGAACTGGAACTGGTCATAGAAAAGGCCAGGCAGGCCGACATCCGCCATTCCGAACTGGATTACCTGCGCGACCAGTTCTGGGGAGATGAATACAAGGATGTGGTCAACACCAAAAGCAGGACCATGCAGGAAGTCCTGCGCAAGGTCCGTCAGGTGGCGGACACGGGAACCACGGTACTCCTTTCCGGGGAAACAGGCACCGGAAAAAGCCTCATCGCCAGACTCATCCACGCGCACAGCGGACGCAGGAAAAAGACTTTCATCAACGTCCACTGCGGGGCAATCCCGGATTCACTGGTGGAAAGCGAACTTTTCGGCCACGAGAAAGGATCTTTCACCGGAGCCATCAAACGCAAGATAGGCAAGTTCGAACTGGCCGACTCAGGCACAATTTTTCTTGATGAAATCGGCACCATAAGCTCCGCAGTCCAGATAAAACTGCTCAACGTGCTGCAGGAAAGGCAGGTCCAGCGCATAGGAGGGGAATCGGCCATCCCACTTAATGTGCGGGTCATAGCCGCCACCAATGAAGACCTCGGCAGAATGTGCGCCGACGGCAAATTCCGTCAGGACCTCTTCTACCGCCTGAATGTTTTTCCCATTGTCCTGCCGCCCCTGCGGGATCGCAAGGAAGATATCCTGCACCTTTCCAGAGTGTTCATCTCCAGCTTCAACACCGATCTCAATAAAAATGTCGACTCCATTTCCCCGGAAGTTCTGGATGCCTTCATGGAATACGACTGGCCGGGCAATGTGCGCGAACTGGAAAACGTCATTGAAAGGGCCTGCATCCTTGAGACAGGCAGCCAGCTCACCAGAGCCAGTTTCCCCGTTGAATTTTTCACGGATGCCGCACCGCGTCATCATACAGATACGGAAATGCCCCTCGGCCCGGCCAGACAGGCGGCCATAGAATCCTTCGAGCTTGATTATCTTACCCGCCTCCTGACCTCGACCGGCGGACGCATAAGTCCTGCCGCTTCAAAGGCGGGAATAACCACTAGGCAGTTGAACAAACTTATGCATAAACATGGACTCGATAAAAAATTGTTCAAATAAAAAACAGAACTTAAAGTTCCGACATTCAAAAAAAACAGGAACATAGAATTCCCAAACGAGCCGGTTCCCCTTTTTCCTCTGTAAGCCCTGTTTTCAGCTTCATATGGCCGTTTTTTACCCATTTATCTTCCATAAACAGCTCTGAAGAACCATCTTTTTATTCAAAACCGGAACCAGCAGTTCTCAAACCCATTCAAAACCACAAATAAACACTTTATTTACAACATGTTATCTATGGCACGCCGTATGCTTTTATTCTCTATTGCGATTGCACCTATCTGATACAATCAAGAGAGGATTTACAAAATGTATTCAGAAAGTACGGAAGAAATGGACAACGAAGGCTCCTTTGAGCCGGAAATACAGCTTAAACTAAGCCTGGGACTCAAACCCGAGGATGCCGATGAAATTCTCGAACTGGCGACAAACTGCCAGTGTCTGACCCAGGACAAGATGTCCATGCTGGAACAGTCCGTGTGGGAAGAAGCCTATAACGACGACGAACCGTACAGCGTGTTCATAAAGGCCCGGGCCGTAAACGGCGATGAGGAACCGCTGGCCGGATTTGCCTGCTACGGCGGCATCCCCGGCGAGGAAGGATGTTTCGAACTCTATCTGCTGGCAGTGGACGAGGAGTTCAGGGAAATCGGCATCGGATCAGCCGTTATTGACGAAGTTTCAAGACAGGTTGCGGCAGCCGGGGGAGATACCATATTCTGCGAGGTTTCCGAAAACAGAAACCACGATGCGGCCAGAAACTTTTTCGAATCTCTGGGGTATGTGCGGCAGACCCGCCACTACCGCTTCTTCATCCCTGAAAAAGGCAATGCGGTATACGCGAGAAAAATATCCTGACGGCCAGGCAATTTTTATAATGGAGAAGAAGAGTGTCAAACGAGGAATTTGAAGAAACCATATACGGCCAGGTAATTCCCTATACCGATGAAGATGATGAAAACTACCGGTACGCGATAATGGTCGATAACGAAGAAGAATACATCGTGGAACCCGGAACAAACTCTTCCCAACTGGAGGAATATATGGACCGCTGGGTTCGGGCCGATGTACTTATCACCGAAACCGACGACGGGTATTTCATCAAGATTCGGGACATTGAACCGGAGGAGTCCGGCTGGCAGTACGAAAACGAAGACCGCTGGTAACCGGCACACGCAATTTCGCAGGCCGCATCCGAAAAATTTCGGATGCGGCTTTTTGATGTCTGCAGTTGAAACATGCAAACCGGGAAAAAGCTCTCTGCCGCAGACATAAGAATAGGCTTTGACAATCAAAAGGTGATTATCTTATACCCCCTGCCGATATAATCAGACATTGCCGGGTGGCCGGACATCTCGCCTATCAACGCAATACCGGCCTTCTCAATCTCTTCCTTCACCTTGAGCTTCACCGAACAGGCCTTGCAGGCGCCATCGATAAGTCCCTGCTCCCGCGCTTTTCTGTATAGTTTGTTAAACGGACACGTTTCCTTTTCAAGTTCCGGAACAAGGGTCACAGCAGCCCCTTCAAGAACAATGGAGACTTTCATCCCCTTCTCCGCCATATCCAGTCCGTTGAGCAGGACATGAACAAAACACATAAGCTCACCGTTGAATGCGTATAAACAGTACATAATGAACTCCGGGTTGAAATTCTAAATGCAGAACAATAACTTTATTTTCCTACCTGCGATTGACTTTGCAGTAAACATAAATACCGTTTAGCCATGGCAATTAATACGGGAAATTTTCATAATCTGGGAAATTCATACGAAAACGGTTCGAATGCGGCCCTGCTTTCGGCCATAGCCCGCAGCGCGGAAGAACTTACTTCCGGCAAAGGCTGGCCGGAAGGGGTCAACGACCTGCTGGCCGCGCTGGGTAAGGCTACCGGGGTAAGCAGGGTATGGATATTCCAGACCATAAAGGTGACCGCCACCCACATCACCCAGAACTATACCTTTGAATGGGCCGCCAAACCGAAATACAAACAGCTGGGCATGCCGATGTTCAGCATGTCCACAAATCCCATAGACCGCCCGGAATACAGGGATCTGATACACAGCAGAATGAGGGGGGAATGGCAGAAGACGATTACGGAAACCCTTCCGGAAGGCTGGTTGCGAGACTCTCAGGAAGTACAGAAAATCAAATCAATGCTGACCATTCCGGTAATGGTCGAGGACCAGTGGTGGGGAACCCTGGGGTTTGACGACTGTGAGAGAACATACGACTGGTCCGATGTGGAAATAGCACTGTTGCGAACGGCAGGATACCTTATTTCAAACGCGGTTCTCCGGGACCGTCTGAGCGCCAAGCGCAAACAGTTTGAAATCCTGAAACAACTCACAGACAGCAGCATATGGGAATTGGACTTCAAGACCGGGCAGATATGGTGTTCTCCTGAAGCCCTTTATTCCGTGCCCATGCCCACGGACAACATCCGCCTTTCGCTGCACAACGGACTGAAGCTTATACATCCTGATGATCGCAAAGGACTGATCAGAAAGGCCAAAGAGTACATGGCCGGGGACAGGAAAAGAATTTTCCGGTACGACATGCGTCTTTACACCGACTGCGGAGACCTGCGCTGGGTGGAACTTATCGGCAACCTGCGCATGAACAGTGAAAAACGCCCGGAGCAATTCGCCGGCATTGCCATAGACATCAGGAAACGCAAGCAGGAAGAGGAACGTCTGCGCAAGGAAGCCGTCACCGACCCGCTGACCGGGGTAACCAACAGACGCATGTTCGAGTACAAACTGCTTGAACAGATTGATTCATCCGTAAACGAAGGCAGCACCTTTTCGGTAATCATCTTCGATATCGACCATTTCAAGACCATCAACGATACCCACGGCCACCTGGTGGGGGACAAAGGACTCCTTCATCTGGCCAGAAACTGTGAAAAGGTTTTACGCAAGAACGATGTCCTCGCCAGGATAGGCGGAGATGAATTCGCCCTTATTCTTCCTGACACGGATACGGAGACTGCAAGCCGCATAGGTGATAGAATCAGAGCTGAAATCAAATCCACTCCGTTTGGACTGAACGGAGCAGAATATCTGATGACCATCAGCGTTGGAATTGCTACCAACGAAGGCCAGCTGACCACCCCGGCCAGACTCATAGAGGCAGCGGACCTTGCCCTTTACGATGCCAAGCGCAAAGGCAGGAACCGAGTGATCTCCCGCACCGGCTGCGGACTGGAGTGACCTCACAACTCCCGGTACAGACAGGTGCACAGGTTGACTTTTCACTTTTACCGAAGTTATTTAGCATAAAGAAAAAATTTTTCGGAGGAAACAAAATGTCCAGAATTATCGCGGTCCTCATAGTGGCCATGCTCACCTTCTCTTCGCTCGGCTGTGCAAAGATGGGGGAAGCAACCGGAAAAGCGGTCAAGGAAGTAAAGGAAATGCCGGGAGAATTCCACAAAGGCTATAAGGAAGGCAGAACTTCCGAAGAAGATTCCATTTAAAGACTCCCAGCCCTTTTGCAGCCTCCTTACCGGAATGAACTGAAAATGCGTTCCCCTGTGCGGATCTTTCCACTTTCAGCAAACGCATGATGTCTAATCTTCCGGCAAAAGGACAACGCAACCGCCCTCAGGCAGAACTCCGCAGAAGGATTCATAACATATGCCCCAAATTGCCCTGATAACTGGAGCGAGCAAGGGAATCGGCGCGGCCATAGCCCTCCAGCTTGCTGCGGACGGTTACGACATCTGGCTCAATTACCGCAGCGATGATGCCGGAGCTGAGAAAACAGCTTCGGAAATACGCGGACTCGGCCGTGAGTGTACCCTGCTCAAATTCGATGTGACGGATGAGCAGGCCGTCGAGAACGGGCTGACGCCGCTGCTGGAAAAGGACGTGCCTTTCATTGTCGTCAACAATGCCGGATTCGCAAAAGATTCGGTAATGATGATGATGGACAGCCGGGACTGGAACGGTGTTCTAAGCGTGCACCTGAACGGTTTCTTCAATGTGACCAAGCCGGTGGTAAGCCGAATGCTGCGCAAAAGGGCCGGGCGGATAATAAATATCGCCTCCACCTCCGGTGAAACAGGGGTGGCCGGGCAGACCAACTATTCCGCCGCCAAGGCCGGACTGATCGGGGCCACAAGGTCACTGGCCGTGGAAGTGGCAAAACGCAACATACTTGTAAATGCCGTTGCCCCCGGATTCATTGAAACCGATATGGTTGCGGAACTGCCCGTGGACGAGATTAAAAAGCAGATTCCCATGAAAAGAATGGGAACCCCGGAGGAAGTGGCCGGGGTTGTATCCTTTCTGTGCTCGGAAAAAGCGTCCTACATCACAGGACAGGTCATCGCGGTCAACGGCGGCATACATACTTAAGGAAACGCTGATTAAGGCCATATTTTGAACGGCTATTGCTTTAGCTCCGCAGAAAGTTTGATCCAAGAGGCTCCTTTCATTGCAGCCACTATAAAACTATTAGGGATTCCAAAGGGGATTATCCCCTTTGGCCGCCAGCGGCGAAATCAAATTATCAAAAGCGCGAAGCGCATCAAACGGGAATTAATCAGTACTCCTTAGCAGGGTTAGCCGGAGACTCATTTTGCACAACGTGGCGATAACAGGCATCGGAGCCGTTTCCGTCCTTGGCTGCAGCCTGGACGACATAAGCGATTCATTAAAGAACGGACGTTCCGGTATAATTGCCGATGAGGAACGGTCCGGGCTCGGCTTTGAATGTTCCCTGACCGGACGCATTGAAAATTTCGATCCTTCACAATGGCTGAGCCGCAAGCAGCGCAAGACCATGCCGGATTTCGCGGTACAGGCTTACGCCGCGGTCAGGCAGGCTCTGGACCTGTCCGGGCTGGACGATGCGGACCTGCGCAACGATGAAACAGGTCTTGTCTTCGGCTGCGATTCCAGCTGCATTGCCGCGCTGGAACAGGTCCGATTGCTTGAACAGCGCGGACAGACCTCTCTTATCGGCAGCGGAGCGGTCTTCCGCTCCATGACCTCCTGCGTGACTATGAACCTGAACGGGCTGCTCGGAACACGGGGCGCGGCCTGGACCATAAGTTCGGCCTGCTCCAGCGGGGGGCACGCAGTGGGACAGGCTGCCGGACTTATCGCTTCCGGACAGCAGGAACGGCTCATCTGCGGGGGAGCGCAGGAAATCAACTGGCAGTCCATGTGCAGTTTTGACGGTCTCGGAGCTTTTGCAGCCAATACAGACGATCCGACAAAAGGTTCCCGCCCGTTCGACAAAGAGCGCAGCGGCCTTGTGCCCAGCGGCGGAGCTGCTGCAATCGTGCTGGAAAGGCTGGACCTTGCCATAAAGCGCGGGGCGAAAATTCTCGGAACAGTTGCCGGATACGGTTTTTCCTCGGACGGCGAACACATCTCGGTTCCGTCCGACACGGGGCTGGCCAGAGCCGGAGCAAAAGCCCTGAAACAGGCCGGAATCTCCCCGGCGGAAGTCGACTACATCTGCGCGCATGCCACCTCCACTCCTGCCGGTGACGCTGCGGAAGCCCGAAACATCCGCACCCTGTTTGCGGGCTGCAACCCGGCCATATCATCCACCAAATCCATGACCGGGCACGAACTCTGGATGTCCGGGGCAGCGCAGGTGGTCTATACGGTACTCATGAACAGGGACGGATTCATGGCCCCGAACATCAATTTCAACGATGGCGGAGAGGAAACGAGGGGTCTTGATATCATCACGCAGACCAGACCTGTCGCCCCGCAGACCGCCCTGCTCAACTCCGCCGGTTTCGGCGGAACAAACGCCTGTCTGATACTGAAATTCTGATGCACAGCTATCAGCACATAGTCGTGGGCGGGGGAATTTCCGGGATGACCTCGGCCCTGCTGCTGGCAAAACAGGGGTACAAGACCGCCTTGGTGGAAAAATTTCCCGGCCTTGGCCCGACTGTGCGCGGGTTCAGCCGCAAGGGCGTCCATTTTGAAACCGGGGTTCACCTGCTAGGCGGACTGGGGCACAATCATCCGCTTGATGTCTACTTCCGGCACCTTGAAATTTCAGATGAGCTGCAAAAGATAGAATTTGAAAAAAGTGGCTACGACTGCTTCCGCTTTGAACGAAATGACAGAGAAATCCGTATGCCGGCAGGATACGAGAACCTGCGCGAAACCCTTTGCATGGAATTCCCCGAGGAATCCGGGGCAATCGGAAAATACCTTTCCAAAATCAGATCCGTCTTCGAATCCAGCCCGTACCTTAATTTCAATCTCGACTTTTCCATTGAAGACGCCATCCATGCCGAAACAGAAACCCTGAACGAATTTCTGAACTCAATCACTTCCAATCGCGAACTCAAGGATCTTTTGTGTTACCAATGCATGCTCTACGGAACACCACCGGCTGAAGCTATGCTTTCCACCCATGCGCTGGTGGCAGGTTCCTACGCAATGTCATGCCACACGGTGGAAGGCGGAGGTTCGGCCATCGTCCGGGCCTACCGCAGCAAGCTGGAAAAGTACGGAGTAGAGATCATCACAGGACGGGCGGTGGAGAGGATAACGGCAGACCGCGAACGCAGGTTCACCGGCATTGTCCTGGCGGATGGAACGGAACTGTCCGGGGAATCATGCGTCTGGTGCGCACACCCGGCTTCCATGATCGAATGCGCGCCGGAAGACGCCTTTCGTCCGGTTTTCAGAAAACGCATTGTCTGCCTTGAAGAAACTCCCTCGGCCATGATTATCTTCGGAACAGCGGACGCCCCCCTGCCGGAACTGACCCGCCGCAACATCTATCTGTGGCCGGAAAAGGATTATTCACTCATACTGAAAGGGCTGGAAAAACCGGAAGACAACGCCATATTTATATCAGCAGGACAGACAACAAAAACAGGGCAGGCACAGCCGATTACGGCAATCAGCCCGTGCAGCTTCAACCTGTTTGAAAAATGGAAGGATTCCACTCGTAAAAACAGACCTGCGGATTACCTTGAGCTCAAAAAGAAGCTCACGGCCGAATTGGTAAAAACAGTTTTCGAACGCTGCCCGGAATTACGCGGAAGGGTGAAATTCACCGATTCGGCCACGCCGCTGACACTGAAGGATTATTGCGGCAGTCCGTACGGCAGCATGTATGGCGCGGCACATACTGCATCACAGTATAATCCCCTGCCTGCAACCAGAATGAGCGGTCTGTTTCTGGCCGGGCAGTCCATCATCGCCCCCGGCGTGCTCGGGGCGGTGGTCTCCGCCTACCTTGCCTGCGGACTCATCTGCGGACACGACAAGATACACGAGGAACTCAGATGCATTTACAACGGGTAGTCATAACCGGAATGGGTGCGGTTTCACCATACGGGTGCGGGGTTGAAACTCTCTGGGACGGATTTGTCAACGGACGTTCCGGCATCAGCCGCATACCGGAACTTGAAGGCATAGGCGGACTCAGGCCGCAGATCGGAGGAAAAGTTCCTGCCTGCAATGCCGGTATCATTCCGCGCAAGTTCCGCCGGACCATGTCCGACCTTTCCATATTCGCCGGGATCTCCGCGCTTGAGGCTATCGCACAGGCAGGACTGGGGCCGGAACAGCTGGAGGACATGCGCACAGGGCTCTCTGTCGGCTCGACCATCGGCAGCACCATGACCCTGGAAAACTTTTTTGCATCATTCCTCAGGGAACGGTCCATTGAGGGGATACGTTCGACCGAATTTTTCAAAATCATGAACCACACCTGCGCCGCCAACCTTGCCCAGTTCCTGTCCATCAGCGGACGCGTTCTGGCCGTTTCCGCAGCCTGCTCCACCGGCTGCCAGTCCATCGGACTTGCATACGAGGCCATTGCCGCAGGAAAGCAGGATATCATGATCTGCGGAGGCGCGGACGAGTTGCACCCGCTTACCGTGGGAACATTCGATATTCTGGACGCGGCCTCCATTTCAGGGAATGACGATCCGGCCGGAGCGTCACGTCCGTTCGATGCCTCCCGCAACGGCGTAGTCTGCTCCGAAGGTGCGGGAATACTCGTGCTTGAAAACCGCGACTCGGCCATGAAACGCGGGGCGGAAATACTGGCCGAAATAACCGGCTTCTCCTCACTCTGCGACAGCGGAAACATGGCCTCGCCCAGTGCGGAAGCCATTGGACGCTGCATTGCGGCTGCTCTTGATGACAGCAACATTTCCCCGGCACAGATAGATTACATAAACGCCCACGCCACCGGAACACCGCAGGGAGACGCGGCAGAAGCCTCGGCCCTGGAGGAAACGTTCGGAAACGCAACTCCGGTGAGCAGTCTCAAGGGTCACATCGGGCACACCATGGCCGCCAGCGGCGGACTTGAGACCATAGCCACGGTACGTATGATGGCCGAAAAGACAATTATTCCCACCGCGAACCTTGCCGATCCGGCCCCGGAATGCTCCGGCATAAACAACGTCTTGCAATTACAGGCAAGAAAAATTACATATGCGCTGAAAAATAATTTCGCATTCGGCGGCATAAACACGTCGCTGGTCATCAGGAGAACAAATGACTGATCAGGAAATCATAGGAAGAATAAACAGGGCACTTGCCGAAGAATTCGAGCTAGACCTGGATGATCTAGTACCGGAAGCCGTGTTCAAGGACGATCTCGACCTCGACAGCCTTGATGCGGTCGACATGGTCATCGTGCTGGAACAGGAATTCGGAATCAAGATCAAAAAGGACGAAGCTTTCAAATCCATCCGCTCCCTCGGCGACCTGCACAGCTTCATCCTGAACAGAAAAGATCCGGCCTGATGCGCCATGGCTAAGAGAGAAGTTCACTTCGAGTCTTAGGGATATGGAAAACAGAGATATCCGCGACCCTTTGGAATCACCAACAGTTTAAAGCTGTTAAAATAATTTCTTTGTTCTGTACCTTATGAATTGTACTGGAGAAATACCCCGCATCCTGAAACTTATCTGGATAAATGCAGGAATATACGGCTGTATTATCCTCTGGACACTCATCTGCGTTTTGCTCTCCCCGCTATTCATTCTCTACTCCCGTCTCCGCGGCAGGGAGGACTCCGTAACACTGCGCGAAATAATCTGGCACTACGGGTACACGAGCGTTAAATTAATGGGGCTTTTCGTGGACATTGAATGGCCCGAACAGACGGAACTGCCCTGCCCGTGCATCATCGTGGCCAACCACGAATCCTTTTTCGATCCCTACCTTATTTCCATGCAACCGCAAAAAGAGACCTGTCTGGCAGTGCGTAGCTGGCCGTTCAAAATCCCGTTTTACGGGTATTACATGCGCGGGGCCGAGTATATCAACGTTGAAAAGGACGATCTGGACACCATAAAAAAACAGGCGTCAAACGCCCTGAGGCGCAAGATTTCACTCATGTTCTTCCCGGAAGGAACCCGCAGCCGCACAGGTGAGACAGGCCGTTTTCATTCCGGGCCGTTCCATATAGCAATGGAAGAAAATGTCCCGGTTGTTCCCTTTTGCATATCCGGAACATATGAAATGCTGAAAAAGAACTCCCTGATCATCAATCCTTCCAGAGTCCGGACAAAAATACTGCCCCCGGTCTACCCGCAGGATTACAAAGACATGCCGAATTCACATATTGAATTGCGCAGGGCGGTCAAACAAATTATGGTCAACAGTATCAGGGAACTGAAAAAGGACGATCCCAGGTAATATTTTCAATTCACCACCAATTTAAAAAGGAAAATGAAAATGAAACATCTACGCATTCTCGCCTTGGTACTTATCTTATGCGCCGCCGTACTGGGCGGATGCCGGACCGCTCCGATCCAGAACATCGAGCTCGCCCCCATCGTCAGCAATCAGCAGCAGGCCAGAACAATGGATGACGTTAAAAACGCCATCATCAACGCGGCCTACAGCCTCGGCTGGCAGGTAAGCGATGTTGCGCCCGGCCATCTGGTCGCCACCCTGAACATACGTTCCCATCAGGCTGTAGTAGACATCACCTACACAACAGAGAACTACAGCATCAACTACAAGGACAGCACCAATCTCAAGCACAAAGGCGACACCATCCACAGCAACTACAATGCATGGGTCAAGAATCTCGCCGGGGCAATCAACAGCCGCCTGAGCATGCCGCAGGCTTCCGCAAAGCCATAAACAAGCGTAATGGAATAACACGGATATTTCACAGAACAAAACTGACAACGTCCGGAGAATCCTTTGAAAAGGCTCTCCGGACGTTCCCGTATTTTTAAGCAGACTTTACAGCCGGATAAGACTATGGCTGAAACGCCGCACTCAACTCCCGTTTTCGGCAGACTGAATTTCACTGACAGGAACTAAAAAATGCAACTACCAGTAAATGCGGAAAAACTTCTTCCCCACCGGGGAACAATGCTGTTGATAGACAAGGTGCTCACTGCCGGGGACAGGGCCGGAACGGTCAGCGCCGTTCTTGACGGCAAATCAATATCACGGGACTCGGACGGCCGGATACAGCCTGTTTTTTACATCGAACTGGTTGCCCAGGCATACGCGGCAGTCTGCGGCTATGAATTTATAAGCAAAGGGCTTGCGGTTCCGGAAGGTTTTCTGGTCGGCGTACAGAATTTCGAAATCTATAAGGCAGATTCTCCCGGCACCGACTCTGAACTGCTCATTTCGGTCAGCACCATAGGAGAAATATACGGCTTTGCCGTGGTCGAGGGTTCTGTTTCACAGGACGGGAAACCCCTTGCCGGTGGCCAGATAAAACTGTTCGTCCCGCAGGATTGATGTACCCGACATGCTTACACGCGACTTGATAAATATTCTTACGGCAACAGCACTGACCCTGCTGCTCCTCGCCGGCAGCGCTTTTGCCGGTGCAGACAGGCAGGAGCAGTTTCTGACACGCCTCAAGTCCAATGCGGTAAATGTGCACTCCATCAGCAGCGACTTTGAGCAGACGAGCTTTATTTCGCTGTTTCAGGACAAAATGATCTCAACGGGCAGATTCATCTTCGCCCGGCCGGACAATCTGCGCTGGGAGTATGAAACGCCCTTTGCTTCCGGATTCCTGCTCAAGGGGAACAAGGGTCTGCGCTGGGACGAAGCGGCAAAGCAGCCGACACAGTTCAGCACCGAATCAGCACCGGAAATGGCTATTATTTCCGAGCAGATTCTGGCCTGGACCACCATGAACATCGACTGGCTCGCATCCCGCTACACCATAAAAATGACCGGATATGACCCGGCGATCATGGAACTTGTGCCCAGATCGGAAGCGGCCGGTGACTTCATGAGCATGATCAGAATTTTCTTTTCCGCGGACGGTTCGTACCTGCAGGCCATAGAACTGCACGAACCCGGCGGGGACTATACCAGAATTGATTTCAGAAACGTGAAAATCAACGGGCCGCTACCGGACGGAATTTTCGAAAGGAGATAGGAATGTCCGCACCGGGCAGATTCACCCCCCATGTCAGCCGGACCGCTGCAATCTTCATCCTGATCCTGTGCCTGCTCATCTGTGCTCTTCCGCTTCTCCGGGCCTCGTTTTCAGAAGATATCTCCGCCATGATCCCGCAGGGCGAAGACGGCCATATAGCCGAAGATTTCCGCCTGCTGCAGAAGGCTCCGCTAGCGGACAGCGTGCTCATATCCATTTCATCACCCAAGGCCGAACCGGGCAGACTGGTCACTGTTGCCGACACCCTGACCGGCATGATGGACAAAAACCGGCTGGAACTGCAGAACTACGGAGATTCGTCCGCTCCGGGCATAATCGATTTCCTGCTGCGCAACGCCCCCCTTCTGACCACCCGACAGGATGTTGAAAAGCTGGAAGAACTGACTTCCGAAAAAGCGATTCCTGAAACAAGCTCACGGGCAAAACGGCTGCTGCTTTCCCCGGCCGGATTCGGCATGAAAAAAATAATCGCCGAAGACCCGCTTGATCTGCGCTCGATATATCTGCAGAAACTGGCTCCGCTCAAGAACCTGCCAAAGCTCAATCCTGCGGACAAATATTTTCTGAGCAAGGACCGCAAAAGCCTTCTGCTGATAGCCCGTTCACATGTACCCATGAGTGATTCGGAAAAAGCGGCCGCCCTTGTTTCCCACATGAAAGACATCCGGGAAAAGGTTCTTGAAAAATTCGGCCCGAAAAATCCCGGACAGGAGATTCCCGGACTGGAAATTTCAGTATTAAGCGGCCATGTATACAGCGCTGCCAACGCCGCGATCATAAAAAATGACATCCTCACCGTCTCCATAATCGCCCTTTGCGCCCTTGTGCTGCTGTTCGCGGCCGCCTTCCGCAAAACCGAAGCGCTGACGGTCTTTGCGGCTCCCGGAATCGCCGTTCTCGCAGGGCTTGGCGGAGCGGCATTCTTCTACCCGCACCTCTCGGCCATCGTAATCGGATTCGGCGCGGTGCTCATGGGCATATCAATTGATTTCGCCGTGCACACATGGTTCTCCCTCTCGGAACATCCCGGAGACAAAGCCGCTGCCATGCATGCGGTTACCCGGCCTATCTTATACGGCGCCGCCACTTCCTGCGCATCCTTCGCGGCCCTGTTCATTTCCGGCATTCCGGGCATCAGACAACTGGCCGCTTTCTCGGTCTGCGGAATCATAGCCGCCTGCGCATACGCGCTTTTATTCATCCCGGCCGTCTGCAACACCTTCACCAACCTGCCCGCAAAAAACAGAACGTCGGCATCATCCAAAAAACACGGCAGAGCCGCAGCCGTCATCTCCATCATTTTTCTTGCCGCCGGTATCATGGCCGCCATGTCCAATTCATTTGATACCGAGCTCAAGCACATCGGCTATGTCTCCGCAGGAATAAAAAAGACCGAAAAAGCGTTCCACGAAAAATGGGGCGACATGCGCGGTCAGTCCATGATCTTTGCCAAAGGCGAAGACATCCGGGAGGCGCTGGCGAACAACGAAAAAGTCTGGCGCGATATTAAAACCAACCTGCCGGAAACAAAAGCCGTCAGCATTGCCCCGGTCCTGCCTTCACCGGAAACCGGAAGCGAAAACAGCAGGCGATGGGCTTCATTCTGGTCCGAAAATAAAATCCACGAAACAGCTGTCCTGCTGAACAGGGCCGCAACAGCAAACGGCTTCGCCCCGCACGTTTTTGACCGGGCTGTCCTTGAAACAGCAGACAGGAAACCGAACCTTTCGCCCGCCACACTCAAAAAAAGTCCTTTAAGCTTTCTGGCGGACCTGTTCATCCCTGAAACAACAGACGGAACAGGTCTGGTCCTGACCATGCTGCCGGATAACGACAGCATATCCGCCCACTACACCCGTCAGAAGGAACAGGAACTCGGTGCCCGGCTGGTTTCGCAGTCACGGTTCAAAGCATCACTTGAACAGGAAATGAAAAGTGACGTGATCAGGTTCATATGCCTGTCCGGACTGCTGGTGCCGGGGCTTATCGCGTTCATGTTCCGTGATGCGCGCCGTGCAATACTGGCAACTTTTCCCGCCCTGTTCGGAGTGGCCGCCACCTTCGGAGTGCTGGGAATGCTTTCGATTCCGCTGAATATCTTTCATATTGTGGCCCTGCCCCTTGTCATCGGCCTCGGAGCGGACTACGGAATATTCATGGTCTTTCAGGAAATGGAACGGCCCTCACCGGCCACAATCAGGGCGGTCACCATATCCGGCCTGACCACACTGGCCGGATTCGGCGTGCTGGTTTTCGCCCGGCATCCGTCCCTGCACGCGCTCGGCGGAACCGTGGCAGCGGGAATAAGTGCCGCGCTCGTCTGCGCAGTGTTCATCCTGCCCCATTTCCTGCGGATTAAATGAGCAGATACAGGTAGTTGATGCGCTTCGCGCTTTTGATGATTTGATTTTGCCTCCGGCGGCCAAAGGCCCACAGCCCTTAGGCGAGAAGTCCTCTTCGAGTCTTAGGGATATGGAGAGCAGAGATGATTATCCCCTTTGGAATCCCTAATAGTTTAGAGTTGTCCTCTTGCAGAACATTCACACCAAGTGACTAACAAACCAAATAATTTGATCAAATTACGCAAAACAATCACACTCCTGTTTCTGCTGACCGTTGCCCTGACCTGTCCGGGATGTGCCGGAAAAGCAAAATGGGAATCCGCACAGGTTCCTGACACACATGTAGAGGAAGAAACATTTGTGCTTCAACATTCCGGCGTACTGGATGTTGCGGGTCGGCGCATGCCGCTGCGTGGAATGCTGCGGGTGCAGCCTGCCTCCGGAACGGCCAGAATTATCATAATGAATGAACTCGGAATAAAGCTGCTTATCGCAGACATAAGGGCCGTTGACGGCAATGGTTTCGAATCACGAACAATTTTCAGCTCCCCATTTGCCCGGGCCGTACCTTTTCTTCAAGAAGAGACATCCAGATGTATCTACCGGATGTTTCTGGGCGGAACGGATGTCCTTACCGGACTTGAAACTATTGGAACAGAGCCGCAGGAAATCGGCGGACATATTTTTTTCAAACACACTGTAATCAAAAACGCGCGTAAAAATTATACCGTGGAACTCTTTTTAAATTCCGGTTCCCGGTCAGGAAACTAATATGGAACTCCGCCAACACATTGCCGCCTGTTCCGGCCACCTTGAACAGATAGGAGCCGGATACCGCAGGGAATTCAACTTCCCGGAATCCTTTCCGGGTTTCGACGGGCATTTTCCCGGAAATCCGATTCTCCCCGGAGTAATACAGACCCTGCTCGGCGAAATATGCTCCTTCGAAGCTCTTGAAAAGGAGTATCCCGGTGAAAAGATGCGCCTTGAGACCGTCACCCGCGGCAAATTCATGCGTCCTGTCAAACCGGGAGAAAAACTGACCCTTGATCTCTCCCTGAAAACAAAGGATGCAAAACGCATCAGCATCTGCACCCTGCGGGTCTATGGAGAAACTGCCGCCAGCTATCAGTTGATCTTTGTCCGGGAGGAAGAATAATGAGCAGAAAAGGATATTTCCCGGTCATTCCTGATGCTCCGGCCCCCTTGCGGTTGACAGTGGAACGCTCCGTGCGCTTCGAGGAAGTGGACCCCATGAACATAGTGTGGCACGGCCGCTATCCCGGATATTTCGAAGACGGCCGGGTTGCTCTGGGTGATAAGTACGGCATCGGCTACCTTGATCTCTACCGCTACGGCGTTGCCGCTCCCATAAAAAAAATGCAGATAGACTACATCAAACCGCTCCGGTTCGGAGAGACTTTCAGCATTGAAACCCTTCTGCATTGGACCGAAGCAGCCCGCATGAACTACGAATTCATAATCCGCGATTCTTCCGGTGAAAAAGTCACCACCGGATATACCGTGCAACTGTTTCTCCAAGACAATGAGCTAATGATGTACCAACCGGATTTCTTCGCCGAACTCTGCGAAAAATGGAAGGCAGGGAAGCTCTAAGCCCATGTCATCCGTCTTCATGATCTCTACCAACACCAATGTGGAACCGTATCCGGTCTACCCGATCGGCATGTCCGTTATCGCCGGAGCCCTCACTCAGGCAGGGCACAGGGTCTTTCAGTACGACATGCTAGCACACGGGGAGAGCCTTTCCGCTCTTCGGGAAAAAATAGCCGCGTTCGCCCCCGACTATGTCGGAATTTCCATCCGCAACGTGGATAACGTGGACTCCTTTACCTCGCACATGAACGGATATCTGGAAAAGGTCCGTGAAATAGTCACCGTGGCAAAGGAATTCGGCGTCCCGATTCTGGCCGGGGGAGCCGGTTTTTCCCTGCTTCCGGAAGAAATACTGAATTTCATTAAAGCGGATTACGGTGTTGTGGGCGAAGGGGAACGCAAAATGGTCCGCCTCATATCCTGCCTGGAACAGGGGCAGGAACCGGACCGTATCTTCGGCCCGGAAAAAGGAATCCCCGGCAATGAAATACCCGCCCCGCTCTGGAGTAGTGAACTGCTTGATTACTACATGGCCGAAAGCGGTGTGGTGAGCGTGCAGACCAAACGCGGCTGCGAACATTGCTGCTCCTATTGCACCTATCCCTATCTGGAAGGCCGCAAAATGCGCTTGCGCAATGTAAAAAGCGTGGGGGATGAAATAGAAAAACTGTGCGGGTGCGGCGCAACTGATTTCTTCTTCACCGACTCGGTCTTCAACGACAAGGCCGGACATTACCTGCAGGTGGCCGAAGAAATTGTCCGGCGCGGACTGGACATCAGGTGGTGCGGTTTTTTCCAGCCTGCCAGCATAGAACCGGATGAACTGGACCTGCTCAAACGATCCGGCATGAACGCCGTGGAAGTCGGTACCGACGCAACGACAGACACCACCATGCGCGGCCTCAACAAAGGATTCAACTACGAAGAAGTGACGGCCTTCAACGATCTGCTCGTCTCCCGCAAAATTCCCTGTGCCCATTTCGTAATCTTCGGAGGACCGGACGAAACCATGGAAACAGTGCGCGAAGGCATAACCAACATGAACGCCCTGAAAAACTGTGCGGTCTTCGCCTTTTCCGGGGTCCGGCTGCACAAGGGAACCCCGCTCTTTAAGCGCGCAATCAAAGAAGGCCTGGTTTCCAGTGAGCAACCGCTGCTCGAACCGTTTTACTACTTTTCCCCGCATCTGGACAAAGATGAAATGAACCGGGTCATTACCGAAGGTTTCCATGGAAGGCGGGATCGCCTCTTCCCCCCGGATGAAGGACAGCAGCGGATCAATATAATGAAAAAATTTGGGTTCCGAGGCATAATGTGGGACCGGCTTATAAGGTTCAACGACTGAATGCCTACCGGCGGTCCCTCCGGGGGCCAAAGAAACTTTTTGAAAAAAGTTTCTCTGGACTCTTCAAAAACTTTCAACGGGCTTCGCGACCGGAAACGGAAATCTACCATTGGATAAAGACAAACAATCAACGAAAAACGTACCGAAAAAAGAACATGAAAGCCCGATGGGGATTCCAAAGGGGCTTGCTCCTTTGGCCGCCGGAGGCGAAATCAAATCGACAAAAGCGCAAGGCGCATCAACAACTCTCTTCCAGCTAAAGCCGCTGATAGTCATACCTGTTTACAACCACGGTTCTTCGTTGCGGGACGTGGCGATGCGCTGCCTTGCATACGGGGAGGTGCTGGTTGTTGATGACGGCAGCACGGACGGCGGGGCGGAGTCGGTTGCGGACCTTGGTGTTACGGTGGTCCGGCATGAAAAGAATCGGGGCAAGGGTCAGGCAGTTCTGACGGCTGCGAAATGGGCTGCGGAGGCGGGGAAGACGCACATTATAACCATTGATGCCGACGGCCAGCATTTCCCGGAGGACATTCCGGCTTTCCTGCAGGCGATGGAATCCAATCCTCTGGCCGTTTTTGTGGGCAGCAGGCAATTCGAGGGTCAGGACGTTCCCGGAGCATCGAAATTCGGACGCAGGTTTTCCAATTTCTGGCTGCGTGTCCAGACCGGGACCAGACTGGACGATGTGCAGAGCGGGTTCCGGGCCTATCCGCTGGAAATATTTTCGGTGGTCAGGACTTACGAGCGAAGATACGCCTTTGAGGTGGAGGTGCTGGTCAAATCCGCTTGGGCCGGTTACGAGCTTCTGGATGTCCCGATCCGGGTCTTTTATCCCCCGGCGGATCAGCGGGTTTCGCATTTCGATGTTTTGAAGGACAACATCCGCATATCGCTTTTGAATACAAGACTTACGGCGAGATCATTCGTTCCCCTTCCGCACCGCAGCTACGGCCGGGACGAGGAAGGAAAGATAACGCCCATACACCCCATGAAATCCCTGCGCATACTGCTGGCGCAGGACGAGACCCCTTTCCGGCTGGCAATTGCCGGTGCGGTGGGCATGCTGCTGGGCACGCTTCCGCTTATAGCCATGCATTCCATTGCAATCATTCTGGTCTGCGGATTTTTCAGGCTCAGCAAGATAACCGGTCTTGCGGTCAGCCAGTTGTGCATGCCGCCGTTTGTTCCGGCGCTGTGCATTGAGGCCGGGTACTTCATGCGCCATGGACAGTTCCTGACCGAAATTTCACTGAAGACGCTCGGTTATGAGGCTCTTGAACGCTTTGCCGAATGGGTGCTCGGCTCCCTTGTGCTCGGTCCTGCGTTTGCGCTGGCCGTGGGGCTTTCAATCTACATTATGGCCTTTATTATTAAACGGTTTTTGAGTATTAAACCGCTATAATTTTATGTGGACAAAGAAGTGAACAGCAGGCACGGACACAGCCCGGAAGACGGGCGCACGGAAAAATGGGACGGCAGAAGCATGGCCCCGGCATTTTTCCACCGTATCTTTTATGCAACCATACGGCTGGCCGGAAGGCATAGCGCCTATTTTCTGCTGTTTTTCGTGGTCTGCTTCTACTGCCTGCTGCCGAAAATCAGCAAAAGGCCTGCCGCATACATATCACGGAGATTCGGCTGCACCGGTGGCCCGAAGCTTTTTCTGCATACTTTCCGGCTGTACTGGAATTTCGGAACCATGCTTGTGGACAGGGCCGTGCTAAGGATTACGGGCAGATTCGAGGCGTATGGGTCCGAAGAGGACAAGGAAAAACTGCGCAGACTCTACGCTGAATATGGAAAGATCATTCTGCTGACCGCTCATGCCGGCTGCTGGCAGATGGGGATTTCCTATCTTGATTTTCTTGACGCTCCGAAGGCGATACTGATGCTGACCGGCAAGGGAGATGTGGACAGACACTCCTTCAAATGGAAAACTCCGGGAGCGGAAGGCGGAAGCGGTGCTCAGGATATAACCGTGATCAATCCCTCGGCTCCGCTGGGCGGAACCATTGAGATGATCAATGCGCTTAATAGCGGGGCTGTGCTGTGCATCAACGCGGACAGGACCTTCGGCAGTGAGCGGCACACGGTGGAAACGGATTTTCTGGGCGGAAAAATAAGGCTGCCCATCAGCGCGTACAAGATAGCGGCAGGAACGGGTACACCCGTTGCGGTTGTTTTTTCGGCACGCACGGGGCCCGGCAGGGGAACTTTCCGGATTTCGGAAGTCATGCATGTTCCGCATGACGCGGACAAGGGCGCCGTGCGCGGACCTCAGGCATTCGTACCTTATGCCGAAGCCTATGCCCGGAAGCTGGAAGAATTCTGCACCGATTATCCGTACCAGTTCTACAATTTTTATGACATGTGGCATTAACGGGCCGAATTGCCCGATATAAATACCGAGAGGACAAATTGCATACCAGACTTAAGGAACTTCTTATCGAGGAACTGAACCTCGTGGATGTAAGCGTTGACGAAATTGAGGACGATGCCCCCCTGTTCGGGGAAGGACTCGGACTGGATTCCCTTGATGCTGTTGAAATCGTCGTGCTGGTCCAGAAGAATTTCAATGTTGAAATCAAGAACATGGATGAGGGCAGGGCAGCTTTCCAGTCCATCAACAGCCTTGCCGATTTTATAAAGGAACGCCAGGCTTCCTGATGGATCTCCCTGTAAGCATCTGTGCAACTGGCTGCGTATGCGCGGCCGGCAGGGACACTGAAACCTGCTTTGAAACCATGACCCGCGGGCAGGTAACTCCGACATTTGATCCTCCCCTGCCTCTCGAGCAGGAGATGGTTTCACCTGTTTTTGCCGTGGACCGCGCATGGCTGGACAGCCCGCAGACACTGCTGACCGACACCATGCGAATTCTCCTGACGGCTGCGCGGGAAGCGTGTGCTCAGGCTGGAATAAACAAGGGAAATTCCGGACAACTGCGCATAGGCACCTGCATAGGCTCTTCCACAGGAGCGTCACTTAATTTCAAGCCCTTCTACCAGCAGTGGCGGGAAGGGGAATCCCCCGATCTCGGCATCATCCGCAGTTACCTGCACAGCAATCCGGCCCTGTGTCTGGCCGAATATCTTGGCTTCACCGGTCCGGCTCAAACTGTGACCAACGCCTGCTCATCAGGAACCGACGCCATAGGCATCGCAGCTTCATGGATAAGGCAGGGGCTTTGCGACGCCGTGCTCGCCGGAGGGGCCGATGCCCTGAGCAGCATTTCCTACACAGGATTCTCCCGGCTGATGATAACCGGCCCGGAAAAATGCCGTCCCTTCGATGTGAACAGGAAGGGACTTAATCTGGGGGAAGGAGCGGCCGTACTTCTACTGACAGACGAAAACGGCCTGAAAAAACTCGGCAGAAAATCTCTGGGCAGCATTCTCGGTTACGGGACCTGCTGTGACGCTCATCATCTCACCGCCCCGCATCCGCAGGGGATCGGTCTGCGGAAGGCTATCGGGGAAGCTTTGAAACGCAGCGACCTGCATGCAAACCAGATAGGCTTCATCAACACCCACGGAACCGGAACGGACAATAACGACCGGGTCGAAGGTCAGGTCATGCGGAAAATGTTCCCCGGAACGACAATTACCGGAACCAAGGGATACACAGGGCACACACTGGGAGCGGCCGGAGCCATCGAAGCGGTTATGACCGTCGAAGCACTGCGCCGGGGGCTAATTATGCCCACATCCGGCTTCAGGGATGCGGACCAGGAAACCGGCATCATCCCGCTTGCACACCCTCTGGAAACGGACGCCGAATTCGCACTCTCCGATTCACTGGCCTTCGGGGGCAACAACTCCGCACTGGTCTTCAGGAGGGCCGAGGCATGATCAGTCTCTCCATTGAAGGAATAGGCATAGTTGCCGCCGACATGGACCGCGACAGCTTATGCCGTGCGGCGCTTGAAGGACAACCGCTCACGCCTTCCGAAACAAAGGCCGAGACCTCCGAACTGGACAAAATTTTTCCGCCGCGAAAGCTGCGCCGGGTGGACCACTTCACCCGCATGAGCATGCTTGCGGCCTGCCGGGCCCTGCGGGACAGTGTTCCGGAAACGGATGAAGAGACACTGCCGAAACTTCCGGACAACACCGCCATAATCATCAGTTCCGGATATGGCCCGGCACAGACCGTCTTTGAATTTCTGGACTCCATGATCGACTTCGGACCGGGGTGCGCATCGCCGCTGTCCTTTTCACACTCGGTGCACAACATTCCGGCGGCGACACTGGCCATGTTTCTCGGCGGCAACTGCCCGTATACGACAATCTGCCAGCCCCGCGCTCCCCTTGCGGCAGGTCTCATGACCGCTGCCTGCTGGCTGGCCGAAGGCAGAGCCGAGCGGGTTCTGCTTGGGACGGTGGATGAAAGCACCCCCCTGCTGGAAGACAACACACGCAGAATACTTGCAGAAAAAGGAATGTCCGCCGACCATCTTCCGGTCATCGACAGTGCAGGCTTCTTTCTTCTTTCGGCAGCGCAGGGGTGTACCACCGACTATGGATGCATTGGGACACAAACCATCACGGTCGAAGAGCTTGCCAGGCAGGACTATTCAGGGCCTTTCTTCGTTCCGGCCAGAACCCTGCCGGAAATGGTAAAATGCGGTCTTCAAGCCGCATCGGCAGTAAAAGCCGATCAGCCCACAGCCGCAGGTCTGGAACTGGCCGCGGCATCATTTTATGCCAGGGCACACGGCGCGGCCTGCTGCCTTGAAAAAAACGGGAAGAATTTCGGCCTGATCCGAATCCGAAAAAACGGAGAATAAAATGTCCAGACCGCTGACCCTTACCGAAGAAGACATCCGGCAAATGATCTCCTCCGCCCTGCTGGCCGGGATGGATTATGCCCGGCAACTGGACAATACCCGTAACGGAATTCTTGATGACAGCTTTATCCCGGACGGAAAAATCATTCCCGACTGCGAGGCAGTCCTTGAACGCATAGCCGTGCAGTTCGGATTTGAACCGCAGACCGGGCTGGCAGGACTGAGCGTCGGCCGGATGGCGGAAGCCGTCTTTTCCGCAACCGAAGGCAGCCCCGACCAACTTACATTTTTCACTTCCGGAAGCACCGGAATCCCGAGTCCGAACGCTTCCCCCTTTGCCGATCTCAATCAGGAAATCCGCTCTCAGGCAGAAATTTATCCGGGACGCAAAAGAATCATAAACATGGTTCCGCCGCACCATATTTACGGGTTCCTGTTCTCCATTCTGCTGCCGAAAGCACTGGATATACCGGTAACGGCAAAGTTCTCCCTGCCCACATCCGGACTTGTGGAAAGCCTCGCGCCCGGTGATCTGGTCATCGCCTTCCCGCTGCTGTGGAACAAACTGGGACAGCTTCCGGTATCCTTTCCACCTGATGTATACGGCGTGACCTCCACAGGTCCATGTCCGGCGGATGTAATCAAAGGTCTGCGCGCCAAGGGACTTGATCGCATGACCGAAGTTTACGGGTCCTCGGAAACCGGCGGGGTCGGTTACCGTCACGATCCGGATGACTGTTACCGTCTACTGCCACACTGGCAGAAAACAGGGCAGGACACACTGGCTCGTAACCACCCGGAAAACGCGGGAGTCACTTCATTCACGCTTCAGGACAATCTGGAATGGACCGGCGAAACGGAGTTCCGCCCGATACGAAGAACGGACAACGCCGTTCAGGTCGGTGGAATCAACGTGTATCCCTCAAAAGTCGAAAACTTTTTCCGAAGCTTTGAACAGGTCCGGGACTGTTCTGTCAGACTCATGCGCCAAGATGAAGGCGAAAGACTGAAAATTTTCATTGTACCTGAAAAAGTGATCAAAGCCGGCGACCTTACCGGTGGACTTGCCGATGGACTTGAAGCAGACCTGCGCCGCAAAGCTGCAGCACTGCCGGTTGCGGAGCGTCCCGGTTCCTACAGCTTCGGCCCATCCCTGCCCCGCTCCGCCATGGGCAAGCTTGCGGACTGGAATTCTTCCGCAAAAACCGCACAGAAAGAAGATTCCGGGCAGATGAAATAAACACTTGCCCGCAACTGGGATCAGCATCTAACCTTATGGCCAAAATATCCGGGCCGACACAAATGGAGACTCCGCATGTTTAAAGCCGTTGTCGGACAGGCTGAAGGAACGGACACCTCTAGAACCGTTGCCTGTGTTCTGTCCAGATGCAAGGAACAATTGGACGGGCTTAAACCGTCCGCAGGTATTATTTTCAGTGCCGACCATTTTGATCATGCTGTCACAGTACGCGAAATACTGAATGCTTTCCCCGGCCTGCAACTGACCGGATGCACCACGGACGGGGAAATGAGTTCCGCGCACGGATTCAGCCAGGACTCCATCTGCCTGATCCTGTTTGCCTCCGACACTATCTCCATGTCTGCCGGATATTCAGCCGAAATTTCGGGAAGACACAAAGAGGCAATAAGCGAAATACTGGCGGAAGCACTGCCCGGCCTTGACGGACCTCCGGCAGGCTGCATTGTTTTTGTGGAGACACGCCAGATGGTCAAAGGTTTCTGCATGAAGGAACTGCGCTCAGCGCTCGGTCCGGAATGCGTAATTACCGGGGGTATGGCCGGAACGGACGTTCTGAGTCCCTGCGGTCCGAAACTGTTCCATTCCTCCGGCCCATCCGAGCACGGTATGTCCATCCTCCTTTTTTCAGGCCCTCTGCGCATGGAAACCACAATCTGCAACAGCTGGGACCCGGTAGGTTACAAGGGGACGGTGGACAGCGCGGACGGAAACATAATCAACCGCATAGCCGGACGCCCGGCCCTTGAATTTTTCCGCGATGCCTTCGGCCCGTATGCCCGGCCTCTCCCGGAAATGCCTCTGGCCCTATTCGATGAAAACGGCCGCTACCACCTTAGATCAACCAGGGATTTCGATGAATCAGACGGCTCCATAACCACGGCGATAGCCATTCCCGAGGGCAGCACCATCCGGCTTACGGAAGCAACGCCGAGCAGACTGCTCTCAAACCTCAGGGAAAAGGTGGACGAGCTGTACCGCAGTATTGAGGGCCATTGGGCTCCACAGGCCGCCCTCTTGTTCTCGTGTACTTCCAGACGCTGGATTCTCGGCATGCGTACAAAGGAAGAACTGGTGCAGGCTCAGGAGGTGCTGCCGGAAAACATCCCCGTTTCGGGATTCTATACCTACGGAGAGATTGCCGCGCTTTCGAAGGGGCACAATCCCAGACTGCACAACTGCACACTTGTGGCACTGCTCATGGGAGAAGAAAATAATACCGCCACGGACTTTTGCCCGCACAAACGGAAAAGAACTTGTTCGACCCCGGCGGAACAGCAGGAGCTGATGGAGACAAAGCTCAGGCGGGCCGTGGAAAGCCAGCACCGCCTGGAAATGCAGAAGGAATCGTTCACCCACGTCCTCAAACGTACCAGCGCCGACCTTGCGGCAGCGAATAGCAAGATAAAGAAACACAACCTGATCATGAAGGAATCCCTGACCATGGCGCAGGAGGTACAGCAGAGTCTGCTGCCCAACTACAGCCCGCTGCTTGCAGGATTCGAAATTGTGGGCCGCAGCATCTCCTGCGATGAGACAGGCGGAGACTATCTGGATTACCTGCGCGACGAAACAGGACTCTCGGTTGTGGTTGGAGATGTAGCCGGGCACGGCGTGGCAGCGGCATTGGTCATGACCACCGCACGGGCCCTGCTGCGCATGCGGGAATACATGGGAGGCTCACCTCAGGAGCTCATTGAGGACCTCAACCGCCTTCTGACCGGAGATGTACGCATCAGCGGCAGATTCATGACCCTTTTCTACCTGCACATAAACCCGGCCGACCGGATGCTTACCTGGATCCGCGCCGGTCACGAACCGGCCCTGATATACTCGCCGGAAAAGGACGAATTCACGGAACTGGTAGGGGAAGGAATGGCCCTCGGGGTAATGGAGGAATTCGAATATTCCCAGCGCAGAACAGGCCCGCTTGATCCGGGTGATATCGTATTCATGAACACAGACGGGATTACCGAAGCCCGCAATCCTTCAGGAGAACTTTACGGACGCGAAAGGCTCAAGGATTTCATACGCCGGAATGCAGGAATGAGCGGACCGGAACTTCTCGAAGCCTGTTTTGAGGAAATAAAGAACTACCAGCAGGGACGGACTCCGGAAGACGATGAGACACTGGTGGTCATAAAAGTTAAACGGACCGAAACATCATCATAAAGTTTGATGCCTAGCTGGACATCGGCTGATATGTAAAAAGGAAGCTGAAAGCAAAGCCGTCCCTTGATTCCGGCAGGTTCTCCTGCACAAAGTTATACTGCTGCAACGGAAAAAGACAAATCAATCCCGCCTCTGATATGCGGAATGACAATAATATCCCGGCCGCAGCCGGACACGGAGCCCAATGAACATACTCTACTACGACTGCTTTTCAGGAATAAGCGGCGACATGAACATGGCCGCCATGATCGACCTCGGTGTTGACCCCGAACTGCTGAAATCAGAACTTTCCAAACTCGGTCTTGACGATGAATTCCGCCTCAGAATTTCCCGTGATTCCAGAAAAGGAATCTGCGGCACCCGCGTGGATGTCGAGCTTACTCCACACCATCACGAAGAGCATGATCATGCTCATGAACACGACCACGTACACTCAAAAGAGCATGAGCACTCACATGTACATACCCATGAGCACGTCCATACGCACGGCCACGAAGAGCATGAACACCATCATCATGAACACGGACAAGCGCATGGGCACGGGCACGGGCACGAACATAAACACGATCAAGGACACGCGCACCATCATCACGAACATAGAAACCTTGCAGACATTGAAAAAATAATCAATTCAAGCGATCTGGATGACTTGGTCAAGGAAACAAGTCTGGCAATATTCAAAAAAGTTGCCGAAGCTGAATCCAGAATACATGGAAAAGGGCTGTACGAGGTGCATTTCCATGAGGTCGGGGCAATAGATTCGATTGTGGACATCGTCGGCGCGGCCATCTGCTTCCACCAGCTCGATATAGACGAGGTCTGGTGTTCGCCCATTGAACTTGGCGGAGGATTCGTGGACTGCGCCCACGGCAGAATGCCGGTTCCATCACCGGCCACATGCGAAATTTTAAAGGAATGTCCCACCACCCGCGGAGCAGTGAAAAAGGAAACAGCAACCCCCACGGGGGCGGCCATACTTGCGGTGCTGACCGACAGATTCACTGATTCACCTTCCATCTCGCTGCAAAAAACCGCCTACGGGATAGGTCACCGGGATAACGAAATCCCGAACGTTCTGCGTGTGCAACTGGCAGAAACCGAAACAGCGGACATGCTGCCGGACTCTGTTCCCTCACGGCTGCTGCAGTGCAACATAGACGATATGACCGCGGAAATGCTCGGCGTGGCCATGGACCTGTTCATGGAAGAAGGGGCAAGAGACGTCCACTTCACCCCCATTGTCATGAAAAAGAACCGGCCTGCCACCACCCTGTCCATCCTCTGCAACGCCGAAGATGAAAACCGTTTCAAGCGGCTGATCTTCCGGCACACGACCACACTGGGAATCAAAAGCATTACCATCGAAAAGTCGGTACTTGATATTTCATTTGAGAAGCTGGAAACCCCGCTGGGCAGTGTGACCATGAAAAACGCCATTCTGGACGGAAAAGTCATCCGCTCAAAGCCCGAACTGGAAGACTGCCGGGAACTGGCCCAAAAACACAACATCCCTCTGGGAGAAGTCTATCTGCAGATCGGCAAATACAGAAAAATATGAACGACCTTGACGAAAAACATGAAAAACTGCAGACCGTCCTCGCAAGGACAGGCGGAGCGCTGGTAGCCTATTCCGCCGGCGTGGACAGCACCCTGCTCCTGCACGCAGCTTCACGGGTGCTTGGCGAAAGGGTCATGGCGGCAACGGTTGCAACGCCCTATGTGCCACAGCGGGAACTGGACGAGGCGGAACGTTTCATAACGGCCTCAGGCATCAAACACATTGTGATCAGCCTGCCCTTTCCGGAAGAGCTGCGCCTGAATCCGCCGGACCACTGCTATACATGCAAGAAACTCCTGTTCGGAAAAATGATCGAGACAGCGCAGGAATACGGTTTCCTCCATGTGCTGGACGGCACCAACACTGACGACCTCGGAGACTACCGGCCCGGACTCAAGGCCCTGCGCGAACTGGAAATAATAAGCCCCTTTGTGGAGGCCGGGTTGACCAAGGCCGAGATCAGGGAACTCTCACGCAGGGCCGGACTGCCTACCTGGAACAAACCGTCCTTCGCCTGTCTGCTTTCACGCATGCCCGTGGATACGCCGGTGAACGACCATGATCTGCGGCAGGTGGAAGAAGCGGAAAACCTGTTATCGGATCTGGGATTTCCTGCGGTACGCGTCCGCCATCACGGTGAAATTGCCCGCATCGAGGTTCCCAAAGACAGGATAACGGAGTTTGCCGAAGCAAATGAACTCCATGGTATTGATGCCGCGCTGAAAAAGATCGGCTATCATTTTGTAACACTGGACCTCGGCGGCTACAGCATGGGCAGCCTCAACCGCAAATGAATATGACGGGCGAATATCATGGATAATTCGGATGAAAGACTGAAAAAAATTCTGCAGGATGTCCGAGACGGGGGCATAGAGCCGGACCGGGCTCTGGACCTGCTCCGGGACCTCCCTTTTCAGGATCTGGGCCACACCAAAATCGACCATCACCGCAGCCTGCGCAACGGCTTCCCGGAAGTTATCTACGGGGCAGGCAAGACACCTGAACAGGTGGCGGAAATCTTCGCAGAAATGTGTACACGCAGCAACGTACTGGCAACCCGTATTCCCCCGGAAACGGCTGATTACGTTATTACAAGGCTTCCGGACGCGCAGTACAACCCATCGGCACGGACTCTGGTGTGCAGGACAGGGGAAGTAAAATACGGCCCCGGACATGTCGGCATAATCACCGCCGGAACATCGGATCTGCACGTGGCCGAGGAAGCCGCCGTGACCTGCGAAATGTTCGGTAACCGGGCCACCATAATTTCGGATATCGGCGTGGCCGGAATCCACCGGCTCTTTCACCGTATCGATGAAATAAGATCCTTTTCGGTTCTGGTAGTTATTGCTGGCATGGAAGGAGCCCTTTCCAGCGTCATCGGTGGACTAGTGGACCGGCCGATTATAGCCGTCCCGACCTCGGTTGGCTACGGAGCCAACTTTTCCGGTCTTTCCGCCCTGCTGGGCATGCTTACCTCCTGCGCCAGCGGAGTCACTGTGGTCAATATAGATAACGGCTTCGGTGCGGCCTGTGCGGCCTGCAAGATAAACCGGCTGCTCGAACACCATAGCGATAACGAGACAGAGGGGTGATCGCAAATACGAAAGGTTGCATTCTGTTAAGTGCGTCTAAGCAAGACTTAAGGAAACAAGCGCAGATAGGCATGCGTGAATTTCATACTGTTCTCAGCAACGCAGCAGATATTGATCCGTCAACAGCACGAAGCGGGCCCGGATTTTCATCCAGACCCGCCAGCAACTAAAGGGAGAGAGAGTATTATTATCCTATAGAAAATATCCTGCTCAGACTGAACACTTGAGTCCTCCGAGCATATTACCAAGTTGCGGGAGAAAAGGATCGGTTCTCACTTCGTACTCGTCAAAATCAATATAGACACCGGCGATTTTCGGGTTACTCTGAATTGTCATCCCACCAGCCTCAAAAGATACCAACATGGGGACCATCTCCTTGTCTCCGTCTCCGCAAAGCGAATCGCGGGATTCCGGAATGAAAGCGGCCTTGCGTCCCGAATAATGGGTTGCAGTTATGGAAGTCAGGGTCGTTACCAGACGGGTAACATTTCCCGAGCAGTCAAAAACCAGAGAATTGGTGTCTCCGTGAATTCCAACGGCATCAGGATCGTAGCAGGTAACCGTCCCCGCCGGAGTTTTTACCTGAACCGGTACGGCCGGCTCTACGGAAATAAGGCTTCCGTCCTGCCTGAAACTCATCCCTGTCCTGACTTTGAGTGATCCGGCGGGAGTCCCCACTGTCACAATTTCTCCGGGCCACAGGGTAACGGACCGCAGATCACCGCTTTCATAAAAACATATGCTGATGAGTTTGACAGAAATCGGCCCGGCAGGCGTGTCCAGTGCTATAGGAGTTGCAAGAGCCTCTTCATCCTCCTGCGCCCAGTAGCCGGAAAGTTTACCATTAAGCGGAAAGACCCGCTTGACGTGACCGGATTTATAAAAAGTGATCATCTCGGCGGGAATGATTCCGGCAGGGGTAAAGACCGGTGTTTTTTCCTCCAGCGACAGACTTCTCACATTGCCGTTTTCATGAAAATGTATTGCCTGCACAGTCTTGCGGCGCAGGTCATCTGTAGAATATTGCGGGACAAGTTCACCGGCCTCGGTGCTGAGTACACATCTGCCTACGGGAGAACAGGAGCGAACCGCGCCGCTCCCATAAGATTCTACAGGGCCGGCAACGGGAATGTCCCCGATATCAGTTACGCATAAATTCATTGACTGCCCTCCTTATTCCTAGGGAAATAGGGCCCTCTTTCCGGGAATTACTTTTTTTTAAACTTTTTCTGCTGAACGCGCCACTTGATCCCGGATGCACGCGCAGCCTGTTCCTGACCAGAAGATATGTTGCGGATGCCGCCACAACAAGCAGAACCAGAACGACTGTTACAGACGGTCTATGGTTCGTAAGGAATGCGGTGATGTCCATGATCGTCATACCCGTATCCTCCAGGATACAACAGTTCCGTGGCAACGGCTGAAGATGCCGCTGGGCAGGCAGAACCGATCGCCACTACGTGCGCCTGCTGCATGAGAGGCAGGCAGGCTGAATACGCAGGGCGGGCCATCATGGAAATCCAGAAAAAAATCATCAGTGCGCGTTTGAAAAGGCTCATGACAACACCTCGCCACTGCTTAACCGGATAAGTTCGCTACGAGTAAGGGGCCTGCTGAGACGGCACGAAAGCTGCCGCACAGCTTCTGTCAGTGAAGCGATATCGGCTCCGGCACTGTCCACCCCGCATTCGGACAAGGCAGACCTTACGGCAGCGCGCCCGCTTTTGCCTCCGACGGCAACCTTGCGCGAGGTGCCGACAGACTCGGGATTGTACGGTTCAAACAACTCCGGGAGCTTGCTGAGCGCGTGTGTGTGGAGTCCGGACTCACAAGCGAAAATATCAGTACCGACCACGGCCTTGGTCCTGGAAACAGGAACCCTCGCGGCAGAAGAAACAAACAGACAAACGTCTTTCAGAACTTCGGTAGAATAGCTATCCCTTCCGCCACGGATGGACAGGTGTGCGACAAGCTCCTCCGTGGCAGCTATTCCTGAACGCTCGCCGATTCCCATCACCGACACGTCCGCATAATCCGCACCGGAATCCAGAGCTGTTACTGAGTTGGCGGTAGCCATGCCGAAATCATCATGACAGTGAACGGCGATATCAATTTTTATTCTCGATCTGAACCTGGCTACAAGTTCAGCCATGGCAAGCGGAGTGAGTTGTCCAAGCGAATCCGAAAGCCTGACTCTGGATGCTCCGCAGACCTCCGCGTGCAGGGCCATGCTCATGGAAAAATCGGGATCGGCTCGCGAAATATCTTCAAGACCGACCGAGATATACTTGAAACCGGCTTCCCGGGCAGTGTGTATGGCTGCAGCGAGCTTACGCAGCATGGACTGACGGTCCGTGTCCAGACGTTTCTCAATATGCAGGTCCGAAACCGGGACGCCTATATTTATACGATCAACGGGAAGCTCGGCAGCAGCCAGTATATCCTTTTCCCTGCACGGGGACCAGACACTGAGATGCGTTCCATTAGCTGCACGGCTCAAATACCCGGCAAATTCGTGGATACCTTCCTGTCCGACCCAGCCCATCTCGATTTCATCCACGCCCATTTCAATGAGTCCGTCGGCAATGCGCTTGCG
Source organism: Maridesulfovibrio sp. (assembly GCF_963677005.1). Taxonomy (NCBI): domain Bacteria; kingdom Pseudomonadati; phylum Thermodesulfobacteriota; class Desulfovibrionia; order Desulfovibrionales; family Desulfovibrionaceae; genus Maridesulfovibrio; species Maridesulfovibrio sp. The sequence continues at coordinate 3,680,106 of NZ_OY781616.1, read as the reverse complement.
GGTTTCAACGTTGAAATATGCTCCGAACAGCTGCGCTCCTTCGCGCAAGGTGGTATCTATCAGCATTTTGTTATCCTCCACGGATTAAAACAGTTCACTTCTTCAGTGAAGCATAATTGATGCCAAAATCAATTTTCTGCGTAATACAATAAATACATAGAGTTCGAACGTTTATAACGCGATTTGTAACATTCAAAAATGTAGTTTCCTACACTTTTGTCCTCAATCTTCGTATTTTCGTACATTTTTGTACCCTCTTCGAAATTGCTTGTTTTGAGAAAACATCACTATATTTCAATATGTTATACGCAGCACTCATTTTTGGCACGCACCTTGCCTTAGGGACACTAAGCATCAACGACAACAATCCTAACAATATGGAGGACACAATGAGAAAAGTAGCTATCTACGGAAAAGGCGGAATCGGAAAATCCACCACAACCCAGAACACCGTTGCCGGTCTGGCAACCATGGGCCGCAAGGTCATGGTTGTTGGTTGCGACCCCAAAGCTGACTCCACTCGTCTGCTTCTCGGCGGCCTGGCTCAGAAATCCGTTCTCGATACCCTTCGTGAAGAAGGTGAAGATGTCGAGCTCGAGGATATCCGCAAGCCCGGTTACGGCGGAACCTGGTGTGTTGAATCCGGCGGCCCCGAACCCGGCGTAGGTTGCGCAGGACGCGGTATCATCACTTCCATCAACATGCTTGAAAACCTCGGCGCCTATGAAGAATCCGAAGGCCTTGACTATGCCTTCTATGATGTTCTCGGCGACGTTGTCTGCGGCGGATTCGCAATGCCTATTCGCGACGGTAAGGCAGAGGAAATCTACATCGTATGTTCCGGTGAAATGATGGCCATGTATGCAGCCAACAACATCTGTAAGGGTATCATGAAATACGCCGAATCCGGCGGTGTTCGCCTCGGTGGACTGATCTGCAACTCCCGTAACGTGGATAACGAAAAGGAAATGATCGAAGAGCTCGCCAAAAAGATCGGCACCCAGATGATCTATTTCGTTCCTCGTGACAACGACGTACAGCGCGCTGAAATCAACCGTAAAACCGTTATCGAATGGGATGATACCGTTCCTCAGGCCGAAGTCTACAAAGGTCTGGCAAACGCTATCGACAACAACGAAATGTTTGTTGTCCCCAAACCTCTTGAAATTGAAGAACTCGAACAGCTTCTTCTCGATTTCGGTCTCATGGAAGTCTAGTACACAGCAGCACCCCCCTATTCCAAAGCACACAAGGAGAGAAACACAATGATGATCATGGTGAGAGCAATTGTAAGACCGGAAAAAGCGGACGACGTCCTGGCAGCACTCATGGACAACGGCTTTCCCGCCGTAACCAAGTACTCTGTAGCAGGACGCGGGAAGCAGCGCGGCATCAAAATCGGCGAAGTTACTTACGATGAAATCCCCAAGACCATGCTTATGAGCGTAGTAAAATCCGAAGATAAAGACTTCGTTATCAATACCATCATGGATGCAGCCCGCTCCGGTACCAAAGGAGCCTTCGGCGACGGCAAGATCTTCGTAACTGAAGTTGAAGATGTTTACACCATCAGCTCCGGAATCAACGAAGCAGCCCCGGCTGAGGAGGCATAGCATGAAGGAAATCATCGCAATAGTGCGGATGAACAAGATGAACCGCACAAAGAAAGCCCTCACCGAAGCCGGTGTAGACGCCTTCTTCGCCCACGAAGCACAGGGCCGGGGAAAGGGATTCGTCAACACAGCGGTGCTTGAGGGAGCAGAACTCGGATACGAGGAGGCAGCGTCCGTACTCGGTGAAAAGGGGAACCTCTACCCCAAACGCATTGTAACCGCCGTTGTTCCGATGAAATCGTGGACGACGTAGTACAGGCAATCATGGAAGCCAACCGGACAGGAAAACCCGGTGACGGAAAAATTTTCGTCAGCTCCATGGGCGACTCAGTACGGGTCAGAACCGGTGAAACCGGCGCAAAGTCCATCGCTTAACCACCTCAGGAGAATATGAAATGACTACCAAGACCAAAGTGGTGCAGTGGGACCCGGCGGACATCAAGAACGAGCTTCTCAAGAAGTATCCGCCTAAAGTAGCCCGCAAACGCGCCAAGCAGATAATGATCAATGAAGCCACTGAAAGTGAAGCACCGCCGGAAATCGTAGCAAACGTACGTACCATCCCCGGCATCATCACCATGCGCGGCTGCACCTACGCAGGCTGCAAGGGCGTTATCATGGGCCCCACCCGCGACATCGTGAACATCACCCACGGCCCCATCGGCTGCGGCTTCTATTCCTGGCTTACTCGCCGTAACCAGACCGATGCAGGTCCCGACGGCGAAAACTATATGACTTACTGTTTCTCCACCGATATGCAGGACAAAGACATCATCTTCGGCGGAGAAAAGAAACTCGAAGCATCTATCCAGGAGGCATACGACCTCTTCCATCCCAAGGGGATATGCATCTTCTCCACCTGTCCGGTGGGCCTCATCGGTGACGACGTTCACGCCGTAGCCAGAAAGATGAAGGCAAAATTCGGCGACTGCAACGTCTTCGCCTTCTCCTGCGAAGGTTACAAGGGTGTATCCCAGTCCGCAGGTCACCACATTGCGAACAACGAAGTGTTCACACACCTGGTCGGATTAAACGAGGAGCCCCGCACCGAAGAATATAAAATCAACCTGCTCGGTGAATACAACATCGGCGGTGACGGTTTCGAGATTGACCGCATACTGAAAAAATGCGGTATCACCAACCTCGCAACCTTCTCCGGAAACTCCAGCTACGATCAGTTCGCATCGGCTCAGCACGCAGACCTCAGCTGCGTAATGTGTCACCGCTCCATCAACTACGTGGCTGACATGCTCGAAACCAAATACGGCATTCCCTGGATCAAGGTAAGCTTCATCGGTGCAGAGCCCACCGCCAAGTCCCTGCGCAAAATAGGCGAATACTTCGGCGACAAGAAACTCATCGACCGCATTGAAGAAGTCATTGCTGAAGAAATGCCTGAAATCCAGGCTGTAGCAGCGGAAGTACGCCCCCGTACCGAAGGCAAGACAGCAATGCTCTTCGTTGGTGGCTCCCGTGCTCACCACTATCAGGATCTGTTCGCAGAAATGGGCATGAAAACCCTTTCCGCAGGTTACGAGTTTGCCCACCGCGACGACTACGAAGGACGCCGCGTAATCCCCGATATCAGAGTGGATGCTGACTCCCGCAACATTGAGGAAATCGAAGTCGAAGCGGATGAAAAACTCTACAACCCCCGCAAGACTCCCGAAGAAATCAAAGCACTGGAAGACGCAGGTTACCAGTTCAAACATTATGAAGGTCTCAACACCGATATGGACAAGGGAACCATCATAGTCGACGACCTGAACCAGTACGAAGCTGAAAAACTGGTGGAACTCCTGAAGCCCGACCTCTTCTGCGCAGGCATCAAGGAAAAATTCTCCATCCAGAAGCTCGGTATCCCCATGAAACAGCTTCACAGCTACGATTCCGGCGGCCCCTATGCAGGCTTCAAGGGAGCAATCAATTTCTATAGAGAAATCGATCGCCTCGTGAACAGCAAGGTCTGGGGATACATGAAAGCCCCTTGGCAGGAAAAACCTGAACTCACCGCGACATTTGTGTGGGAATAAGGAGAATTTAAAATGTTACTCAGACACACACCCACAGAAATATCGGACCGCAGCACTCTCGTCATCAACCCGGCAAAGACCTGCCAGCCCATCGGCGCAATGTACGCCGCTCTGGGAATCAAGGGCTGCCTGCCCCATTCCCACGGTTCACAGGGCTGCTGTGCATACCACAGGTCCATGCTGACAAGGCACTATAAAGAACCCATTTCCGCAGCTACCAGTTCCTTCACTGAAGGTGCATCGGTTTTCGGCGGACAGGCCAACCTTATTCAGGCCATTAACAACATATTCACGGTTTACGATCCGGATGTAATCGCCATCCACACCACCTGTCTCTCCGAGACAATCGGTGACGACCTTGGACAGATCATCACCAAGGCTACCAAGGAAGGCAAAATCCCCGAAGGCAAGACCGTATTCGGTGCTCCCACCCCCAGTTACGTGGGTTCGCATGTCACCGGATTCTCCAACATGGTCAAGGCCATGGCCCAGCTCGCCGAGCCTACTTCCAAGAAGAACGGCAAGGTAAACATCATTCCCGGCTGGGTTGAACCGAGCGACATGGAAGAAATCAAACGCCTCTGCTCAATGATCGGCGTTGACATCACCATGTTCCCGGACACTTCCGGTGTTCTCAACGGTCCCCTGAACGGCGAATACAAGATGTTCCCCGACGGCGGTGTAACCATCAAGGAACTCAAGGAAGCAAGCCAGTCCATCGGAACAATCGCCATGGGCGAATGGTGTTCCGCAGACGGCGCACGCTGGCTGGATTCCAAGCATAAAGTGCCCTGCACCGTGCTGGATATGCCCTTCGGGCTCAAGGCCACCGACCGTTTCATAGATGTACTGCGCACCGTGGCCGGAGCATCCATCCCCGATTCGATCTCCTTCGAACGCGGACAGCTCGTGGACATGATCTCCGACATGCACCAGTACTTCTACGGCAAAAGGGTTGCCATCTACGGCGATCCCGACCAGCTCATCTCCATGGTCGAATTCCTGCGCTCCATCGACATGTGCCCCGTATACGTCATTACCGGTACTCCGGGCAAAAAGTTCGAAAAGCGCATCAAGGAACTCACTGCGGACATGCCTTACGAAGTCAAGGTCAAGGCCAAAGGCGATATGTTCCTGCTCCACCAGTGGATCAAGAACGAGCCTGTGGATCTGCTCATGGGTAACTCCTACGGCAAATACATGGCCCGTGACGAAGACATCCCCTTCATCCGCTGGGGATTCCCCATCACGGACCGCCAGGGCCATCAGTACTTCCCCACCGTGGGGTACAAAGGCGGCCTGCGTCTCCTGGAAAAAATACTCGGAGCGCTCCTGGATCGCCGGGACCGCGATGCTTCCGAAAAAACCTTCGATCTCGTCCTCTAATACATATACTTCCCTGCGGCGGCCTGTCCGCCGCAGGGACTAACCCGAATTTTTCCATTCCCCTCCGCAGGGGACCAGCGGCACAAGATTCAAATAACGGAGCCTGTTAGTTATGACTTCTTCCCCCACACACAATCCCACTGTTCACTGCAGCGCTTCGGTAAAAACATCTCCTGCCTGCATGAATCTCCCGGTAGCTCCCAGGGCAAACGCAAGAATCCGTTTTGCCTCCGATACCAAGGCAAATGCCGCCATATCTCCGATGGCAGCGGTAACCGCCCTTGAACAGCTCATAAGCGACGGCAAAAAAATAGATTGTGTCAGCATCGCAGGCCCCGGTGATCCCCTGACCGTATTTGACGCAACATATACGGCTCTCGCGCTGGTCAAAGCCAAATTTCCTGAAATGGCCTTAAGCATCTCCACCGTAGGTTTCGGAGGAGCATATTACGTTGACAAGCTGGCCGAACTGAAAATCTCCCACATCACTGTTCTGGTGGACGCGGTCGATTCCGGAATAGCCGCAGAACTTTATTCCTGGATTCGCCCGTCAACCAAAACAGTACCCCTTGCCGAAGCCTCGAAAATACTGGTCGAGGAACAGGCCGGGGCCATCAAGGCCTTCAAAAAGGCCGGACTAACCGTGAATATCAGTACCACTGTTTATCCTGCAAATGCAGGGCACATAGAAGAGATAGCCAAAACGGTCAAAGAATACGGCGCAGACATCATGTCCATATCACCTTTCGTCCCCGAGGAAGGCAGCAGCTTTTCCGCTGCATCCGATGAGCAGATTGAGTCCGCCCGTGTACTTGCCGCAAAGCATATTGAACTCATGGAACCGTGGGAAACATGCGGGGCGGAAGTTGAAGTTCCTCCGAGCAGCACCCTGCCCCGCCCCACGAGAGAACGTCCTAACGTGGCTGTGGCCAGCACTGCAGGAATGGACATAGACCTCCATCTCGGACAGGCCCACCAGCTTCTTATCTACGGCCGCCGGGAAGACGGTCTGGCCTGCCTGCTCGAAACAAGACCCGCTCCTGAACCCGGCGGTGGAAATTCCAGATGGGAGTCTCTTGCCGATACTCTGAGCGACTGTTTCGTGCTGCTGACATCCAGTGCCGGGGAAAACCCGAAACAGATACTGGAATCAAAGGGATTAAGGGTCATCATCTCCGAAGAGAACGTGGAAGGCACTGTAGATGTGCTCTACGGCGGAGGAAAGAAAGGAAAGAAGTGCAAAAACTAAGATCACTGCACCAGGACCCTGAAACATTTTTTATCAAGATATCCAGTCACAGAATTTAATAAAAGCACCAACAGCAACGCCGGAAAAGGTCTGGTAAGCCGCCAGCAATCTTGAAGGCAGAACCAATAAAAAAACAGCACCAAGGAGAGAAATATGGCTACCCCGGAGAGAATGGTCATTTGTTGTCAGAGTTTTCGTGCAGCAGGAGAACCCAAAGGCATCTGTCACAAGCAGACTGATGGATTCCTGCAGTACATTGAAGAAGAAATACTTGATCGCGGCCTTGATGCCCTGGTTGTTGCCACAAGCTGTCTGAAACAGTGTGACAGCGGTCCTATCATGGTCATCCAGCCCGATAACTGGTGGTTCAAAGGTGTAGATTCCGAAGAAGCCATTGATGCTATTCTTGATGGTCTCGAAGACGGAGAACCCTGCGCCGACTACCTGCTTGAATAGGGAAGGAATATGCACATGTCGACCGCTGTAACCATCCGCACCGCCCGTTCCGCAGACCTTGCACCTATGGCAGACCTGCTGAAAATGCTCTTCTCGATTGAGTCGGACTTTTCGGCAGACAGGTCACGGCAGCTTGAGGGCCTGAAAATGCTGCTGGGCAACCCGCGCGCCTGTATTCTGGTTGCGGACAGCGGCGGTGAAGTGGTCGGCATGTGCACAGGGCAGATCGTCATCTCCACCGCAGAAGGGGGGCCTTCCATACTGGTGGAGGATGTTGTGGTCCGCGAGGACTTTCAGAGCAGGGGAATCGGAGCCCGGTTAATGCAGGGGCTATACGAATTCGCAGAAGAAAATAGAGCAACAAGGCTGCAGTTACTTGCAGACTGCGAAAACGAACCTGCACTGAAATTTTACAATAAAACAGGCTGGGACAAAACCAGCATGATCTGCCTTCGCAAGAAGCACAGTCTATAACAAACGGAGTCAATCATGAACGAATACATACTTGATGAACGTAAGGCGCAGATTCACCGCACCGGAGAAGGAGCTCTGGACATGGCATGCAACCGCCCGTCTCTCGCCGGAGCGGTCAGTCAGAGAGCATGCGTATTCTGCGGATCAAGGGTGGTTCTCTATCCCATCGCCGATGCCCTGCACCTGGTGCACGGACCTATCGGCTGCGCAGTCTATACCTGGGATATCCGCGGAGCGCTTTCCAGCGGCCCGGAACTGCACAGGCTTTCATTTTCCACCGACCTGCAGGAAACTGATGTCATTTTCGGGGGCGAAAAGAAACTCGAAGCCGCCCTCGATGAACTCATTGACCGTCATCATCCCAAGGCCGCATTTGTCTACTCCACCTGTATTGTCGGCATTATCGGCGATGACCTTGAAGCCGTATGCAAAAAAATGACGGAGAAAAAAGGCATCCCCGTACTTCCGGTTCAGTCCGAAGGATTCAAGGGCAGCAAAAGAGAAGGCTACCTCGCCGCCTGCAAGGCTCTGTTCAGACTCGTCGGAACCGAAGACACTTCGGATGTCTCCCCCATGTCAGTCAACATACTCGGCGACTTCAACCTTGCCGGCGAAATCTGGATAATTCGCGAATATTTCAAGAAGATGGGGGTTGAGGTGGTCGCCAACATTACCGGCGACGGACGTGTGAAGGATATCGGGCGCAGCCATGGGGCGGCCCTTAACCTTGTACAGTGTTCGGGTGCGACATTGGATTTGGCAAAAATGATGAAAGAGGAGTACGGAAAACCATACATGCGCGTCTCCTACCTCGGCATTGAAGACATGGCGGACTCCCTCTATCAGGTTGCTGATTTCTTCAAGGATGTCGACCCGGACATTGTCAAGAGAACAGAAGAGCTTGTACGCGATGAACTTTCCAAACTCATGCCGGAACTGGCTCGCATGCGCAAGGATCTTGAAGGCAAAAAAGTCGCTATGTATGTCGGCGGTTCCTTCAAGGCATTTTCCCTGCTCAAGGCTTTTCACCACCTGGGAATGAAAGTCGTCATGGTCGGCTCTCAGACCGGAACCAAAGAAGATTACGAGGAACTCGCAAACATATCAGACCCTGGAACCATCCTTGTTGACGATGCCAACCCGCTTGAGCTGTCTGCATTCATCAAGGAAAAAGACGTTGACGTTTTTGTCGGCGGAGTAAAAGAGCGCCCCATCGCCTTCAAGATGGGAGTCGGCTTCTGCGACCATAACCACGAACGCAAGGAATCCCTTGAAGGATTCGTGGGCATGCTCAACTTCGCCCGGGAAATTCACGCTTCGGCCACAAGCCCGGTATGGCAGTTCGCCCCGCGCAGGGCCAAACGCCGCAAGTAATCGGGACTGAACGATCCGGCGGAACGGTTACCCTCCTCCGCCCGGACCGTTCAAGACCGTGAAGAGACCATTTACTTTTTAGTGAATCAATTAAACGTCAATTTTCAAGCCTCAAGGCTGTATCGGACCGGCAATCTATAAAATAAGCATCCGGTAGATCAGCACCAGGCACCAATGGAGTCCAGATATGTCCAGCAAGAATTACACTTCCACCACAAATGCATGCAAGCTTTGCACCCCCCTTGGTGCATCCCTCGCCTTCCGCGGAGTGGAAGGAGCCATCCCCTACCTGCACGGTTCACAGGGCTGCGCAACTTATATGCGCCGCTACGTCATCAGTCATTTCCGCGAACCTGTTGATATCGCATCCTCGGCACTGGGAGAAAAACACGCCATCTACGGCGGCGGACCGAACCTCAAGAAGGGCATCATCAACGTGATGAAGAAATACGAGCCCAAACTCATCGGCATAGCCACCACCTGTCTTACCGAAACCATAGGTGATGACGTCCCCAGATATCTCCATGAATTCCATGAAGAATTCGGCGATCTCGATCTCCCTGAAATCGTTTCGGTATCCACCCCCAGCTACAACGGCACCCATACCGACGGCTGGCACGGCGCTGTGCGCTCTCTGGTGGAGCAGCTCTGCACCGAAAAGGCTGCCGACGATAACTCGGTCAACATTCTGCCCAACATGATATCCTGCGAAGATATCCGTCTTCTGCGCGATATCTGTGATGACTTCGGCATTGAAGCGACCATACTTCCCGATATTTCGGAAACTCTCGACGGCCCCGCGCTGGAGGATTACGTGAAAATCCCCAACGGCGGAACTCCCGTTGAATCAATCAAAAAGATGTCCGGCGCTGCAGCGACCATAGAATTCGGACGCTGCCTTCCTGCTCAGACAGGCGGCACCAGCCTGGAAAGCAAGTTCGGAGTAGCCAACCACCGCATAGGACTGCCCATGGGTCTGCGCGAATCGGACACCTTTTACGAAACTCTTGAAGCTGTTTCAGGCACCCCCATCCCCGCTCGCTATGAAAGCGAAAGAGGCAGACTCATTGATGCCTACGTTGACGGCCACAGATACGTGGCCGGAAAAAGGGCGGTGGTTTACGGCGAAGAAGACCTTGTCACCGGACTCTGCGCATTTCTGGCCGAAATAGGCGTTGATGTGATCCTGGCCGGAACCGGAGCAAAGAAAAAAGGACTGGACAAGGCCATTGCAGCTGTAACCGAAGGTGTCGCCCGCAATATGCCTGAAATCCACGAAGGCGTGGACTTCTTCGACATTGCCGAACGCGCAGCGGAACTCAAGCCCGATCTTCTTATCGGACATTCCAAAGGCTACCGCTATGCCAAGGCATGGAACATTCCGCTCATCCGGGTGGGATTCCCGATCCATGACCGTTTCGGTGGCCAGCGCACGCTCCATATCGGCTACAAAGGCACACTCAACCTTTATGACCGTATAGTAAACGCTGTGCTCGAAAAGAAGCAGGCCGACAACCCCGTCGGTTACGGATACATGTAAAAGCAGCCTGTACACTCGATTTGAAAATATCTGGGAGAGATATCATGAAAGACACAAGCAAGCACCCTTGTTTCAATAAGGAAACCGCAGGAACCTGCGGACGAGTCCATCTGCCGGTAGCACCCAAGTGCAACATCCAGTGCAACTACTGCAACCGCAAATACGACTGTGTTAACGAATCACGCCCCGGCGTTACCAGCAGCGTTCTCAAGCCGTTTCAGGCTGCTGAATATATGGATAAAGTACTGGCCAAGGAACCGCGCATCACAGTTGCCGGTATAGCCGGCCCCGGCGATCCCTTCGCCAACCCCGAAGAAGTTCTCGAAACCATGCGTCTGCTCAACGAAAAGCATCCCCATCTGATTTTCTGCCTCTCCACGAACGGCATGGGAATTCTGCCATATCTCGATGACATCGCCGCGCTCGGAGTTTCGCACGTGACCATCACCATGAGTTCCGTGGACCCCGCCATCGGTGCCAAAATCTACTCCTGGGTAAAAGACGGAAACGTGGTCTACCGCGGAGAAAAAGGCGCCAAGGTACTTCTGGAACGCCAGCTTGCAGCCATCAAGGGGCTCAAGGAACGCGGCGTCATGGTCAAGGTCAACTCCATTATCATCCCCGGAATTAATGAACACCACATTCCCGAAGTTGCCCGTGTTGCAGCCGAACTCGGAGCGGACATCCAGAACATGATCCCCCTCAAACCAACAGAGGGAACTCTGTTCGCCGATTATGACGAACCCGGCCGTGACATCATCGTACCTCTGCGCAAGGAAGCCGGAGAAATCATCAAGCAGATGACTCATTGCAAGCGCTGCCGCGCAGACGCAGTAGGTCTTCTCGGAGATGATAAATCCGCAGCCCTGTGCGGAACGCTCAGAGCATGTTCCGAACTCAAGCCGATCGACATAAAGGCTCCGCGCCCGTACGTGGCCGTGGCTTCACGTGAAGGCATGCTCGTCAACCAGCATCTTGGCGAGGCAAAGGAGTTTTACATCTGGGGCGAAAACCCCGAAGGCGGATTCAAACTGGTGGAAACCCGCAAGGCTCCCACTGCCGGTTGCGGTCCCAAACGCTGGACCGATCTGGCCGCCACTCTCAGCGACTGTAGGGCTGTTTTCGCAGCCGCCATCGGTGAGACCCCGCAGCTCATGCTCGAAGAAAACGGCATACAGCCGTATGTAGTCAGCGGATTCATCGAAAGCGCACTGGAAACCGTCTTCAGCGGCGGTAACATGAACCTGCACAAAGGCAGACGCGGTAGTATCGCCGATGCCTGCTGCACCGGAACCGGAACCAAGTGCGGCTGATAAGCCCGATGGTCCGAGCGAACAATCATTTATAGATAGAAAGGCTCCGTTTCTATACACTGCGAAGCCCCCGACAAGTTGCTCTGTCGGGGGCTTCTCTCATCTGCGGTGGAGCACATACCTGACAATTTTGAAGGTTTTTTCACAACAACCGGCTTTTAAGACCGGTTTCACCCAGAACATCCTTTTCCACGCTGATCAGACCGGTTCTTGACGGCAACCCGGACACGTGTATTTTCAATTACGGCAATCACTTTCGGTCTTTTTCGATTTGCACGCCATAAATTTGCAAATATGTAGACGACATTTTTGTATTTAACGTTAATGTAAATAATTCAAAAATGAACTTTCGGATAACATACTGACATTACATATTTTTTTACCTATTCACAAACTGGCATCCCCTTTGCTTGAAGCAGGGCATGTATCCCTCATTGCATGGATTAAAACTTTCCGCGCTGCTCGCTATCTGCCAGGCAATCGATCAAGCGCTGGACCTGGAATCGGCTCTTGACGGCGTGCTCAGCATTCTCTCCGAGAATCTAAGCATGCAGAGGGCCACCGTAACTCTTTACGATCCCGAAACAGGACAGCTCTCCATTAACGCCTCCTACGGCCTGTCGCTGGAAGAAAAACAGCGCGGGGTCTACCGACTGGATGAAGGCGTTACCGGACGCATATTCCAGACCGGTGAACCTTATTATGTGCCGGACATCAGCAAGGAACCGCTGTTTCTGGACAAGACCGGCTCACGCAAAATCAGGCGCGGACAGATATCCTTTATCGGCGTGCCGATTATTCTGCACGGTGAACCTATCGGCGTGCTCAACGTGGACAGGATTTTCGGAGACGACATTGCAACGGAAGAGGACATCGACTTTCTCAAGATCGTCGCCACCCTCATCGGGCAGTTTATAAGCCTCAACGAAAAAATTATGGAACGGGAGGCCATACTCAAACGCGAAAACACCTCCCTCAAATACCAGATATCCAAGAAGACCGGCGGGCTTTACATTGTCGGCCAGAGTTCGGCCATGGTCGAAGTCCAGCGTCAGTTAGAAAAGGTTGCCCCAACCAGGGCCACAGTGCTGCTGCTGGGAGAATCAGGAGTAGGCAAGACGCTCATAGCCCGCATCATCCATGAACTCTCGGACCGCAAGGGCCATCCGTTCATCAAGGTGAACTGTGCATCAATACCGGAAAACCTGCTGGAGTCCGAACTCTTCGGCTACGAAAAAGGTGCGTTCACAGGGGCAAGCGGAACCAGACAGGGACGCTTTGAAGAGGCAGACGGCGGAACCATCTTCCTCGACGAAATCGGCGAATTCCCTATGAACCTGCAGTCCAAGCTGCTGCGCGTTCTGCAGGAAAAGGAACTGGAAAGACTCGGCTCCAACCGCACCCGCCATATAGATGTACGCATCCTGGCCGCGACCAACCGTGATCTGGGAGAACTTGTTGAGCGCAATGAATTCAGGCTTGACCTGTATTACAGGCTGAACATTTTCCCCATTACCGTACCGGCACTGCGGGACCGCAAGGAGGACATCACCGGCCTGCTCAACCACTTTCTGCAGAAAATGTCCGACAACTACGGAAGGCAGATGTTTTTCACTCCGGCGGCTCTGGATGCCCTGATGCTCTACGACTGGCCCGGCAACGTACGTGAAATGCAGAACCTCATTGAGCGTCTGGTGATCATGTCCGACTCCGAATACATCACCCTTGAGTTTCTTAAAGCCCACCTTGCTCCGGGGCAGAACGGACATGCAGGCTCTCCCGGAGTGGAAAGTACTTCAACTTCAAGGGACGAGCCGCCTCATTGCACTTCGTTGAAGGAAGTGGAGCGTAACGAGGTCGTGGCAGCCCTGGAACGTAGCGGCTGGATTCAGTACAAGGCAGCGGAGACTCTGGGACTTTCCGCCCGGCAGATGGGCTACAGGGTCAAGAGATACGGCCTTGAATCCATGATAGCAGAAGGACGCGCCAGATTAAGACGCATGAAAAAAGAATAGATATTTCCTGACTGGCTCAAGCTGTAATCATCGGGATTGCAGCATAAAAAATCCTCGCATCGGGCGAGGATTTTTTATTTCCGGCACACTGAAATTTATTTCATCACCTGAGCTTGCCGGAACCGGCATGCGCAGATCCCTTCAGAACCCGCAACCTGTCCTTAGCTTTCCTGCTCCCGCCGGCAGCAGCCTTTTCGTACCACTCCACAGCTGCCCCTAGATCTTTTGCAACACCCAGACCGCGTTCATAGATTTCTCCCATACCGAACTGCGACTCAGGGTATCCCTGCGCGGCAGCCTTTGAAATAAGCTCCCGGCCTTTTGCGTAATCCACCGGAACAGCTTCTCCGTATATGTAAGCCGCCCCGAGGTTATTCAGCGCTTCGGGATTATTCTGCTCTGCGGCCTTTCCCCAGAGTTCCAGAGCCATGGAAAAATCCTTTCTCACTCCCCGTCCGTAATAATATCTGTACCCAAGCTCCGACTGGGAGCGCGCATCTCCGAGTTCCGCTGCCTTGGAAAACCAACTTGCAGCCTCTCCATCATCCTGCTCTACCCCCAGACCATTCTGATAAATACAACCTATACTGTACATGGCACCGGCATTTCTGTTTGCCGCCGCCTGCCGGTAAAGAGACAGGGCCTTCCCATAATCACGGTCAACACCGCTACCTTCAAGATACATATAGGCAAGTTCAGTCCGGGCATAATCATCCCCCTGCTCGGCGGCTTTTTCGAACCACTCCAATGCCCTGGAAAAATCTTTCCGCACGCCTGAACCAGCAAAGTACATCTTCCCGATAAAATACATGGATTCTACCGAACCGTGCTCCGCGCCCCTGCGGTACCAGTACGCGGCCTTGACCGGGTCCTCGGCAACACCCAGCCCCTGTGCATAAATATGCCCGAGATTGAGCATGGCCGCAGTATCGCCCTGTTCTGCTGCTTTTAAAAACAAATCGGCGGCCCTGGACTCATCTTTGTCGACCCCGGCACCGGTCAGATACATTGCTCCCTGTCCGACCAATCCGGCGGGATTACCTCCGGCAGCAGCCTCGCGGAAGAACTGCCCGGCCTTGCCGCAATCCTTATCAACTCCGAACCCGTAAAAATAAATCCTGCCCAGCCCGGCCATTGCGGAAGCATCACCTTCTGCCGCAGCTTTCTCAAAACAGTTGCGGGCTCTGGTGTAATCACACACTCCTTCCGGACCGTCCAGACAGCATTGCCCCAGACGACTGCAAGCCTTCATGTCTCCCTGCGAAGCGGCCTTTGAATACCACTGTGCGGCATTTAAATAATCCCGAGGGACACCCTGCCCGAAGAAATACATATCACCGACTCCGCGCTGCGCTGAGGCAAAACCGTTGTCGGCGGCCTTCCGGTACCAGTACAGGGCCTTTTCATAATCTTTGGGAACACCGCGGCTGTGCTGGTAACAGGAAGCGAGATTGCTCTGTGCGCTCGCATAGCCGTGCTCGGCAGACAGACTGTACCACTTGAGAGCCTGCCCGATGCTGCGCTCCACACCTTTCCCCCGGTCATACATGAGTCCCAGCGCGTTTTCCGCCCTGGGGTTACCTTCCGCCGCCTCCTGACTGAAAAGTTTCAGCGCCTCTGCGTAGTTGCCTTGATCATAAAATTTCCAGGCTCTGTCATACCGGGCTGCTCCTGCTTCCGCCATACCCGGAACCGTTGCGAACAGGACCGAAAAAATAAGTACCAATGCCGTTGCCCGGCATGGTGACCAGCTGTTTTCCATCAATCAATCCTGACTGTTCTTTTTCAGATATTTGCTGACCGCCTGCCGGGTGACCCCGATAAGCTGCGCTGCCGAAGACTGGTTGCCCTTGGTTCGCCTCAATGCTTCTTCTATGAGCCTGGCCCGGACTTCCTGCAATGTAGGCAGACGTGTTCCGAAAGAGACGCTTTCCCCTGTTTCGGACACAAAACCGTTTGCATCAAGGGAATCACCAGGAACGACCAGCAGCTTCTTGAAATGTTTGGGCTTCAGTTCCGTGTATCCGCAGATTCCGGCGGCATCATGCACCAGATGCTGCAATTCACGAATGTTACCGGGAAAACGGTAGCCGTCCAGAAAATCGGATATTTCATGAATATCGGCTTCCACCTCGCTCCCGGATTCCATGCGGACCTCATCAAGAAAATGGGAAATGAGCAGGGGGAGATCCTCCTTGCGTTCCCTGAGCGGAGGAATGTGCAGCATGTGGCCGCGCATTCTGAAAAACAGGTCCTTGCGGAATTTACCCTGATCCTGCATTTCAGAAATTGACCGGTGTGTTGCGGTGATGATCCTGGCACTGGACCTTTTGGACATGTCCGACCCCAACGGCATGAACTCGTGTTCCTGCAGCAGGCGTAACAGTTTTGTCTGGGATGCCGGGCTGAGGTCGCCTATTTCATCAAGGAAAAGCGTTCCGTTTCTGGCCTTTTCCACCAGCCCGACACGAGGTTCGGTAGCACCGGTAAATGCGCCCTTCTTATGACCGAACAGGGTATCGGAAAAAATATTATCATCCAGTCCGGCGATATTGACCGGAACAAAATTGCCCTTGCGTCCGCTGGCATTATGAACAGCACGGGCGATCAGCTCCTTGCCCACCCCGGACTCCCCGGTGATAAGCACCGGACGGGAGGTTTCCGCAATGGCTTCAATGTACTTGAAGACGGAAAACATATCCTTGTGCGCGGTAACTATTTCCGAAAACAGATCCGGACGATCCGGTCCGTCCTTGAAAAACCTCTGCTGTAAAGAGGAATTCTCCTGCCGCAGTTCGAAAATCTCTATTGCATGGCGGACCCCGGCGATAAGGGTGTTGCGATCTTCCGTTTTGACGATGAAGTCAAAGGCCCCCTTGCGGATACAGTTGACCACAGCCTTGATCTCATTGAGCCCGGAGATGACCAGCACAGGAAGTTCCGGGTGTTCCTCCACGATGCGGGGAATGAGGTCCTCCCCGGATATTCCGGGCATCATCAGGTCCACGGCCACGGCACAGAACCTGTTTGCGGCCAGGGTTTCCATAACTTTAGTCCCGTCGTTCAGCAGCACCACGTTGTCTATGCCCTGAGAACGCAGGGTGGCCCGAAAACTCTGCAGCCAGGAATCTTCATCATCAACCAGCAGCAATGGGAATCTCGGGGTAAGTCCTGTGACCTTATGCATCGTTATTCTCTCTCCGCTACCGGAATGGAAAACCTGGCCACGGTTCCTCCTCCGGGATTGGCGGAAAACTCAAGCTCACCGCCGTGTTCCTGCACAATTGTCGAAGAAACGGAAAGTCCCAGCCCCGTTCCGCCGCAGTTGCGCTTGGTGGTAAAAAAAGGATCGGTTATTTTGGTAAGATGTTCCTCGGCAATTCCGACTCCCTCATCGCGGACCACGATATCTATCCGTTTTCTGTCCCTGTTATAGCGCGAGGAAAGATAAATGGCCTGCTTTCTGTCCGTAAGTGCCTCACAGGAATTGACCAGCAGGTTGATCAGCACCTGCGAAAGCCGCTGCGAGTTTCCAAGCACGGGAGGCAGATCTCCGTCAATATCGATTTCAAATTTCGAAGTCTTCTGGCTGATCAGGTTCTCAAGCAACCGCAGAGAATTCCTGATTACATCGCCCAGATCCACATCCCACATCAACTCACCCGGCTGCAACCGCGAATAATCCTTGAGGCTGTTCACTATTCCGCTGATCCTTGCGGCCCCCTCCTGCATCCTCGCAAGCAGATCGGGCATGAAGCTGCGCAGTTCCGAATATTCAAGCCCTCCGGCCAGAAACTCGCCGTTTTCATGATAATAATCTTCCAGAATCGGTGAAATATCTCCCCATATCTCCGCCAGCAAGGGCAGATTAAGGGTCATGAAGCTGTTGGGATTATTTATTTCATGGGCCATGCCGGACACAAGCACACCGAGCGAGACCATCTTGTCGGCCTGAATCAGCTGCTGCTGCTTTTCCTTGGCCTGCCGCTCCGATTCCACCCTCTCGGTAATGTCTCGAACAGCGCAGACCCCGGCCTTCTCTCCCTGAAAAATAATGTCCCGCTGCTGAATTTCGCAGATAAGCATTCTTCCGTCACGGCAGCGGAAATTCGCGTCAAAACGCGATCTCCTGTTTCTGGAAGTATGTATCCGGACAATATCCCGGCTTTCCGGGTCAGCGAGGTCATCAATGTTGAGTCCGGAAAATTCCTCCTGAGAATAACCGAACAGACGCTGCCCGGCCTTGTTTGTGGTCAGAATCCGTCCTTCGTGATGTATGAAGATGGCCTCGAACGTGGACTGTGAAAGCTGCCTGAACCGCTCCTCGCTTTCACGCAGGGCGGCTTCCGCCACCCGGCGGCGGGCAATTGCCTGGGCCTGCAGAAAATTCTTCCGGGCCAGGATGGAAATCTGGTTGGCGATAAGACAGAGCACGTTGCACACGCTCAGAAACTGTTCTCGGGACATGACCGGGACCTCGGCCAGAGCGGTCATGAACTCGTCCTCGTCCGCTCCTATTTCCCTGGCGTATTGCTTGATCTGCTCATCGTTTATGGGCGGGCAGCGCACCTGCCCGATTATCCAGTTTGCAATGTGGCGGTCACCGACATAGAAACTGGTTCCCCCGTCCCAAAGCCCCCCGCTCAGGCAGGGCCGCATGATCGGCTCCAGCGGACTCTTTGTGCCGAAGGCGGCATCGGAACGCATGCAGTTCTTAAGTCCCTTTTCCGTCCTGCGTATGACATCGTTGCACAGCCGACAGAACCGACTGGGTCTGGTAATGGGCCGACCGTCAAGATCCGTTATGATCGAAGCGACCTTGGTTGCCTCCGAAAAGGCATCCTGAATCTGCTGGATGGCCGCAACATCAAAATAATCCTCAAAACGGTATTCCCTGCCGCTGCTCCCGGAGTTGGCAAAACGGTTGTTCAGGGTGCAGCCGCTGCTGAAATTCCCGCAAAGGGTTCTGCTGGCCTCCAGTTCCTCGACTCTGCCACGCAGGGTGTTAAGCTCCTCGATAAAATCATCGGGGCAAACACCGTCATCGGCATTTTTATTTTTTTTCAAATCCATTGTTCTCATATCTCAGGATTTAATCCCGACATTCTGCCGGAGTGAACCCGGTTCTTTGTTTTATCAAGTCGGGAAGCATATTCAATGCCATTATCGACTACCTGTATCAACAAGGTAACCGCAACCGCCGTGTTTACGCAACGTTTCGGAGTCAGACTGCCCGCAGGACACATTCATCCATTATAATGGCAGGATACGTTGTCTGTATGAATCCTCGGTCCCATTCGAAACTGGAATATATTTCCACTCATGCCATAAAGCACCGCAACGGGTGACAACCTCGCATCCTGTGTGTCAACCAGAATAACATCAACAGCGTAACACATTAAAACTTATTACATTATCTATTGAGCTGCATATCTTTCAAGAAAATGATGTCAACCATGGCTGACACCATATTTTTATCAATTATGTCAGAAAAATCACCGTTTCATCATAACCACGCGCAATACAGAGCAGAAACGCAGTTGGCACGTTTTTCTCTTTAGGGTGTTCCAGCATACGGCATCGACTGAACATGCGGAAACAGGACGATGCCAAAGACACAGCACCAGATAGAGGAAGCACCTGAGAAACAAAACCGCGAGTTCCCGAAACCGATACGCTGCGGGAACCCGGTTTTGCCGGGGAGCACAAAAACAGTTCAAAAAACGGAAGAACAATGCCTGTAACAGCCAAAATCGCCCAGCGCATGATCGCTGCGGCAGAGAAGAAAGCGGAAGAAATAGGCGTCCCCATGGTTATCGCCGTGGTGGATCAGGGCGGCAATCTTGTAGCCCAGCTGCGCCAGGATGACGCCCTTCTGGTCAGCATAGATCTGTCCAGAAACAAGGCTTACACCGCTGTGGCCGTAAAGATGACCACCGCAATTCTGGGATCGGTTTCCCAGCCCGGAGGCGAGCTTTACGGAATACACGCCGCAGACGGGGGACGCATAGTTATTTTCGGCGGAGGACTGCCAATAGAAGAAGGTGGAAAGGTAGTCGGAGCCATAGGCGTAAGCGGAGGCAGTGTAGAGCAGGACACCGCATGTGCGGAAGCGGGTCTTGCCGCGTACACGGAATAAAGCACGCTGCCTGAACATGGAGGAAACCGCCCCTGACGGAAGGGCCTGACCTCCAGCGCAACACAAACTTTAACCGAAGGAATGGAAAAATGACCAAGAACAAACCCAGTGTGGAAATCCCCAAGACAGTAGGCGCTTCCCCCAGAGTGGAAAGAGCCCTTGACCGCTTCCTGAACACTGCCCCGGCAGTCTGCGCCGAACGCGCCGTGCTCATCACCGAAGCATACAAGGAAACCGAAGGTCAGCCCATGCCTATACGCCGGGCCAAAGCTCTGGAAAAAATCCTCTCCAACATGTCCATTTTCATTCAGGATGATGAGCTTGTTGTCGGCAACCAGTGCTCCATGCCCCGCTCCGCCCCTATTTTTCCCGAATTTTCCTGCAAATGGGTTGAAGAGGAACTTGATCGTCTGGAAAAAAGAACCGCCGACGTATTTCTCATCACCGAAGACGTCAAAGCCAAGCTGCGTGAAGCCTTCACCTACTGGGACGGCAGAACCGTAAACGAAATCGCCTCCAAGCTCATGCCTCCTGAGTCCCTCGAAGCCCACAACGAAGTCGTTTATACCGTAGGTAACTACTTCTACAACGGAGTCGGCCACATTTCCGCCAACTACGAAAAAGTCCTCAACGTAGGTATTGATGCGATCATCAAGCAGGCTGAAGACAAACTCGCAGGGCTGGATTTCGCCGATGCATCCCAGCTGAATCAGATGCACTTCCTCAATTCGGTAATCATAGCCAACAAGGCCGTCATAGCATTTGCCGGACGTTTCGCCGAACTGGCCGAAAAAATGGCTTCTGCCTGCGATGACGCCCAGCGCAAGGCCGAACTGATTGAAATAGCACGCATCTGCCGCAAGGTTCCCGCCCAGCCCGCAGAAACCTTCCAGGAAGCACTGCAGGCATTCTGGTTCGTACATCTGGTCATCCAGATCGAATCAAACGGCCACTCTATTTCCCCCATGCGCTTCGACCAATACATGAACCCCTTCCTGCTCAAGGACGACATCTCCATTGAACAGGCTCAGGAAATGCTGGACATGCTCTGGGTAAAATTCGCCGAACTGAATAAGGTCCGCGACGAAAATTCCACCATGGCCTTCGCAGGCTATCCCATGTTCATGAACCTGATCGTGGGCGGCCAGAAGCGCGACGGATCGGATGCAACCAACACCATGTCCTACCTCGTGCTGCAGGCCGGAGCAAACACCAAGCTCTACGCTCCGTCCCTGTCCATCCGCATTCACGAAGGCACCCCGGACCCGCTGTACAAGAAAGCCGCCGAGCTCAGCCGCATGGGTATGGGTTATCCGGCATACTACAACGACCGCGTCATCGTGCCCGCCCTGCTGGCTCGCGGACTTGAACGCGAAGACGCCCGCGACTACGGCATCATCGGCTGCGTTGAGCCTCAGGTAGGCGGCAAGACCGAAGGCTGGCACGATGCTGCTTTCTACAACATGGCCAAAATCATCGAACTGGCCCTGAACGACGGCGTGGACCAGCGCACCGGTAAACAGCTCGGTCCCAAGAGCGGAAGCCTGAAGACCTTCGAATCCTTCGAAGACCTCATGGAATCCTACACCAGGCAGACTGCCTACTTCGTAAAACTCATGGCCGCAGCAGACAACGCCGTGGACATGACCCACGGCAAGCACTGCCCGCTGCCCTTCCTCTCCTCCCTCGTGGACGACTGCATAGGCAAAGGTCAGTCCCTGCAGGAAGGCGGAGCCCACTACAACTTCACCGGCCCTCAGGGTGTCGGCGTAGCCAATGCCGGTGACTCCCTGACCGCGATCAAGAAACTTGTCTTCGATGATGAAGCCATCACCCTTGAAGATCTCGGTGCCGCACTTGCAAACAACTTCGAAGGCCAGGAAGACCTGCGCCAGATGATGGTCAACCGCGCTCCCAAATACGGCAACGACGATGATTACGCCGACGATATCGCCAAGGAAGCCGCACTGATCTACTGCAACGAAGTAAACAAGTACACCAACCCCCGCGGCGGCAAATTCCAGCCCGGTCTGTACCCCGCTTCGGCCAACGTGCCCCTGGGTTCCGTTGTTACCGCAACTCCCGACGGACGCAAGGCCTGGACTCCGCTGGCTGACGGCGTATCCCCGATTTCCGGATACGATTCCTGCGGTCCTACCGCATCCGTTCTTTCCGTAGCCAAGCTGGACCACGAAATAGCCTCCAACGGAACACTGTTGAACCAGAAGTTCCACCCCTCCGCCATCGAAGGCGAAAAGGGTCTGGAAAACCTCAAGGCCGTAACCGAAGCATACTTCCAGAACGGCGGGTTCCACGTGCAGTACAACGTCATCAGCCGGGAAACCCTGCTCGATGCCCAGGCCAATCCTGAAAAACACAAGGGACTCGTTGTCCGCGTGGCAGGCTACAGCGCCTTCTTCACAGCGCTCGATAAATCCCTGCAGGACGACATCCTTGCACGTACCGAACAGAACTTCTAAGCGATAATCGCAAACTGCCCCCGGCGGCCTGACAGGCCTGCCGGGGGCAGATAATGAAGCACTGATTAATTTTCCAAAGGAGATAATCCCCTTTGGAATCCCTCCCAGTTTAAAAAGGGCTGTATTCTCCTTAGGGACAAATATGCGGGCCAAGGCACAACCAAGCGAGTTAAAGAATGAGATGGAAGGAACGGCAGCACAGATTCAGTCTTGAGGACAGGCACAAAGGACCGCTCACGGGCCTGGTATTCGATATTCAACGTTTCGCGGTCCACGACGGCGGCGGCATCCGCACGTTGGTTTTTCTCAAAGGCTGCCCGCTGAAGTGCAAGTGGTGCCAGAACCCGGAATCAATGAATCCCGGCCCGGAAATAATGCGCATTCCCCACCACTGCATCGGGTGTGTAAAATGCGCCACGCTCTGCCCGGAGCAGGCTATCGAGATCAATGAAAACTTCGAAGTGCTGATTGATCGCGACAAGTGTACATACTGCGGGGAATGCGTGGAAAAATGTTATGCCGGATCAATGACCATCGTGGGACGATACCTGACGGTGGACGAAGTAATGGAAGAAGTTGAACGGGACCGCCCGTTCTACAACACCTCCAGCGGAGGAGTAACCTTTTCCGGCGGAGAACCCACCCTGCAGGCGGAATTCCTGATAAACGCCCTGCAAAAAGCACAGAGCATGGGGCTGCACACAGCCATAGAATCCTGCTGTCTCTGCCCTGCCGAGACTTTTGCAGAGGTCATGAAGTACACCGACCTTGTTCTCACCGACATAAAGCACATGGATTCGGACCGGCACCGGGAATTGACCGGTGCTCCCAATGAACAGATTCTGGCCAACATCAGGATGGCGGCAGAAATGGGCAAAACCATGCGCATCAGAATTCCGCTGATACCCGGCTGCAACGACTCGGAAGAGAATATCGAAGCAACGGCAAAATTTGTAAAATCGCTGGGCAGCAGCGTGGAAGGGCTGGATATCCTGCCCTATCACAGGCTCGGCGAACCAAAATGGGAACAGCTCGACAGACAGTACACCCTCAGCGGAGTTACTCCGCCAAAACGCGAGCATGTTCTTGCACTGAAAGATCTGGTCATGCCTCACTGTCCGAATGTTTCAGTGGGAGGTTGAGGAAAAGCTAAAACCCGGCTTCCAGCCGGGATAACAGAGCCATTAAGACCTCCAAAAAAAGACCGCCGCCTTCACGCAATATCTGGTGAAGACGGCGGTCTTTTTTTGAAACTGTCGGCAGGAGCATCCTGCGCCAAAGCTCAGAAGGATAATCCCGGGAAAGGTCATGGACATGGCCGCTTAATTTTGCTTTGATTCTCTTGAGGTTGGGCAACCCTACATCCACCGGACGGATACAATTATCATGGCACTGCAAAGTATGGATTTGTAAAAACAAGTCGATTTTCCAATATTAATGTCACTTCCGGCCGACAAGCGGTCAGATTCAGGACGGATATAATGAGCAAGGAAATTTACAATGGATAGACGCTATTTTCTCAAGACCGCCGCATTGACTGCAGCCGGACTGAGTCTCTTTAAATCCGCACCGGCGCAGGCCCGCGGCATTCCCGCCTCCTCTTTTCCGGACCTGCCCCCGAACGTATGCTACTCCGGACCGCCGGCGGGCCGCATATGCACCTCCGTAACGGACCTGTTCAAAATAGGCCCCGGACCATCCAGCTCCCATACGCTGGCCCCCTTGCGCATTGCCGGCAACTTCCGCGCGTTTCTGGAGAAACAGGACAACGCCACATTGTCGGCGGGCACAAGCATCAAAGCGCATTTATACGGCAGTCTTTCATCCACCGGTAAAGGGCATCGTACAGACAGGGCCATACTGAGCGGATTGATGGGCCAGAAAGCCAAAACGTGCGATCCTTCGGTAATGGACGCTCTTGCTGATGAAAGCAAAACCCATGTAATTTCCTTCTCGGACAAAAAAATCGGCATCAGCCATGCCGGGACCATAGTCTGGGACAGCATCGACCACGACTACCCGTTCAATAACACTCTGGTCATGCAGTTTGTCGACAAAAACGGCAGGGTACTGGTTGAACGCGAATATTATTCCACCGGAGGCGGCTTTTATTCATGGAAAGGACAACCGGAGGAGAAACGCGGCGACCCGGTACATATCTACGGCAGCATGACCAAATTCAACGAGCTGGTAAAAAAGACAGGCAAGCAGCTGCATGAAATCATGCTTGAAAATGAAATGGCCATCATGGGCTGTGATGAAAAAGACGTTAATGCCCATCTGGACCTGATTCTTGACACCATGCTCAATGGAGTTGCCCTCGGGCTGGAAGAAGACGGTCTGCTGCCCGCGCCTTTCGAGTTCCACCGCAAGGCTAAGCACCTCTACGCACAGGCGCAAAAAATGGATGATGGCGAGGCCCTTATGCAGAAGGTCAGCAGTTACGCCCTCGCTGTTTCCGAAGGAAACGCCGCAGGCCGCCTCGCCGTAACCGCCCCGACTCTGGGGTCCGCCGGAACCATGCCCTCCTTGGTAAAAATCATGAAGGATCACCTCAAACTATCACGCGAGGACATGCGCAAGGGTCTGCTGGCCGGAGCTTTGGTTGGATTTCTCTGTAAAAACAACGCAAGTGTTGCCGGGGCCGAAGTAGGATGTCAGGGCGAGATAGGTGTTGCTTCGGCCATGGCCGCAGCCATGACCGCCTATGCCTCAGGAGCCACCATCAAGACCACCGAAGTGGCTGCCACCATCGCTTTGGAGCATCATCTGGGCATGTCCTGCGATCCCGTCGGAGGCTTTGTTCTGATCCCCTGCATAGAGCGCAATGCCTTTGGTGCACTGAAAGCTTACAACGCCTGCCTGATGGCGAAAAATGAGATCATCTCCCAGCATTGGGAAGATCTGGACCGTGTGATTATGGCCATGCTGCAGACCGGCAGGGCCCTCCCCCAGCCGTTCAAGGAAATGGGAACCGCCGGACTCGGCATGACCATGGTTGACTGCTGAGTCCGTACGCCGAAAATCAGACCGGCAATACCCGGAGCTTGAATCTGTCCGCTGAAAAAGATACATCCCATCGCAATGCACTCTCATAACCCGCAATGCCATCCGCGCAGACAATAATTTTAACCCCGGAAACAACAGGGGATACGAAATGAACAACAACCGGGACCGGCGTTTCAGACAGGCAGACCGTGAAGCCCTGCTCGCTCTGACGGTCTACGCACTCTATTTTATCTGGTGGTATGTATTCGGCTTCGGCATGGGCAATAACAACCCGGACGAATACACCTATGTTTGGGGCTTCCCGGCATGGTTCTTCTACAGCTGCATAGCAGGTTATCCGGTCATAACCATAGTGCTGTGGATCATTGTGCGCACTAAGTTCAAAGACATGCCTCTTGAAGCGGAAATTACGGATGCTGAATTTCCGGACTCCGCCGGGGATTCGCAAGGGGAGAAAGAGTAATGCCAGCAACAATCCAGACCATCGTCCCGGTCATAATCTATCTGGCATTTTCAGTGGCAGTGGCACTCTGGGCCAGGAAGAAATCTGCTTCCGAATCTTCGCAAGGATTCATTGAAGAGTATTTCATCGGCAACCGTTCCATGGGCGGCTTTGTTCTCGCAATGACCGTAATCGCAAGTTACACCAGTGCCAGCAGCTTTGTAGGAGGTCCCGGAGTGGCCTACCGGCTGGGCCTCAGCTGGGTGCTGCTGGCCATGATTCAGGTTCCCACGACCTTTTTCACTCTGGGGGTTCTCGGCAAACGATTTGCCATAATGGCCCGCAAAACGAACTCGGTAACCATAACCGATTTCCTTAGAGCCCGTTATGAAAGTGACGCGGTAGTCATCCTGTGCTCCGTGGCGCTGGTCGTATTTTTCATGGCCGCCATGCTGGCCCAGTTCATCGGCGGGGCGAGGCTCTTCCAGACTGTCACCGGATATCCGTACATAGTCGGCCTCGGGCTGTTCGGAATCAGTGTGGTGCTCTACACTGCCGTAGGCGGATTCAGGGCTGTTGTTCTTACCGACGCAGTACAGGGAATCGTCATGGTCATTGCGGTAGTGGTCATCCTGCTGGCCGTCATCCATGCAGGCGGCGGGGTGGAGCACTGCATATCCACACTGAAAGACATCGATCCGGGATTGATCACCCCCACCGGGCCCAAGAATGCTGTTCCGCAGCCGTTCACGCTGTCCTTCTGGGTGCTTGTCGGTATCGGCATACTCGGCCTGCCGCAGACCACCCAGCGTTGTATGGGCTATCGTGATTCCAAGGCCATGCACGATGCCATGGTCATTGGTACGCTCATCATCGGCTTCATGATCCTTTGCGCTCATCTTGCCGGAGCCATGGGCAGAGCGGTTTTCCCGAACCTCCCTTCCGGCGACCTGGCAATGCCCACCATGATCGTGGAACTGCTTTCACCGGTATGGGCCGGGGTTTTCATCGCCGGTCCGCTGGCGGCCATCATGTCCACTGTGGATTCAATGCTCCTCTTGGTATCGGCTGCAATAATCAAAGACCTGTACATCCACTACCGGCTCAAGGGTGACGCCTCCAGAATGGAGGTCTCCGGGCTGAAAAGGATGAGCCTGATAACAACGGCAGCAATCGGCCTGCTGGTTTTTCTGGCCGCAACCGAACCTCCGGACCTGCTGGTCTGGATCAACCTTTTCGCATTCGGCGGACTGGAAGCAACCTTCCTCTGCCCTATTGTGCTCGGCCTGTACTGGGAAAAAGGGAATGCGGTCGGAGCGCTGGCCTCCATCATATGCGGGGTCGCCGTCTTCATCACCCTGACCATAATGAAGCCGGCCATGGGCGGGGTCCACGCCATTGTCCCGACAACGGCTGCGGCCATAGCGGCCTATATCGCCGGATCGTATGCAGGCGGACGCAACATCAGCCGATAGCGCGTTCATCCACCCCGGACAGCGTAAAAAAACACAGACCGCCGTCCGGTCCGGCAGTGCAGCACCCGCTCTTTATGGGCGGAAGCTTACTACTGTCTGGACTGGGCGGCGGGAAATTCCGCGGTAAAGGTTGTCCCGGCACCGGGAATGGACGAAACCCGAATCCTGCCGGCATGCAGGTCGATTATCTTCTTTACGATATAGAGCCCGATACCTGCGCCGCGTTTTTTCCCGACATTGGATGAGCGGTAGTACTTTTCGAAAACCCTCAACTGATCATCGCTGTGCATCCCCACTCCCTGATCACGGACCCGTAAGGTTACGGTCTGTCCGGAAGTAAAAAGCGACACCACAACCGGGACATCCGGTTCGGAATACTTGCACCCGTTGTCGAGCAGGTTGACAACCGCAAGACTTAGAAGTTCGGAATCACCGGACACGGTCAGGGGACTATCTTCCGGGAATTCCAGTTCAATAATGTGATCCGGATGGGTGCTCTGCACGTCCTTCATAACTGTCCGGACGATCTCGACCAGATCGACAGAGTGATTTTCCGGAAGCTGCTCAGCACTCTCAATACGAACCTTGGCAAGTGACTTATCAAAAATGTTGAGCAGTCTCTGCGTGGAGTTGCGCATTCTTTCAAGTTCCTTGCTTACATCCTTTTCGCCCTCTCTCCCGGTCTTTTCCTCTATAAGATCCAGATTGGAAGAAATAACGGAAAGGGGCGACCTGTACTCATTGGAAATCATGTCTATAAAATTCAGGTTGGCCCGGACAGTTTCGCGTTCAGCTTCCAGCTCCGCTTCGGCCTTGCGCTTTGCGCACTGCAGGACACGGTTCCTGTACAGGATAAGTCCCACCACAAGGACGGATACGAAAAGAATTTTCCAGACCAGGGAATAATCCACACCCTTTTCATATTTAATGGCCATCCACTTGTTGATGATCTGGCGCTTTTCACTGTTGCCGATATTTCCCACTATTTTTTGAAAAATGCGGTTCAAGTCTGCGGAACTTTCCCTGGTGGCAACCGCGTACTGCGCCTTAAGCGGGGTCTGGGCTATTACCTTGAGTTCAGTAAGAAAATTTTTCTGAATTTCATATGTGACCGCCGGAAAAGTAGAAATCAGGGCATAGATTTCCCCGTCCCGCACCTTCCGTAATCCACTGTGCACGGATTCTGTTTCCCGCAGGTTTAGTCCGGGATATTCAGCACGCAGCCTTGATATAGCGGACGTTCCCTTGACCACGGCAAATATCTGATTGTCTTCGGGATGAAATTCATCCTGAAACTGTTTATCCATTTTTGCCGCAATAACATAAGGAAAGGAAATATAGGGCATGGTGTACGCAATGCCGGGTTCCGGGCGATCCGAGAGTTCGCACATCATTACAAGATCACATTTTTTCTGTTTCAGGTCTTCCAGCGGATCAGAGGAGCGGACCGGGAGAAGCTTGACGGAGGATCCAAGGTCTTCTCCTGCCAGATGCATGAAATCTGCAACCATTCCGCGAAACTTTCCCCCGGAAGGAAAAAACGCGAACGGAGGACGGTCAGACCAGACACTGACCCCAAGAGAGTGGTTTACGCTAAGAAATTCCTGTTCCGGTACCGTCAGTTTTATCCGCCCGTCATCACCGACAGGATTCCAGGCGGAACCGCGCAGCCACTTGTTCCAGATGGCGACAAGTTTCTCCTGAGGGATACTCTTCAACGCCTTGTTGAAGATAGACACAAGTTCCGGTTGGTCGTTACGCAGGCTGAAGCAGAACTCCGTTGTACCGCCTGTGGGAAAAGCACTTTCAAGAAACCCGGAAAGCCCCAGTTTGGCTATCAGATAAAATGCCGGTTCACCGGCAATAAGAAAATCACTTCGCCCTGTTGCTACGCTCTTGATAAGCTCGTACGCGTTCGGCTCCCAGACAATCTCAACATTTGCCCCGGTCTTTTTCACGCCGTTAAGCATGTTGATATTTCCACGCATCACTGCAGCCCGTTTTCCGTCAAGATCATCCAGACTGTGCAGGCGTTCCGGATTATCCTTCCTTACAAGAACCACTGTGGAGTACTTGGCGTACGGGGGAGTAAAATTAAAAAATTTCGCGCGGCTGGGATGCGGCACGGACGAGGTCAGGCCGTCAATCTTCCTTTCTTCAGCTTTTTTAATAATTTCAGCCCACTTACCCTGATCAAAACTGAATTTGAGCCCGGTCATTTCCGTTATCAGCTTCGTTACGTCAACATCAATTCCGCTGTACGATCCATCCTCGTTTTTATGAACAAAGGGATCAAAAGTCTCATCAGTTCCCAGCGTAACAACAGGGTGCTCTTTGATATAACTGAGCTCTGCAGGAGTCAGCCGCAATTCATGCGCAGGCATGGCTGCCCATGAACAAACTGAAAAAAACAAGACACAAAGCAGCACATGCATTGCGATAAGCACTTTAACCTTCATGAGAAAGCTCCGTACAGACACACCATTGCCGAAAAGAGCGGCAAAGAATTGGTCTGAGAATCTTCGATTTAATTCAAAAGCATGCACCACGACTACAATTTCTTCTTATCTAATGACTTAAATATAATATTTTTCAGTGAGTGACAAAGATTGTTTCCCGAGTTGCTCTCCAAATCGACATAAAATCGCCAAAATAAGAACAGGTCATTGCCCTGACTAGGCAAAATAAGTATATAGAGAATCACACTCAAAAATGGAGAGAAACATGCCCGACTTATTTTCATCAGTACTGATCGTAGATGACCATCAGAGCATGCGCCGAACCATCGCAGACATAATGCGCATGCTGGGGTATACAAACCTGCACTTCGCCGAAGACGGTCTGAATGCCCTTGATAAACTGGCAGACACACCCTCCATTGATCTTATTCTTCTGGATTGGAATATGCCGAAGATGACGGGGATTGAATTTCTTCAAAAAATAAGAACTGAACACAAATACAAAAAACTTCCGGTGCTCATGATCACGGCAGAAGCAGAACAGTCGCAGGTGATACAGGCTGTTCAGGCAGGAGCAACGAACTACATAGTCAAGCCGTTCACCCCGGCAACACTGCAACGCAAGCTCAAGGAAACGATAAGGGGCTAAGCAGAACTGTTTATTATCACTGCGGGATTGTAACAGAAACCTCAACCTCTCCGTTTCCGCAGGCAAGAGTAATATCTCCGCCGTGCGCCTGGGCTATAAGCCGAGCGGAATATGTTCCCAGCCCTGTTCCCTTGCTTTTCCCGGCCGTGGCGTACTTGCTGAAAAAACATCCTCTGACTTTTTCCGGGACTTCCCCCTGATTGCAGACATCTATCTTCACAGAATCATCAAGACGGTTCAGCCGGACAAGAATTCTTCCTCCGGCAGGGCAGGCATCAAGGGCATTACTTATCAGGTTGGCCAGCATGGAGTAGCAAAGCAGGTTTTCTCCCATGATGATGAATTGCTGATCTGGACCGGCTTCGATGCCGTCTATCTCCAGAACAAGATTTATGTTTCTCATTGAGGCCGTATCCTCTATGCCGAAAAACACCTTGCGGACTACTGCGGCGAGGTCCATGGATTCCGGGGAAAATTCATAAGTTCCCCGCTCCATCTTGAAAATGGATGTAGACATATTGACCATGGACAGCAGGGTGTAACCGGCATCCTCTATATTCCTGAGCATCCTGCGGTGCATTTCATCAAGTCCCTCTTCCATGAGCAGCAGTTGCGGCAGGCCTATCACGGCTGTCAGCGGAGACTTAAGGTCGTGCATCATGATGCGTTCCACATCATCGCGAAGCCGGGCGGCTTCCCGAAGCGCCAGATGGTTCTTCAGCCTCGCTTTGACAATGGCGGGATTGAACGGTTTGGTGATGTAATCGATGGCTCCCATGGCAAGCCCCTTGCTTTCGTCGTCAGCCTCGCTCAAGGCCGTTACGAAAATAACCGGGATATCTCTGGTGCACTCGTCCGACTTCAGTTTTTCTATGACTTCATAACCGTCCATGCCGGGCATCATCACATCAAGAAGAATTATATCCGGATTCTTGGTCTGGGCCAGTTTAAGCCCTTTTTCTCCATCCTTGGCAGCCAGAATGGCGTAATCATCCTTGAGCAGTTCCATGAGAACATGCAGATTTTCCGGGGTGTCATCCACCGCCAGAACCGTCATTTTTTCACTCATTATTCCAATCCCCTGTCAGGTAGACAACCGGTAAGAAATACATACAACTTCAGCGTATATCCTGAACTTTCAAAAAAAAATATCACTCAGATTCAGAATGAGTTCCGGGATAAGGGCAACCGCTTCAGCCCATTCATTTCATGAGCATTTCACGCTCTTCATCAAAATCGGCGAATTCAAGAGCAATCTGCCGGAACTGCTCCTCAATCTCCATAAAGGCATCCGCCAATCGCGGATCAAAATGAGTACCACGCCCCTCGGAGATGATCCGCACTGCTTTGGCATGTGGAAAAGGCTTTTTGTAAACACGTTTTGAAATGAGAGCATCGTAAACATCGGCAATAGCCATAATCCGGGCGGAAAGAGGGATATCCTCTTCGGCAAGTCCCTGCGGATACCCGGAACCATCCCACTTTTCATGGTGGGACAATGCGATTTCACAGGCATAATGCAGAAAAGAGTTCCCACCCAGAGCGGCTTCAGCCCCGGCCAGGGCATCACGTCCGTACTGCGCATGCTTCTTCATTTCGGCAAATTCCTCGTCAGTCAGCCTGCCCGGCTTGAGCAGAATCGCATCCGCAACACCGACCTTGCCCACATCGTGCAGCGGGGCCGAAAGATACAATGTCTCGATCAGGTCAGCGTTGAGCTGATCCGCGAACTCTTCCTTCTCCATCACATGGGAGGCCAGCGCCCGCACATAGTTCTGGGTTCGGGCAATATGTCCGCCGGTTTCAGGGTCCCGCCACTCCGCAAGAGCAGCCAGACACTCAATGGTGACTTTCTTTACCAGAGCAAGCTCTTTGGTACGCTCCCGGACAAGTTTTTCAAGGTCGTCCTGGTGCTCTTTGAGTTCAAGCTGATTTTTGACCCTGGCCTTGACCAGTCCCGGGCAGAAAGGTTTGACAATATAATCAACGGCCCCCAGCGAGAGCCCCTTGGCCTCATCCTCTTCCTCCATCAGCACAGTAATGAATATCACCGGGATATCTCTGGTCCTGACATCTGATTTCAGTTTTTCACAAACCTCGTACCCATCCATCCCCGGCATCATGATATCGAGCAGGATTATGTCCGGGTACGGTTTGGTCCGGGCAAGCTCAAGGGCCTTTTCTCCGCACTTGGCCGTGACAATGGCGTACTCCCCCTTGAGGGCCTCCATGAGGACCTGCAGGTTTTCCACCGTATCATCAACTATCAGAACCTGTTTCATAGCCTTGTCCTATCAGCTGTCCAACTTTTCCAGAATGGAAAGGGCCTCGCTACGAGCTTCATCCGTTTCAAAATCATCAAGAGCCTGCACCATTTTCCGCACGGGATCAATCAGGTACGTACCGGCGACCAATCCCTTTATTTCTTCGGCAAGACCAACGGCCTGCGAAATATCATTATCCATGAACTCGATAAAAGCCTTGATCTTTTCGCCGAGATTGTCCGGCACAGAATCATCCGGTAGAATTTCCGCGGAACTTAATTTGTCAGCAAGTTCATTCAATATGTCCATTGCCTCATCCGGTTCAAAATCATCCAGCAGGGCAGACGCCCTGCCTACCGGATCGGCATACTCACTTCCTTCGACCTCTTTGCTGAGCCTGCCCATGGTTTCCATGGCTTCAGATAAATTGGAGCCTACCGCAGACTCGATACCGGCTATAAATTCAAGACATACAGCGGAATCTATCTTACTGCCCCCGGCAGATCCATCATCTTCCTTTGCGGGCAGCAGTTCATCCAGCCCCTTCGCCACAGTGTCTATACAGGTCTGCATATCGGCAAGCAGTGTTTCGATACTTTCCTCTCCTGCCCGCAGAGCACGCTCCACCTCTCCTGCGGAACGGGAAAGCGTGTCCGCGCCGAGATTGGCAGCCACGCCTTTTATCGTGTGGGCCGTGCGGATAGCGACATCGGCCTCCCCGTTCTGAAGCTGGGCCTCTATATCCTGAACCGGGGTCATATATTTTGCCCGGAACTGTCCCAGCAGCTTCTTGTAAAGTTCCCGGTTTCCGGAAACCTTGGACAACCCGGACTTGGTATTGATACCGGGCACACCTTCAAGAGGAAGATCATCTGCGGCCAGTTCCCGATCCTTGCGCTCGGTGGCGGAGACATACCCTTCCGGCAGCTCCCTTTCTCCCGGCTTGATCCACTTGATCAGAATACCGAGCAGCAGTTCAGGGTCAATCGGTTTGGTGATGTGGTCGTCCATGCCGGCCTCAATACTCTTTTCCCGATCTCCGGCCATGGCGTGGGCTGTCATGGCGACTATGGGAAGCAACTCATGGCCGATGCCGTTTCCCCTGATGTGTCCTGCAGCAGACAGACCGTCCAGTACAGGCATCTGGATGTCCATGAGCACCAGATCGTACTCATTCTCAAGCGTGCGTTCCACGGCATCCTTTCCATTATCCACAACTTCAACCACCATGCCTGCCCTTTCAAGAATCTCCACAGCAATCTGCTGGTTTATCTCGTTGTCTTCAGCAAGCAGGATTCTGCCTCCCTTTATGGCGGACAGTCCCTCGGGGATTTCAGATAAGCCCAGAGTTCTACGAGTCTTGCGTTCAACATTGTGGCCGAACACGCCCATTATGGTATCGAAAAGCACGGATTGGTTAACCGGTTTGACCAGAAAGGCCTCAAGTCCGGCAGCCTCGGCCTCCTCCATAATCTCTTCCCGGCCGTAAGCACTGACCATAAGAATTTTGGGAAGTTCACGACCGGCTTCCCTTTCAATCCTGCGGGAAGTCTCTATCCCGTCAAGTCCGGGCATCTTCCAGTCCAGCAGTACCAGTTCATACGGATTACCGCTTTCGGTGGCTTCCTTGATCAGTTTTAAGGCTTCATCCCCGGAAGCTGCCGTGCTGACCTTGAAGGTCATGCTCTCCAGAGCCTCGCTGAGTATGGCCCGTGATGTGGAATTGTCGTCCACGACCAGAGCCCGCAGTCCCCGCAGGTCCGCGGCAGGAGTGTAGCTGCATTCGACCTTTTCCCCTTTGCCGAGCACCGCCGTAAAGGAAAATGTCGATCCTTCGCCCGGGACACTGTCCACCCAGACGCGCCCGTCCATCATCTCCACAAGGCGTTTGCAGATGGCCAGCCCCAAGCCCGTTCCGCCGTACTTTCGCGTTGTCGATCCGTCAGCCTGCGAAAAGGATTTGAAAAGTCGACTTTTCTGCTCCTCGGTCATGCCTATTCCGGAATCGGCCACACAGAACAACAGGGTAACTGTTTCCTCGTCCTGAGCTTCCGGTTTCACTGAAATGACTATATCGCCGTGCTCCGTGAACTTGGTGGCGTTATTGGCCAGATTGATAAGAATCTGACTGAGCCGCAGCGGATCTCCGACCAGATCGTTAGGCACATCAGGACAGACGTGAAAAAGGACTTCCAGCCCCTTCTCCTCCGCCTTGACCGCTATCACGTTGGCAAGGTTGTCCATGGTCTCGTCCAGACGGAACGCAATGCGCTCCATGCTCATCTTGCCGGCTTCTATCTTGGAAAAATCCAGAATGTCATTGATGATGCCGAGCAGGTTGTTTGCCCCTGCTCTTATTTTGGAGATGTAATCGTGCTGTTTCGCGGTAAGCTCAGTCTGCAGCGCCAGATGGCTCATGCCTATGATTGCGTTCATGGGAGTACGGATTTCATGGCTCATGCGGGCCAGAAATTCACTTTTTGCCCTCGTGGCATCCTCTGCCTTGTCCCTGGCCTCAAGCAGCTCCATCTCCACCTGCTGACGGACCCGAACCTCGCTCGCCAGACGCCGGTTGGACCGGATGACCACGAACATGATAAATCCTGCCACGCTGCCTACACCGAGGGCAATCCGAATAATGAGCCAGATATCTATCCCGTTTTCAACCCTCAGGCTGATCCACTTGCGGATCACGGCCTCGGATTCCTTTTCGCTGATGGATCTGATCCCCTTATTCAGAATGGAAATCAACTGGGGCGAAAGTCCCTTGCGAGCCGCAAAGCAGAGTTTGCGACTGACCGGAAGCTGCAGGGCCACCTTGAGGTTGTACAGGCCGTTCTGGTTGATGAGGTAACCCAGAACCTCCAGAGTTCCCACATAGGCGTCACACTTGCCTTCGGCTACCATTTTCAGACCGTTCAGTGCTCCTGAGATGGGCACAAGATTCAAATGCGGGTAATTCTCCTCAAGATATTTATGAGCGGCATTACCTTCGCTCACCCCCACCTTCATGCCCGTAAGATCTTCCACACTGCCCAGAAAAGGGGTCTCCTGCCGGACCACCACGACATTGGAAAGCTCAATATACGGATTGGAAAAATCCAGAAATTCATCCCGTTCGGCTGTCTCGCTGGCTGCGGCAAGCATATCCGTCCTGCCGTCACGGACGTATTTCACCGAGTCGCTCCACTTCGCGGTCGGAACAAGTTCCAGTGAGAGTCCAGTACGTTTGGCCACCATATGCAGCAGATCGGCGGAGATACCTTCGTACTGCCCGGACTTTGGATCGATACGTTCAAGCGGAAGCCAGTCCGGGTCCACGCTGAACCGGATTACCGGACTGCTGCGCAGCCAGAGTTTTTCACTTTTGCTCAGTTCAACCTTCGGACTGTTCTCCTGCCCGGTCCATTTCTTCAGAATCTCCCTTTCTTCACGGCGGCCGATGGATTTGAGCGCCCGGTCCAGAATTCCGGCCAGAACAGGCCAGTCCTTCCGCACACCGATCGCCAGCACGGAACCTTTCGTCTTGATCCGACCCTGCACTTCAAGATTGCTCAGCAGATATCTTTCAATAAGATAAACAGCCACCGCCCTGTTCCCCACATACGCATCGGCCCTTCCACGGGCCACGGCCTCAAGGGCGGCCAGTGTGTCCGGAAATTCGACCACCTTTGCATCCGGATATGTCTCACGAAAATATTTAACATTGAAGAACCCTCGTTCAAGAGCGATTGTCTTATCCGCCAGTTCCTTTTCATTCATATATTTCGTGCCGTCCGAACGCCCGACGATAACATGGGGAATGATCATGTAAGGGGTGGTAAAGTCGAGGAAAGGCTCGCGGTCCTTTTTGGGCGTGACGTCCATTATAGCATCAATACGCTTTTCACGGACTGCTTCCAGATTGTCCTTGAACGGGCCCGCCAAAATCTGCAACCGCCCGCCAAGCCGCTTGTTCAGCAAATGGACATAATCGACGCCCAGTCCTTCCGGATTTCCCCGGTCATTGACATAATCCAGCGGGGGCCAGGCATCCATTACGGCAACAGTTATCATCGGGTGATCGTCCAGCCACTTCAATTCATCGTCGCTTAGGTTGAACGGGCTGCCGTCAGATGAAAAATACAGGTCTTCGGGATTGCTCACCCAACGTTTTTCTATACCGGAATAAACCTGATACGGAATCTTGCCGAATCCGGAATCTATCAACTCAATCAGTTCCGGCCTGTCCTTTCTTACCCCGGCCCTGATAAAACTGGAAAACAGGCTGTCGGTCCCTTTTACCAGCGCCCCATGCATCTGCATGCGGTCCAGTTCCGCCTCCACCTGCAGCACTTCATGCATCAGCGCATCGGCCTTGCCTTTCAGAACGGCCAGGATGAGCCCTTCGCCGTCAGCAAAGCTAACCGTTTTGATCTCCGGATACTTTTCCTTGAGGTAACTTTCCTGATACGATCCGCCGATAACCGCCACCTTCATGCCGGACATTCTGTCCAGTCCTCCGGGATTGCGGCTGTCCGCCCGGTAGAACAGGGCGGTATCCACCTTGAACAGGGGGCCGGAAAAAAGCAGGAATTCTTCACGTTCCCTGGAGCGGAACAGCCCGAAATGGATATCGGCCTCTCCCGACTTCACGGCCTCCAGAGTGCCGGTCCAACTCTCCGGGACGAACTCAACTGGAACGCCGGTCTGTCTGCTCCAGGCTTTCCACATATCAACGATCATTCCCGACGGTACGCCATCGGGGCCGAGCAGCGAGAATGGCGGATAATCACGGTCCACGGTAATAACCAGACTGCCGGGATCACGCCCTTTGGCCGTTGCCGTCCAGTGACGGTTGATATTTTTTTTCTCCTCGGGAGAGAAAGAGGCCATTCCATCGTCTATCGCGGTCAGGGAGTCTTTTTTATCCTTGGGAACGGCCACCCGCCAATAGTTGCGGTAAAGCGGCTGGCTCTCCCGGTACTGAAATCTTGTGGAGAGGTCGGACTGCTGCAGATAGTACAGACCGACCAGCGTTTCGGCCACAAAGACTTTCAACTGGCCGCTTGCAAGGTCGGACATTATTGCTTTGAAATCGGGATACTCCACGAGTGACATTTCCGGATATTTCTCATGGAGAAACTCTGCGGCCAGACCGCCGGCAAGCACTCCGACACGGTAGGGAAGCACATCCGCGTTGCAGGTTATGGGCAATGCCTTGCTGTAAAACAAATGAGTATCGCTGCTGGTCATAGGCGCGCCGAATTCCAGAAATTCATTGCGTTTTTTGCTGTAGAAGAGCCCTGCGTGAGCATCAACCTCCCCCGCCTTGGCCATCCGCACGCTTTCTTCCCAGGGAGCTGCTTTAAAATTGATTGCTACGCCGGTCTTATTGGCCCAGAGCTTCCAGTAATTGATTACCAATCCGTCTGGCAAACCGTCCTTGTTGCAGAACTCGAACGGGACGCAATCCTCACAATAAGCAACGGAAAAAGTCTCATCCGCCTTTTTGGGCTCTGCGGCAAGGGCAGCACTTGCCACCAGCAGGCACACAATCGCAATGAGAATTTTTTTTACAACCATCAGGACCGGCCTCCAGATTTTTTGCAGAGTGCAGCAGAATTGTTCCAGAGCTCAAGACATGCGGCCCCCGCCGAACCATACGAATTTGCAGGCAACCCAAGGCCGCACTTCCTACCGCAAAACCGCCCGGCTCCACACATGCACCGCATCATGGGTTTATTTATTGCATAATTTCATTTTTTTTCAAGTGAAAATAATACGATAGACGCATGACCCTATTGAATAAAACAGGCTGCCGATAGCGCACATAAAATATACATGAGCACTATCTTCGGATCAGGGGTTAAAATAGTGAAACATGCATCACAGACCAGGCCTGCACACACCATATTATAGATGCGATAACCTATATCCTGCCGCAAACTATATTATAATTTTGACTTGTGATGGAGAAAAGGACACGCAGAAAAAAAGAAACAGACTGCGCCGAAGCATAACCCCGGTTCAGCCTTTCTGAATGGCAAACAGACGGAAAGTAAAGAGTAAAGGCCTCGGCCGCGGATTGAGGGCCGGGACTCTATTCAGCAGCAATAAGACGAAACCGGACCAGTTGACGACGCAGATCGTCATACAGGACAGGTTTTACAAGATATGAATCGGCACCGCATTCATACATGGCTCTGTGCATGGTTTTTTCATCACTCAGGCTGCTGGCGATGAATATCTTGGATTCGCTGTCAAAGGAATCCGCGTTCCTGCCCTGCTCAAGCTGACGAATGGCTTTGCAGGCCTGCAGCCCGTCAATGTTGGGCATCATCACATCCATGATGATCAGGTCAAACCGGGGAATCTCCCCAGAAAAACTCTGCGATACCGCCTGAATGGCTTCCCCGCCGTCTTTTGCAATGTAGCAGGGCATAAACTTGGAGAGAAAACCCACAAAAATTTTACGAGCAATAAAGTCATCATCGACCACAAGGGCGGTCGGGTTCTCGCGGACAGGAAACGGAGGCTCTTCCGGCACGCTTCCGGCCTGCTCGATCACCGGTTCCTTACAGAACTCGGGGGTGGCCTTAACTTCCACAACAGGCTCAAGTGTAGGTTCTATCCCGGATTCTGCTGGCTCGACATCGGGTTCATCAACGGGTTCCACAGATGCCTCCGCCCGGTTCTCCTGCGGAACGTCTGAATCGGCAACTGCGCTATCCGAATCCAGTTCTTTCAGCAGGGCGTATCCCCTGCCGTAATCAATTTTGTCCGAACCCTTTTCAATTATATTCTCAAACGCATCTTCTATCAGATCAAAACTTCTGAGCAGCACATTGATTGCGAGCTTGTCTATAGCTCTTTCCCCGGACCTGATGTCCGAGCAGGCGTCCTCGACTTTGTGCACGAACTCGGACAAATCCATAAGCCCGAACATGGAGGAGTTACCCTTGATGCTGTGCAAGGCCCTGAAAATACGATCCACGGAATCCTGATCCCTGCCCTGCTCCAGATTAAGCACATCCTGAACGGCAAACTCTGTAGCTTCACGGCACTCGGAGACAAACTCGACAAGGAAGACGTCTATATCAAAAGCATCACTCATTTATGAACCCCAACTCCAGAAGTTTGGCTTTTAGAACATCAACGGTAAGGGGCTTCACCACATAATCAGTGGCCTCGCTTTTGTTGAAAGCCTTGAATACGGTTTTAACATCCGAAAGGGCGGTGGCCATGACGACAGCGGCCTCCTGCTTGGGCTGCACATTGAACGAACGCTCAATCTCCCTTATTTCCCGTGCCGCTTCCAGACCGTCTTTCTCCGGCATCATGATATCCATGAAAACCAGATTGTAAGGTTCTCCGCTTGCAAGCGCGGACCTGAAAGCCTCCAGGGCCTCCACTCCATCTACAGCGACATCCACTTCACCGTATTTCATGAAAAAAAACTGCAAAAAATTCCGTGAAGCAAAATCATCCTCAGCAACCAGGACTTTCATAACGGCACCTTATATTATTGACAAAATCGGCATATTGTTTTTCTTCCTCACGTAAGCAATGATGCCGAGTAACACGATACTGTAAATTCCACAAATAACCCGGACTAAGCCTGTATGCATGTTCATTCTCCGGCTGAAAAAAACTCCACAGAAACGGAAGTCCCCAGTTCCTCTGAACTTTCAAAAGAAATCCGCCCGCCTATGGTCTCGGCTACAAGCCGGGCGGAATAGGTTCCAAGCCCGGTTCCTCCTGATTTTCCGGCCGTAACATACTTATCAAAAAAATTTTCGCGAATATCCTCCGGCACGGCACCCATATTATGAATACGCATCACAGATGAATCGGCCCTGCGGGAAATATCCACAACAACAGTTTCCCCTGAGGGAGATGCCTCGACAGCGTTCTTCAGCAGATTGGAAAGGAGGGAGTAAAGCAGGGATTCGTCACTGTTTATATGGAAAGTTAAATCGCAATCCGCATCAGCACCTTCAAAAAGGACCTTAACTTCTATTTTTTTCCAGTAGATATGCTCCGAGAGATCCTTAAGCACGCCCCGGAGCATGGGATAAAAATCCACATCAACCGGACGGTAATTGTAAGTCCCGGTTTCCATCTTATACAGATCAAGCGAGAGATTTATCATATTCAAGAGCTTGTACCCGGCTCCACGGATGTGCTCCAGAATCTCCCTCTGGCCGTCGTCCAGAACATTCTCAAGATCCATAAGCAGCACTTCCGGCAATCCGATGATCCCGTTAAGCGGGCCTTTGAGATCGTGCCGCATTATCCTGTCCACGTCCTCTTTTAGATCGGCCAGTTTTTTCTGCTCGGAAATATCGATAAAGTTTTCCACCAGATGCAGCCTGCCGCCGATCATGACCTTGCTGGCAGTTTTCTGAACCGGAATGCTTACCCCGTCCGGCCGCCGGATCAGATATTCCGCGTTATTTTCATCGAGCCCTTTGTCTGTCATCGGGCACTCTCCGCGCAAGGAATAGCAGATCATATCAAAGCATTGCTTACCGATAACTTCTCCCAGAGGACGTCCCAGAAGCTCCAAAGCCTTGGGGTTGGCGTCCACAATCTGGTGAGTAGCGGCATCTATGACCAGAACACCGGCCTGCATGCCGTTCAGAGTAACATTCATACGTTCATACGCATCAGCCAGTTCCTGCGTCCTGCGCTGAACCCGCAATTCCAGTTCCTGACTGTGGTTGCGCATGAAGTCGTGCGTCTCAAGGTTTTCAAGGGCATTTACAGCTGAATGCATTACCACGGAAAACAGTTTCAATGTTGTATCCAGAATTTCATCCTTGCCCTGAAACATGATCCCGGCAAACATTCCGCGAACCCGAAACGGTGTGGCCAGCGAATGAAGCAGCACATAATTGTTTCTGGATGAATCCAGAAAAAAGACCGGACCTTCGGATTGCAGGGCAAAGGCAAAAGACTGATCACTTATGAGGCTGCTTATTTCATGTTCCAACAGATCACCTGTTCCATCAGGCAGACACGTGGCCTGGATAAAATCCTGTGTATCACTGTCCACCAGATAGACGGCGCATGACTGAAAGGAAATCATCTTGTTGGCTCTTACACAGATTTCCCTGAGCAGTTCCTTACGGGTAGGTTGGGATATGGCCGTAAAAGAACCCAGCTCTCTGGCCAGATCAAGAGCCTCCATTGCGGCGGCTTTCTCTTCCTGCAACGTCAGTATCTGCTGCTTTTGAAAATTGATAAGAGCGCTATCCTCCACCCTATCCTCCAAAAATTGTTATGATATCATCTATCTGGCGTTGAGCCTGCATGATGGTTGTCGCCACGGCTCCATCCGGAAGTCCGAGAGCATCCCATGCGCCATGATAAGGAGCATGAACGAATCCTGATCCGTTACATCCGAACTGAAGGGCAAGAGCAAGGGTATCGCTGATTGAGCAGATTGCCGATTCCGCGGAGTATTCCTCCTCCACTCCTCCGTGGTGCCCGCTGACAGCTAAAACAAGCGACGGGGGAAAATTCCAGATCCAGAAGAGTTCATTCGCAAGTTCACAATGATCAAAGCCGAAAACGGCTTTCTCGGCCTCGCGGGGCGGCATGCCGTAATGCCTGCTGAGCTTGAAAGTCAGGTGAGTCTGTTCCGGGGCCAGTTGCAGCATGACCAGCCGGCCCAGATCGTGCAACATGCCGACAACAAAACAGTTATCCGCTGAAACCCCTTTGATCTGAGTTGAAATGATCCGGCAGAAGACAGCACATGCCAACGAATGTTTCCAGAAATCGGCCATGGAAAAATATCCGCTGTCCATCCCTTTGAACGAATCCATTACCGAAACGCTGAGCGCCAATTGGCTCAGTCCGGTAGTGCCGACCAGAGAAACCGCCCTGCTCAGGGATTCCACCGGACTGTTGAACCCGTATAACGGGCTGTTTACCAGACTGATCAGCTTGGCACTCAGGCCCGAGTCCTTTGAAATTATATCGGCAAGGGTATTGGCGCTGGAACTGGGGTTGTTCAGCGCATCCACAATCTTGTAATAGATATCGGGAAAAGAGCTCAGACGCACACCGCTGTCCAGAAAAACACCGGCATCGGCAAAAAGCGGTGAATCCGGAATTTCCGGAGCTTTCCCCCCCGCAGCAGGCAGGGGATTGAGCCTAGCCTTTTCGGCAAGGAGCTCCGCATATCTCCTGAGACATGCTTCCTTCAGCACCGGCATTGGAGAAACAGTCATGTCCGCGTAGAAAAAAAGACTTTCCACATGCTCCAAAGCCTGTTCAAGCAGTTGAGGATCCATCAGGTCCTCATCATCTTCCCCGCATTCTCCGTTGATGACGACCTCGCACACTCCCCATATATTGAAAACCCGGAGGTGCTGCTCCGCAAGCTCGGTTCCGGCCGGCAGCAAAAGCCGCCCATTGGCACCCTTCACATCTTCAGCCAACTGCATGCCTGGCTTCAAATCAGCTACATACACTTTCATACGCGCCTCTATTCTCTATACGGATTATTTTTCTTTCCAACATATCGCAGGTAAATGTTTTTCGAAAGATAAAAAGGAAATCTCGAACAGTATTGTCCGGTATTGTTTAATATATCAAGGAGGATAAATCAGGACCATTCATCTGATTTCTGAATCGACAGCATACCATCTGGTAAAAAAAGAAATACAGCCCAGGCTTGAATCCAGTTCCGATAAGTGAAAATAAAAAAGAGTGACAGCCAGAAAACAGGTTAATTTGCCTGAGCGCAAAAAGCACGGAGACAATTCAAAAACAGGCTCACCAATGCAATTATTTTTTATCGCACTACCCGCTGGGCACCATCCGGGGCAATCCGTAAAGAAGAAAATAAATAAATTTAAAAAACATGTTGA
This sequence comes from Maridesulfovibrio sp., assembly GCF_963677005.1. Taxonomy (NCBI): domain Bacteria; kingdom Pseudomonadati; phylum Thermodesulfobacteriota; class Desulfovibrionia; order Desulfovibrionales; family Desulfovibrionaceae; genus Maridesulfovibrio; species Maridesulfovibrio sp. The sequence continues at coordinate 3,636,871 of NZ_OY781616.1, read as the reverse complement.
CAACTGAGGAGAGTCTCTTTAGAAATAATTCCTCCTGAGGGCGGATAGCTCAGTTGGGAGAGCATCGGCCTTACAAGCCGAGGGTCACAGGTTCGAGCCCTGTTCCGCCTACCACCTCAGATAATAAGCGTAGCTTAACACGCTGTTATATTGCGGAGCCGTAGTTAAGTTGGTTATAACGCCGGCCTGTCACGCCGGAGGCCGAGGGTTCGAGTCCCTTCGGCTCCGCCACTTTTCAAGAAAAGCCATCAATCGGAAGATTGATGGCTTTTCTGTTTATCAGGATTCTTTACCGCCTCTTTCTTTGAGGTAGAGCCAGGATTCCCCCCTTCCCCGCCCCACAAAACGCAATTTCCCACAACTCCGACATTGACGAAGCACAGCTGTGAATTTTAACATCCAATCCAACTGATCAAACACAGTGAAAAAAGCACTTAACGACCTGCGGACAATGGCGAAAATATTCTTTTGGCCCGGCATCTGTCTGTTTTCGGGCCGACTGCCAAAATGTTTCCGAACATCCCCATGCAATTATCCGTGCTCTTTCCCTGCCATATTTATACAACTTCCAGCTGAAGAGACTGCAATGCATACAGCCGATGACGTGCTCATATTGGGCAAAAGTATCTATACTCGGAATTCAGAGTCAGACCGCTACAAGGGCCTGATTATCTCGGACGGCAAAATATCCAAACTTGTTGAATCATATTCAGAAGCTAAAAAAATCATAAGGCCCGGCACAAAAGTCTATGATTTCAAAAACGGCCACATCTATCCCGGATTCCACGACTCGCACGGACATCTGCTGAAACTCGGCTATAAGCTGAACGAAATTCATCTGGCCGAATGCAGATCTTATGCGGAAATGCTGGACAGGCTGAATGAAGCCAAGGACAAGCATGCCAGCCATGATCTGGTAGTCGGCTCCGGCTGGCAGCATGAACTGTGGAAAGATTGTGATTCTTTTGTAAAAGGATTTCCGACCAACAAGGCTATTTCCGAAATTTTCCCATCAACGCCTCTGCTGCTCATCCACTACAGCTTTCATATGATTCTGGCCAACAAGGCTGCCATTGCTTTATTAAAAGAGCAGAACGACCTGACCGGCAACCCCGATATAATCTGCGACGAGCACGGTGTTCCCACCGGAATTTTCCTTGGGCCGGCGAAGAACCTGTTTGACAACCACATTTACAAAAAAAATCCCGCCAAGATGATTTCTTCAGCCATAAGCCACTACCATAAAAACGGGATAACCTGTGTTCATGACGCTGCAATTGAGATCGACCAGCTCGAACACTATGAAAAAGCAATGGAGATACTGGGCACCCCCCTTAAAATACGCGCCATGGCCATTGCCCGCAAAGAAAGGGCCCCGGAGGAACTTATCGATTTTATTAAGGCCAACAGATTCTACTCTGATTCGATTTCCATAAATTCGATAAAACTGTTTATGGACGGGGCTATGGGGACCCATACCGCGCTTTTAAAAGAGGACTATGCCGACCGGCCGGGGCAAACCGGCCATGAATTCATGCCTTATGAACATATCCATAAGTGCACAAAGCTTGCTGCCGAAAACGACGTTCAGGTATGCACGCACGCCATTGGCGATCTGGCGGTAGAACGTATCGTCAACTTATATTGCGAAACCATAAAGGAACATTCCGACCCTGACGCCATACGCCTGCGGCTGGAGCATGGCGTGATTCTGCCCGACCATCTTCTCAATCTGGTTGCTGAATACAATATCATCGTAAGCATACAGGCACTGCATGCTCTGGACGACAGTCCTTGGCTTGAAAAGGTCATCGGTACGGAAAGGGCCATGCTGTGCCACCGCTTTCAGGACCTGCAGAAATCGGGAGTAATAATGGTCAACGGTTCTGATGCTCCTATTGCCGATGTAAACCCCATTTCAGCTTTTCAAGTGCTCACAGGCAGACACCCCATCAATAACAAACCGGGACTTTCCCCTGCCGAGGTATTGGATATTCTAACCATTAACGCGGCCTACGCTTCATTTTCAGAAAGCAGCTGCGGAGTTCTGGCAGAGGGATTTGATGCGGACATAACCGTTCTTTCTTCCAGCCTGCTGGAAGCGGAAACCGATCTGGGTGCAGTAAAAACAGCGGGAACATTTGTGCGGGGCACGCCGTGCTATATCAACGAGGACTTCCTGTCCTGAAAATTGAATATACTGCTAATTTCAGCGTCCATCCGGATAGGATACCTGTTGGAGACAAATGATCACAGTCATCGTGTGAAGTTTCAGGATTATTTCCGTACAGCTTTAGGCAAGAATTAAATAGAATCATTCATGTTCTTCATTTTAGGGCGGGCGTAATTAATTTTATCCAAGTTTGATGTATTATATCTTTTTTTCACCATACCGATGAAAGACTACTGCTGTATAACACACCAATACTCGCTCGTCAGATTGTATTACAAAATCAATGTCCATTGTCTGCTGCATTATATTGCAGACAACTCTCAAAGGATTTTCAATGTCTAATTCAAAAATAAATAGTATCGGCCAGACAACGTGGCGGCTTTCCATGTTGTTGCCGCTCATGATGATTGTTTTTTCTACCTACCTGATTGTCGGAGTCGCCATGCCGGTGGTACCGCTCTATGTTTCCCACGAGCTCGATTTTGGAACATTTGCAGTCGGACTCACCGTCAGTTGCGGATTCCTGACAGCCTTGTTTTCACGAATCTGGTCAGGACACTACGCAGACGTGCGGGGAGCAAAGCAGGCTGTCGCAATCGGTCTGGTGGCCGGTACCGTTGCCGGTCTGTTATATATCGTGTCCCTCATGTTTGTTTCCACGCCGAATGCTGCGATCTCGTTTCTGTTTCTGGGACGAGCTCTTTTGGGCATTTGCGAAAGTTTCGTCATAACAGGGGCTACAGTCTGGGGCCTGTCACTCTTCGGAATTTCCCATGCGGGCAAGGTTATTGCGTGGCTGGGGACAGCCCTTTGGGCTGCATATGCCGCCGGGGCACCTCTCGGAGTATTTCTGTATGAAGACTTCGGTTTTTTAAGCACCTGCTTGGTCACCTTCGCACTGCCTTTGCTCACCTTTCTTGCAATCCTTCCCCTTACCGGTCCTGAATCAAAGAAAAAAGCGGCCAATGTAGTCACTGACACAGTGCAGGTCCTTAAATCCGTCTGGCTGCCGGGACTTGGGCTGGCCTTCACAGCCATAGGATTCGGCTCCATCACCGCCTTTGGAGCTCTTTTGTTTGCGGACAAGGGATGGGGCTCCTCATGGCTGGTCTTTACCTCCCTCAGTCTGGCTTTTATTCTGGGAAGATTATTTTTCGGTCATCTGCCGGACAAGATAGGAGGCGCCAAGGTTGCTCTCGTAAGCGTTCTTATTGAGGGTGTCGGAGGTCTTTTCATAGGTTTTGCCCCGGTCCCGCTTTTGGCCTTTATCGGAGCAGCCATAACGGGAATAGGCTACGCCCTTGTCTATCCGGGATTCGGCCTTGAAGCTGTCCGCCTTACTCCTCCGGAAAACCACGGTCTGGCAATGGGCACATACACTGCGTTTCTCGACCTCTCGCTAGGTATAGCCGGACCTGCATTGGGTCTCGTAGCCGATGCAACAGGGCTGACAACGGTTTTTCTCGTCAGTTCCGCAATGGTTTTTTGCGCCTTTCCTTTGGCGGTGGTGCTGTTGAAAAAATAAGCGAGGATGAATTCAAAAAGCTGTTCTTCTTAGCAACACGGCATCAAACCTAACACAAAAAAAGGCCGAACCCACACGAGTTCGGCCAGATACAAAATATTCAATAACAAATTCAATCGATAACAGTATTACCGGATAAAACTCATCTTTGTTCTTGCTTCCAACGATGGGTAAGGCACTGTTTCTTTTGCTGCGTCAATACATTTCAACATCCAGGCCATGTTCCTGCCCAGAATTCTCATTATCTGCAAACCTTCCACATCCTGCTTTGCATCCTCAGCCTTGGTTCCGTGGATGGTATTCCAGTAATGAGAAGAGACAATCGGCATCTGGGCAAAAGTAAAATACTTGTTCAGTCGGTCAAAAGAAGCGCTGTTACCACATCGACGGCTGCTGGTTATTGCTGCGGCAGGCTTGAATGCATAACTATCCGCCTTCATGTAGAAAAGCCTGTCCAGAAAACCACAAACCGAAGCATTAGGTCCGGCAAAATAAACAGGAGATCCGACAATAAAGCCATCGGCTTTTTTCAACAGGTCAATACATTCATTAACCTTGTCGTCATTCATTATACAGTATCCAGTCTTCACGCAGCCCATGCAGGCATTACAGCCCTTGATGCCGTCCTTACCAATGTGCATAAGTTCGCTGTCGATGCCATTCTTTTTGAGCTCTTCAGCTATTTCATCAAGAGCAACCCGAGTGCATCCATTTTCATGGGGACTTCCGTTCAACAATAAAACATTCATTATTTTATCCTTTATTTACAGGCTATTAATAAATTACCTACGAATTATTGGGCTCAAATAAACGCCGGTACTCAAACACAGCGCTACCCGCCTCTACTTAACACTAGATTGGTTACTTAACCGTCTTTAACCCAACCCCACATACACCCTGCCAAATGGACACGCAACTAACGTTATATTAATATGGTAACCCCGTGCAGACCTATCCGAATCATCCGACTCACCCGATTTTACGGATCACGCAGAACCTGCTACATAACTGAAATCTGAGTTTGTGCACCATAAATCAGCATGAGTACTCAGCCACACAATATTGACATGAACGGTGCATAGAAATACCGGAAGCCGGTCTCGGCATGCCGCTATTAAGTTTGGGCAGCATACACAGGATATCGCCGGTCCGCGCCTTTTTGACCCTTCCTTTGCGGAAGGAATTAACCGCAAACAACCAACTGGAATAAAATGGAAAAACTACCTAATTGTCCCAAATGCAATTCTGAATATGTATACTCTGACGGCAGCTCACTCATCTGCCCGGAATGCAACTTTGAATTCCAGGCCGAAGAGGCCGGGGACGCCGGGGAAAAAGTCTACAAGGACGCCAACGGCAATGTGCTTGTTGACGGCGACACTGTTATCGTCATTCAGGACCTGAAGGTCAAAGGGGCTTCCTCCCCCATCAAAAAAGGGACAAAGGTCAAGAACATACGTCTGGTCGATCCGGAAGACGGCATTCACGACATTTCCTGCAAGATACCCGGATTCGGCTCAATGATGCTCAAGACCTCGGTGGTCAAAAAAGGCTGATCCCCTGCCCTCCAAAAGTCCGGGCGGCATCCACAGTTTGCGTCTAGCAAAATGGCCGCAAATTAACAGGACTCACACAGAAAGGATATCGATTGATCGGTATCCTTTTTTTATCAGCCCCCGGAACCAATCAAAACTCCTCATAGTATGCAGGGTGCTGATCCTTGCGTCTGCCGTCAGGGCGGCCAAGTGCGGTGATGGCATTCATTTCGGCTTCGGAAAGCTCGAAATCGAATACGGAAAGGTTCTCGGCCTGCCGCTGCGGATTGGACGATTTGGGGATGGGAATCGCGCCAAGCTGAACATGCCAGCGCAGAACAATCTGCACTGCGCTTTTTCCGAGCCTCGCGGCAGCAGAGGTTACCGCCGGTTCCGACAGTATTTCGTTGGCCCTTCCTATCGGACTCCAGGACTGGGTCACGATGCCGTGCGTTCTGTCCCACTCCCGCTGCTCCTGCTGCGGGAAATAGGGATGCAGTTCGACCTGATTCAATGACGGCGCCACGCCGGTTTCATCAATAAGCTTCTGAATGTGCTCCGGCAGGAAATTGCAGACTCCGATACTGCGGACAAGCCCCTGCCTGCGGGCCTCAACCAATGCTTTCCACGATTCTACGTAAAGCTTCTGGCTGGGGTTGGGCCAATGAATCAGGTAAAAATCATAATATTCAAGCCCGGCGCGATACAGGGATTCTTCCACCGTGTAGAGAGTTTCATCATACCGGTGGCGCAATCCCGGCACCTTTGATGTGATAAGCAATTCTTCTCTGGGCACCCCGCTGCGGCGCACGGCTTCTCCTACTGCCCCTTCATTCTCGTACTTGAAGGCGGAATCCAGCAGCCGGTATCCGGTTCTGATAGCGCTGACCATGGATTCCACTCCGGCCGAGCCGTTAAGCTTGTAAGTCCCGAACCCGAGAGCAGGAATCTCGACACCGTCATTCAAAATAATAACCGGAACAGTTACAGCATGCGTCATATGCCCCTCCTCTACTGCTTATGATGATCAGAAACAGGTTTCGTCAAAATCTATCTGCCGCTTATTAGCAGGCTTCCACAAAAAAACATCAAGATCAATGCGTCCGCCGGGACCGAACTCAACGCCCTCACGCATGAGCAGTTCCATCTGTTCTTCGTAGCCGTTTCCTCTGGCTAACGATATGCACCCTTCCCGGTTGACGACCCGGTGCCAGGGCAACCCTTCATTTCTGGAATAAGTATGAAGAACGCGCACGACCTGTCTGGCCGCGCGCCCGTTGCCTGCCAGCGCGGCAACTCCACCGTAGGTGGCCACCCGGCCCCGCGGAATAAGCCTGATAACCTCAATGGCCCTTGCGGTAAAAACGTTTGCACTCATTCGCAGAGGCTACCATATTGATCATACGGTCACAATGCGACTTTGGTTACACCTGTCCGGCAGTACTGTTCCGGCCCCCCGGCGCAAATTCGGAGGGCTTCTATCGGGATTTTTTTCATGCTATTATAAATCATTCCAAAACATAGTTATTGCCATAGCCCGCAAACCTTGTGCTTAAAGTTACGGTTTTCAAAGCAACACACTTAAACCACTAGGGATTCCAAAGGGGATTATCCCCTTTGGCTGCCAGAGGCAAAATCAAATTATCAAAAGCGCAAAGCGCCTCAAATTCAGCGTCTTAAATACCTTTTGGCAGATTAAAAGGAATAGCCTCGTTTCAAAAAGGGAGAGGGGAACCTGCATGATTGAAATATTCCGAAGAGCGGCTGCTCTCGTTCTGATATGCTTCGGCGGTTATCTTGTAATCTGGCCGGGAGGAAAGCTGCTCGTGGTGGAATTGGTCGATATCAGGAAGGATTATGAAAAAATATTCCTGCATAAAGAAAGCCAGAATCTTCCCGGCGGTGCTGTTCTCCTCAAAGGAAACAAAGATATTCCGCCATTCAGGGAATACGAAAATTCCAAAACAGGGCGAAACCGGATAACCGCAAGCGGCCCGGCATGGTCAGAACTTATCGCGGCACTGAATGAACCGGAAAAGCACCCGGAGCTGACGAACAAAAGCTTCGGTCCGGGCGAGAGACGCTTCGTGTTCAGTCCGGAAGACCGCCCGTTCTCGGAACTGGCTCCGTTTCCGGCGGAAGCGGTTCATATCCCGGCCGGAGACGGCAGATGGCTGAGAATACGTGCGGACCATGCCGGAGAAATATACGCGCTGCCGGACCGCTACCTGCATCCATACACCCTGTACGGTTCGATCCTGATTGTACTGGGATTCGTACTTTATTTCATCATTCCACACCGCAAATTCACAGAGGATGAAATACACTACCCAAGAGGGGAGGCCGTGATTGCTCCGGACATGCTGGGGCTGATTCTGGGACCCGTGTTTTTCCTTCTCCCGTTCATGATCGTATGGGAAATGGATTCCGAAATGAGCGTTTTCGACATATCCGGGGGCTGGATCTGGCTTACCGTGGCCATGTGGCTTCTTGCCTCCCTGTGGATTGTTCTTCTTTGTGCGGCCTGCCGGTACAGCCTGCTCTGCTACAGGGTAACCAAGGATGGGTTTCATGAAATAAAAGGGGCGAAGGAAACACTTTTCAGATGGCAGGATATAGAATTCTATCGTCATTACCGGACCAGACTCAGCTCCGGGCTATCCACTCTGCTGCTGATTTTCGGAAACACGCTGCAGGCCGCGGCTGCTGGTATCATGCTCAGGGGAAGGGAGGAATTCGGAATACGCGTACATGAACGGGGAGGACGCAGCATCAAGATTATGGGCAACTCCCTGCCGGAATTTGATGACATTATACGCGCCATGCGGGAGCACGGGATCAAATGCAGGCCGAATAAAAAATCAGGCTGACGACAGCAATTTTTTACAAGACCGCCTTCGGCCTGCCCATATAACTTGTGTGCAGTCCCGGTTTATGCAAATCTCGTTTCCTACGCGGTGATCAACATGGATAATGAAAAAATAAGATACCTCAGGCCCAAAGAAATCGAAGGACTGGAAATTCAGGAAGTCATCAATTCCAACCACTCCTTCCCGAACCACACCCACGGGGTGCATTCAATCGGACTAATGGAAGCCGGGGGATGCTACTGCCGCAAGCCGGGCTCGGGAAGTTCCTTTGTGCGCGGCGGAGAGCTGGCGCTGTTCAATCCCGGACTGGTCCATTCCGGGGTGATCAAGGATTCCGGAACCCGCATCAGCTACCGCGTTTTCAGCTTCGATAACCTGCTGCTTGGAAAAGCCCTGCGGGATCTGGCAGAAAAAGACGGGCTGCCGGAATTCAGGTCCGTGGTGATCAGGGACACCATGGTCACTGCAAGCCTGACCAGACTGAGTCTGGCCGCAGCCGGAGGAAACGGCAGACTGGCATTGGACACGGCTCTTGCCAGAGCAGCCGCAGTGCTTCTGACCAGACAGTGTGAAACGACCTCCAGAGTTCCGGGCACCAAAGAACCTGTGGCGGTGAAAAGAGCCAGGGACTACCTGCACGAAAACCTTTCCGAAAAAGTCTCCCTTGAAGAATTATCAAAAGTCGCCGGGCTTTCCCGCTATCACCTGCTGCGGGTCTTCAGGGAAACCACCGGACTTCCGCCGCATAATTACCACCTGCAGGTACGCATAGAAAACGCAAAAAGGCTGCTGAGACACGGAACCGCATTTGCGGATACGGCTCTGCTCTGCGGCTTTTCCGACCAAAGCCATTTCGGCAACACCTTTCGAAAATACACCGGCGCCACCCCCTCGCAGTACACGAAAATCTGATCTGAGCAGCAATATTTTCCAAGACTATATTCCCTGCCGAAGATAATCAGCAGAATCCACCCGATGCACAGGAGCCTTCAGGTCAGATATGACCACGGAGATCCTGACTGCAGCCGGGTACTGAGCACATTCGCACATTAAAGGAGTAAACCGATGCAACGCACGAAAACAGAAAACAGATCTGACGCAAATATAATCCCGGTGGCGGCGGTTCTCGGAGCGGTACTGCTCTGGGGAAGCGCATTCGCGGCCATGAAACATCTGGTCGGCAACCTTAACCCCTGGGCAGTCATGTGGATGCGCACAGGCATTGCCACTCTGGTGCTGACACCGTTTGCGGCAAGGCTCGCCGGTCCGGTAAGAAAAGGAAAGGACCGTGTGGCGCTGGCACTCATGGCCCTGTTCATGCCCTGCCTGTATTTCCTTTTCGAATCCTACGCCCTGACGTTTACTTCCGCCACCCAGGCGGGGCTGGTCTCGGCCTCCCTGCCGCTCATGGTTGCAGTTGGCGCGGGCATATTCTTCAAGGAAAAAACATCGGTATGGGGATGGTCCGGGCTGGCCATATCAATGCTCGGGGTAGCCGCCCTGACCATGAGCGGAGCGCCTTCAGCAGATGCCGCCAACCCGGCTCTGGGCAATACTCTGGAACTGTGCGCCATGGCCTGCGCCGCAGGTTACATGCTTCTGGTGAAAAGACTTTCCGCCAGCTACGGACCATGGACAATAACCGCAGTGCAGAATGCCGCCGGGTGTCTGTTCTTTCTGCCCGGCCTTTATCTGCTGCTGCGTGACGGTCTCGGCCCTGAACCGGGCAGCGTACTCGCCGTGGCTGCTTATCTGGGCGCATTTGTCACCCTCGGAGCCTTCGGACTCTACAACGTCGGAATGAGCCGTCTTCCGGCCGGAAAGGCTTCGGCCTTTATCAATCTGGTCCCGGCAATAGCGGCTTTCTTCGGCTGGATAATACTGGATGAGACCCTGACTTTCCTCCAGATAATGGCTTCGGGAATAATCTTTGCCGGGGTTGCCATGGCCCAGCGCGGAGAACGCATAAGGCAGGACCTCAAACGTATTTGCGGTCTTGCGGTTCCACGCGCGGACACAGCATCAAGATAAATTGCCGTTAACTTCTTTTACGAGTAATTCTCCGGATTGAGCGGGGTATTGATTACTCTGTATAAAATTCACAGTTAAACAGGATATGGCATCGGCCAACCTGATAATGGAATCTATTCCGATACCTAAATAATGCTGAGACAAGACAGATTGTAGCATCTGTTTTGTCTCAGCATTTTTATTTCCTGCAGCATTCCGCTATAAAACCGTTCAACACCGTCATCTACACACAATTGTTGCCTGAAAGAGCCTTTAAAGATATACGGCTTATTTATAAAACAGATGACAGTCCGGTCCTGCGACCGATCCGCTATATCAAAACAGCTTATACAAAGATACAGACGGGGAAACGATGCGATTTGTAATTCTATCTCTGCTGATTATGCTGACCTTTTCAGGGCCGGCATGGGCAAAACAACCGGTGGTCGGATTTGTGACCGGCGCGTCCGGACTCGGCGACCTGTCATTCAATGACATGAGCTACGGCGGAGTACGCAAGGCACAGCAGGAATTCAACTTCAAGCTTATCATACTTGAGCCGGGCAAAAACGGAGAGTCTACAGAAGAGGATTTTACGGCCCTGATACGGCAGTGCGATGTGCTGTTGCTGATCGGAGCCCAACACGAAAAACTTGTCAGGGAAGACAGCCCGAAATACCCGGATAAAAAATTCATAGTGATTGAAGTTCCGGTCCGCGGCAGGGACAATGTATCCTCTGTGGTTTTCAACCAGAAGGAAGGCTCCTTCCTGGCCGGAGCACTGGCTGCACTGATGAGTAAAACAGGTAAAATCGGTTTTATCGGCGGAACCAGAGTCCCCCCGGTAGCTGATTTCGAAATGGGTTATGTCGCCGGAGCGAAATACGGCGTGCCGGACATCAAAATAGACATAGACTATGTCTCCCCTCCGGGTGATTTTTCGGGATTTCAGAACCCGCAAAAGGGATATGCCATGGCTATGAACCAGTATCGCAATGGTGCGGACACGATTTTCACAGTTGCCGGATTAACCGGAAACGGGATAATAGAGGCCGCCAGAACTTCCGGCAAATTTGCCATCGGAGTAGATTCGGACCAGGACTCACTGGCCAAGGGCACAGTCCTCACCAGCATGATTAAAAAACTTGATGTTGCCTGCTACAACGAACTTAAATCCGTTATGCTCGGGAAATTCAAACCGGGTCCGTCCTTTTACGGTTTAAAGGAAAACGGAGTCGGCCTCAGCCCCATGCTCTACACCAGGAACATGATTCCCGATGAAATATTTCACCGGATATCCGAGATACGCGACAAGATAATAAAAAAAGAAATCAGTGTTGAACCCGCACCTTCCGCCCGCAGTACGGATTCATAACACAGGGTTGAACAGACTTAAAAGATGACTGACAGTCTAAGACTGAAAATTTCACTTGGCGCAGGCCTTATCCTTCTGCTGTTCTTCTTTTCGCTGGGGTACTACATAGTTGATTCCCAGCAGAAGCTGCTAAAGGACAACCTGTACGAACACGGCAACAGAATCGCCGCTCTTGCCGCACGCTCCTGCGCCGAGTATCTGCCCAGATTCAGCTTCTTTCTGGTTGAAGACCTGGCTCTTTCCATAGAGCAGTCTCCGCAGGTTGCTTTCTGCGAAATATTCGACCGGGACGGAGCGCCCCTCCTCCAGTCCGGCAACATAATTTCCAAGGCCCATGTAAGAAAGAACAAGCCGTCGTATGGGGATGACATCATGATCGTCTCAAGCCCCATCACGGTGGATAATGAAAATATAGGCCGGGTTGAAATCGGCATGAAACTGGACAAGGTAAAAAAGGAAATCGGCAACAAGACCATAAACCTGGTCATGCTTTTCAGCGCCTGCCTTATCTGCACCCTTATCGCTCTGGACGCATTTTTTCAGAGGATCATAATTGCGCCGCTTCGACTTCTGGGCACAAGTACACGCAAGATAGCCCGCCGCCAGTTCGTCACGGTCAACCTTGGCAACCGCATGGATGAGATAGGTATGCTGGCCCTCAACTTCAATAATATGAGCAGGAACCTGGAGGGGCTGTACAAAAATCTGGAAGTGAAAGTTCAGGAACGCACCCACGAGCTTGAAGCGGCCAACAGGCAGTTGGTCAAGGCCATTGCAAAATCGGAAGCAATGGCTGTTGAAGCGGCCAAGGGTACTGTTGCTAAATCACAATTTCTCGCAGCCATGAGCCACGAAATAAGGACTCCCATGAACGCCATTCTGGGTATGGCGGAGATTCTGGCGGAGTCGGAGATGAACAGCGAGCAGAAACGCTTTGTGGGCATTCTGCAGGAATCCGGAGAAGCACTGCTGCACCTGATCAATGAAATTCTGGACTTGAGCAAGATTGAAGCTGGAGAAATCGCTTTTGAAAACAATGAAATAGACCTGGACAGAATAATCGGCAAGGCATTCAGGGTAACTTCGCACGCAGGACACGGCAAGGGGCTGGAACTCGCCTACAGCATAAACAGAGAAGTCCCGGTTCAGGTAATGGGCGATGCTTCAAGGCTGCAGCAGATTTTTGTAAACCTGATCGGAAATGCCATAAAATTTACAGAACGCGGCTTTGTCGTGGTCGAAACATCGCTTACCCAATCGGCGGCGGTGGACTCGGAAAATCAGGTGCTTATCCATTTCGCGGTCCGGGACAGCGGAATAGGTATTCCCGAGGACAAGGTGGAAGCTATTTTCGACAGGTTCACTCAGGCGGACTCCTCCACAACGCGCCAGTACGGGGGAACGGGACTGGGACTATCCATATGCAAATCCCTGTGTGAAGCCATGGGCGGAAAAATATGGATTGAAAGCAAAAAAGGCTTCGGAACCAGTGTCCACCTTAAAATCCCCTTCGAGCGCGACCCCCGGGGATCAATCCATAATTCTCCCCTGAAAGGGAAAGCAATCCTCGTGCTTGATGATCAGGATTATTCGAGGCATTCATTTGCAACACGCCTGGCATCAAGGACCTCCAAAATAGAAAAAGCCCAGAGTTTTGAGCAGGCAAGATCATTCATTCTGGATAAAGCGGCCCTGCCGCACTCTCATGATCTGTATCTGGTGCGGGACTCCATCCACGAATGGAGCTGGCAGCAGACAATTTCATCACTCACACAGCTCGGGGTTGCGGAGGAAAGAATAATCCTCCTGACCACAGTCGGGCACGACTACATAGATAACTTCAAGGGAATGGTGCAGCTTTCCCCTCCGGACCTGTACAGTCTGGAAAAATCCGCCAAAGACATCTTTGAACGGTCCAGACTTATCGAAAACGAGGCTTATGCGGATAAATCGTCAAAAGTTGTAAGCATTAATTCCGCCCGCACCGCCAGCAGAAAAATGCGCTCCCTGAACATACTGCTGGTGGAAGACAACAAAGCCAACTGCATGCTGATCCAGCTGTTCCTTAAAGAGCTTCCCCACAAACTGGACATTGCGCACAACGGGGAGGAAGGGTTCAAAAAGGTTCAGGACCAGCGTTTCGACATAGTTTTCATGGATATTGAAATGCCGGTCATGGACGGCTACGAGTGCACGCGCAAAATAAGGACCTGGGAAAGCAACACCTCCACCAAGCCAAGCATGGTTGTGGCCTTGACCGCCCACGCACTGACCGAGGCCCAGGAAAAAATCATGGCCGCAGGGTGCGACTCCTTCCTCACCAAACCGATATCAAAAGATAAAATAATCGGCACGATAAACGAATTGTGCAACCCGTACATGAGCTGACAGCCCCACAACCGCCTACAACCGTCCAGACATCCTTATCCCCCCCGGGCTGTCCGCGCTGAACAACCTGGGAGATTTAAGAAGAGTGCCTCCCGGACTCCATTTTCCATTCCCGGACGGTTTCGCGCACGCGGGGGTAGAGACTGCTTTCCTCTTTATAATGTTCGGCAAAAACATGCAGGGCTGTACCGCCGCGGGGAGAAAAAATACCTTTGACCCGCATCCATAAAGGAGCAAGGCGCCCGACAAAATGATCAAGCATATTATTGGTGATGGTTTCCATGAAAGACTGGTGATTGCGGTATGAGCCCATATAGAGCTTGAAACTTTTTGACTCCACGCAGAGTTCGTCCGGTATGTACTCCACTATTATCGTGGCAAAATCAGGCTGTCCGGTAACCGGACACAGGGAAGTGTACTCAGGATATTCAATGCTTATTATATAAGGCCTGTCTGGAAAATTATTAGGAAAAGTCTCGAGAATTTCCGGAGATGGTGAGTCATAATTATATTCTGTCGCCCCTGCTTTTCCTAGAGAGACAAGCTGTTCTGTCCTGTCCTGACTTCTGGTTGTCTTCACCTGTTTTCTCCATATATTTTAAAAGTTATCCCGAAAGACACCGTATGCATCCGTGCCTATGGTCTACGTTTCTGCGGGGCAGATACCAGTTTGCTTCCAAAAAGGAAACCGGGTGATACCGGTAATGAAATTTGCGGTCAGCAATTTATTTTGACTTCCTGTTGGATTGCTGGCAAGGCTTTTTACCTGACGTAATCCCGAAGCAGCGCATCCGAGGAACGGGACTTTCTCCCTTTTGCCCGGTCCGGGCTGTCTCTGCTTCACGTAATTAATTTTCAACACAAGGGAATCCAATGCTCTCTTCAACTTTTGAACGCAAGGCGTTCACACTTCTGACCAGTCTTTTTATTGGCTCACTGGTAATTGCGGCCGTAGTTTCTTCCAAAATAATCAACATCTTCGGGTTCTATGCTCCTGCCGGAGTACTCGCATATTCGCTGACATTCATTGTCTCGGACGTAATCAGCGAAGTATGGGGCAGGGAAAGAGCCAACGAAGTGGTGCAATGCGGATTCATTGCCCTTATTGCTGCCATCGTGCTTTCCTGGGCGGCATTGCACTGGACTCCGGCACCATTCTGGAACGGGCAGGAAGGCTTTGCCTCCGTACTTTCCAACACACCCAGAATTGTCCTGGCCTCACTTGTGGCCTATCTGGTCAGCCAGACTCATGATGTATGGCTGTTTCACCTGCTGCGGGGAATAACCGGAGAAAAACACCTCTGGCTGAGAAACAATGTTTCTACTGTAATCTCACAGCTTCTCGACTCGACAATCTTCGTAACAATCGCCTTCTACGGAATCATGCCGGTGACCGATATCATTATCGGACAGTGGTTTGCGAAAATATCAATCGCCCTGCTGGATACGCCGTTCGTGTATATGGCCGTATCCCTCATCCGCAACAGGGCCGTCCCGGCACACGCATCCTGACCTGCGAACGAGATATAAGCATATAAAGAGAGAAGGCCGGAACAGGGATAGCGAACATCCCGTTCCGGCCTTATTCATTGCCTACGCAAAACAACTGCCGCAGCACTGAAAAGATACAGCCGGGTACGCTTATCGTTAAACGGACCGCCCTTCCCCCTTACTTTTGCACGCAACTCTGGTATGCTGGATCATACGTTTCAAACTACACGAAGAATCGGAGAACAGATGAAGGACCGGACCGAAAGATCATACGGGCTTACAGCCCAGTTGCTGATCCCCATGCTCACTCTGGTCATGGTCATGGGGATTTTCATCTTTTCGTGGTCCTTCTACCTTTCCAAAAGCTCACTGGAAACGGAACTCGGAATTGATGCCGAAAAAACCAAAAGCCTTGTGGAACTTACACTTGACGACATTCTTGAGGACATACAGGACGACCTTGTGCAGATGTCCGCAAACCGGGAATTCAAAACCGCGGTAAAAGAGGGAAACAGGGACAGCGTAGACCGGATATTATACGATTTCATGAGTTCGCGGCAGGGATACCTGATGGATGTTCTGACCGTGTTAACGAAAGACCGAAAAAAATGGGTGGAAGCCGGAATCATCGAATTACCGGTTCTGCAAATCCAAAACAGAACCGGCAGGACGGACCTGACCGATGCGTCATGGGAATGCCTTTCATTTCAAACCATGAACAATATTCGCACCATGATCATCTGCACGGTTCCGATATATGACGAGGCCGGGAACATTTGCGGAACTTTATATGGCGGCATGGACCTCAATTCCAACGTATCCTTCATAGACAGACTGAAAAAAGTCTCCGCAGCCATCAATGCGGCCCTGATCAGCAGGCACAGACTGATAATAAGTACCTCCAGCCCGTCATCACAGGAAATGAAGCGGCTTGTGAAATGGTCGGAACAGGCCGGAACAGGCCAGGTCCTTATGCAGGACGATCTCATGTTTTCGGCAATTCAACTGCTGCCGGACAAATCCGACAGCCCGCTGCTGTTCACCTTTTCCCGTCACAACCCGGCATTTGAATCCCTGAAAAAGCACTACATGCAGAACCTGCTCATTCTGCTGACGCTGGCAACAGTCCTGGCAGTGCTGACCGCCTGGGGCATGCAGAAGCATATTCTGGCCGCCCTTAGAAAACTTACAGACTATGCGGTAAGTGTTGCGGAGGGGAAACGGGATATGGGTTTTGAGGAAGGAAAAGTCAGGGAATTCAACCAGCTGGGATCAGCCCTTGAGACTATGGTGAATCGCCTTGACGAGAACAGCACCTACATTTCGAAACTTTTTTCATCTGCCAAGGCCCCCATCATCACCTGCGACCTGCATGGGAAAATACTTGATATGAATCCTGCTGCAGAAGAGGTTGCCGGCACAACAAGGGAACTCAGCCCGAATCTGACGATTTCCGAAATTTTTCCGCAGGAATTTGCAGACCGTCTGAATTCCGGCCTGAAGGACACCATCGAAGGAGGAGCCACGCCTGTTGTCGAAATTCCGATTCAGGCCGACAACGAAAAATACAATTTCTTTATCTGGACCTTCTCCCCGGTACAACTGGAGGAAAATAAAAAACCCAGCTTTATCCTCCTTCAAGGACAAAATGTAACGGCGAGCAGGCTAGCAATGCAAAAGGCAAGGGAAAGCGAGGCAAGGCTCCGGCAGATAATTGATCTGCTCCCGCAGGACATTTACGCAAACGACCTGGATGGAAAATTTCTGCTGGTCAACCGGAAGAAGGCCAATCGGCTGGGCTTTGATGCCAAGGACATAACCGGCAAAAATCTTGCCGATATTTTACGGAACCCTGTGGAAGCAGCCCGGACCCTTGAGGATGACCGCATTGTAATCAAGCGCAACGAAAAGCTGCTTACCGAGGAAAGTTACATAGATAAATCCAGAAATACTCATTGGGTGGAGACCACGCGCGTTCCTTATATCTCCACAGAGAGCAACACACCGGCGATACTGACTATCTCGATGGATATTACCCGCGTAAAGGAAGCCGAGCAGGAACTTCAATCCCTGAACAAAGAACTCGTGGAAAGAGTCGCCATGCGGACAACAGAGCTGGAAAACGCCAATTCGGCATTGCTCAAATCCATGGACGAACTTCGCCAGACGCAGGACAAGCTTGTTGAAACAGAAAAAATGGCTTCGCTGGGGGAACTCGTCGCCGGGGTTGCCCACGAGATAAACACCCCCCTTGGTATAAGCGTAACCAGCGCGTCTTTCCTGCAGGAGATGATCTTCGGTCTCCGCACCCGGTTCAACAACGGCTCCATGAAACGCTCGGACTTGGAAAAATGTCTCAATACCGGCGGTGAAGCAATCGGCAATATAGTCAAAAATCTCGAGCGTTCGGCAAAACTGATAAGCAACTTCAAACAGCTGGCGGTAGACCAGACCTCCGATGACATAAGGCAGATCAACCTGAATGAATACCTGAAAGGTATAACCCTCTCGCTCAAATCCAAAACCAAGGAGCACAACCACACGCTTGAGGTCGAATGTCCCAACGGGCTGGAAATAAGAATTTCACCGGGCTCCCTTATGCAGGTACTGACAAACCTGGTCAACAACTCGATAACACACGCATTCCCGGACCGGGAAAACGGTCATATAAAAGTCGAAGCCAAACGGAACGGCAACGGTATTTTACTGACCTATTCAGATGACGGGATAGGCATGGACAATGAGCAGGTCATGAGGGTCTTCGATCCGTTCTATACAACGGCAAGAAGCTCCGGGAGTGCTGGGCTGGGCATGCACCTCGTGTACAACCTGGTGACCAGAGCCCTGAAAGGACGTATAGAATGTAAAAGTTCACCCGGAGAAGGCACCGTCTATGAAATCTGGTTCCCCATCAACCGTACGGAATGATGTTTTCCGCAAATATCAGAGAACAGATGTTTCAGACAACTCTGATGCCGGGTCGGCACGGCTCAAAAATATATTGTGAATTTTCTATCAATTAGCAGAACTTAGAACGGCGGATCAGTCTCGAACTCCATGACCTCTCCGGTTTTCGGATGAGTGAACCGCAGGTATCCGGCATGCAGCTTGAGTTGCCCCGGTTTTGTTCCCGTTCCGTACAGCCTGTCGCCGACAATCGGACAGCCAAGCCCCTGAGGATGCGCCGAATGGACCCGCAGTTGATGTGTACGACCGGTGTGCGGGGTAAACTCCACCCGCGTCCGCCCGTTTTCCACCCCCAGTTTGCGCCAGTGGGTGACTCCCAGCTTTCCGTGAATGGGGTCAAAGACCTGATAAGGTCTGTTGTAGGGGTCAAGCCGGAAAGCCATTTCAATGACCCCGCTCTCCCCTTTGATCAGCCCGTCAAGCAGCGCAATGTACCTTTTCCTGACCAGACGCATCTGAAACTGTTCCACAAGCTCTCGCACAGCCCGTGCGGTCAGTCCGAGCACAAGCAGCCCCGATGTATCCATGTCCAGCCGATGCACAGAAGGGAATTTCCGGCATTCCGGAAACATCTTCTGCACCCTGGTGACAACGCAGTCCTGATTTTCAGGCCCGCGACCGGGAACAGACAAGAGCCCTCCGGGCTTGTTGACCACAACAATTTTGCGGTCGGAATAAACGATATCCAGCAGGTCAGTGTTGTTCATGGCAAAATATGATGGTTAAGCATTATTTTTATCTATCAGTCTTTTTGATCGAAACATGTCTTTACAGCAAATACTTCTATATTGGAAGGGATTAGTTCGTTACCCTTTTTACAGAATTGAACAACGGCACACGCTCAAATTACCAGGCATATATTCACAAATACTACTACAAATACGAATTTAATTCTAAATTATATTGTCTTACTATAATATTTTATTATTTCAGATCCCACAAGTATGATTTAATGAGGCATACCTCCTTCCAAACAGCCTGTTTGAACGGCTGTTTGTGGTAACACTAAATCAGAATTGTTATACATAAGCCCAAAAATCAGTTGTGAAAAAAATATCTATAAACAATATGAGGGGTTAAGCTGTATTTTGTAAAAAATTTCACAAAGTGCTCATTTTTTTGATTGCATAATCAAACAGAGAGATATATTTACTGATCAACGGATCAACGAAAGGTGCTGAAGACAAATTCCAGTGCCGAAAGCTGACCGAAGTTCAAGTCAGGCAAAAAATATATTTAAATAATAGTAACCAACTTTTACTTCCACACAAGTGGAACGGGTAACATGAGATGAAAAAAATGAGCGTACTTTTTCTTTTACTCCTGGTTATCGTGGCCGCAGCAGCAACCTCTGAAACTCTCGAATTCAAGGCCAAAAATGTAACCACCGTAGCGGAAGCCAGAGTTTCCGGAGCGGACACAAAGGCAGTGGTCAAAGGCCACATCGTAAGAAAAATCAACGACAACAAGTATGTTTTTCAGGACAAGACCGGTGAAATCATTATCGATCTCAGCTCCAAGGCAGGATCCCTCCCTGCTGACACAAACGCTGAACTCGAAATTGAAGGCAGGGTCGAGCAGGACCTCGTCTTCGCCGGAATCGAAGCCCAGAAAATATCCGTCCTCAACTAGTACGGACCTCACAAGGAATAACCATTCCGCATTCAGAAAGGCCGCAAGTCAGGCAGCCTGAAACTGAATTGTCAGCAGTATCAGGGCCGCGTCAATGACGCGGCCTTTCTGTTTTCTGCGCCCCCCACCTACCGCACAACAAAAACCACTTGAACTCACACAGATTCCAGAGCATATTTTCTCAGCCAGATAGATACAAAGCAGGTTGCACTGCAGCTCTGGTTCACAGACATCCGTGTGAACAGAAACAAAATATACGTGTTGGACTAACCAATTTCATGAAATACGCCTTTCCAAAATGCTCTCTGCCATCAGCAAGACTTGACAAAACAAATTTTATTTTTATATTTTGCCAAAAAGGAAACTTAAAGAGGTAGTATGCAGCTTAATCTTGAAGCAAAGGCAAAAGTGTTCAAGGCGCTGGGACATCCAAGCAGGCTGGCAATAGTTGAGAAGCTTTGCAGCGGCGAACTCTGCGTATGCGATATAGTCCCGGTAGTCGGACGCGATATTTCAACGGTTTCAAAGCACCTTTCCATCCTCAAGGAAGCAGGAGTGCTCAAGCAGCGAAAAAGCGGCACCAATGTCTACTACAGCCTTGCCATGGAGTGTGTGCCCGGATTTTTGGGATGTCTGGAAAACTTTTTCAGCAAACAATTTGAAGAGCAGGCCAGGGCATACGTAAAAAATTCATTGAAAAAACTGTAACAACCAAAAAGGCGCTCGCCTTTTTTTATTTGTCTATAATTTTCTTATTTGGCAAAATACACACAAAGGAGTCTACAATGGAAGAGCTAAATTTCAAACCCTGTTCCTGCACTTCCGCGTCCAAACCGGAAGAAAAAGGTCCGGTCCTGCCGGTAAGCGGCAAAGCCCTTTGGGCTGTGCTCGGACTGGGACTGATTATATGGTACGCGGTATATTCTCAACTTCCCGGGGTCTCGGACTATCTGACCTTCAATCTGGCCGGACTGACACCGGGCAGCCATCTTGGAGAAGCCGTCCGCTTCTTTCTATATGACACCCCCAAGGTGCTAATGCTTCTGGTGCTGGCCGTTTTCGGCATAGGCATAATCAGATCATTCGTAACAGTTGAATGGACCCGTAAGGTTCTGGCCGGCCGCAAGGAATACGTCGGTAACGTCTTTGCAGCCCTCCTGGGTGTGGTTACGCCGTTCTGTTCCTGTTCGGCAGTTCCGCTGTTCATAGGTTTTGTAACCGGCGGCGTGCCGCTCGGAGTAACTTTTTCCTTTTTGATTTCAGCCCCCATGGTCAATGAAGTAGCCCTGATAATGCTGTACGGACTGATGGGCTGGAAAGTGGCCGCCCTCTATTTCGTCACCGGCATAGCCATCGCGATTATAGCCGGATGGACTATCGGCCGGTTGCACATGGAAAAACATGTGGAAGACTGGGTACGCCTTGCCACGGCGCAGAACAGCGGGGCAGATTCGCGCATGAGCATTGAAGAACGGGTCGTATTCGGACTTGAAGCAGTCAGGGATATTATCGGCAAAGTGTGGTTGTATGTCGTTCTCGGCATCGCTGCCGGTGCCGTAATTCACGGCTATGTGCCGGAGGACATGATGGCATCAATTATGGGCAAGGATGCATGGTGGGCGGTTCCGGCCTCCGTTGTACTCGGAATCCCCATGTACACCAACGCAGCCGGAGTAATCCCCATTGTTGATGCCCTCCTTGGCAAGGGTGCGGCCCTGGGCACGGTGCTGGCCTTCATGATGAGCGTAATCGCCCTTTCCTTTCCCGAAATGGTCATCCTGCGCAGAGTCCTCAAGCCCAGACTTATTGCGGTTTTTGCCGGGGTCGTCGGCCTTGGAATCCTTATCGTCGGTTACCTGTTTAATATGGTGATCTAACAATACCTCCAAACCTCTCCAGCCCGTGCGGAAATTTTCCGCGCGGGCTTTTTTCATCCAGCCGTTTTATTCAGCACCGGAATATGCTACATTATAGATGGAGGGCGAAACTATGAGCGACACTTATGAAACCGGATTCCTTGTGGTCAGTTGCTCCGGATGTTCATGCTCAGGTCAGGCAACCAACGATCTGGCTGTCGAACTCAACAGAAGCGGTTTTGCACGCATGGTCTGCCTTGCCGGTATCGCAGCAGGGCTGGACAACTGTGTTGCGGACGCCGCCAATGTTCAGGATCTGATTGTCATCGACGGATGCGTAAACGCATGTGCGAAAAAAGTACTCGAAAAGGCCGGAATCAAACCGGTCCACACGTTCTGCCTGACTGAAATGGGTCTGGAAGGCCAGGACACCGAAATAGACAGCGAACTGCTGGAGAAATTACGCTTAAAGATCAAGCAGGTTTTCGGCCAGAGCAGAACCGCGACCAAGTATGCTGTTTGCGGATGCGAGACATGTGTTAGAGAATAACAAAAACACTGCCACAATTTATAATACAATTTAATAACCAATTGACACTTACTAGCGAAGTAACTTTAAAACAATTTTATATTTACTAAATTTACAAATCATGGAGCCCCTGGTGCCCAAGGCTTTGATAATTGATTCCAGCAAATTTTCGGCATCCTTCATAGGTAAAGCTCTGCAATTAAGCGGATTCAATTTCGACATTGCCGATTCCTACGAAAAAGCCGAAGAATTATTAAATAAGCACACATATTTTGTCGGCTTAAGCAGTATTGTTATAGAGGGAGTTGCCTCGGGCAAAGGAATAGACCTGCTGCTGGAGCACAAAATTCCGGCCATCGCGGTGACCTCTTCGTTGGATGAATCTGTACTTACCGAAATAAGCAAAAAAAACATCGTCGACTATGTGCTAAAAAAAAGTGAGCACGCCAAATACATAGAAAAAATTGTACGCAGGGTATACAGAAACAAAAAAATCAAAGTAATGGTTGTTGATGACTCTCGTTCAGTCCGCTCATGGCTGTCCAATATCCTGCAACGGCAAGGACTGACTGTACTAACAGCAGCAAATGGACGTGAAGCTGGCCGACTTTTCAACAGCAACCCGGACATTAAACTGGTCCTCACGGATTATACAATGCCCGAAATGGACGGATTAGAACTGACGGCACACCTGCGCACAATAATGCCCATGGATGAACTCAGCATAATTGTCCTTTCATCTGACTCCAAATCACGAACCGCACCACTATTCCTGAAAACCGGCGCCAATGATTTCATCCACAAAAGTGCTAGCATTGAAGAAGTACTCTGCCGTGTAAATTCAAACCTGGACGCCCTCGAAATGATTCAGGAATCAAGGGATATAGCCAATAGGGACTTTCTTACCGGAATATGGACCAGACGATACTTTTTCGAAAACGCTGAGCAGATTTACAGCCGCTATACTCAAAACAACCTACCGTTATCTCTGGCAATCATGGACATAGACCATTTCAAAAAAGTCAATGATTCGTTCGGACACGACGCGGGGGATGCTGTTCTCAAGCAATTTGCAACTCTTCTTACTGAATATGTAGGAGAAAAGGGCCTGGCAGCACGATTAGGAGGGGAAGAATTTACGATAATCCTAGACGATGTTGAATCCGGGGCCACGTACCATTTTCTTGATACATTTCGTGAAAAGGTAAAAAGATCACCTGTCATACACAAGGGGCAAAAAATAACCTATACAGTTTCCATCGGCTGCACAGAGCATAGAGGCTCCTCTTTATCGGATATGATCAGCCGGGCAGACACCATGCTTTACAAAGCTAAAACTGAAGGACGTGACAAAGTTTACTGTGATGTATAGAAAGCTTTTAGCCCTAGGACGATCATTTAAACCCAGTTGAGACATGATAGATCAACTTAAAGTTACCGCGATTGTGAAGCAACAGCCCCCTTGATCCACGAACCGGATCAGGGGGGCTTCTCTTTATCCCCACCGATTTATTTGCTTAGCATCTCCTGCGGGATATGCTATATGACACAAAAAGCGAATCTTCATTCCTGAAACAATAAGTCATAAAGAGGGGGTACCCATGTTAAGCATGAAAGAATTCTTCGGTAACGGAGAGATAGTGAACCTGGCGGAACAGGCTGTGTACGAAGAACTCAACGCATTCATTGATAAAAAGGAAGTAGAGTTCTGCCAGTGTGACAAATGCCTGTTCGACATTGCCTGCGTTGTCCTGAACAACATTCCAAGCATGTACTCGTCCAGCATTGCGGACCGAACATATCCTTCTTCCGAATTCAAAATCGGTTTCGACCAGTTGAAGGAAGCTGCCGCAGCGGAAATTCCGAAAGCAATCAGAAGGGTCAAGGACAGACTGCATCATTAAACTTAACAAACTTAATACTGTCCTGAAAATAATTTACTTTTTTTTAAATTTGGAATCAGTTAATGTCGGCCTGTTTCGTAATCAGGCAAAACATAAAAAGAACTACTGCAAGCTGCTGAAATGCTTCACAAGCTAAAAACCAAACATTAATTTTCATGGCGGAAACATTGATGAGAACAACTATGAAAAAACTCCCTATCCTGGCGCTGTTGCTGACCCTTACTGCCCTTTACGGCTGCTTTGACGAAGATGGCAAATCCGGGCAACAGGCTCAGGCCGTTCCGGTAAAAGTTATCAAGGTTGAAGCGCGTGAGTTCCCGGTTATGGGTGAATACGTAGCTCAGATAGAAGCCATGAAAACGGTTGATATTCAATCCAGAGTGCAGGGGCATCTCAAGGAACGCCACTTTGAAGAAGGTCAGGTGGTTAATGAAGGGCAACTGCTTTTCGTCATTGATCCCCGCCCATACAGGGAAAACCTGAACAAGGCCGAAGCGGAACTGGCCAGCAGCCAGGCATCTCTCAACAAGGCCATCAAGGACTACAAGAGATTCAAAGCCCTTTTTGATCAGGGAGCCGTCAGCCGAGAGGAATTTGACTCGAAAATAACCGACCGTCAGGTTCTGGAAGCAAATGTCAGCAACGCCAGGGCGGAAGTGGAAGAAGCCAAACTGGATCTCGGCTTTACCAGCATATACGCCCCGATGAAAGGAATCATCGGCCGCACCAAGGTAAACCTCGGTTCATTGATCGCAAAAGAAGCCACAGTTCTGGCAACAATCTCCGCGATTGACCCGGTATACGTCAACTTCAGCATCCCGGAAAAAGAATATCTGGTAGCGATGAGGGAGATAAACACCCGAAGAGCGGAAGGCAAAGGCCCGAAAAAGACTAACCTGCAGATTATTCTCGCAGACGGCAGCCTGTACGAGCATAACGGGACGCTCAACATGGCCGACCGCGCCGTGGACTCCTCCACAGGAACCTTAGGCATAAGAGCTGAATTCCCCAACCCGGACAGAATCCTGCGCGACGGACAGTACGCCAAAGTTGTTGCCCTGCTGAAAAAATACGACAGCGCCCTGGTTATACCCAGCAGAGCCATCCTTGATGTTCAAGGACGCAAATCCCTGCTGACAGTGACATCCAACGGTACTGTTGTTGAAAAACCGGTCACCCTTGAATATCAGACAGACAGCACGGCCATAATCGGCTCCGGAGTCGAGGCCGGGGATTTGATCATTGCAGACGGTGTAAACAAAATAAGACCCGGCATCACTGTTGCCCCTCAGGTCGTGCAGCAGAATGTAGCGGAATCAATCAAAGAGCAGGAATAAAGCCAGCTGTCGGAGTCCTCAGGATATTGGTGTGAGGACAAACAATGTATAGCCACAGGATACTACTTCATGGTCAATTTCTTTATCGACAGACCCATTTTTTCATCGGTCATATCCATTATTATCACCATGGTCGGGCTGCTGAGCATTTTCACGCTGCCCATAGCACAGTATCCTGAAATAGCGCCGCCGACAGTACAGATATCAACTTCCTACAACGGTGCCAGCGCGGATGTTGTGGAACAGACCGTTGCAGCCCCTATCGAAGAGCAGGTCAACGGAGCACAGGACATGCTCTACATGAACTCCATCAGTTCCAACGATGGGCGTATGGTCCTGAACGTGACCTTTGACCTGGGCCGCGACCTTGAACTGGCTACAGTGGATGTGCAGAACAGGGTCAGCCTTGCTACACCGCAGCTCCCTTCAGATGTAACCAAATCCGGGGTCTCGGTTAAAAAGCAGTCACCCAGCATGATCTGCGTCATCAGCCTGCTCTCGCCCGAAGGCACGTTTGACTCCCTGTTCCTCAACAACTATGCGAAAATAAACCTTTTTGACGCGATTTCGCGTATTCCCGGCGTGGGCAGTGTTTCGCTTTTCGGTGATCAGGACTACGGCATGCGCATCTGGCTTGACCCGGACAAAATGGCCCGCATGGGCATCACCTCGGACGATGTGGTCAGCGCTGTGCAGGAACAGAACATACAGGCCCCGGCCGGACAGGTCGGACAGCCTCCGGCAAGCACCGGGCAGCAGTTCCAGTTCACGGTGCGGGTCAAAGGACGGTTGAGCGAACCTGAAGAATTCGGAAACATAATCGTCAAGGCCAATCCTGACGGCAGCATTGTACACATAAAGGATGTAGCCAGAGTGGAAATGGGCTCCAAATCCTACTCGGCATTCGGACGGCAGGGAGAAAAGGATGCCGCCATGCTGCTGGTCTACCAGCTCCCCGGCGCAAACGCTCTCGACATAGTCGAGCAGGTCAGAGCGACCATGAAAGACCTTTCCGGCTACTTCCCCACCGGAATAACGTACGACATCCCCTACGATACAACCCTGTTCGTAACCGCCTCCATTGACGAGGTTCTCGACACCCTCTACGAAGCCATGGCCCTTGTCTTTATCGTGGTCTTCATCTTCCTGCAGAACCTTCGGGCCACCATTGTTCCCATGATCGCGGTGCCGGTATCGCTGGTCGGAACTTTCGCGTTTTTCCAGGTACTCGGCTTCTCCATCAACACCCTTACCCTTTTCGGAATGGTCCTTGCCATCGGTATTGTTGTCGATGATGCGATCGTTGTTGTGGAAGCGGTGCAATCGAAAATAGACGAGCTTGGAATGGACGCCAGAACCGCTACCAAGGAAGCAATGAAAGAAGTATCCGGCCCGATTGTAGCAACAACGGCCGTGCTTATAGCCGTATTCGTGCCCGTGGCGTTCATGGGCGGGATTACCGGCCAGCTGTACCAGCAGTTTGCTCTTACTCTGGCGGTTTCCGTGGCTATTTCCTCGGTAAACGCTCTGACCTTCTCCCCGGCCATGTCCGCACTTCTGCTCAGACCCCAGCATGAAATGCGCGGACCTTTGGGGGCATTCTTCAGGTTGTTCAACAAATATTTCAGCAAGGTAACCTCAGGATATACTTCCGGAGTAAAGTTGATCATCAGGAAATCGGCGATAGCTCTGGGTATTTTTGCCGTCCTCATGTTCGGCACGTACACTTTGTTCAAAACAGTGCCCACCGGCTTTGTTCCCAACGAGGATCAGGGCTACTTCATGATCAACGTGCAGCTTCCGGAAGCAGCGTCTCTGGAACGCTCTGACGCTGTTGTCAAAAAAGTTGAAAACATTCTCAAGGAAGAAGCGGGAATAAAAGACTTCTTCGCCCTTGGAGGATTCAACCTGATCACCGCGGCCTATTCGTCATACACCTCTACCCTCTTTGCGGTTCTTGATCCATGGGACCAGCGCAAGTCTCCGCAACTGCATGTAAACGCCATCCTGCGCAAGGTTCAGAAAAAACTCATGGGCATACAGGAAGCCAGAATCATCTGCTTCAACCCGCCGCCCATCAACGGTATAGGCTCAACCGGAGGGCTGCAGTTCGAACTGCAGGACCGCTCCGGCGGAACAGTTGAGGAACTGGCCCAGGCGGCCAGGGATTACATGGCGGCACTGGCCAAGCGCCCTGAACTGATGAATATCTTCACCACCTTCAGTGCCAACGTTCCCCAGCTATATGTAGATGTGGACCGCGACAAGGTCCGCAAGCTCGGAATACCGCTTAATGGAGTATTCAGCGCCCTGCAGACCTTTCTCGGCGGATACTACATCAATGATTTCAACAAGTACGGCAGAACGTACAGGGTTATGGCCCAGGCGGACTCCCAGTTCCGCACCAGCCCCGACGATGTATCCAGATTTTACGTGCGCGGTGATACCGGGAAAATGATCCCGCTTTCCACCCTGATCAACCAGAAAAAAATCTACGGACCTGAATACATCCGGCGTTACAACCTGTTCAGAGCTATTGAAATAACCGCATCCACCGCCCCCGGCTACAGCACGGGTCAGGGCATAGCCGCCATGGAAGAAGTCGCAAGACAGACCCTGCCCCGCGGCTACGGATTCGACTGGACCAACATTGCCTATCAGGAAAAGAAATCCGGTGGTGAAATAATCGTCATTTTCGCGTTGGCTGTGACCATGGTCTTTCTGGTCCTTGCGGCGCAGTATGAAAGTTGGATCATTCCGCTGGCAATTGTATTCGCTGTTCCTCTGGGAGTCTTCGGCGCCATTTCCGGTCAGTTCATCCGCGGGCTGGATAACAACGTCTACGCCCAGATCGGCTTGATCATGCTGGTAGGGCTGGCGGCCAAAAACGCGATTCTCATCGTGGAATACGCACGCCAGAAATTTGAACACGGTGAACCGCTTATCGAAGCGGCCATTGATGCTGCAAAATTACGTTTCCGGCCCATCCTGATGACCTCCTTCGCCTTCATACTTGGAGTTGTGCCGCTGGTGGTGGCACAGGGGGCAGGTTCGGCCAGCCGCCACGCACTTGGAACATCCGTATTCGCAGGCATGATCGCCGCCACACTCATGGGCGTGCTCTTTGTGCCGCTCTTCTACGTGCTGCTGGAAAAAATTAGACTCAGGAAGGAAAAAGACAAAGCATCATTGTAATCAAATACGCATTTCAAAAAAGACAGATTAAATCCATATGTTACTCAGCTTAGCACAACTGCGGACTTCTCACCCTGAAGTTATTCCTTTCTGAAAAGAAAGAAATGAGCCCACACGGCACAGACGACTCCGATAAGGAGCCCGAATAACACATCGGAAGGATAATGCTTTCCCACTACCACTCTGCTTATTCCGGCCAATACGGCGACAGCAAGGGGAAGATAGTGGAGATATCTTTTACGCGGCAGGACAAAATACAGAGCTGTGGCCAGTGAAAATGCCCGAAGGGTATGGCCCGAAGGAAAAGAATTCTTCAGGTACTCGCCCGAAAACCATGTAAATCCGTAAGAGCCGTCTTCAAAAAACAACGGGGGACGACAGCGCCCGAAAAACCACTTCAGTTCATCCCCCAAAAGCATGGCTGAGATGGTAGAAAGCGCCAGCAGCAGAATCATCCGGGCACGCTGTCCGAAACCGTAGAGCATTGCGTCAAGCGCTCCGGCGACCAGAGCAAAAAAGGCTACCGTCTGAATGACTGTTTTGGACGCGAACCAGCTTATAAACTTACCTACTGTAATCCATAAGCTTCCTTTCAATGCATGCGCGGCTTCCGCCAGCGGCAGATCCCAGAAAAGATAGAAGGGAACTATAAGAATAACGGTCATCAATGCCGCCATGAAAGTATATACGACAAGAGTTCGCGAGCTGCTGAGCATCAAATCCTCCGCTTGAATACAGAATTCTGGTTTCAGTTGCCGCCACCTGCGGGGACAGCAGGCAGTTGCACGTAGAAGTTTGTACCTTCGGTCACGGAGGAATCAAACCATGTCCGGCCCTGCAGATAATTCTCGGTAAACATTTTTACGCTGTATGTACCAAGCCCCCTCCCTTTTCCTTTGGTGGAAAAAGAGCGCTTGAAAATCTGGTGGGCAACGGTAATGGGGATCGCCCCTTCATTATTGACCGAGAAAAGAACTCCCCCGTTATTCCTGACCGCGTTTACTGTAACAGTACCGCCCTGCGGCGAGGCTTCCAAGGCATTTTTCACAAGATTTTCCAGAATGCGGTAAAGAATGCGTTTATCGGTGGTAATTTCTGATTCATCTGCATGCCACTCTATTGATATTTCTGAATCTGCTACCAATTGACTCCCGGAAAAAAATGTACAGACTGAATCAACAATTTCCCGCACGGGAAAACGTTCGTTACAGATTTCAAGCTGATGCGCTTCCGCCGAAACAAAAAGGCGATGTGCATTTATTTCATTGGCCATAAAAAGAGCCCGGTCGACAACCATTGCGGCAAGCTGCCTGGAACTGTCCTTTATCGCGTCTTCCTTAAGCAGGCTTCCTGCGCTGACAATACCGTTGACTGCATTCATCAGGTCGTGAAGAAATATTTTTTCCACAACTTCCTTGTTCTTGCTGTCAGAAATATCCGTCATATAGACAATAGCGAATAACTCGTCCCCTATCTTCAAAGGAGCGGCTGTAACCTGAAAAATGTAGGAACTGACCATACCGCTCAAATCGGCAAGCAGCATGCACTCTTCTGTCCCTACTTGCCCGGAAAGCGCGTCATGAATCGCAAGGAATGCCCCGCAATTGATGCAGGGATCGGACTCCCCGCACCTGTTGTTCCTCGCATTACCGCAATGGAATATTTCCCCCGGCCTTTTGCCTAAAATCCCTCCGGGAATGTTATCAATAGCCCGCTCAGCCAGGGACCTGTTGTAAAGGACAACCTCGCGTTCGCTGTTTACGATAAAGGATATGTGCGGGACAGAGTCGATCAGC
Source organism: Maridesulfovibrio sp. (assembly GCF_963677005.1). NCBI lineage: Bacteria > Pseudomonadati > Thermodesulfobacteriota > Desulfovibrionia > Desulfovibrionales > Desulfovibrionaceae > Maridesulfovibrio > Maridesulfovibrio sp. The sequence continues at coordinate 3,606,288 of NZ_OY781616.1, read as the reverse complement.
CCTGCCGCAAAGCGATCCCGAAGCATTTCATTCTGTTTCATTACATGCTCCGGGCAGGTATCCAGGTCCTGTGCAAGATATTCGGCAGTCTTACTCATCCACTCTCCGTTGCAAAATTCGACAACCTAATTTGAATCCGAAAACTCCATGACATGTCCCCCGCCCTCCATGAACAGCAGACCGTTCCTGCGGAACAGCAGGCGTGCACTTTCTAGAGCCTCCATAAATTCAAATTCCTGAGCAGCAAGGGATCCGGAACAGGCCTTGCGGGTCATTGCCAGCGGCCCGGTCCTGAATTCCTTGTTTTCGATGGAATAATGTCCCCTGAAGCTGTTGCAGCCTCCGGACCCGTAGATTTTACCATCACTGTCGAAACGAACCCAGATATGCGCAAAATCAACCAGTCCGTGTCCGTTGAGATCAACAAGCACCCATTTTGTATCTCTGGTGGAAACAAAATCCGGTTCCGGCGCAGCACCGTGCCCTGCACAACCGAAGAGAGACAATGCCCAGAAAATGAAAAGGATTAACAGGACAGGCCTGAAAATTGACGTTAAATTCATCTTGGAATCCTCCATACCTTTCATCATAACGTCAACAATCAGGATTTGGTAGAAAAAAATGGATAAAAACGGGCAAGAGGAAATCAGAGTCCGCAAAGCATATAGCCGAGAATGAGCCCGCACTTATCCGGACAGGAAGGATAAAAATGTTTGTGTAACCGGCTTCCGGACCTGTTTTCCATACCATAATAAAATTCCGCTATTGAGACAGGTTTGAAACCATTTTCGGCGGCGTAGTTAAGAAGCTTGGGAGCACAGCAGTCGCCGGTTCCGGTGGGCAGTCCGCCGGTTGTAAGAGCAATTTCAGGCATAGATTTCAACTCACCCCTGAAATTGCGGACCATGTAGGCGGAATGTATTTCGCGCATCAGCCCTCTTGATATTCGCCTGCGCTCGGAAAAGAGAGACCGGTATTCATCCGTATCCTTCCCGACTGCATCCATTTCCCTGCCAAGCTGCTTGATTCTACGCTCGGTAGCAGCGGTAATGGAAAAGAATACGTCTTCGTCCAGCAGCGGCGGAACCCACCCCGGAGCATTCCACTGACCGTTATACTGTCCGGAAAAAGCATGAGCGGTTCGGCGTTCCCCGGTCCGGTCCAGATAAACCATGACTCCGAACATCTGCCCTCTGGCCTGCCCGAAAAGCGGCTCGGCACTGCAGGCAGGATCGGCATCCTCCTGAGCAACGGCAAAATCAATCCGCCCGGCCTTATCCAGTTCATTCATCAGGTCCAGACAAAACGGAACAGCTTCGGACGAGCCGAGAGAATGATCTGTTTTACAGATTTCGCAGTAACCGGAGATACGGTGCTCATCCCTGGGAAATTGGTCCATATGTGTACTCGATAATATAAAACGGGGACATGCAAATGCACATCCCCGTTTATTTTTTTCAATCATGCAGAAGCCTACGGCCCTGTCTGACTATTCGACGGATCGGAACCCTTTATCAGCAGCAGATTCCATTAAAAGTTACAGAAACAATGCCGTATTCGATCTTTCCGCGGGGAGCGTTTACTATGACTTCGTCTCCTTCCTGCTTGCCGAGCAGAGCCTTGCCCACAGGAGATTCAATGGAGATTATGCCCTTCTTGAAATCGCTCTCGTCCGGTCCCATGATGGTATACTTCTTTTCTTCCCCGGTATCTATGTCCTCAAGCTCCACTGTGGCTCCGAAAGTTATCTTGCTTCCTCCGAGAGTCGCCAGGTCGATGACATTGAACTGGGGGATGCGGGACTCGATATAATTGATCTTGGCTTCCAGCATTCCCTGCCTTTCACGTGCTGCATGGTACCCGCCGTTTTCCTTGAGGTCACCTTCTTCACGTGCTTCCTTGATAGCCCGGATTACTTCCGGACGTTCCTTCTTGAGCTTATCAAGCTCAATTTTGATTTTTTCAAAACCTTCTTTTGAAATGGGTATGTTGCTCATTTCATAAACCTCGAATTATTCCGTCGTTGTCAATAAAAATGCAGCCACTTACAGGACGATAATCCCGAAAGCGGACTGCCGGTATACAGGGCAACCATCGGCTGCTTGAAATTTCTGCCTAGAACATACTCGACCAATGGTCAAGTCGCTTTTCCACGTACACGCCGGGAAGCAATAAAGCCAATTAAGTTTCTGACTGTTTGAACTGATATTCTAAGCGCATGAAAAAATAAGTCAAGCATCTGTAATGATACCGACTCCATTATGCATATATAACAGTTTGAAACATCAATATTTTTGCCGCACCAAATTCTATAATAGAATTTGTCGTTGCACGTGCTAAAAATTATATGCACAATTGAACGTAAAGTCAGGTACGGAGCCGAACTTACAAATGGCGGAACAAATCAAAAGCATAGACAGAAAAGACCTTAAACCGGGGATGTTCGTGCGCAGTTACGGACGCGGGACATTTCAGGACCCTCTTGTCGAAGTTGGCAGATTCATAGAATCCTACGACGATATAGCCAAATATCTCCCGGACAGTACGTCAAAAGTCGAAATCCTCACAGACAAGGTACTTCCTGAAAAGAAAAAGCACTCGGAAAAACCGGCTAAAAGTGCGGATGAGGCATCCAGGCTTCTTGCTGCCGCGCTGCCGGCGGCAAGGCGTATTCATGATGAATCCCTGAACTACGCCAGAAAATTCATAGACAATGTCCGGCACGGAAAAACAATAGAGGTCGAAGAAGCAGAGCCCATCATAAATCAGGTCATAGACAGCATTTCGGAAAATGAACCGGCAGCCCTCACCTTGGCGTTCCTCAAAAGATATGACGAATATACGTACACGCACAGCATAAATGTAAATCTGTATGCACTGCTGCTCGGCAAGGCGATCGGTCTGGACAGAGAAAAACTGAAAAAGCTCGGGCTGGCGGCCATGTTCCACGATGTGGGCAAGGGCCGAATTCCCGGCAAGGTGCTCAACAAACCCGGCAAGCTGACGGACAGCGAATTCGCGGTGATGAAGGGGCACCCGCTGCTCGGACTGAAGGTGCTGAGCCAGGTTCGCGGGCTGGAGAACGATGTCCTTCGCGGAGTGGTCGAGCATCATGAAAGGTATGACGGCAATGGATATCCACGACAGTTGAAGGGAGAAGATATCCACCCCTTCGCCCGTATAATAGCGATAAGCGATGTATATGATGCGCTGACCAGTGTCCGTGTTTACAAGGAGGCCATGACTCCGGCCAAAACCCTCAGCCTGATGCACAAATGGAAGGGTACCGACTTCGACCCTTCATTCCTGAACAGATTTATCCGGGTAATGGGCATATATCCCCCCGGAACCATGGTTCAGCTTGAAGACAAACGTTTTGCCCTTGTTCTGGAAACGAATGCGTCCAGCCCGCTGAAGCCCAAGGTAAAAGTCCTTTTCAACCGCAGGATGCAGCCAATCCCTGCAGAATGCATTGATCTGTCGACATACAGGCAAGACGGAAAGGAACTGAAAGTTCTTCGACAGCCGGACCCATCGGAGCTCGGGGTGGACCTGAAGCAGCTATCCAGATTTCTGGCCTGACATTCTATCCGCGCCAGCGATCTATCATTATGAAAAACAATCAGCACTGCGGATATGATCATCTACATATTCAGTGGAACAACATTTTAATGAGCGGTTTACAATCTTGCATATATGAAAAACATTTTTCCCTGCACTGTCATATTGCAACTTTGTTTTACAGGGCTCTGAAACAGCAGGTGTCAGTCAACCACAGTCAGTAATTTGCAGTTGTTTTCGGAGGGGTTGTGCAACATTTTTTCAATGCGCTAAGGACTGTTGCCGGTCTTTTGGCGATAATACTTTTTCTGTTTATATGCCCCGGTTCTTCATATGCGACAGCACCGGAAGAACCTGCTGTTGCATCCCAAACGGAAACACGGACTTTTTTCACCTCCACAGCCAGGGAACACCGGGACGCAGCAACACACATCATGGCAGACGGCATGTGGACCCGCTACACAGGTTTTGCCCAGCTTGCCGGACTTCTTCTCATCGCGGTCATTCTTGTTTTTGTCTGGAACAGAAAACTCTCCAAGCTGAACGAATCACTGAATGCAGAAGTTGCCGGCCGCAGACGGATGGAAAGCGTGCACAAGGTTCTGAACCGCATTGTTCTGGCTGTCACAGGAGTTTCCGGTATAGACGAATTCTACTCCATAGTTCACGCCCAGATAAACAGCCTCATGCCCGCCAGAAACATGTTTATCGCCTTCCACGACAAAGAGACCGGACTCGTAAGCTACCCCTACTTCGCAGATGAAAACTCATCCCCCCCTCTGCCGCACAAAATGGGAAACGGACTTGTAGACCACGTAATCAAAAGCGGCACACCGCTGTTCATGAACAGACGGTTAAACCCGGACTCCATTCAGGACGAAAATGAAGCAAAGACCGCATGCTGGATAGGCGCTCCCCTGAAACAGAAAGGAGAATCCGTAGGAGTAATTGCCGTCCGCACCTATGATCACGGGAAAAGGCTCGGAAACGCGGATCTGGAAGTGCTCGTTTTCATATCCTATTATGTAGGTCTTACCCTTGAGCGGCTACGGCTGCTGGAGGAAAGAAAAAATCAGACCCATGCCTTGAAAGACAGTGAGGAAAGGTTCAGGAGCCTTTTCGAAGATTCGGCCGAGGCAACATTGCTGCTGGAAAATATGACCATAACGGGATGCAATACCGCGGCCTACAAGCTCATGGGCATGGATTCGAAAAAGGAAATCATCGGACGGAGCCCTACGGAATTTTCACCCGAAATACAACCAGACGGCACCACTTCAGCAGCCCAGATTATCCGGATAAGAGAAGAAATCAAAAAAAATGGAGGGGCCCGTTTCGAATGGACCATGACACCAAAGGAAGGGTTGAAATTCCCTGCCGAAATTCTGATCACGCCGATTGCATGCAGCGGCAGACACATCCTGCATATGGTCATAAGGGATATCACGTCACGAAAATCCAGAGAAGAAGCAATCCTCGAACGGGAAATCAAATACAGAGCCCTGTTTGATTATGCCAGTGACGCCATCATTCTTTTCGACTGCCGCCACTGTCTGGTAAGCGCCAATCCGGAAGCGGTTTCCATGTTCCGCTGTGAATCTGAAAAAGACATTCTTTCATGTTCCCCCGATAGCATCATGCCTCAGGAACAGCCGGGCGGAGTTCCATCCCTGCCGCTGTTCAGGAACAGAATGCGCGCTGCCCTTGAAACAGGCAGTCTGGACTTCGAAACCGTATGCAGCCGCCTTGACGGAGAAATTTTTCAGGCCTCAGTGCGGGTCAGAAAACTGGTCGTCAACGGCGAAATTATCCTCCAATGCACCATTAATGACATAACTGAGCAGAAAAGAGCACGGGAAAAAATAGAAAGGTCCGTCTCACTGCTGACTGCAACAATCGAATCCTCGGCAGACGGGATACTTGCCGTGGATGCCGAGGGGAGAATCGCGGCCTGGAACAGCCGTCTGGCATCCATGTGGAATCTTTCCGAGTTTGATCTCAATCTGGGCAATACCACCAATATTTATACCCTCATTGAAAACCAACTGGCAGAAGCATCTTCCGGCTTCAGAGAAATATGGACCGGGACACAGGATGTTGAAACAGGGCATCCGGAAGAAATGTTTCTCACCGATGGACGCATCATAGAGCGCTATTCCAATCCGCAACGCATAGGCCGGGACATCGTGGGAAGAGTCTGGAGCTTCAGAGACGTAACCGAACGCAGAAGGGCGGAAAAAGCCTTACGTGCCTCCCACAGACGCCTGAACGATATCATTGAATTCCTCCCGGACCCGACAATAGTAATAGATACGGAAGGGACTGTCGTGGCCTGGAACAAGGCCATTGAAGAAGTAACCGGGGTAAGCAAGGAAGAAATATTGGGAAAGGGAGATTATGAATACGCCCTGCCTTTCTATAATGAAAGACGCCCGATACTGGCCGACTGCGCCCTCAACGACTTCAGGGATATTCCATCGGAAATATACGATTCCGTGGAAATCAAAGGAAGTGCCCTGTACGGAGAGATTTATACCCCCAGCGCGTTCGGTGGAGACGGAGCCTATTTCTGGGGAGTTGCCGGTCCGCTGAAAGATGAAACAGGAAAAGTCGTGGGGGCCATTGAATGCATGCGCGACGTTACCGAACGCAGGCGCGTGGAGCAGGCACTACATAAAGCCAAAATCGAAGCAGAGGTGACCACCCGGACAAAATCCGAATTTCTGGCCAATATGAGCCATGAAATAAGGACCCCTATGAACAGCATCATCGGCTTCGGAAATCTGCTCAGCAACACATCCCTTGACGGCAGTCAGGAGGAATTTCTGGAAAAGCTCCTCTCCTCAGCGGATTCTCTTCTTTCGATAATTGACGATATCCTTGACTTTTCCAAAATTGAAGCCGGAAAAATAGTTCTGGAGCAGGTTGAATTCGATCTGGATGATGTTCTGGAAAAAATCTGCAACATGCTCATCATGAAGGCAGAAAACAAAGGTATTGACTTCGTTCTAGCCGTTGATGCGAATGTTCCGCACAGGATATGCGGAGACCCGTTGCGGCTGGAGCAGATCCTCACCAATCTGGTAAGCAACGCAGTGAAATTCACAACCAGAGGAGAAGTCGCGCTCACTGTTTCCGCCACGGAAAAGACAAACGGCAAAGCAGCAGTACAATTCAACATAAAAGACACCGGAATAGGCCTGAACCCGGATAAGGTGGACAACCTTTTCAAACCTTTCACCCAGGCCGATGCTTCAATTACCCGTAAATACGGAGGAACAGGACTGGGGCTGGCCATAACCCACAGCCTTGTTTCCCGCATGGGCGGCGACATGAGAGTTGAAAGCGAACCGGGCAAAGGCAGCTGTTTTTCATTCTCATTGGACTTTTCCGTGGTGGAAAACACTGCTGCATTTCAACTTCCGGAACAGACTTCCGTACAGCAGGTACTGATATCCGGAACCAACCCGCTTATGCTGCAATTCATAAGCGCAACCCTTGAAAACATGTCCTGCAAAACGGTCCGAGGTTCTTCATTGCAGGATATCGTTGGAGCCCTGCGGGAATCATTGGAAAGCGGGAAAGGCTTTGATCTTATTTTCATTGATTTCAGAAACGATGATTTACAAGGTTTGGAAACGCTTTCAGCCATCAGGCAATCAGCAGGCTGCGAAAACATTCCGGTAATTGGGCTGCTACCGGTTAATTGCGATGAGGACATGCGCCAAAAGGCATTCGACCTGGGCGCTGAAGCCTTTATCACCAAGCCCGTAACCAGGTGCAATCTTTACGAGTCTCTTTCCGGATCATTACCGGTTGATTCCCCGGAGAAAAAGCCCGTTGCCGCCCCAGCCCCCCTTCCCCCCACAGTAGGAAAAACTGATACCCTGGCACTGCTGGTTGAGGATAACGAACTGAACCAGCAGGTGGCAAAACGCATGATAGAAAAATTCGGGATAGGGGTGGATGTTGCCGCCAACGGGCGCGAAGCATTGAACGCCCTGCGTGATAAAGCATACGACATAGTTTTCATGGACATCCAGATGCCTGAAATGGACGGACTGACTGCTACCAGACTTATCCGTGCGGACAAACGGTATGAGACCCTGCCCATCATTGCCATGACTGCACACGTAATGCCCGGAGATCGAAAGAAAAGCCTGGATGCTGGAATGGCAGAACACCTGACAAAACCCATTAAAGCGGAAGAACTCGAACGAGTCCTTAACAGATTCCTGACCGGAACGTCCCCATATGTACCGGAACATGACGTCAGCAAGGTGTCTGATGACTTTCTGCCGGAACTGCCGGGCCTGGACTGCGAGGAAGGTCTGAAGAATATTGGCGGCTCCAGAAAGGGGTACGAAAGGGTTCTCATGGGTTTCAGGGCCGACTACGGAACGGCTTCTACCAGAACTGCAGAACTGATCGAATCCGGCAGGTTCAAGGAAGCGGCAGCACTACTGCACAAAATGAAAGGTATTGCCGGAAACATCGGTGCTACCAGACTTTATGACATCTGCAGAATCCTTGAATGCGACATTCAGGAAGAAAACATAAACGCTATAAGGTCCGATTTCGAACTGTTCTCCTCTGAACTTCAACTTATAATTGACGGTTTGGGCGGGATGAAAAATATTTTTAATTACGGGGATGTGAAAAACAACCCGGACATCGATAAAATTTCCGACACCGTCCGCTCGCTATATGAAATGCTCCGGGAGGGAAACGCTGAATCATGCGATATGCTTGATCAGCTTAAATACCACTTCGCTCCGGGCCTGAACAAACACCTCCTGGACCGACTGACCGGAAACATCCTGAATTACGACTTTGACGAAGCGTGTACCGTGCTTGAGACTCTCTCGGCAGAATTGGAAATAGGCCTTACTTAGAAGGTGATACAATGGATGATAAATCGAAAATCCTGATTGTGGACGATGAACGGCTGAATCTGAATATTCTTTCCGACCTGCTGAGGCCGGATTACAAGGTTGTTCTTGCCAAAAACGGCGCTCAGGCAATGGACCGCATTAATCATGAACCTCCTCCGGACCTGATTCTGCTGGATGTGCTTATGCCCGACATTGACGGGTACGAAGTCATGCGCAGGATCAAGGAAAGCGAACAGACCAAAAACATACCGGTCATATTCATTACCGCCCTGAATTCAAAACAGGACGAAGCCCGAGGTCTGGAAAGAGGCGCAGTGGACTATATCCGCAAACCGTTCCATCCCCCCATCGTCAAGGCCAGAATAAAAAATCACCTGACCATAGCGCGGCAGAGAAAGCTGCTGGAAGGACTGGCCAATCTGGACGGTTTGACGGAAATGCCCAACCGCAGAAGCTTTGAGATGGCCCTTGAAAAGGAATGGCGGCGCTGCCAGAGAGCGGGCGAAGTTCTTTCGCTGGTCATGCTGGATGTCGACTGCTTCAAGCAGTATAATGACAACTACGGGCACACCTCCGGAGACGATGTCCTCAGAAAGGTCGCCCGTGTCCTGCTCAAGGAGGCCAAAAGGCCGGCCGATATAGCCGCCCGTTACGGAGGAGAGGAGTTCGTCATAATGCTGCCGGAAACCAATGCGGCGGGGGGAAGGTATATCTCAGAAAGGATACGCAGCATGATAGAGGCTCTGGATATCCCCCATGAGCACTCATCCGTAAACAGGGTGCTGACTACCAGTCTCGGAGGAGTTACCCTGCTTCCGTCAAGCGCTTCCGACCCTCAGGACCTTACGGTCGCCGCCGACTCCATGCTCTATGAAGCCAAACACAGAGGCCGGAATCAGGTCTGCTGGACAGACCTCACACTTTAGGATTCAGCATGATTCCAGTGTGCGCTGAATGAATTCACCCTTGGCATCAGTATAGTTTATGCGGTCGTTTCCGTATTCCCTGCTCAACCTTATTTTCAATGCAGCATAATCTGCGGCCACATCGGGGCGGCTTCTCAGGATATCCCGAAACTGCAGTTCCGCGTCCTTGAAACCCGGCCTGCCGAAGTGGAGATGATGCGTGCGAATCCCCTGATTATTTCTCTTGATGCACCATGTAAAATACGGAGGTTCGTTCCTCTTGCCCCTGGGCCGCCAGAAACAGTCGTATCCCTGAGGTTCAAGTATTTCCGGGACAAGCTGGCGGGCTCTGTCTTCGTCTGTAACCTCAATAACCATATCCACAATCGGTTTTGCTGCCAGTCCTGAAACGGATGTCGACCCGAAATGTTCAATACGGATTATCAGTTCGGCCGGCAGACATTGGCGAAGATGCTTTTCTTCAGCAGCAAAACGATCCTGCCAGACAGGGTCATACTCGGAGATTTCAACTGACTCGCCCGTAACCCGTTTAATTTTCTGCTCCAGAGTCTCCTTTGCCATGATGCTCCATCCTCGCTTTTCGACTTTCACACGTTAAAAAAACTATTGATCTGCCCGTGCCACACGACTGAAACAACAAGGCCGCCGTATGAATACGGCGGCCTTGTCCCATATCTTAAGAATCCGTCCCGGCCCTTTCGAAACGCTCAGGGCCGAATCTTCAAACTGATTTCAATTAACCCATCGGGCTGTTTTCTACAAGGTTCCAGATTCCGCAGGGGCATACATTGGCGCAGAAACCGCAGCCGATACATTTGTCCGGATTGCAGGCCATTTCAAAATCCTTGCCTTCCAGTGCCTTGCGGGAAATAGCTGCCTGAGGACATACTGTTTCGCACAATCCGCAGTCGCGGCAGGAACCGCAGGAAGAACATTCCTGCGCGCATTCCTGAACATCCTTGAACTCGGTCAGGCGGGGATCGAAATACTCAAGGGTCATCCTCTGGTAGTCGATAACTTCCTTGGGCTCTGCGGGAGGACGCTTACCGGTGAAGATCTCATCCATAGTCTCCGCAGCATGGCGACCATGACCGATGGCATGGGTCAGCAGGCCGGGGCGAACAGCGTCCCCGATGGCGTACACACCGGGCTCGGTGGTCTGGTAGTCTTCGTTGACAACAATATGTCCGCGGTCAAGAGCGATGGTATCCGGCAGAAAATCAATATCCGGGGTGTCACCGATGGACATGATGACCGTATCTGCGGGAAGAACTTCCCCACTCTTGAGCACAACACCTTCTGCGGTGATTTCCTGAGTGAAGCAGGGATACCGGAATTTGGCTCCGGCTTCCTCGGCCTCTTTTCTTTCCTTTCCGAAAGAAGCCGGTTCCTGGATATCGATAAGCAGGATATCCTTGGCTCCCAGACGGGAACACTCAGTAGCTACGTCGCAGCCGACGTTACCGGCCCCGATGATAACTACACGTTCTCCGACCTTTGCGGTTCCCTTCATGGCTCCCTTGAGAAAGTCCAGAGCAGGAACTATGCGTTCATGGCCGGGCAGAGGGATGATGCGCGGCTTCTGGGCACCGATGGCCAGCACAACGGCATCATTGTTTTCCCTGAGTTCGGCAAAATCATCGGCAGTAAGTTTTTTCTGCAGGTGCACATGCGGAATAACCTTGGCTACACGATCAAGCTCTGCGTCGAGTACTTCCTTGGGGATACGGCTTGAAGGAATGGCGGAAGAAATCTTGCCGCCCAGTTTCTCGGCCATATCGTAAACCACGGCTTCGTGGCCTTTGCGTCTGATCTGCCATGCAACGGATATCCCTGCGGCACCACCGCCTATAACGGCAACTTTTTTGCCGGAAAGGGGCGGCAGTTCGGGAACCGGGCTTTTCACGCCGGCACGTCCGAGCTTGGTGATATCCACGGAAAGCATGTCCTTAACGCCGCGGGTACAGCCTGTCATACACAGGTTGGGGCAGAGATATCCGCAGACAGTAGCAGGGAAAGGAGTGTATGCAAGAGCAAGGTCCACTGCCTCGTCCACAAGACCGTCACGGACCATCTGCCAGCGCTTCTGCACGGGCATTCCGGTGGGGCAGGAGGACTGACATGGAGCCTGATATTTGCGGTTTTCCCAGACAGGTACAAACCTGCGCAGTTCGCCGGTAGTGATCAGGGGGATCGGCGAACGATCAAGATCGGTCAGATCTCCGATAAGACCGCCGCGTCCGAGTTCCTCATCCCATACCTGGCTGCGGAAATCGGCCATGGAACGGCGTTTACGCCCGGTCTTTTCAAAAGGAGTCTTGGCGCGGATAAGCTGCCATTCCTTTCTTTCGGTAATGGCATCGTAAACCTCGGGCCGCCCGATTCTGGCCAGATTTTCCTTGAGGTTGGTTGTCAGCCATTCCCAGTCGGCATCGCTGATGGGCTCAAGGATTGAGTCCGCAGTGGAAAATTCACCGTGGGGTCCACGCACGAAAATACGTCCGCCGACCATGCCGACACAGGGACGGAATCCCAGAACGTTTGCGGGGTTCTGAGCTTCGTAACCGCAGACCACGGCGGTTCCGCCGGCCATGAACTCGGCAAAGTAATCGCCGACCGAACCGAGAACCCAGAGTTCCGGCTGGTCAAATCTCGGGTTGGTCTTGGTCATGGTCATGCCGCGGGCACCGAGGTTCCCGGCGACAAGGACCTTTCCCTGAGCCATGGCGTTGCAGGCACCGTTAGATGCGTTGCCGAGTACAATAATCTCGGCTCCGGCGTTAAGCCAGCCCACGTCTTCGGAAGCCGAACCGTGGACGGTGATGGTGGTGCCGGGAAAGCCCTTGGAACCCAGACGCTGCCCGGAAGTCCCGATGACATCTATCTCAATTGGTTCCTCTTTTGAAATCCATAACCTTCCGCCGATGCCGTGTTGGCCGAGGGCGTTTATCTCAAGCCTGCGAGCCCCGTCGGCAACCGCTTTCTGAATCCGTTCCTCAAGGATGCGGGATTCAACACGGACGCCTTCTTCAAGGCCGCTTATGCATATTTTTTCTGTTGCCATTTTTAATCTCCGTATATCGTGAGCTGTTGTTAAACCACGTACTTGATGCCGAGTCTTTCAGCAGCATCACGGTCACTGATACCAAGCGCGTCCGACATGCCGATAGGCAGTGAGGTGGAGCGGCCCAGAGGGGCGATGATTTTCTTGAGTTCAGTGTTAAAGCTCAGATAGAAGTCAACAACCCGTTCGGCTACCTTTTCGGGGTCCAGACGGCGATAAAGCCTCGGATCCTGAGAGGTGATACCTTTGGGGCACACGCCGATATTACATACGTTGCAGCGATCCTTTTCGGAACCGAGGCAGCCTGCGGCGGCCTGCATAACGTATTTTCCGACCTGAACGGCACTTGCGCCGAGCATGATCAGAGCGGCGGCGTTGGCCGCAAGGTTTCCGGACTTGCCTATACCGCCGCCGGCAATGAGCGGCAGTTCGTTCTGCTTGCCGGTTGCAACGAGTGCATTGTAGCAGTCGCGGAGGTTGCTGGCGATGGGGTGTCCCATGTGGTTCATGGAAACATTGTATGCAGCCCCGGTTCCGCCGTCCTCACCGTCAATGGCAAGACCTGCGGCATAGGGGTTGCGGGTCAGGTTGTTCAGAACCGCCATGGAAGTGGAGGTTGCGGAAATCTTGGGATAAACCGGAACCCTGAATCCCCAGGCCATGCTCATGGACTGGATCATCTTGGCAACGGATTCCTCGATAGAATACTGAGTCTGGTGAGTCGGAGGGCTCGGCAGACTTACGCGTTCGGGTACGCCTCGGATGGCTGCGATGAGCTTGTTGACCTTGTACCACATGAGCAGTCCGCCGTCTCCGGGCTTGGCTCCCTGACCGTATTTGATCTCAATGGCGCAGGGATCGACTTTCATTTCGGGAATGGCGTGGATGATTTCATCCCAACCGAAATAACCGGAAGCGATCTGAAGAATTACGTACTTCAGGAATCTGGACCGAAGCAGTCTGGGAGGACAGCCGCCCTCACCCGTGCTTATCCGCACCGGCATGTTCAGTTCCTCGTTGAGGTAGGCAACACCCATCTGCAGCCCTTCCCACATATTGGGGGAAAGCGCGCCGAAGGACATGCCGCCGATTACCAGAGGATAAATCTCACGCACCGGAGGTTTCCAGCCGTGCTCCTGATAGGTCTTCAGGCTCTCTTCGGGAGACTGGACGCGTCCGAGCAGGGTGTTCAGCCGGAATTCATGGCGCCCTGCGTCCAGTGCGGGGTCAGTCAGCATGGAGATGCGGATGAATTTGATCTGGTCCAGCAGGGATTCGCCGGAATTGCGGCGTCCGCCTCTTGTTCTGGGATTGCCGCCCCGGTCTATGTGGAATTTCTGCGTGGTGGAAAATTCCTCACGAGTGGGGGCAATGGCATTATTGGGACAGACCATGTTGCACATGGAGCAGCCGATGCAGGCATATGCGGGGTCGGTCTTCTGACGGATGCCGTAAAAAATTGAATATTCGTTTTCGGCCTTGGTGCGCAGGCTGGCGGGAGTCTTGATCTCGCGCTTGCGGAATACGCCGAGCTCAATGGCGTTAACCGGGCAGACAGAGGTGCAGCGACCGCACTGGGTACAGAGATTCCTGTCCCACTTTATCTGCCAGTTAAGGTCTTTGACGCTTAAAGTTGACGGGGTAATTGGTCTTTCTGTGAGCATGTGATTATCTCCTTGCAGTCGGGTCCGACGATTACTGTATCAAGATGCATGGGCTGGAAGTCCTTGGATCTGTCACGATCCGGTATGGCGGCATCGAGCCCGCACACTTCAGACGAGAATGCGTAGATTCCGTCTTTTCCGCCGACTATTCCGGGGCGAAGCTTCTTGCGATCCTGAACCATGAACATGGAACCGTCATCAAGCGTTCCGATGATACAGTTGGGGCCGTCAATGATCAGCTTGCGACAGGACCTCTTGATTGTTGCCAGAAACTCACGGTCCGGGTGGTCGGCCATTTCATGATCCATGAGCGGGGTGATCACGTGCTTGTAGGCACTGATATCAAGCCCCAGCCGCTTGGTGGTGAAATGTGCGATATGAGTGAAAACCTCGGAGTCGGACTGGTAACCGCTGTAACCGGTCACATTGCGGGACTGCAGGTACTCTCTGATAGGCGTAAAGGCGGTGTTTTCACCGTTGGTCATGGATGCGACGCCTTCTATGAAGAAGGGGTGGCAGGCATAAAGGTTGATGGCATAGTTGGTATTCTGCCTGCCCTGGGCCAGAATGCGCCGGGCATAAATATTGGGGTTGGCGTCCAGCTGCAGATATTCGCCTATCTCAAGCGGATCGCCTACTTCCTTGACAATGATAGTATCCGGCCAGAAGGAGAAGACCATGATGTCCCCGTCTTCTTCACCCATTTTGCGCAGTTCAAGGCGCATCTCAACAAGCTTTCGTCCCTGCTGTGCAGGAGTCAGCGAAGCCCACCCCTTGGGCACCTTGTAGGCAATAGCCGCGTATGTTCCGCGAACGGGAGTTCCTGCAGGCGGCTCGGTTTCCGGATTATAAAGAATGCTGTACTGGGACTTGAACCCGTGGTCCATGGTGTACTGTTCCAGCCTGCGCAGCCCTGCTTCCGTAAAAATACCGGACAGGATCGGGCAACCTCCCAGTTCCTCCTCAAAACGACCGCCCAGTCCTCTTAGACAGAGCCCCACGCCGGAGCCGTCATGCCCTTCTTTCATTACATTAAGAGCATTGACCGCAAGCATGGGTGAAATCGGATCGCGACTTGTAAGCGCAAATAAACGGCACATATTGTCAGTTCACTCCATGATTATAAGGTTCAGCACATTGCAGCAGTCGTATTTTCGAAGGATTTTCGCGGGCGGAAACACCGGAACCGGAAATCGCCATGGCGAGCTGCTGACTTATCTGGCTTTAAAACAGCCCTCCTCGCTCCAATCAGCTCATTTCGGATTCAGCAATGTGTGCCACCTGTTTTTTTACATTTTGAGTTTTTTGGACTCTCAAAATTGGCACAACGGTTTTTCCGTGGTCTGAGATTGAATCTAAATCAGGAAAAAAAGGGTCATTTTTTGAAGATTAGAGCGATTCAGGAAGGTCACAATGGCAGAAAAAAACAAATTTGGCAAACAAAAATACGAAAATGAAGTTTTTTTGACCGGAACCGCAGTCTTCCCATACCGCTAAAAGCGAATCCCAAACAAATTCTATGCGGCAACACAATCAACACCCTTGAAAGCAATCTAGACACAACACCATAATATAAAAGGATTAATCTACCAAAAAAGCTATACACACATCCGATTAATCAGCCTTGCTTTTGATTAATAATCCGCCATGAAACCTGGAAATTATCCATAACCAATTTTATCAAATAGTATAAAATTTTTCAGTTTTGGCGACCACAACACATACGGGCGACCCCACTTTCGAGCACTGGAGAAAAGCACTGCCACTAGGTATTGAAAGCCGAATAAGCTCGTTTTTTACCTCCACGCCCAGCGCTTTTCAAGAGAATAACAATATTGTAATTTTGCAGGGGTAATTTTGTATCAAACTACAAAAATGTACGCATCAAAATTTACAAGCAAAAAAGAAGGAACAATTTGCGAAAACACGACACAAATGTTAAAAACAAAATCAATTTTGAGTAATCCGTATTGTTTCAAGGCTCGACTAAAACAACATAGAAAATTAAGCTAATCGGGCCAAAAGAAGAATATATATCGCATTTTACCAAGGAGACAAGAAGTGCAGCACACTGAGATAAGGGAAATTTTCGAGGCCTACTTTGAGAAATACAAAAAGACCGAGGGAGACCGCTCTTCATGGTCTGCGGTATGGCTTGAAAGCAGCCCCAACGGAACCCTTGAACTGAACATGACAAAATGCCCTGCCGGGACGACTTTCAAAATCTTCGTCAACAGAACAAAAATTACCGAGGTCATCGGCTGGGATGCGTTTTTCCCCGCAATGAACATGGTAGCTGAAAAACATCCCGGACTATACGATGCAGAAAAGCTTTTCACGGACATGAAATTCGTAATTTAATAGGCGCTGAGCGACCACTGGAAACAAATATTTCCAATGGAATAAAAAAGCAATATTATTTTTGCATGCAATGACAGCAAATTAGCTCAACCCGGTAAAAAATGTTTCCAAATTCTGATTTGCTTTCTCCGCATAAAGAAGTACCTTTTTGCTTCTCTAAGCGGACAAAACCGGGGCAAAACAGGCCAACACCCTGTTTTTACATTTTTTTACTAACCATGTGAAAAATTTCATAAACATGGTCCCGCCCAGCCTGATTTCATCGTAGCCCTGCAATAGAAGATATCATACAACTAAAATTCCTGACCAGAAGAGGAGACGCCATAGGCTTGATGACCCTTTTCGTGTCAAAAATATAATTATTTAAGCATATTAAACGATATATTATTTAATACACTTATACTTGGCGCAATACAGATGAAAATATTTCCATCAATAAAGCTTTCCCACCAGGGTATTGGTACATTATTTGTATTTGTAACACGATCACACGACAATTCCGAACGGCATACCAGCAGATTTTGTTCACAAACAAAATCAACAAGTTATATGCCGCATAAAAAATCTGAAAATATATAATTTCCTCCAAAATGAACACATGCGGGTGAGACAGACTGACAGGATCAATGTTCATAAGATTCTTGTAATGCACGAACCTGCAATCCGGAAAAGTTTTTTCATTCTGCAATGAAAGCAGCACAGAATTCTTAACATCGCCAACAGAGCTCAGAAAAATGGTTGAAAGCAAAAAATTCAAACTTCTCTTCAAGGATCGGATTGGAATTGTTTTTGATATAACCAGACTCATGCTGGAGCATGAACTGAACATCATCTGTATGGAGGTGGAGCAAAAAGACGGATTTGCGCAGATATCTGTCGAACTGGACAACAGCGAAAACAACATAGAGACCACTCAAATGCTCAGCCTGTTTTCCACCCTGCCGGGAATTGAAAGCCAGTCCAGACTCAAAAGACTTCCCCAGGAAAAACGGGAAAAATGGATCAGAATTCTGTTTGACGGGATGAGCGAAGGAATCATTTCCGTTAATTCAAAGGGACTTATAAACACCGCTAACAGCGTCGCCTGCCGAATCCTCGACCTGCCATATGAGGGCATAGTAAATACACACATCAGTGAAATTTCTCCGAAGAACAACATCCTGATGGAATGCATGGAAAAAAGAGTTCCGGTAAGCAGAAGGAAATCCGCTGTAACCAGCACCGGAAGAGTGGAATTCTACGGATCAGCCAAGCCTATTCATGACTCACAGGGAGATTTTGTCGGCGCGGTACTGCTGATGAAAGACCTGAAGGAAGTAAAAGCCATGGTCGATGCGGTCATGGCACCTATTGAAATAAGTTTTGATGACTTCATAGGCAACAGCCCGGCAATCCTGAACCTGATCACCTTTGCCAAGAAAATTGCAGAACTTGATACAATAGTCTCAATTACAGGAGAAAGCGGCACCGGCAAGGAACTGTTCGCCAGGGCCATTCACTACGAAAGCGGAAGAAGCGGACCCTTCATTCCCATCAACTGCGCAGCTCTCCCTGAGCAGTTGATAGAAAGCGAATTATTCGGATATATCGACGGTGCGTTTACCGGAGCCAAAAAAAAGGGCAAACCGGGCCTGTTTGAGGCCGCCCGGAACGGGACTATTTTTCTTGATGAAATTGGAGATATGCCCCCGGGACCGCAGGCCAAAATCCTGCGGGTCCTGCAGGACGGCTTTGTTCGCCGCATCGGCGGAGTCGAGGAGATACCGGTCAATGCGCGCGTAATTACCGCTACAAACAAAAAGCTCAACGAGATGGTGGAAACCGGTGATTTCCGGGAAGACCTGTTTTACCGCATCAACGTGCTGACCATACAGATTCCGCCCTTGAGAGAAAGGCTCACCGACATACCGCTGATGGCAAAAACGTTTCTTTACCAGTTCAACCGGAAACTGCAGAAAAAGGAACAGACAATCAGCAGGGAAGCGTTCAAGAAACTGGCCGCATACAGCTGGCCAGGCAATGTGCGGGAACTGCAGAATGTAATTGAACGGGCCGCTATAATCAGTGATTCCAGCCAGATATCAGCCGAATCCATCCACCTGAATACACAGCCGCTGTGCTGCGGGAAGGTGTGTCGTACATCGACCCCGGCAAACGAGGATTTATCAAATGATGAATCATCGTTGAAAAACAGGGTTGCAGATTATGAGGTAAAAATCCTGCTAGAAGCGCTCAATTCCACTCCCAGCATCCGCAAGGCTGCAACATTGCTAGACATATCGCACACTGCTCTGCTCAAAAAAATTGAAAAACATCAATTGCGTAATGAAAGCAAGGTATCCCCGTGGGAGGCCCCAGTCACAGCGGAAGAGGATTTTCACTAGACTAATCATTGATTTCTGCTTCCACAGGCTTCAGACATCTTCCCCTTCTTTATCGAGCAGTTCCGCCTTGTGCTGTTCTGATATATTTCCTTTATTTATCAAACTAATACGTTATAATTTTGAACTTTATACGACTGCCATCGCTTGCGGTACGAATTCGTACCAATAGTGCATGCCCTGATTCAGCAGGGTATGCCCATACCGCCACCAAATGGTAACCACTCATACCACAATCCTCTTTTTCGTTTCCATTTCACTGATCCATTCACAGGCATGACTAGAATTAATTATGCCAACTGCAACTTAATAACATATTAAATTTTAGCAGGTTACGATCAGAAAACGACGACACCAGAAGTTCACAAAGCCTTTGGCACGCGGCTTGCCTTAGGGGGGCAGTCAACAGTTCTAATGCTGCTTTCAACTGCCCGACGAGCATGCGGGTAAAAACAATTTAATAAGGAGAATTGTAATGAAAGTCGGAATCCTGAAAGAAATCAAATCTGAAGAAAACAGAGTTGCCATGACCCCTTCCGGTGTCGAAATCATGATTTCCAACGGTCATGATGTAATGGTGGAAACTGCAGCCGGGGTGGGCAGTGGATTTTCTGACGACGACTATGTAGCAGCCGGGGCCAAGATCATCGCAACCCCCGCGGAAATCTACGGCGACTGTGAAATGGTCATGCACGTCAAGGAACCGCAGCCTTCCGAATACGACATGGTACGCGAAGGACAGATTGTTTTCACATATTTCCATTTTGCCCCGGACGAACCGCTGACCCGTGCATTCATCAAAAACAAATCAATCGCAATTGCATACGAAACCGTTAAAGGATGTGCCGGAGATCTTCCCCTGCTCACTCCCATGAGTGAAGTTGCCGGACGCATGTCCATTCAGGAAGCAGCAAAATACCTTGAACGCTACTTCGGCGGAAGAGGACTTCTCATGGGCGGCGTTACCGGTGTAGCTCCTGCCAACGTGGTAGTGATAGGCGGCGGTGTTGTAGGCACAAACGCAGCACTCATGGCCTGCGGACTCGGCGCAAAAGTTTATCTGCTCGACATGAACCTTGAAAGACTGCGCTACCTTTCCGAAGTGATGCCCAAGAACTGTTTCCCCATGATGAGCAGCCCCGCACTGCTCAGAGAACTTGTTCTTGATGCTGACGTAGTTATCGGTGCTGTTCTCGTGGCCGGAGCCAAGGCACCGAAACTCGTTACCAAAGACATGCTCAAATCCATGAAAGACGGAGCTGTAATCGTCGACGTTGCAATCGACCAGGGCGGATGTTTCGAAACTTCCAAACCCACCACACACGGTGATCCCGTCTTCGAAATCGACGGTGTAATCCACTACTGCGTTGCAAACATGCCCGGTGCCGTTCCTGTAACCTCTACCATGGCTCTGACCAATGCAACCCTCCCATATGCCCTCGAAATTGCGAACAAGGGATGGAAGAAAGCCGCTATTGAGAATAACGCAATCAAAACCGGTTTGAATATCGTAAATGGCAAAGTTACCTACAAGGGGGTTGCAGAAGCCTTCAACCTTGACTATGTCCCGGTAGACAACGTCCTGTAACAGGGAACAGCGGATATTGCGCGACTACGCTCATAAAGGAGTATGCATCAAATAAACCAAGGGGATTATATGGAATTTATGACTTTACTGGATGGATTGGTGGGAAAAGTCGGGGCCTTCGCATGGGGACCTCCGATGCTTGTGCTGCTTGTCGGTACCGGCATATGGCTCACCTTCGCACTACGAGGTCTACAATTCAGAAAGCTGTTATACGCACTCTACCTTGCCTTGATCAAACGCAAGGAAGAAACCGATGAACCTGGTGATATCACTCACTTCCAGGCCTTGATGACGGCCCTTTCGGCAACAGTTGGAACCGGTAACATCGCCGGTGTGGCCACTGCAATAGCCGTTGGCGGTCCCGGAGCTCTGTTCTGGATGTGGATAACCGGACTGTTCGGCATGGCAACAAAATACGCCGAAGCTGTCCTGGCTGTTAAATACCGTGTTGTCGATGAAAACGGTGAAATGAGCGGTGGTCCCATGTACTACATCTCACAGGGCCTCAAAATGCCCTGGCTCGGAACCGTATTCGCCATCTGTGCCTCCGTGGCCGCATTTGGAATAGGTAACATGGTCCAGTCAAACTCGGTTGCCGATGCAATTGAAGCAACATATCATATATCCCCTTTCGTGACAGGAATTGTCCTGATGATCTGCACCGCTGCCGTAATACTCGGCGGAATCAAAAAAATAGGTCAGGTAACAGGATTATTCGTTCCGGTAATGATCTTATTCTATATGGGTGGGGCCGCTTACATAATACTTGAACGCATTGCCGATGTTCCGGCTGCTTTCGCACTTATTGTGGAACAGGCTTTCAGCCCCACGGCTGCTGTCGGCGGATTTGCCGGTGCATCTATTATGCTCTGCATCCGGATGGGAGTAGCCAGAGGCGTATTCTCAAACGAATCCGGCCTGGGAAGCGCACCTATCGCAGCTGCAGCCGCACAGACCAAAAGCCCGGTTACTCAGGCTTTGGTGTCCATGACCCAGACCTTCATCGACACACTGGTTGTCTGTACCATGACCGGACTCGTCCTGATCCTCACCGGGGTATGGTCCGGTGGAGCAACCGGCGCGGAATTGACCACAATAGGTTTCTCCAGAGGATTCAGCGGCGGAGAGCATGTCGTAACTATCGGGCTGGTTCTCTTTGCCTACTCAACAATACTCGGCTGGAGCTACTACGGAGAGAAGTCGATTGAGTACCTCCTCGGTATCAAGGCCGTGCTGCCATATCGCATTCTATTCATCTGTTTTGTAGGGATCGGTGCGGTGGCAAAGCTCAGTCTTGTCTGGAACATCTCGGATACATTAAACGGTCTGATGGCAATCCCCAACCTCATAGGATTGCTGCTGCTGACTCCTGTAGTAGTTTCTGAAACCCGCAAGTACTTTGCGGCCGACAAATCCGGCCAGCAAACTGCAGAAATGGGCAACTCAATGGTTTCTGAGACCTCAGACTAATTCTCAAAGTCCTCAGCACAACCTTCCGACCTCCTCCCGGATTTTCCGGGAGGAGGTTTTTTGCTTTTAGGCTTTATCCAACTAATTTTATTAAATGATGACTAGCGGAGATCGATTGGATAAAAAGAAGAAACACTATTTCAGGAGAGATCACATGGCAGACTATAAAGAATATCTTAGCAGGCTTATGGCCGGAGAGCCGGTCGACAATCCGTTTCTCGATTTCATGGGAATTAAGGCAGAAGAAGTAGGTGAAGGCTATGCCAGATTCAGTATGGAAATAAGACCTGAATTCCTTCAGGGAGCCGGTAATATCCAGGGTGGGCTCTCCATAGCATTTTCCAGTGAAACTGCAGCACATGCAGCAATGACCACTCTCTCACCCGGCGAAAATGTCACTACCATTGAACTTAAAAACAACTTTCTGTCCATGGCGTCAAAAGGCAAATTGACTGCCGAGGCAACAGTTTTCAAACGCGGTCGGACACTCATCATCGTTGACTGCATAGTACGCAACGATCAGGGAAAACCGGTATCCCGCAGCAGCGCCACACTCATGGTCATAGCGCCGCCGGCATGATCAGAACCGCTTCACGCAATTGATTATTCACTTGTGCCGCAGGCAGCCAAAGTAGAGAATCCACCTCTGCTCTCCGCATCCGTAGGACTCGAAGCAAAGCTTCTTGCCGAAGGGCTGATAGGCCTCCGGACTCTATTATTGTCGCCTCTGAAGTCCCTGCGTGTCCTTTCCCCCACTCCAAACGCCGAAAAGCCCGCACAACTTTTGTTGTACGGGCTTTTGCAGAAACAAAAAAGTCCTTGCGACGACCTACTTTCCCACCAGCTACCTGGCAGTATCATCGGCGAAGGAGGGCTTAACTTCCGAGTTCGGAATGGGGTCGGGTGTGGCCCCTCCTCAATGGTCGCAAGGACAAATATGTTGATCCGTAAGGATCGAAATATATGTCGAATAGAGAACCCTGATAACTTTAACCTTCGGGTTAAAGTTATAGGGAAGAGAAGAAAGATAAGTCGCACGATTTATTAGTACCGGTCAGCTGAATGTGTCACCACACTTACACTTCCGGCCTATCAACCAGGTGGTCTACCTGGAATCTTCAGATGCTAAAGCATAGGGAGAACTAATCTCAAGGCAGGCTTCCCGCTTAGATGCTTTCAGCGGTTATCCCTTCCGAACTTAGCTACCCTGCAATGCCGCTGGCGCGACAACAGGAACACCATAGGTTCGTCCACCCCGGTCCTCTCGTACTAGGGACAGACCCTTTTCAATTCTCCTACGCCCACGGTAGATAGGGACCAAACTGTCTCACGACGTTTTAAACCCAGCTCGCGTACCACTTTAATCGGCGAACAGCCGAACCCTTGGGACCTGCTTCAGCCCCAGGATGTGATGAGCCGACATCGAGGTGCCAAACCGCATCGTCGATGTGAACTCTTGGATGCGATCAGCCTGTTATCCCCGGCGTACCTTTTATCCTATGAGCGATGGCCCTTCCATGCGGGACCACCGGATCACTAAGACCAACTTTCGTTCCTGCTCGACATGTCTGTCTTACAGTCAAGCTCCCTTATGCCTTTGCACTCGACGGCTGGTTTCCAATCAGCCTGAGGGAACCTTTGCAAGCCTCCGTTACTCTTTGGGAGGCGACCGCCCCAGTCAAACTACCCACCAGACACTGTCTCCAAGCCGGATAACGGCGTTGGATTAGAATTCAAGAATATCAAGGGTGGTATTTCAAGGATGGCTCCACAGACACTGGCGTGCCCGCTTCAAAGCCTCCCACCTATCCTACACATGATAGCCCTAAACCCAATGTCAAGCTATAGTAAAGGTGCACAGGGTCTTTCCGTCTTACC